>NZ_JBFAIG010000001.1:579244-779528 GCF_040654575.1 Streptomyces sp. NPDC050674
GCCGCCGACGAGTGTGTCCGGCCCGATGCCTCCCTGGCCGCGATGGCCGAGCTGAAACCGGCCTTCCGCACCGAGGGCGGCACCGTGACGGCCGGCAACGCCTCCCCGCTGAACGACGGCGCGGCGGCGCTCCTCCTGGTGGACGACGAAGGGTTGCGGGCCACGGGCCGCGAGCCGCTCGCCCGGGTCCGCGCGACGGGTGTGTCCGCGACCGACCCGCACTACTTCGGGCTGGCGCCCGTGGAAGCGGTCAACCGGGCGTTGGCGAAGGCGGGCAGGGGTTTCGGCGACCTGTCCGTACTGGAGCTGAACGAGGCGTTCGCCGCGCAGGTGCTGGGATGTGTGGCCGAGTGGCCCGAGTTCGATCCCGCGATCCTCAATCCGCAGGGCGGCGCGATCGCCCTGGGCCATCCGCTGGGTGCGTCCGGGGCCCGGCTGGCCGGCACCGTGGCCCACCAACTGGCCCGGCGCGGTGGGGGCGTCGGGGTAGCCGCGCTGTGCATCGGGGTGGGCCAGGGGCTCGCCCTTGTCCTCGAACGTTGACGAAAAGCGGAGTCCCATGACGCTCACTCAGCACGACATCGACCAGGAGATCGCGGCCGCGCACGCCGCGTACGAGAAGCGGCTCGCCGACGGGGGTCCCGTCGAGCACCAGCCGCGGCGCGACTACGCGCCGTACCGTTCGTCGGTCCTCCGCCATCCCGAGCAGCCGCCGGTCACCATCGACGTCAGCAAGGACCCGGAGCTGGTGGAGCTGTCCTCCCCCGCCTTCGGGGAGCGGGACGTCACCGAGATCGACAACGATCTCACCCGGCAGCACCACGGCGAGCCGATCGGTGAGCGCATCACCGTGTCCGGACGGCTGCTGGACCGCGACGGACGCCCGGTGCGCGGCCAGCTCGTGGAGATCTGGCAGGCCAACTCGGCGGGCCGCTACGCCCACCAGCGCGAACAGCACGACGCCCCGCTGGACCCCAACTTCACCGGGGTGGGCCGCACCCTGACCGACGCGGACGGCCGTTACCACTTCACCACCGTCCAGCCCGGCCCCTACCCGTGGCGCCAGCACCTCAACGCCTGGCGGCCGGCCCACATCCACTTCTCGCTCTTCGGCACGGCGTTCACGCAGCGGCTCGTGACGCAGATGTACTTCCCGAGCGACCCGCTGTTCCCCCACGACCCGATCATCCAGTCCGTGACGGACGACGCGGCCCGGCAGCGGCTGATCGCGACGTACGACCACAGCCTGTCGGTGCCGGAGTTCTCGATGGGCTACCACTGGGACATCGTGCTCGACGGCCCGCACGCCACCTGGATCGAAGAAGGGCGCTGACCAGCCATGACGAAGATCGACCCCAGCCGCCCGGAGAGCGTGCTGCCCACCCCCTCGCACACCGTGGGCCCGTTCTACGGCCACGCCCTGCCGTTTCGCGGCGGCGAGGACATCGCACCCCTGGGCCACCCCGACACGATCACCGTGCACGGCTACGTCACCGACGGCGAGGGCGCGCCGCTGCCCGACGCCCTGATCGAGCTGTGGGGGCCGGACCCGGACGGCAACCTGCCCACGGCCGACGGCTCGATGCGGCGCGATGCGGCCTCCGGCGGCTTCCTCGGGCGCAACGGCGTGGAGTTCACCGGCTGGGGCCGCATCCAGACGGATGCGAACGGCCACTGGTACGCCCGCACGCTGCGGCCCGGGGCTCGCGGCCGGAGCGCCCCTTACATCAGTGTGTGCGTCTTCGCGCGGGGCCTGCTCGTCCACCTCTACACCCGGATCTACCTGCCGGGGGACACGGCGGCGCTCACCGCCGATCCTCTGCTGTCCGGGCTCGAGGACACGCGCCGCGACACGCTGATCGCCGCCGGGGAGGGGGACGGCACGTACCGTTTCGACATCCGCCTTCAGGGCGAAGGCGAGACGGTCTTCCTGGAGTTCCAGTGACATCTCCCTCGGGCGACACCGGCCTGCTCGCCCCCGGATGGGCCGACTCGACGGCCGCGGCCACCACCGGCGACCGGGCGTATCTGCGGGCACTGCTCGACGCGGAGGCCGCGCTGACCCGCGCCCAGGCCGCCACGGGGCTGGCCCCCGCCGAGGCGGCGACGGCGGTGACCGAGGCGGCCGGCGCGGCCGCCTTCGACGTACGCTCCCTCGCCGAGCGGGCCCGCGCGGGCGGC
Organism: Streptomyces sp. NPDC050674; assembly: GCF_040654575.1. Taxonomy (NCBI): domain Bacteria; kingdom Bacillati; phylum Actinomycetota; class Actinomycetes; order Kitasatosporales; family Streptomycetaceae; genus Streptomyces; species Streptomyces sp. NPDC050674. The sequence continues at coordinate 581,426 of NZ_JBFAIG010000001.1, forward strand.
AACCCGGTCATCCCCCTGGTCGCCGAGCTGACGAAGGCCGTGGGTGAGCCCTACGGCCCCTACGTCCACCGGGGCGCGACCAGCCAGGACATCATGGACACGGCGACGATGCTGGTCGCCGTGCGGACCCTCGGCCCGGTCCTCGACGACCTGGGCCGTACCGAACGGGCCCTTGCCCGGCTGGCCGCCGAGCACCGCGACACCGCGATGCCGGGGCGGACCCTCACCCAGCACGCCGTGCCGACCACGTTCGGGCTGAAGGCGGCCGGGTGGCGGTCGCTGGTGCTGGACGCGCGGGACCGGGTGCGGACCGTGCGGGAGTCGCTGCCGGCCCAACTCGGCGGTGCGGCGGGGACGCTGGCGGCCTTCGGGGCGTACGGCGCGAGTGATCCGGCAGGGCTGCCGGAGGTCTACGCCCGCGAAGTCGGCCTCCGCGCGCCCGAGCTGCCCTGGCACACCCTGCGGACGCCCATCGCCGACCTCGCCGGGTGTCTCGCCTTCACGGCGGGCGCCCTCGGCAAGCTCGCCGTGGACGTCCTCACCCTGGCGCGCACCGAGATCGGCGAAGTCGTGGAGGGCACCGGCGGCGGGTCGTCCGCCATGCCGCACAAGTCCAATCCCGTGCGGTCCACGCTGATCGCCTCCGCCGCGCGCCGCGCACCGCAGCTCGCGGCCACGCTGTACGGAGCCATGGCCGCGGAGGACGAACGTCCGTCCGGGGCCTGGCACGCCGAGTGGGAGCCGCTGCGGGATCTGCTGCGGCTGGTCGGCGGAGCCGCCCGGGACGCGGTCGGCCTGGCGGAGGGGCTGCGGGTCAGGCCCGGGGCCATGCGCGAACACCTCGATCTCACGGGCGGGTCGATCGTCTCGGAACGGCTGTCCGCCGAGCTGACCCCTGTGTTGGGCCGGTCCCGGGCCAAGGAACTCCTCACCCGGCTGGCCACACAGGGGCAACCGCTCGCCGACGCGCCGGAGTTGGCGGACTTCGATCTCGACCCCACCCACTACACGGGGTCCGCCGGGCCCCTCACCGACCGTGCCCTGGAGCGACGTTGACCCTCCTCAACCACCACGCCGAAGGCCCGGCTTCCGCTCCCCCGCTGCTGCTCGGTCCCTCCCTCGGCACCTCGTACGCTCTGTGGGACGAGGTGGCGCCCGAGCTGTCGATCACCCATCGGGTGGTGCGCTGGGACCTGCCGGGGCACGGCGGTTCGGCGGCCGGACTCATCGAGGAGGGCGCGACGGTCGGTGACCTCGCCGGGCTGGTGCTGGCGCTCGCCGACTCGCTCGGCATCGAACGGTTCGCGTATGCGGGCGTGTCGCTGGGCGGGGCCGTGGGACTGCATCTCGCCGTGCACCACCCGCGGCGCCTGTCGTCGCTGGCCGTGATCTGCTCGTCCGCCCACTTCAGCGGTGCCGGGCCGTGGCAGGAGCGGGCCGCTCTGGTACGCCGGGAGGGGCTGGACAAACTGGCGGACGGCGCCGACGCACGCTGGTTCGCCGGGGACTTCACCGTGCCGCGCCTGGTCCGGGACCACCGGGACGCCGACCCGGCCGCGTACGCCGCCTGTTGTGACGCGCTCGCCGCCTTCGATCTGCGGGACCGGCTGGACGGCATCACCGTGCCGACCCTGCTGGTCGCCGGCCGTGAGGACCCCGCGACCCCGCCCCCGCATCTGCGGGAGATCGCCGACGCCGTGCCGGGCGCGACGCTCGTGGAGTTGCCGGGCGCCTCCCACCTGGCGCCCGCGCAGTGCCCGGAGGCCGTGCTGACCGCGCTGCGCGCCCACTTCGGCCAGGGGGCCCTGCGGGGCATGGCCGTACGGCGTGAGGTGCTGGGCGACGCGCACGTGGACCGGGCGCAGGCCCGGCAGAGCCCCTTCACCGCCCGCTTCCAGGACTTCATCTCGCGCTACGCCTGGGGGGAGATCTGGACCGATCCGACCCTGTCGCGCCGTGAACGCAGCATGATCACCCTCACCGCGCTGGTCGCGCACGGCCACTACGACGAACTGGCCATGCACGTCCGCGCGGCCCGCCGCAACGGGCTCACTCCGGAGGAGATCGGCGCGGTGCTGCTCCAGACGGCGGTGTACTGCGGGGTGCCGGCGGCGAACTCGGCGTTCGCGACGGCCCAGCGGGTGCTGGCGGACGAGGACGGCTCCTCCTGACCCGGCCCTTCACAACGCGGCCCTGAAGGGCTTGGCGCCGCGCCTACGCCGGCCCGACGCCGGACGCGATCGCCGCCCGGGCCCGCTGTGCCAGTCCGTCGGCCCCGCACGAGACCGCCAGGTCCAGGCCGCGGTGCAGGTCGGCCGCCGAGCGGGCGGCGATGCCGTACTCGATGCGGGCCGCCGCGTGCTCGTACTGGCAGGGCGAGGCCTCCAGGTAGGTGACGGCCTGGGCGAGGAGCCGGACCGCGCGCTGGCCGGTCTCCAGGACGGCGGCGCAGCGCAGGGCTTCCCCTATGGCGGTGTCCGTGCCGAAGCGCTCGGCCCGGCGGCGGACGTCGACCGCGAGCCGGGCGGCCCGGTCCGGGTCCTCGGTGCTGAGGGCGCGGGCCAGGTCGGTCGCCCAGGGGACGAGCACCGGGTTGTGGTGTCCGCGGGCCGCCGCCGCCTTCTCGGCGGCCTCCAGTTCGTTGACGCCGTCCTTGGTGCGGCCGACGGCCAGCAGCAGCCGGCCGCGCACCGAGCGCGGGTCGGGCAGGACGATGGTCGAGGGGTAGGGCGGGGCGAAGCCGTGGCGTTCGGCGACGTCCCAGGCCTGCTCGACCCGGCCGCGGGCGAGCAGGGTGTCGACGAGGCTGCATGTGGCGGACCAGTACAGGGGCAGGCCGCGGCCGACGCGCTCGGCGAGGCGCAGCGACTCGCGCAGGGACGCCTCCGCCTCCCGCAGCCGGCCCCGCCTGCGGTGGCCGATCCCGACGTAGGCGTGGGCCAGGGCGAGGTGGCCGCCGCTCCAGCCGGCGGTCTCGTAGGCGCGCAGCCCTTCGTTGTAGAGGGTCTCGGCGCGGTCGAGGCGGTCGGTGAAGGCGTACGCGTTGGCCAGCATCAGCAGCAGTTCGATGCCCCACTCGGTGTCGGTCCAGCCGAGTCCGGGTGCCAGGCGGCCGTTGACGAGGGCGCGGTCGCACAGCTCGGCGACCTCCTCGGCGTTCTCACCGTGCATCAGGGCGTCGAAGCCGCGCAGGATGAGCAGGGCGCGTTCGGAGTTGTCCCGGCCGGTGCAGGTGCTCGCGAGGTCGGCGAGCCGCTGGGATCGGCCGGGTGAGGTGGCCTCTCCGGCGTACAGGCCCTCCCACATGAAGTGCACGGCTTGCAGCCGCATGCGCGCGGGGCCCGGCTGGAGCCGGGCGGCCTCCGCCTCCACCGTGCGGACGGCCTCCTCCAGTTGGTCGTTGTGCAGGAGCGCCTGGGAGAGCCGGAAGACGGCGTCCACCCGCTGGTCGCCGTCGAGACCGGGCATGGCGAGCGCGGTCCGCAGATGGCCGATGGTGCGGGCGGGCGCGGTGAGGAAGGTCGCCTCGGCGAGTTCGTAGAGCACGTGCGGGTGGGACTCGGGCCGGGGCGGTTCCTCCAGGGCCCGCTCCAGGCAGCGGCGGGCGGCGTCGGGGGCGCCGACGGCGAGGTGCTCGCGGGCGGCTTCCCGCAGTTGCCCGACGAGTTCCTCGTCGTCGTCCGGGTGGACCTCCAGGAGGTGGCGGGCGGCGGCCGCCGCGCCGTGCCCCTCGTCGGAGACGATCCGGGCGGCGATGCCGTGCATGGCGGTGCGCAGGGCGTCGGGGATGGAGTTGTAGACGGCGGTGGCGATCAGCGGGTGGACGAACTCCAGGTCGCCGTCGGCGCTGCGGCCTGTCGCCGGGTCGGGCGCGGTGAGGATGCGGGCGGTGCGCAGGAGTTCGGCGCAGCGGCGGGCGTCGTCCGGGCGCAGGGTGGCGAGTTTGGCGACCAGGTCGACGGAGATGCCGGTGCCGAGGATGGCGGCGGCCCAGGCGAACCTGGTGGCGTCGATGCCGAGTTCCTCCAGGCGGGCGACGAGGCCGCCGCCGCGGGCCGAGCGGTTCAGCTCGCGCAGTTCGCCGGCCCGGGCCTCGATGGGTTCCAGCTCGCTGTCCTGGACCTTGGCGAGGAGTTCGACGGTCTCGTAGGGGTTGCCGGCGGTGACGGCCCAGACCTCTCGGCAGAACGCGGCGTCGGCGTGCTCGCCCAGGGTGGCGCGGGTGAGTCCGGCCGTGGCGTCCGGGGTGAGGGCGCTCAGCGTCGTGACGGGGCCGTCCGCGGCGGCGGCGACGGTATCCAGGTGGCGGGCGCTCGCACCGGAGACCTCCTCCTGGCGGCGGGTGACGACGACCAGGACGGACATCTCGTCCAGGCGGTCGGCGAGTGCCGCGAGCCAGTGCAGCGTCTCCTGGTCGGCCCAGTGGGCGTCGTCGATCAGCAGGACCAGCGGCCAGTCCCGGCGGGCGAGCCGGCGCACCGCCGCCACGAGGCCGTCGCACACGCCCTGCGGGTCGGCCTGCCGGTCCCCTGGCTCCGCTATGCCGAGCGCGGGTCCGGCGATGTCGTACCAGTCGCCGAGGTACTCGCGGGCCTCCTCCGGCAGCATCGACACCAGCGCCGGCTGGAGCAACTGCCGTACCACGTTGAAGGGGACCGACCTGAGGGTCTCGCCGCCGCGCGCGGACCACACCTGGCACCCGCGGGCCTCGGCGATGCGGCGGGTTTCGGCCAGCAGCGCGGTCTTGCCGAGTCCGGCCTCGCCCCGGAAGACCAGCAGTCCGCCGGACGAGGAACGGTCCGCGCACAGGCGGTCGACCGCCCGCGTGACGGCGGCGACCTCCTCGTCGCGCTCCCACAGGGAAGCCGAGGCGGCGGCCGTGGGCCGTACCTCCGTCATCCCGTTACCTCCCCAAGTCGCCCGAACGACGTACAGACGTCGAGCGTAGCCGTCCGATTGCCGGAGTGGAGGGTGGTCGGGGCACCTCTTGCCGTGACGGGTGACACCGGGTGCGGCCGGGCGACGCACCCGGCCCGTCACCAGCCGTCTTCGGGTCAACGGCGGGCAAAGCCACGGGAGGTGACGTTCATTCAGGTGACGACGGGCACACGCGCCGCGGTCGTCGGAGAGCCGATCGCGGGGCCGGTGGGCAGCCTCGCCGGGTGGTACCGGTCCGGCGTCCGGCGCTGCCTTCGCGACGATCGTCGCGGCGCGCCTACGCGTCGTTCGGGCTCGCGATCTTCTTCCGGCCCGTGGAGGCGGCGCTTTTCGGCCGACTGGGCGGCCGGGGGCGGCTTCCGGTGCCGGTCCTGGTGATCACGCCGATGACGGTGGCGACGACACCCATCGGGGCTGTCGGCGGGTGGGGAGGCGGGCGACGGGACGCGCGAGCCGGTGCTGGGGGCGATGCTCGCCCAGTCGCCGCGCGGGATGCCCTTGCGCACGCCGGACGAGTCGGGGCTGCCTGGAACAGCCGGTTCCGACTCCTCTCATGCCTCTTTCACCGACGCCTCATACGGTGGGGGCATGACGCAGGAGACTCCTCCCGGGTGGTACGCCGATCCCGGACAGACAAGTGACGGGCCCGCCACGGAGCGCTGGTGGGACGGCAAGGCCTGGACGGACCGCATCCGCCCGGTCCAGCCGCCCGCGGCCTGGGGTCCCCCGCCGGGCCCGGCGTCCGCCGACTCCATACCGACGCGGCAGCCGGCACCGCAGACGCCGCCCGCCGGGACACCGGATTCCGGTCCGGCCGGAACGGCGGCTCCGGCTGCCGCCGGGCAGACCGCCGGTGCCGGTGCACCTGCTGCCGCCGATCCGCGGGGAGGCGGACCGACCGGGGCCGAAGCCCCGGGAGCAGCCGGGCAGCCGGACACCCCCGGGCAGACGGCCGACGGCGGTGCGCCGGCTGCCGCCGGAGGGCCCGGGGCCGGGCAGGCGGAGGGTGTCGCGGGCCGGCCGGATGCCCCTGGGCACGCCGGAACCGGGCACACCGCGGGCGCCTTCGGCTCAGGTGCCGCCGGGCAGGCCGCGCCCGGCTGGGACCCGGGCGCCGTCGGGCAGACGGGAGCCGGACCGCACCCGGGGGTCTGGGGTCCCTCGGCCGCCGGGTACGCGGGGGCTGCCGGGCAGCCGGGGAGCGGCGCGTATCCGGGGGCTGCCGGATACGCCGCCTACCCTGCCCATCCCGCCGCACCTCCCGGCGGGAAGGGGCGGCGGTTGCGCATAGGTGCCGCCGTCGCCGCGGCCGTGGTCGTCCTCACCTGCATCGGCGTGGGCGTCTACGCGTTGACGGACAGCGGCGGCGGGGGCGGTTCGCCCACCTCGCAGGGACCCGGCGGGCCGGGCGCCCCAGGGGGCCAGGGCGGCCCGTTCGGCGGACCGGGCGGATCCGGCGGCTCGGGTGGGTCCGGAGGCAACGGCGGCGAGGGCGGGCCCGGCGGGCCGAGTCCGCGGCCCGAGCAGTCCGAGCCGCCGAAGATCAGGAGCGGTTCGGTGACCGACACGGTCAGCGGGATCAGTCTGCCGATCCCGAAGGGCTGGTACGGCCAGCAGGCCAGGGCCGGCGCGCAGGTGACCTCCGAGGCTTCCTACAAGTGCCCGGGCGACACCTCCTCGACCTGCACCAAGGGCGGTGCCTACTCGGCCCCGGCCCTGGCCCTCCGCACCAAGGGCACGACCGCCGAGGAGATCGCCAAGGCGGACATCGCGGCGAACGCCGAGGAGTCCTACGGCGGCAAGTCCTACGGCGGGATCACCTCCCACGACGTGCTGGCTTCCAGGGCCGTGACCGTGGCCGGGCAGAAGGGATACCTGGTGCGCTGGAAGGCCGTCACGAGCAAGGGCGCCGACGGCATCGTGGAGTCCCTCGCGTTCCCCTCCCCCGCGAACGCGAAGCGGATGGTCGTGGTGCGCTTCGGTGTCGACGCGGACCAGAAGGAGAGCGTGCTGGACGACATCACCAAGGGCATCAAGGTGTCGACGGGCGGCGGCAACGGCCAGGACGTCTGACGCCCCGCCTCCCGGGCACCTGTCGGCCGGGTGGGGCGCCCCCGCCGCTCACAGGGGAACCCCACCCGGCCGGGGGGTGCGCGCCGCCCCCGTCCCCACGGGTCGGCGCGGTCGGGTCACCGTCCGGTCATCCGACGGACGGCGCCCGGGTCTCAGGTCAGGCCCAGTGCCGGCAGCACGGCGGCCTCCACGAACCGGACGAGGTAGTCGGGGTCCGCGTACTGGCCCTCCAGGACGGGGCGGATGCGCAGGACGCCGAACATCTGCGCCGGGATGTACTCCAGCGCCGGGTGATCGGCCGGCACTTCACCCCGCTCGACCCCGCGCCGGATGATCTCCTTGAGCGCGGCGATCTCCGGCTCGACCAGCGCCTCGCGCAGCGCGCGCTGCAACTCCGGGTCCTGGGGGGCCGCGTGGACGAGCGCCTGGAGCAGTTTGGTGTCCCGGCCCGACAGCTCTCCCGCCGCCCGGGCCGCCTCGCGCAGGTCGTCCGCGAGCGAGCCGGTGTCGATGCAGCGTGTGCGCCGGTGTGAGCGCAACGCCGCCGCGACGAACTGGGGCTTGGTCTTCCACTGCCGGTAGAGCGTGGACTTGCTGCACCGGGTGCTGGCGGCGATCCCCTCCATGGTGACGGCGTCGTAGCCGCACTCCCGCAGCTGCTCCAGCACGGCGTCGTAGAACTCCTGCTCACGCTCGGGTGTGATCTTGGAGCGGCGCGTGACACCGACCGGCTCGGGCCGGTCCGCGGCCTGCGACGTCATGGGCGGTGCTCCTGGCTTTCGTCGGGCGGCCGGAAAATTCCCGGCCGGCGATGTGTCCTTCGTCTATCGATACGCCAGTGTACCGGTACGCAGCCGTATCGGTACACTGGCGTATCGGTACGCTCTCGTACCGATAACAGCACCACCGTCACCGAAGGGGCCGGGGGATGAATGCCCGCACCGAGCCTGCGCCGGCGGGGTCCGACGCGATAGCGCGACCGCCGCTCGTCCGGGAGCTCCTGCTCGTCGCAGGGCTCTTCCTCGTCTACAAGTTCGGCCGGCAGCTGGCCACGGGCCACACCGGCGAGGCGTTCCACAACGCGGGGCGCGTGTGGGACTTCGAGCGAGCGGTCCGGCTGCCCGGTGAGGGGGCGGTGCAGTCGCTGCTGCTGCACGGTGACGGACTGGTGCACGTGGCGAACACCTATTACGCGAGCGTCCACTTCCCGGCCACCGCCGCCTTCCTGGTCTGGCTCTACCTGCGCCGCCCGGCCCACTACGTCTGGGCCCGCCGGGTGCTGGCGGTGGTCACGGCCGCCGCGCTGGTGGCGCACCTGCTGTTCCCGCTCGCACCGCCGCGCATGCTGGCGGCGGCCGGTCTGGTGGACACGGCGCGCGTGTTCGGGCCGTCGGTCTACGGCGATCCCGCGACGGACTCCCTGTCCAACCAGTTCGCCGCGATGCCGTCGTTGCACTTCGGCTGGGCGCTGATGGTGGCGATCGGCCTGATCGTCGCGACCCGCTCGCGGTGGCGCTGGCTCTGGTCGGCGCATCCCCTGCTGACCCTGCTGGTGATCGTCGGCACCGCCAACCACTACTGGCTCGACGCGATCGTGGCGGCGGCCCTGCTCGGCCTCACGCTCGTGTTCATTCCCCTGCCGCACCGCACGGCCACCACGGCCGGCCGCGCCCACGGCGGCCTCGTGCCGGTCCAGCGGGACGAGCGGACACTCGTGGGAGCCGGCCGGTGAACGCCGTGCTGATCGCCGTCGCCCTGTCCCTGGTCTCCGCCGTCGCCTACGCGGCCGCCGCGGTCGCCCAGGAGCGGCTGGCCTCCCGCTCTCCCGGCGCGCGCACGACGGGGCTGCTCGGCAGCGGCGCCTGGTGGTGGTCGGTCGGGCTGAACGCGTCGGCCGCGCTGCTGCACGTCGTCGCCCTCCGGTACGGGCCGCTGACCGTGGTCCAGCCGCTCGGCGCGCTCACCCTGGTCGCGGCGGTGCCCATGGGGGCGCGGATGGCGGGACGGCGGGTCAGCGCGGGCGAGTGGAAGGGCACCGCGCTGACCCTGCTGGGGCTCGGCGCGATCCTGGTCACGGCGTCCGGCCCGGCGCCGGACGGCGTGCTGAGCGTTCCGGAGGCGCTGGCCGTGGCGGGCGCCACCGCGGCGCTCATCGGGGTGCTGTCCCGGCCGGGCACCCGGCCCGGGCTGCGGCACGCGTCCGCGTCCGGTCTCGCCTCCGGGGTCGCCTCGGCCCTGACCCAGACCGTGACGGTGGCCGCGACGGACCGTTCCGGGCCGGTGCTGAGCGTCCAGGTGGTCGGGGTGGCCCTGCTCGTGGCGGCCTTCGCGGCCGGCGGGCTGCTGCTGTCGCAGACGGCGTACCGGGGCGGTCTGGGCGGCCCGCTGGCGATGGTGACCCTGGCCAACCCGCTGGCCGCTGCGGTGATCGGTCTGTCGCTGCTCGGGGAGCGGCTCCAGGGCGGCCCGGCGGGCGTGCTGCTCGCGCTCGCCGGGTCCGGCCTCGCCGCCTGGGGCGTGGTGCTGCTCAGCCGTGCGGCACCGGCGGCCGCCGTGGACGACGACCACCCGGTGGCCGCCGTCCTGGCCCTGGAACCCGGTTCGGCCACGGCCGAACCGGCGTTGGCGCCCCGGCCGCACGACCCGGGGCGGCTCACCACGGCTACACGGTGATGACGGCGGGGTCGCTCACCCCCGGCCGCCCGTTCTCGACGTGTCCCGCGAACCGCCGCAGGAAGGTCTTGTCGCCCTCGGCGGTGACGGTCAGGTCGTACCAGCGGCGGCTCGCGGCGAGTTCCACGGTCCGGCACACCCTCGCGCCCGGGCGGACGGTCACGGTCACGGGCCGGCCGCCGTAGCCGTCGGCGACCTTCAGACGGGCCGTGCCGGAGCCCTTGTTGGTGAAGGTCAGCCGGATGTCGTCACCGGTGTGGCGGGCCGTGACCTCGCAGCCGGGTGCCGCGTTCGAGCCCTTGAAGACGCGCACGAAGCCGTTCGGGCCGTGCACGGTCAGGTCGTAGGAGCCCTGGGAGTACGCCGAGTTCCAGGTGTCGGAGAGCGTCTTGCCGGCCTCGGTGGTGTACATCCAGGGGCCGTCGGTGCGGTTGCCCGAGGTGACGTGGAAGGCGCCGCCGGCCTTCGCGCCGGAGGCGAAGGTGAGGGTGAGCTTCCCGGTCGCCGCGTCGACCGAGGCGTCCACGTGCGGGGCGTACTTCAGCGGCCGGGAGCGGCGCAGACCGCGTTCCTGCCGGGGCATGCGCGGGTCGGCGGGCGGGACCGGCTTGTAGTCGGGGTGGCGTTCGCGGTCCTGCGGCTCGTACGCGTCGGTGCCGGGCAGCGGGGCGGGGCGCGCGTCCTTGCGGGAGAAGTCGAAAGCGGACGTCAGATCGCCGCAGACGGCGCGACGCCAGGGCGAGATGTTCGTCTCGCGCACACCGAAGCGGCGTTCCATGAACCGCAGGATCGAGGTGTGGTCGAGGGTCTCGGAGCAGACGTAGCCGCCCTTGCTCCACGGGGAGACGACCAGCATCGGGACCCGGGGGCCGAGGCCGTAGGGTCCGGCCGTGTTCTTGCCGTCGCCCGGGAAGAGGTCGAGGGAGACGTCGACGGTGGACAGGCCGCGGGAGGCGTCCTTCGGAGGCAACGGCGGCACCACGTGGTCGAAGAAGCCGTCGTTCTCGTCGTAGGTGATGAACAGGGCCGTCCTGGACCAGACCTCCGGGTTGGAGGTGAGAGCGTCGAGGACCTGCGCGATGTACCAGGCGCCGTAGTTCGAGGGCCAGTTGGAGTGCTCGGAGAAGGCCTCGGGGGCGGCGATCCAGGAGATCTGGGGCAGCCTGCCTGCCTTGACGTCGGCTTTCAGCAGGTCGAAGTAGCCCTCGCCCGCCTTGGCGTTCGTGCCGGTGCGGGCCTTGTCGTACCAGGGGTCGCCGGGCTTCGCGTCGCGGTACCTGTCGAAGTACAGCAGCGAGTTGTCGCCGTAGTTGCCGCGGTAGGCGTCCTGGATCCAGCCCCAGGAGCCCTTCGCGTCGAGGCCGTCGCCGATGTCCTGGTAGATCTTCCAGGAGACGCCGGCCTGCTCCAGGCGCTCGGGGTAGGTCGTCCAGCCGTAGCCGAGCTCGTCGTTGCCGAGGACCGGGCCGCCGCCGGAGCCGTCGTTGCCGGTGTGGCCGGACCACATGTAGTAGCGGTTCGGGTCGGTGGAGCCGATGAACGAGCAGTGGTAGGCGTCGCAGACGGTGAAGGCGTCGGCGAGGGCGTAGTGGAAGGGGATGTCCTCGCGGGTCAGGTAGGCCATGGTGGTGCTGCCCTTGGCCGGCACCCACCGGTCGTACTTGCCGCCGTTGTAGGCCTGGTGGCCGTCGGGCCAGGAGTGCGGCAGGCCCTCCAGGAACTGCATGCCGAGGTCGTCGGCGTCGGGGTGGAAGGGCAGGATCTCCTTGCCGTCCTTCTCCTGGTGCCAGACCGGCTTGCCGTTGTCGAGGGTGACCGGACGCGGGTCGCCGAAGCCGCGGACGCCTCTCAGGGTGCCGAAGTAATGGTCGAAGGAACGGTTCTCCTGCATGAGGACGACGATGTGCTCGACGTCCTCGATCGACCCGGTGCGGTGGTTCGCCGGAAGGGCGGCGGCGCGCTGGATGCTGGCGGACAGGGCACTGAAGGCCGTGGTGGCACCCGCGAGTTGGAGAAAACGGCGCCGGTTGACTTCGGACATGAAGGACAGACCTCTCATCCTGAGGTGCTGGATGGCCGGAACGTGACGGAATCTGCGCGGAAGGAGTGTTTCAGGGACACCAAACGCCAAGGAAGGGGCACGTGACACTCGTGTGAAAGTCGCCGGTACGGACGGTGCGCCGGGGCATCGCCGGGGGAGGGTGAGAGGCGTGACGCAGACGCAGACGGTTGCCCCGCCGACGAAACGGCCCCTTCGCCAGCTCCTCGCCGCCTCGGTGGGCAACGCGGTGGAGTGGTACGACTGGTACGCCTACACGTTTCTGGCCACCTACATCGCCGGTCAGGTCTTCCCCAAGAGCGCGGACGACTCCCTGGTGCCGCTGCTGTCCACCTTCGCGGTGTTCGCGGTCGGGTTCTTCATGCGGCCGGTGGGCGGGCTGCTGATGGGCGCGGTCGCGGACCGGCACGGGCGGCGGGCCGCGCTCACGGTCACCATCCTGCTGATGGGCGGCAGCAGCCTGCTGGTCGGGCTCACCCCGACCTACGCGGCCGTGGGCGTCCTGGCGCCGGTGGTCCTCGTCCTGGCCCGGCTGTTGCAGGGACTGTCCGTGGGCGGCGAGTTCGCGGCCTCGACGACGTTCCTGGTCGAGTCGGCGGGGCCCGGACGGCGCGGGCTGTTCTCCAGCTTCCAGTACGTGTCGACGACGGTGGGGCAGCTCGTCGCCTCCGGCATCGCGACGCTGCTGGTGGACACGCTGAGCGACGGGCAGATGAACGGCTGGGGGTGGCGCGTGCCGTTCGTGCTCGGCGCCGTGCTGAGTCTGGTCGGCTTCTGGATCCGGCAGGGCGCACAGGAGACCCGCAGCGCCGAGCAGCAGCAGGCGCCGCGCCCGGGCCTGTTCGAGGCGCTGCGCCGGCATCCGCGCGAGTCGCTGCTCATCGGCGGCATCACGGCGGGCGGCACCATCGCCTACTACACGTGGACGTCGTACCTGCCGACCTACGCCGAACTCAACGCGGGCATCGAGAAGTCGGACGCGCTGCTGGCGGGCACCATCTCACTGGCCTTCTTCGCCCTGCTGCAACCGCTGGGCGGCCTGCTGTCGGACCGCTTCGGCCGTCGCCCCCTGCTGCTCTTCTTCGGACTGGGCTTCGCCCTGCTCGCGGTGCCCCTGCTGCACGCCCTGCGGGACTCCTTCGCCGTGCTGCTGCTCGTGCAGTGCGCGGGCATGGTGCTGCTGACCGGGTTCACCTCGATCAGCGCGGCCGTGAACGCGGAGATCTTCCCGCCCCGGGTGCGCGCGGCGGGCATCGGCTTCCCCTACTCCCTGACGGTGGCACTCTTCGGCGGCACGGCCCCGTACGTGGGCACGCTGTTCAAGGAGCAGGGGCACGCGGGGCTGTTCCCCTGGTACGTCGCGGTGATCTGCCTGGTGTCGTCGGTGGTGTACCTGCGGCTTCCGGAGACGGCTCACGCACCGCTGCGGCGGTGACGTGGCGCGCCGTCGGGGACCGGCTCGGCCTCCGCGTCGCTCTCGGGCGGCGCGTCATGCGGCCCCGCGCCGTTGGGCGACCCGACGACGGGGGGTGGCAGCCCTTCCCTGACGGTGACCTTCTCGGGGTGGACCACGGCGTCGGTGGTCTGGCGCACCTCCGACAGCGTCATCTGGGCGCGGTCGTCGACGAGCCGGGTCACCAGGTGCTGCGCGGCACCGAAGGCCGCGGCCCAGGCCAGGACCTGCGCCCTGCTGTCGAGGTCGCTGAGGCCGGGGACGAAGGCACCCCGGATCAACAGCAGTCCGAGGAAGGCCGAGAGGGCCCCGGTGGGGAGCTTCAGCACCGCGGAGGCCAGGGGCAGCATGTAGGGGGCGTCGGTGCCCCGGATGCGACGCAGTGAGGCGATGACGGTGAGGGCGGCACCGGCGAGTCCGGCGATCTCGACGGTGAGGATGTCCGTCGCGCCGGCCAGCCTGCTCGGGTCGGTGTCGGGCGACCGGTTGTGGTACTCGGCGGTGGGACACACGACGGTGAGCGTGTCGCGGGAACCGCCCTGGGGTGAGAAGCACAGGCTCAGCGAACCGGGTGAGAGCCACCCGTAGAGGGCCAGGTTCACCACCCCTATCAGCACGAGGACCGTCGCGGCCCAGAGGATGTTGCGCAGGCTGCGCACTCGTGCCAGTTCGTCGTCCAGGCTGCTGTACGCGGCGTCGAGCGCCCGGGCCATGAGATCGCGGTCGCTCGCGGAGATGTCGCCGGAGATTACGGGACTCAGGCGCAGGGCCAGCCGGACACGCCGCGGGTCGTCGGCGTCCAGATGATCCTTGACCAGGGCCATGATCTCACTGGCGCGGCCCGCGACTTCCTCGTCGGAAACCAGTTGAATCAGCAACACCTCGGCATTGCGGATATTCGAGCACACGCCTTCACGGGCAGCCGATCCCGACCACAACGTCCGCCATCCGAAATCCTCGTCGGCAGCCGCGCGGGCCTTCTCCAGATGGCCCCGCATTCCCTCGATGAGGGCCTTCCGGTCGCCCGCTCCCCGCCTCGCGCTCTCGTATTCCAGCTCCGCCTCGAGGTAGGTGATCCGAGCCCGGGCACGTGCGCGCCAAGCCGTCCGCGGGGGACGGCCCGACGCGGTGCCGATCACTCGTAGACGGCGGGTACGTGAAGCCTCTTCCAGGACTTCGGGCCCGGCGTGCCGTCAGCGTCCTGGCCCCTGAATCCGAGTTTCCGCTGCCAGTTCGCGTACGACCTCCGGTCCGCTTCGCTCCACTGCGAGTCGGGCCCGTCGGCGTACACCCCGCAGCCCACGTCGATGAGGCGGTAGCCCATGGCCTCGATGACCGGGCTGCTCACGGAGGGCTGGAAGAAGTCGGCCCCCGGAAATGGTTCGAACTCACCCTCCGATTCCGGGGGAGCCACGCGCACCCGCAGTCCGGGTCGAATGACGTTCGGATCCGCGATCTCGGGGTTCCACTCCAGAATCTGGTCCAGCGTCACGCCGTGCATGACTGCGATCTCACTGAGCGTGTCGCCACGTTTCACTATGTAGAACTCTCTCGTCTTTTCCATGTGTCCACACTAATCGCATCACCCGGCATGGAAAAGTCGAAAATTCCGTTTCGCAACCGGCATTTTCGCACGCGCGGCGGCCCGTTACGCGGGCCTGTCATTCGGCTGCGCGTACGGGCCGACCGGCTTTCTGTTCTGGTCATTCGCTCTCGTAGTCACCGTCCTCTTGGTCCACATCACGGGGCGGGGCCACGCGAATCCGATCGCCGGGGTGGATAAGGTCCGGATCCTCGATCTGCGGGTTCCACTCCAGCAGCTGATCCAGGCTCACGTGGTGCATCCGTGCGATCTTGGTGAGATTGTCACCGCGTTTCACTACATAGAACTTCGTTCTGGTCTTTTCCATGCATCCAGGCTAAGACAATTCTTGGCGAGAGCAAAGTGCAGAATTCTGTTTCGATTTCACTTTTTGATTCGGAAACCGCTTCTGCCCGAAGGTGGCTTCCGCCTGGCGGAAGGGCCGTTGCGGTGGCCGGAGGGCCGCCCCGACGATGACGGCACGACCAGAGACGGGAGCCAGCCCCCATGCCTCACATGACCGCCTTCGCCAGGAACCAGTGGTACGTCGCCGCCTACAGCCACGAGGTCGGGCGGGAGTTGCTCGGCCGGACGATCCTCGGTGAGACGCTCGTGCTCTACCGGACCGAGGAGGAGGGCACACCGGTCGTCCTGCACGACCGGTGCGTGCACCGCCGGTACCCGCTGTCGGAGGCGCCGACGCGGCTGGACGGGGACCGGATCGTGTGCGGCTACCACGGCTTCACGTATGACACGTCCGGCACCTGCGTGTACGTGCCGGGGCAGAAGCGGGTGCCGCGCACCGCCCGGATCGCCTCCTACCCCGTCGTCGAGCAGGACTCGCTGATCTGGGTGTGGATCGGCGACCCGGCGCTCGCCGACCCGCAGGCCATCCCCCGCGCCCGGCACCTCGACGCCCCAGGCTGGGTCACCGTGCGCGGCATGGAGCCCATCGACTGCGACTACGGCCTGCTCGTCGACAACCTCCTCGACCTGTCCCACGAGACGTATCTGCACGGCGGTTACATCGGCACCCCCGAGGTCGCCGAGACCCCGATCACCACGGAGGTCGACGAGGGCGCCGGGATCGTCCGCGTGAGCCGGCACATGGACGACGCCGAGTGCCCGCCCTTCTACGCCACCTCCACCGGCATCGAGGGCCGGATCACCCGCTGGCAGGACATCGAGTACCACGCCCCGTGCCTGTATCTGCTGCACAGCCGCATCGCCCCGGTCGGCGTGCTGCCCGAGGCGGACGGCAGTGACCCGAACGGCTTCCACACCGAGATCACATACGCGATCACCCCGTCCGGCGACGGCACGGTGTACGACTTCTGGGCCGTCTCGCGTGACTGGGCGACGGACGACGCCGAGGTCACCGAGTTCCTGCGGGGCAACAACCACACGGTGGTGATGCAGGACGTCACCGCGCTCAACCTGCTCCAGAAGACGCTCGGCACCGAACGCACCGGTTACCAGGAGCTCAGCATCAACATCGACACCGGCGGTCTGGCCGCCCGCCGTATCCTCGCCCGGCTGGTGGAGCAGGGCGAGAAGCCCGTGGAGAAGCTCCGGTGACCGCTTCGACCGGCGAGATCTACCGCATCGCCTGGCTGCCCGGCACCGACACCCTGCACGGCACCTGCCACTGCGGCCGTGAGCACACCGCGCAGGACCCGGTCGAGATGTGGGAGTGGATGCTCGCCCATCCGCGGGGGCACAGCGTCGACGAGCCTCGAGGGAACAGCTCATGAGTGTCTACGAATCCGAACTGGTCGTCGAGCGGCGGCAGTCGGCGGCGGACGGGGTGCTGGCTCTCGCCCTGCGGCATCCGCGGGGCGAGCCGCTTCCGGCCTGGGAGCCGGGCGCCCATGTCGACCTGCTGCTGGAGCCCGGTCTGGAGCGGCAGTACTCGCTGTGCGGCGACCCGGCGGACCGGTCGGCCTGGCGGATCGCGGTGCTGCGGGAAAGCGCCGGGCGGGGCGGCTCGGCCCATGTGCACGAGAATCTGAGCGAGGGCACCGTTGTGCGGGTGCGCGGACCCCGGAACAACTTCGGCCTGGAGCCCGCTCCCCGGTACCGCTTCGTCGCCGGCGGCATCGGCATCACCCCCATCCTGCCGATGCTCGCGGCGGCCGACGCGGCGGGCGCCGAGTGGACCCTGCTCTACGGCGGCCGCACCCGCAGGTCCATGGCGTTCGCCGGTGAACTGGCCCGCTACGGGGACCGTGTGACGATCGCGCCCGAGGACGAGAGGGGCCTGCTGGACCTGCCCGCCGTGCTGGACGACCTGCCCGAGGGCACGCTCGTCTACTGCTGCGGTCCCGGGCCGCTGCTGGACGCGGTCGAGGCCCGGTGCCCGTCCGGGAGGCTGCGCGTCGAGCGGTTCCAACCGAAGGAACAGGAGAGCCACGCCAACACCGCGTTCGAAGTGGAGCTCGCGCGAAGCGGCCGAACGCTCACCGTCGCGCCGGACGTGTCCGTGCTGGACGCCGTGCGCGCCGCCGGGGTCGAGGTGCTGTACTCCTGCACGGAGGGGACCTGCGGCACCTGTGAGACTGATGTCCTCGACGGCGAGCCGGACCACCGGGACTCGGTGCTGACGGACGACGAGCGCGCGGCCGGGGAGACCATGATGATCTGCGTGTCCCGCTGCCGCGGGAAGCGGCTCGTCCTGGATCTGTGAAGCGCCCGGCTTGTTCAGGGCGCGGCCCACAGCCCCCGGACATGCCCCAGGTGCCGGCTCATCACGGCCCGCACGGCTTCCTCGTCGCGCGCGAGCAGCGCGTCGAGGATCTCCAGGTGCTCCTCGGCCGACGCCTCCAGCCGCCCCTGCTCCACCAGGGCCGTCAGCCCGTAGAGCCGGGAACGGCGTCGCAGGTCCCGTACGACGTCGACGAGATGGCCGTTGCCGGCCAGGGCCAGCAGCCCGAGGTGGAAGCGCAGGTCGGCCTCGACATAGGCGATGAGGTCGCCGGCCGCGGCCGAGGTGACGATCTCCTCGGCGACCGGTCGGAGCGCCTCCAGGGCCACCGGGTCGGCGGTGCGGGCCAGTTCGACCGTGGTGGGGATCTCGATCAGTGCCCGGATGTGGGTGTAGTCGTCGAGTTGCCGCTCGGAGACGGCGGTGACGCGGAAGCCCTTGTTGGGCACGGTGTCGACCAGGCCCTCCTTGGCCAGGTCGAGCATCGCCTCGCGCACGGGAGTGGCGGAGACGCCGAAGCGGGCGGCGAGGCCGGGGGCCGAGTAGACCTCGCCGGGCCGCAGTTCGCCGGCGATCAGGGCGGCCCGCAGCGCGTCCGCGACCCGCTCCCGGTGGCTGGGCTTCCTGCTGCCCAGCACGGGCAGGGCGGGGGTGTGCCGCGGGGACATGACGGTTCGGGGTTCCTCTCGTGGTCTGCTCGTGCGCGGTCTACAGGACGAAGCCCGCGGGGAACGGGTCTTCGGGGTCCAGCAGGTACTGGGCGGTGCCGGTGATCCAGGCGCGTCCGGTGAAGCTGGGCAGCACGGCCGGGCGGCCGGCGACCTCGGTCGTGCCGAGCAGTCTGCCGGTGAAGCGGGTGCCGATGAAGGACTCGTTCACGAACTCGGTGCGCAGCGGGAGTTCGCCGCGCGCGTGCAGTTGTGCCATGCGGGCGCTGGTACCGGTGCCGCAGGGCGAGCGGTCGAACCAGCCGGGGTGGATGGCCATGGCGTGCCGGGAGTGGCGGGCGGTCGAGCCGGGGTCGGCCAGGTAGACGTGGTGAAGGCCGTGGATGGACGGGTCCTCCGGGTGGACGGGCGGGTCCTCGGCGTTGACGGCGGCCATGAGGGACAGCCCCGCCGCGAGGATCTCGTCCTTGCGGGTGCGGTCGAAGGGCAGGCCGAACCGCTCCAGGGGCAGGATGGCGTAGAAGTTGCCGCCGAAGGCGAGGTCGTAGGCCACCGTCCGGCCGTCGGCGAGGGTGACCTCGCGGTCGAGGCCCACGGCGAAGGAGGGGACGTTGCGCAGGGTGACCTCCTTGGCGGCCCCGTCCTCGACGGCCACCTCGGCGACGACCGGGCCCGCCGGAGTGTCGAGCCGGATGGTGGTGACGGGCTCGACGACCTCGACCATGCCCGTCTCCACCAGCACGGTCGCCACGCCGATGGTGCCGTGCCCGCACATCGGCAGATAACCGGAGACCTCGATGTAGAGCACGCCCCAGTCGCAGTCGGGCCGGGTCGGCGGCTGGAGGATCGCACCGCTCATCGCGGAGTGGCCGCGCGGCTCGTTCATCAGCAACCGCTTGATGTCGTCGCGGTGTTCACGGAAATACAGCCGCCGTTCGTTCATGGTGGCGCCGGGGACGGTGCCGATGCCGCCGGTGACGACGCGGGTCGGCATGCCCTCGGTGTGCGAGTCGACGGCGTGCAGGACGAGTCTGCTGCGCATGGTCCTCAGCTCATTCCGGCCGTGACGGCCTTCTCCGTGGCGGCGCGCACCGCCGCCTCCTGCTCGGGCAGCAGCGCCGCACGGGGCGGGCGGCAGGGACCGCCGTGGCGGCCGACGAGGTCCATGGACAGTTTGATGGCCTGCACGAACTCCACCCGTGAGTCCCAGCGCAGCAGCGGGTGCAGTTGCCGGTACAGGGGCAACGCGGTGTCCAGGTCGCCGCCGACGGCAGCGCGGTAGAGCTCGGCACAGGCCCGGGGCAGCGCGTTCGGGTAGCCCGCCACCCAGCCTTTGGCGCCCGCGACGGCCAGTTCCAGCAGCACGTCGTCCGCGCCGATCAGCAGGTCGAGTTCCGGGGCGAGTTCGGCGATCCGGTAGGCCCTGCGCACGTCTCCGGAGAACTCCTTCACGCCCTGGATGTGCCCTTCGCCGTGCAGCCGGGCGAGCAGTTCGGGCACGAGGTCGACCTTGGTGTCGATCGGGTTGTTGTACGCGACGACCGGCAGGCCCGACCGGGCGACCTCGGCGTAGTGGGCGACGACGGAGCGCTCGTCGGCGCGGTAGGCGTTCGGCGGCAGCAGCATCACCGCCCGGCAGCCCGCCTCACCGGCCTGTTCGGCCCAGCGCCGGGACTCGGCGGACCCGTACGCGGCGACGCCGGGCATCACGCGCTCCCCGCCGATCGCGGCGACCGCCGTCTCGACGACCCGGGCCCGCTCCTCGGGCGTGAGCACCTGGTACTCGCCGAGGGAACCGTTCGGTACGACGCCGTCGCAGCCGTTGTCGACCAGCCAGGCGCAGTGCTCGGCGTACCGGTCGTGGTTCACCGAGAGGTCGGCGTTGAGCGGGAGCGCGGTGGCGACGAGGACGCCGCGCCAGGGGCGGTGTTCGGTCATGACGGTCCCTCCTGGGGGTGTTGCCGTGCCAGGACGCCGAGCGGCACGGGGCGGGCGAACGGGCGCTTGGCGGGGCTGGGTGCGCACCCGGCCAGCCCGGCGACCGCGGTGCCGCACATCCGGCCCTGGCACCAGCCCATCCCGGCCCGGGTGAACAGCTTCACGGTGCGTTCGTCGCCCGCGCCGAGCTCCAGGGCCTCGCGTACGGCCCCGGCGGTGACCTCCTCGCAGCGGCAGACGACGGTGTCGTCGGTGATCCGCTCGGGCCAGTGCGCGGGCGGCGCGTAGGCGGAGTCGAGGGCGGCGGCGGAACTCCGCAGCCGGGTACGGGCCTTCAGGGCCGCGGGGGCGGGATCGGGGGCGGTGCCCCGCAGGTGCGCGGCGGCACAACGGCCGGCGATGTGCCCCTCGGCGAGGGCGAGCGGGGCGCCGCCGATGCCGGTGGTCTCCCCTGCCGCCCAGACGCCCGGCACGTCCGTGCGCTGCTCGGTGTCGACGGCCACGGCGAGCCCGTCGAGGCGGCAGCCGAGGCTCTCGGCGAGGTCGGTGTGCGGGAGCATGCCGTGGCCGACGGCGAGGGTGTCGCAGGGCAGGTGCCGCTCGCTGCCGGGCCGGACGCGCCCGTCGGTGCCGAGGGCGGCGACGGTGACGCCGGTCAGCCGGTCGTCGCCGTGGGCGCGCAGGACGGTGTGCCGCGTCAGGACCGGGACGCGGTGGCGCAGCAGCCGGGCGGCGTGTCCGGCGCCCTCCGGGAGCTTGCCGGCCAGGGCCGGGCCGTGGCGGACGAGGCGCCCGGGGTCGGCGGACTCGACGAGCGCGGCGACCTCGGCACCGGCGGCCGCCAGTCCGGCCGCCACGGGCAGCAGCAGCGGCCCGGTCCCGGCCACGACCGCCCGGCGTCCGGGCACCACGAGCCCGCCCTTGAGCATGGCCTGGGCTCCTCCGGCCGTGACCACGCCGGGCAGGGTCCAGCCGGGGAAGGGCAGCACCTGCTCGTGGCCGCCGGTGGCCAGGAGGACGGCGCGGGCGTGCACTTCGGCGGGCTCCTGCTGTTCCGGCCCGAGCAGCGTGTGCACGGTGAAGCCGTCCGGGGTGCGCTCCACGCTCCAGACGTGGTGATCCGTCAGGACGCGTACGGCACTGCCGGCGAGCCCGTCGCGCAGCCGCTCCCAGGTCCGCCACCGGTGGTGCAGCGCCTCGGGCCGCCCGGCGCCCAGTGCGGCGGCCGGCTGCCGGTAGAACTGCCCGCCGGGCCGCGGGGCGGCGTCGACGAGCGTGACCCGTACGCCCCGCGCCGAGGCGGCCAGGGCGGCGGCGAGCCCGGCCGGTCCGGCGCCGATCACGGCGAGGTCAGTCCGCACGGCTCGCCTCCTCGTGGCCCGTCCCGTCCTGCGTGGCGATCACGTCCCCCGGCCGCACCGGCACCAGGCAGGCCCGCTGGTTGGGACGGCCGTTGACGCTCACCAGGCAGTCGAAGCAGACGCCGATCCCGCAGAACACCCCGCGCGGACGGCCCTCGCCGCGGGTGGAACGCCAGGAGGTGATGCCCGCGGTCCACAGCGCGGCGGCGACCGTCTGCCCGGGCAGCGCCTCGACGGGCCGCCCGTCGAACGTGACGGTGAAGGCGGGTCCGGGCCTGGCCCCGGCGAGCTCCAGCGGGTTCACTCGGCCTCCTCGGTGAAGCGGTCGGGCCGGAAGGGGACGAGGTCCAGATCGGGTGTGCGCCCGGTCAGCACCTGCGCGAGGAGATGCCCGGTGCCGGTGGCCAGACCGATGCCCGCGCCCTCGTGGCCGCAGGCGTGGAACAGCCCTGGGGCCCTCGGGTCGGCGCCGATCGCGGGCAGGTGGTCGGGCAGATACGGCCGGAAGCCGGCGTAGGTCCGCAGGGCGCGGACGTCGGTGAGGAACGGGAAGAGCCCGGTCGCCCCGGCCGCCAGCGCGCGCAGCGCCGGGAGGGACAACGACCGGTCGAAGCCGACCCGTTCGCGGCTGGCGCCGATGAGGACCGGGCCTGCCGGGGTGCCCTCCACCACCGGGGAGGTCTGGAGCGCCGCCGAGTCGCTGGCGACGTCGGCCACGTAGTCGGCGGCGTACACCTTGTGCCGGATGCGCGCCGGCAGCGGTTCGGTGACCAGGACGAAACCGCGCCGGGGCAGCACCGGCAGGGACACCCCGGCGCGGGCCGCCACCTCGCCGCCCCAGGTGCCGGCCGCGTTGACGACCGCGGGCGCGTGCAGGTCGCCCCGGTCGGTGCGCACGCCGCGCACCGCGCCGCCGGGGCCGCGCAGGACCCCGGTCACCTCCCGGCCGGTGAGCACCCGGGCCTTCGAGGCGCGCAGCAGGTGCGCCGCCGCGAGGGCGGGCATCACCTGGGCGTCCTGCGGGTAGTGCACGCCGCCCGCCAGGCCGGGGGTCAGATACGGCTCCAGGTCGGTGAGCCGGTCGGAGGGCACCGGGACCGCCTCGACCCCGGCGGCGCGCTGCCCGGCGGCCAGCTTCTCCAGTCCGGCCAGGGCCCGGTCGGTGCCGGCGACGACGACACCGCCCTTGGCCTCGTACTCGATGGCCTCGCCGAGTCCCTCCCGGGCCAGATCGGACCAGAGCCGGGCGGACAGCAGGGCCAGGTCGAGCTCCGGTCCGGGTTCCTTGTCGGAGACGAGGAGGTTCCCCTCCCCTGCCCCGGTCGTCCCGCCGGCCACCGGGCCCCGGTCCACCACGACGGTGTCCAGGCCCGCGCGGCCCGCGTACAGTGCGGCGGCGGCGCCGACCACACCGGCTCCCACCACCACGACATCGCAGGTCAGCGACTCGGTCACGCCAGTACTATGTCACACACCACAGGACCCGGGAAGTGTGCCGACAGGGTGGACCGGACGACGTATGGGAGCGGTCAGTCGGCGGCGGGGACGACCCTCAAGTGGGAGGCGGTACGGCGGGTGCGGCGCTCGCGTGCCGGAGCACGGCGCGCCTCGCGCAGGACGAACGTCACGCGCGCGCAGCCCAGTTCCTCCAGCGTCCTGGACGTCTCGACGACGACCCGGCACTCGGTGGCGCCCCGGCGCGGGTCCGGGTGCAGCAGCGGCCGTACGGCACCGTCCGGCTCGACGGCGTCCTCGCCGACCACGCGGATCCAGTGCGGCAGGCCGTGCCGGTAGGCGGCCTCCATGATCGGGTCCTGGGCGATGTCGCGGCGGATGGCCTGCAGACCGGCGTCGGGGCCGTGCGTCTCCACGGTCCGCGCGAACTGCGCGAGCATCGGCAGGCACCAGCTCGCCTCGTGTTCGCCGAGCACCGTAGGGGCGTCGGGGTGGAACAGCACGAACCTGAGGAAGTTGTCGTCCGGCATGGCCGTGGGGTGAGGACCCACTTCGCGGAAAAGTGACCGGAAGGCGCCGTTGGTCAGCACCACGTCCCAGCAGTGGTCGACGACCAGGGAGGGGAAGGAGACACCCTCCAGGAGCCCGGCGTAGTCCTCAAGGTAGGCCTGGGCCTCGGGAGTCTCGGGGACGGGCCGCGGTGCCGGCCGCTGCCCTCCTGCCTGATATGCCATCGGGAGGTCACCCCTCTTGCCTGTGCGGCCTTGACGCGGCGCCCCGATCCTGCTGCCCCGGGCTGAGGCGTGTCAACTATCGTGGCATTCCATGCCTGTTGACGGCTGAAATTGGCCACAGTTGTGGCGAGACCTGGATGTGAGTTCGAACCACCGGCTACGCTCCGGGAAGTTCACGCGGGGGTAGGTCACGGCATCCACTTGTGAGAAGCCTGTGAGAGACGTAGGAGATCTGTCGGTGACGGGTGGCTTCGTCGAGGGTCCGGGCGCCACGCCGACGGCCGTGCTGTCGGCCGTCGTCTCCCGCGTCGGCGCGCTCGCCGACCGGCTCGGCGTGCCGCACGCCGAGGTCTTCGACACCGGCCGGCTGTCCGTGGCGTCCGGCGTCCCGGAGCCCGTGGTCAAGGCCCTGCTCTGCGGCCGGCCGGCGGGCGAGCCCGATGTGCAGGCCCGCTTCCTCCAGCGTCTGGACCTGCTGCGCCGGACCCGGCTCAAGCCCAACGGCCGCAAGTACACCCAGCAGGAGATCGCCGACGGGGCCGGCATGTCCCGCCAGCAGGCCGGCGCGCTCATCAACGGCGACCGGCGGCCGACGATGGAGCACTGCGACGCCCTCCAGCGGTTCTTCCGGGTCCACGCCGGTTTCCTCACGGCCGAGGACCCCGAGGCGCTGGTCAGCGCCCTCCAGCACACCGAGCAGGAGCTGCTGCAAAAGCTCGCCGACCGTGAGCGGGAGGCGGCCGCGGCGGCGGACGACCCGCTGGAGCGCCTGTTGCAGGACCACGGCGTGCGCGGCATCGCCTGGCGTGCCGCGCAACTGCCCACCGACCAGCACCGCGACAAGGTCGCGGAGTGGCTGGACATGCTCCTGGAGAGCGTCAAGCGGCCCGAGTCGTGACCGTGGGGAGAACTGTGGGAACCGGTAGGGAAATGCGCCGCCTGTGCGGCGAGCTGGTGGCGGAGCTGACCCTCCCCGCGCCGGCGCGGCCCGAGGAGCTGTACGCCGCCCTGTGCGACGGCATGAGCAGACGCCGCGGCCGCCCTGTCCGCTTCCGCACGGCCGCCTTCCCGCCCGGAACCGCCAGCGGGCTCTGGCTGGACATGGCCGAACAGGACCTCGTCGTCATCGAGGAACGCACCGCTCCCGATCACCAGTTGGTGATCCTGGGCCACGAGCTGTGGCACATGAAGGCCGGGCACTGCTCCCACCACGTCGAGGGCGCCGCCGTCGCGGCCCGGCTGCTGGACGACGGTGCCGACCTCCAGGCGACCGTGCTGAAGGTCGCCGCGCGCACGCGCTTCGACCTCGACGACGAGCGGGAGGCCGAGAGCTTCGGGCTGCTGCTCGCCAGCAAGTGCCGGGCGTGGCTGGCCGGTTCGTCCGTCCGGGGCCCGGTGCAGCGGGACCATCTGGCCGGGCGGATCGAGGCGTCGCTGGGGTATCGCGGACCGCAGGGCTGACCGGCCGTCCGCCACGGCGACGTGGTGCGGTCCGCCTGCGCCGAGCGGGCGAACCGGAGGGCGACGGGACCGGATTGTCAGTGGTGGACGGCAAGCTGGAGGTGTGCCACCGCTGCCGCGAGGGCGCACGACCGACGACGCCGACACGGGGAGAGCCGACCGATGCCCACCGCCGTTCTGACCGATCGTGAACGCACCGCCGTCCAGGCCTATCTGCGGCTGCTGCACACCGTCCGTGCCGCGTTCGACCTGGAGGGCGGACCGCCGCTCGTGCCTCCGGCGGTGCTCGCGGAGGCGGAACAGGCCATGGAGCGCGCCGGCCTGGCCGGCAACGAGGAGGCGTTCTTCCGCCTCCTGGCGAACTGGTGCCCGGAGCCGGGTCCCTGACCGAGCGGACCGGGCGCGGGCCGTCGGGCGGGGTTCGAGTCCGGTTCCCCGCCCTCCGTCGGCGGCCCAGGCCCGCAGAGGGGTCTCCCAGCCGTGGGCGGGGAGGGTCTGGGCGCGGGCCCGGAGCCCGGCGGCCCCGCCCGGGCTCCGGGCCCAGGGCGGCCCACAGCAGTCCGCTACAGCCCACGGCGGTCCGCAGCGGCGCAAGGCCCGTGCCCGGAGCGGGATCAAGCGTGAGGGCGGTGGCCCACAGCGCCCCGCACCAGCCCACGGCGGCCCGCAGCGGCGCAAGGGCCGTGCCCTGGAGCGGGGTCAGGCGTGGGGGACCGCTACGGCGGTTGCGATCAGGCCCCGCGCCGCGGTCCAGCGGCCGTCGAAGTGGGTGAGGCGGCGGGAGCCGACGCGCGGGCCGGGGACGAGCAGGGCCGCGCGGAAGGTGCCGTCCGCGGTGAACTCGACGTCCGCTTCCATGAAGTCCAGCCACTTCCCGGTGAGGGGGAACCACGCCTTGTAGACGGACTCCTTCGCGCTGAACAGCAGCCGGTCCCCGTGGATGTCGGGGCGTTCGGCCGCGAGCCGTCGCAGTCGGCCGGCCTCGGCCGGCAGGGACACGGACGGCAGGACGCCCTCGGGCAGCGGCCCGTGGATCTCGGCGTCGATGCCGAGGGAGGCAAGGTCGGTGTCGCGGACCAGGGCGGCGGCGCAGTAGCCCTCGCAGTGGGTCATGCTGCCGGTCAGCCCGGCCGGCCAGCCGGGGGCGCCGCGTTCCCCGGGCAGGATGGGCTGCGGCGGCACGCCGAGCTTCTCCATGGCGCTGCGGGCGCAGGAGCGCACGACGGCGAACTCCCGGCGCCGTTTGGCGACCGCCCGGGCCACCAGCGCCGCCTCCTCGGGGTAGAGCGGCGTGGCCGCGTCCTCGTGGCCGTACGCCTCCACGGTGACCACGGTCCGCGGCACCAGATCCTCGATCACCGCTCCTCGCTCTCCCCCGGCAGGATGCGCCGCAACCGCCCCGGCGGCACGGACCGCTTGCGCCACTCGCGCGGGTAGCCCACCGACACCTCCTCGAAGCGCACCCCTTCGTGCCAGGTGGTGCGGGGAATGTGCAGATGGCCGTAGACCATCGTGTCGACGCGGAACCTGCGGTGCCAGTCGGCGGTCAGCTCGGTGCCGCACCACATGGCGAACTCGGGGTGCCACAGGACGTCCATCGGGTGCCGGTGCAGCGGGTAGTGGTTGACGGGGATCACCGGCAGGTCGCCGGGCAGTGCGGCGAGTCTGCGTTCGGTCGCGGCGACCCGGGCGCGGCACCAGGCCTCCCGGCTCGGGTACGGGTCGGGGTGCAGCAGGTACTCGTCGGTGCACACGATCCCGGTGCCCTGCGCGTACTTCAGGCCCTGTTCCTTGGTGGTGCAGCCGACCGGCAGGAACGAGTAGTCGTACAGCAGGAACAGCGGCGCGACGGCCACCGGACCGCCGGGGCCGTCCCAGACGGGGTAGGGGTCCTCGGGTGTCGTCACGCCCAGTTCCCGGCACAGTCCGACCAGGTGGTCGTAGCGGGCGGCGCCGCGCAGGGTCACGGAGTCGCTCGGGTGGGTCCACAACTCGTGGTTGCCCGGCACCCAGACGACTTTGCGGAACCGGCCGGCCAGCGTCTCCAGAGCCCAGCGGATGTCGGCGACGGTCTCCGCGACGTCACCGGCCACGAGCAGCCAGTCGTCGTCCGACCCGGGCCGCATGTCCTCCACCAGGGCGCGGTTCTCCGGGTAACCGATGTGCAGATCGCTGATGGCCAGCAGTTGTGCGGCACCACCGGCCGTCGATGTCACCTCTCGCCCCCTTCGCGCACCCGGACTTCATCAAGAGATCACATCCGTGCGACCGGGACAAGAGCGGCCCGGGGGCCGTGGCCCCGGGATTCCTTCACACGCGCGTTGCACGAGGGGGCTCGCCGAAGCCGTATGATCTGGCCCAACACCACCGCTACGAACTTCCCTTTCACAGGGGCGGTTTGGTGTCCCTCCCTTTTCCTGCCCGGGCACGGGCTGCTCCGCCCTGCCCGCGAACCGTGAAAGGCGGCCTGCATGGTCTCTCGCGTACGCGTCTGGCTCAACCGCACGTACGGGGAGAACGTGTTCTTCATGGATCAGCTGCGGCGAAATCCCAGCGACCGGGCCGTCGAGATCCACGCCACCCACGGTGACCCGGACTCGCCGGTGCTGGCCGCCGCCGACACCGCCGAGCTGGAGCCCGAGAACCTCTCCCCCGCCGGGTACGTCGAGTACGCGCTGGACCAGTGCGCGCGGCGCGGCATCGACGTGTTCGTGCCCAGGTTGCACCAGGCGGCGATCGTGACGCACCGCGCCGAGTTCGAGGCGGCCGGCACCGTGGTGCTGGCGCCGCCGCCCGAGGCCGTGGCCGTCTTCCACGACAAGGTGATCGCCTACCAGGCGGTCCAGGCGATCGGCGTGCCGGTGCCGCCGTGGTACCGGGTCCGCACGGAGGACGAACTCGTGGAGGCTGTCGAGGAGTTGGAGGGCAAGGGGCACAGGGCGTGCTTCAAGCCGGCGTCCGGGGCCGGTGGCGTGGGCTTCCGGGTGATCACGCGGACGCCCTTCTCGATGATGCATCTGAGCGGTTTCCCGAGCCCGTACGTGCCGCTGGATCTGGTGCTGGAGGCGCTGCGGGGCGCCGAGGAGCCGGTGGACTGGCTGGTGATGCCGCGTCTGGAGCAGCCGGAGGTCTCCGTGGACTGCCTGACCGGACCGGACAACCTGGTCCGGCTGGCGGTGGGCCGCACCAAGAACGGCCGCCGGAGGGGCTTCACGCTGCACGAGCAGTGGCTGGAACCGGCCCGGCGGATCGCGGAGGGCTTCGGTCTGCACTACCTGTCCAACATCCAGTTCCGGATGTTCGGCGACCGGCCGGTGCTGATGGACGTCAACACCCGCCCGGCCGGCGGACTGCACCAGCTGTCCCTGTGCGGGGTCAACGCCCCCTGGGCCGCGGTGCAGCTGGCCCTCGGCGAGGACCCGGGAGAGATGGTGCCGCCGTTCCTCGGCCAGGACTACACGGTGGTGTCGGGGCCGCGTCCGCTGCGGCCGGTGCCCCTGCCGCAGCAGCCGCCGGAGGTGACGGATCCGCTGCCCGCGGTGCCCGCGCCCACCACGGCCGAACCGGTCGGCTCCGTCGGAGCGGCGGCCCAGGCGCTGCCCTTCTAGAACCTCAGGCCCTGGCCGCGAGCGCCTCGCGCCACACGGGGCTGTCGACGTAGTGGTTGTCGAAGCGTTCGGAGGAGTCCTTGATCTCCTGCGGGTCGGCCTCGCCGCGCATCACCCGGCCCAGCAGCCGCAGATAGTCGAAGCGTCCGGCGCCCGGGGTGAAGACGAACAGCACGTCGGCCGTCGCACCGGGCGCGGCGGCGAAGGCGTGCGGGGTGTGCGGAGGTACGAGGAGGAAGTCTCCGGTTCGCAGCACGGTGATCTCCTCGCCCACCAGCACCTGGAGTGCGCCGTCGATCACGTAGAACATCTCGGACGCCTCGGTGTGCAGGTGGGCGGGTGCGCCGACCGCGCCCTCCGCGAAGGTCGACCGGTAGCTGGTGAGTCGCCCGCCGGTGTTCCCGGAGTCGGCGAGGAGAGTCATCACGCTGCTGGGGTCGCGCGTCGTCTCGGCCTCGGCGGCGCGCGTGAGGACCGGAGCGAAGCCGCTGCCCCTTGCCGTCTGGTGACGTGTCGTCGTCATGCCGTCTTCGTTCTGTGTCGTCGTCATGACATCGACTCTAGGGAGCCGGGCGACCCATGGCAGGGGGCATTCAGGCGCCATGATCGTGGGTCAATTCGGTGGTGCCGGAAGCGGCCGGGCCTGTCGTCCGGATCAGGCCGACATGATCCAAACGACAGGCCCTACAAGCACCGGTGGACGAAGATGCCGAGCTTGGCGTCCTCGAACACGGATGCGTGGCCTTGAGGTCAGCCCCTCCGCAGGCGCAGGGTCAGGATCTGGAAGGGCCGCAGTGTGAGGGTGACGGCCCCGTCGGTGACCTCCGCGTCTTCCAGGGGGCGTTCCAGCAGGTCGGTGATCTGCGCGCCGGCCAGCGCGAACCCGGTGCGCAGGGTGCCGGTGGCGCGGCCGCCGCGGGACTCGTAGAGCCGTACGACGACATCGCCGGAGGCGTCGTCGGCCAGCTTGACCGCTTCCACGGTGATGCCCTCGCCCTCGGCCGAGACCACGGGTGCGGGGGCGCCGGCCGCGTCGGCCACCCGGAGCGGCAGATTGAGGGCGTAGCCCTCCGCGACGGCGTCCTCGATGGTCGCGCCGGGCAGCAGCGCGTAGGTGAAGCGGTGGCGGCCCTGGTCGGCCTCGGGGTCGGGGATGCGCGGGGCGCGGACCAGGCTGAGGCGGACGGTGGTCGTGGTGCCGCCGTCCTCGCGGACCGTGCGGGAGACGTCGTGGCCGTAGGTCGAGTCGTTGATGACGGCGACGCCGTAGCCGGGTTCGCCGAGGTGCACCCAGCGGTGGCCGGAGACCTCGAAGCGGGCCGCTTCCCAGCTGGTGTTGGTGTGGGTGGGGCGCTGGATGTGGCCGAACTGGATCTCGGCGGAGGAGTGCGGCGCGCGGATGTCGACCGGGAAGGCCGCCTTGAGGATCTTCTCGGTCTCGTGCCAGTCGATGT
The DNA here is from genome assembly GCF_040654575.1 of Streptomyces sp. NPDC050674. Lineage (NCBI taxonomy): Bacteria > Bacillati > Actinomycetota > Actinomycetes > Kitasatosporales > Streptomycetaceae > Streptomyces > Streptomyces sp. NPDC050674. The sequence goes on from NZ_JBFAIG010000001.1 coordinate 611,587, forward strand.
CCGTCTCGATGTCGATGCGGGGGCTGCCGGCGCGGACGCTGATCGTCTGGGTGATCGTGGAGCCCTTGCCGAAGGACCGCTCGACGCGGATGGCGCCGATCAGCGGGTCCTGCTCGACGACGGTGACGGACGAGGCGTCCAGGAGGTCCGTGTAGCGGTTCTTGTAGTGCTTGTCGATGTCCCAGGCGTCCCAGTAGTTGGGCAGGTCGGTGTGCAGGCGGAGCAGGTTGCCCGGCTCGGCGAGGAGCTCGCGGCCGGCGCGCAGGTCGCGGACGGAGGACAGGGTGCCGTCCTCGGCGACCTCCACGCGGACCAGTCCGTTGTCGAGGACCCGGCCGGTCACCGTCACGGGCTGCGGGGGCGCGGTGTCGGTGAGGGGCGCGGAGCCGCTCGCGGGCACCTGCGCGTACACCGGTGCGCCGTCGGCGGTGCGGATCACTTCGGCGCGGTCATAGGGGCTGGTGTTGAAGACACGGGTCCGGCCGGTGCCCAGCGCGGCCACCGCCTCCGCGGTCAGCGCGTGCAGTTCCCGGGCGACGCGGGCGTACTCGGCCTCGGCCTCGCGGTGCACCCAGGCGATGGAGGAGCCGGGCAGGATGTCGTGGAACTGGTGCAGCAGCACCGTCTTCCAGAGCCGGTCCAGCTTCTCGTACGGGTAGGCGTAGTCCTGGGCGTGCAGGGCGGCCGTGGTCGCCCACAGCTCCGCCTCGCGCAGGAGGTGCTCGGAGCGGCGGTTGCCCTGCTTGGTGCGGGCCTGGGAGGTGTAGGTGGCGCGGTGCAGCTCCAGGTAGAGCTCGCCGACCCACACGGGCGCGTCCGGGTACTCCTCGCGGGCCTTGGCGAAGAAGTCGTCGGGGTGTTCGACGACGACCTTCGGGGAGCCTTCCAGGTCGGCCAGCCGCCGGGCCCGTTCCATGATCTCGCGGGTGGGGCCGCCGCCGCCGTCGCCCCAGCCGAAGGGGGCCAGGGACCGGGAGGCGCCGCCCTTCTCGGAGTAGTTGCGCACCGCGCGGGACATCTCCTCGCCGCTGAAGCGGGCGTTGTAGGTGTCGACCGGCGGGAAGTGGGTGAAGATGCGGGTGCCGTCGATGCCCTCCCACCAGAAGGTGTGGTGGGGGAACTTGTTGGTCTGGTTCCAGGAGATCTTCTGGGTGAGGAACCACTCGTTCCCGGCGAGCTTGGCGATCTGCGGGTAGGCGGCGTTGTAGCCGAAGGAGTCCGGCAGCCAGACACCCTTGGTCTCGATGCCGAAGTGGTCCATGAAGAACCGCTTGCCGTGGACGAACTGGCGGGCGACGGCCTCGCCGCCGGGCAGGTTGCCGTCGGACTCGACCCACATGCCTCCGACCGGGGCCCACTGGCCGTTCTTGACCGACTCCTGGATGCGGGCCCACACCTTGGGGTAGTGGTCGCGCACCCACTCGTACTGCTGGGCCTGGGAGCAGGCGAAGATGAAGTCGTCGTACTCGTCGGCGAGCGAGGTGACGTTGGAGAAGGTGCGGGACGTCTTGCGCTTGGTCTCGCGGATCGGCCAGAGCCAGGCGGAGTCGATGTGCGCGTGGCCGACGCCGGAGATCATGTGCGCGCTGGCGTGCGCGGGCTTGGACAGCACGGGCTTGAGCGCGGCGCGCACCGCGGTGGCCGAGCCGGAGACGTCGTCCAGGTCGAGCAGGTCCATCGCCCGGTCCAGGGCGTGGGCGATCTCGTGGCGGCGCGGGTCGTGCGCGCCGAGTTCCAGCATGAGCTCGCGCAGCACCTGCACGTCGAGGTCGAGGTGCCAGACCTCCTCGTCGAGGACGGCGAGGTCGGCGGCGCGGAAGGTGTAGAGCGGCTTGTCGCCGGCGGTGAGCTTGTCGCCGAGGGGCGTGGGCCGGGAGAAGTCGTTCGCGAGGATGTCCGGGTTGGAGGCGGCCTCGACCAGGTAGTCGACTCTCTCGCCGCCCTGGGCGGGGTTGGCGATCGCCACGTACTGGTTGAGCGGGTTGACGGCCTTCAGCGGGGTGCCGTCCGTGAGGTGGACGAGGGCCTCGGCCTGGTTGCCCGGCCAGTCGCCGGTGAAGCCGAGGTCGATGACGGCCTCGACGCGGCGGCCCGCCCATTCCTCGGGCACCTGTCCGCGCATGCGGAACCAGGTGGTGCCCCAGGGCGGACCCCAGGGCGTCCCCATCACGAAGGGTTCGTAGGAGGCGGCGGCGGCCTCCTCGAACGGGACCGGCTCCCCCGGCGCCTGCCAGGCCTCCACCTCGAAGGGGACGGTGGCCGCGTAGATCGCGGTCTTGATGCGCTGGTCGTGGAGGCGCTGCACGCGCTCCTCGATGCGGCGGCTTTCGTCGTGCATGGGATGTCTCCAGAAGCGGGAAGAGCGAGCAGGCGGGAAGCGGTGGGGGAAAGCGCTTACCGAACGGCGTTCACCTAAGGTACGCCAACCCCGGGTGGACCTCGGTGTAGCCCTCGACCAGCTTGCGGGCCACATTGACCGAGTCGACGAGGGGGTGCAGGGCGAAGGCCTTCACGGCCGTCGCGCGGGAGCCGGAGTCGGCGGCGGCCAGCACCTCACGCTCCACGGCCTTGACCGCGCAGACCAGCCCGGTGGCATGGCCGGGCAGCGGGTCGACGGTGACGGGGTGGGCGCCGTTGGCGTCGACCAGGCAGGGGACCTCGATCACGGCGTCGGTGTCCAGGACCGACAGCGTGCGCTGGTTGCGGACGTTGAGGATCAGGGTGGTGCGCTCGTCCCGGGCGATCGCCCGCATCAGGGCGAGGGCGACCTTCTCGTAGCCGCCCGACAGGTCGTCCTCGTCGCGTTCGCCGGCCCCGGCACTCTCACGGTTCTCGGCCATGTACGTGGCCTCGCGTTCGGCACGGGTGCGGTCCCAGACGGTGAGGGCGGGGGCGCCCGGGTCGCGCATCTCGGCGTAAAAGCGGGCCTGCTGGTCGTGCAGGAAGGCGCCGCGGGTCTTCTCGGCCTGCTGGTAGGCGCGCACGGTTTCGCGGTTGAAGTAGTAGTAGTGCAGGTATTCGTTGGGGATCGCGCCGAGGGAGCGGAGCCAGTCCGGGCCGAAGAGCTTGCCCTCCTCGAACGAACCGAGCAGGTCGGGGTCGGCGAGCAGGCGCGGCAGCTCGTCACGGCCGGCGACGCGCAGGCCGCGCACCCAGCCGAGGTGGTTGAGGCCGACGTAGTCGATCCACGCCTCGCCCGGGTTCTTCACGCCGAGCACCCGGGCGATGCGGCGGCCGAGGCCGACCGGGGAGTCGCAGATGCCGATGACCCGGTCGCCGAGGTGGCGGGACATGGCCTCGGTGACCAGTCCGGCCGGGTTGGTGAAGTTGATGACCCAGGCGTCGGGGGCGAGCCGGGCCACCCGCCGGGCGATGCCGACGGCGACCGGGACCGTGCGCAGACCGTAGGCGATGCCGCCCGCGCCGACGGTTTCCTGGCCCAGCACCCCTTCGGCGAGAGCCACGCGCTCGTCGTTCGCGCGGCCTTCCAGACCGCCCACGCGGATCGCGGAGAACACGAAGTCGGCGCCGCGCAGGGCCTCGTCGAGGTCGGTCGTGGCGCTGACCTCGGGCGCGTCGGGCACACCGGCCGCCTGTTCGGCGAGGACACGGGTCACCGCCGACAGCCGTGCGGCGTCCAGGTCGTGCAGGACGACGTGGGTCACCCGGCCCTCGGCGTGGTCCTGGAGGAGCGCCCCGTACACCAGCGGCACGCGGAATCCTCCGCCGCCCAGAATCGTCAGCTTCACCGGCTTCCTCCGCTTCGGCAGGCTGCACGGAGCGCGTTGCGGGAACCGAGCACGCGCCACCTCCTTGAACTCGCTCGGGGACCTCGGACCGGTTCCGGTCCGCAGGGCTCAGAGGGGCTGGAACCTCGCTGATCACCGGCGGGTGGGGCGGCCGGTGCCGGCGGGCCCCCCACCGCGGCCGGGGAAGGGTTCACGGTTGCCCCTTTCCCGCCACGACCACCTCGACGCCCGCCTCCTGGAAGGAGGCCCGCGTCACCGGGTCGACCGGGTCGTTCGTCACCACCGCGTCCAGGTCTTCGGGACCGCAGACCTTCGCCATCCCGTTCCCGGGGAACTTCGCCGCGTCGGCGAGCAGCACCACCTTCTCCCCGGCCCTGATCATGGCGCGCTTGACCGGCACCTCCACGACCGTGGTGTCCATGACCTGGCCACCGGGCCGCACGCCGCTGGTGCCGAGGAAGAGCCAGTCGGCGTGCAGCTGGCGCAGGTTGTCCTCGGTGAGGAAGCCGACCAGGGAGCGGTACTCGCGGCGGACCATGCCGCCGAGCAGGACCAGCTCGATGCCCTCGTCGTCGGCGAGTTCCTCGTAGACCACCAGATTGCTGGTGATCACGGTGAGCCGCCGCCCGTGCAGCTGCCGGGCCAGGCGGTAGGCCGTGGTCCCGATGTCCAGCAGCACCGACTGGCCGTCCCTGATCATCGCGGCGGCGCGTTCGGCTATGGCGTCCTTCTCGGCGACGCGCACCTCGGCGACCTCGGCGAAGGGCTGGTCGCCCTCCTCCACGACGGCGCCGCCGTGCACCCGCGTGAGCAGTCCGTCCTCCTCCAGTTTGACCAGGTCGCGCCTGATCGTGGCGGGACTCACTCCCAGTTGTTCCGAGAGGTCGGTCACGGCCGCGGGCCCGCCGGCGCGCAGGGCCCGCAGGATGAGTTGGTGTCGTCGTTCTGCCAGCACGGCCGGAACACTACTCGTCATCTTCAATCATTTCTATGCTCACTTCTGCTCGGGTATTGACCAATCTCTCCGGAGCAGCGCACGATTCCGCTCACCGAATGAAGAGTTTTGACGATCTCCGTCGAAGCCCGAGCGAGAGGACACATCCGTGGACGATGACCGGCCCGATGTGCTGCTGACCGGGCTGCTCTTCTACGACCTCGTCCTCACCGGGCTCGGCAAGCCGCCGACCCCGGGCGAGGAGATCTGGACCCGGGGCATGGGCTGCGGCCCCGGCGGCATCGCGAACCTCGCGGTGGCCGCCTCCCGCTTCGGCCTCAGCACCTGCCTGGCCACGGTGTTCGGCGACGACTTCTACGGCGCGTACTGCCGGGACATCCTGGGCGGTCAGGAAGGGGTCGACCTCTCGCTCTCCCGTACGGCGGACGGCTGGCCGACTCCGGTCACGGTCTCCGTCGCGCACGGCGGCGACCGGGCCCTGCTCACCCACGGCACGGAGCCGCCGTATTCGCAGGACGTGCTGATGGGTGACCCGCCCGGCGCCCGGACCGCCCTGGTGCACCTGGAGGCCGAGCCGCGCGAGTGGCTCGCCAAGGCCGCCGCCAACGGCACACAGATCTATGCCGACGTCGGCTGGGACCCCGCTCAGGAGTGGCCGAGGGCCCTTCTGGACCAGCTGGCCCTGTGCCACGCCTTCCTCCCGAACGAGACCGAGGCGATGGCCTACACCCGCACCGACAGCGCGGTGGCCGCGCTCGGCACGCTCTCCGAGCTGGTGCCGGTCGCCGTGGTCACCCGGGGCGGGGACGGCGCCCTCGCCGTCGACCAGATCACCGGCGAGTACGCCGAGGTGCCGGCCCTGGACACCGACGTCCTGGACGCGACGGGCGCGGGGGACGTGTTCGGGGCGAGTTTCGTCGCGGCCTCCCTCGGCGGCTGGCCGCTCGCGGAGCGGCTGCGGTTCGCGGTGCTGGCCGCCGGGCTGTCCGTGCGGCACCACTCAGGCGCCCTCGCGGCTCCCGGCTGGTACGGCGTCGCACGCTGGTGGCGTGCCCAGAGGGACCCGGAGGTGCGACGCGCCTACGGCTTCCTGACCGACCGCGTCCCGGCCGATCCCGGCCCGCCCGTGCGCCACGCCCCCGTCACCCCGCCGAGCCCTCACACCCCCGTCGGTCCGCGCGCCCGCGAGGAGCGGCACTGACGCTCCACCCCTCTGCACGTCGAACAGGAACAACAGGAGTCACCCGTGGACCTTTCCCGTAGAGGCTTCCTCCAGGCCGCCGCGCTGACCGCGGCCGCCTCCGGTCTGACCGTCGCCTGCGGTGGCGGATCCGGATCGGCCGGCAGCAAGAACGGCAAGAACCTCACCATGTGGTACTGGGGAGGCGCCCTCAGCGACAAGGTGGTCGCCGAGGCGAAGACGCACTTCAGCGGCCAGGTGAAGCTGACCGCCGCCTCCATCGGCGGCGACTTCAAGCAGAAGCTCACCACCACCCTCGCGGCGGGCGCCTCCGTGCCCGACATCACCGGCATCAAGGGCGAGGACATGGCGTCCTTCCTGCCCAACGCGAACCGCTTCCTCGACCTGAACGACCTCGGCTTCAAGAAGATCGCCTCCCGGTACCTGGACTGGAAGACCAAGCTCGCCCGGACCGAGGACGGCCGGCAGATCGGCTTCCCGATCGACATAGGCCCCACCGCGCTCTTCTACCGCGCGGACCTGTTCGACAAGGCCGGGCTGCCCACCGACCCCGACAAGGTCGCCGCCCGGGCCGGGACCTGGGAGGAGTACTTCGCCCTCGGCACCGAGCTGCGCGGGAAGGTGCCGGGCACCTACCTGGTCAACAACATCGGCTCGGTCTTCACCATGGCGGTCGGGCAGGGCACCGAGCGGTTCATCGACAAGGAGAACCGCTTCATCGGCGACCAGGACCACATCCGCAAGGCGTGGACCACGGCCGTGCGCCCCTACACCCTCGGTCTCGACGCCAAGATCAACGACAACACCTGGAACGCCGCCGTCGGCAAGAGTCTGACCACCGAACTCGGTGCCGCCTGGCACGCCCTGGACATCGAGCAGGCGGCCCCGAAGACCAAGGGCAAGTGGCGGGTCTGCGCGATGCCCGGCGGGCCGGCCAACCAGGGCGGCTCCTACCTGGCCCTGCCCAAGCAGTGCCGGAACCCCGAAGAGGCGTTCAAGATCATCAGCTGGATCCTCAGCCCGGAGAACGACGCCCGCGGCTTCACCGACGCCGCCATCTTCCCCGCCGCACCGGCGGCCTACTCCATGCCGGCCATGACGGGAGGCGACCCGTTCTTCGGCGGGCAGAAGATCATCGAGGTCTTCGGTCCGGCCGCCAAGGCCATCCCGTCCAGCTACGAGGCACCCGCCGACGCCGCCGTCATGGCGCCTTTCATGACCGAGCTGTCCAGCATCGAGGCCAAGGGCAAGAAGCCCGACGACGCCTGGAAGGACGCGGTGGCCCAGGCCAAGCAGATCGCCCGGCGGCAGGGGGTGAGCTGAGCGATGACCTCACCTCCGGTCACCGGTTCCGCCACGGTGCCCCGGCACCACGGCGGGCCCGGCCCGGCCCGCTTCCGCCCGCGGCGCACGCCACCCGCGGGCGCCGTGCGGCCGGCGCGTCGCGGGGTGCTGTCGCACTGGCGGCAGTACCTGGCGATCTCACCCTTCTTCCTGATCTTCGGCGTCTTCTCGTTCTTCCCGGTCTTCTACTCGCTCTACCTCGCCTTCCAGCGCTGGGACGGCCTGGGCACCGTGCAGTTCGTGGGACTGCAGCAGTTCCGGTTCCTTCTGGACGACCCGGTCTTCTGGCTGTCCATCCGCAACACCCTGGTGATCTGGGTGCTGTCCACCGTCCCCACCCTGTTCGGCGCCCTGGTGCTGGCGACGCTGCTGCACTCGGTGCGACGCTTCAAGGGCTTCTACCGCATCGCCCTGTACGTACCGAACGTGACCTCGATCGTCGCCGTGTCGATCTTCTTCGGCGCGGTGTTCAGCAACAACTTCGGTCTGGTCAACGCGATCCTCGGCACGGTCGGCATCCCGCCCGTGCCGTGGCTGAGCAACCCGTGGCTGATCAAACTGGTCATCGCGCTGCTGATGACCTGGATGTGGACCGGCTACAACATGATCATCTACCTGGCGGGCCTCCAGGCCATCCCCGCCCAGATCTACGAGGCGGCCCGGCTGGACGGCGCCGGGCCGGTCCGCACGTTCTTCCGGATCACCATGCCGATCATGCGGCCGATCATCCTGTTCACGGTCATCATCTCGACCATCAACGGCTTGCAGAGCTTCAGCGAACCCCAGGTCCTGTTCGGCAGCAACGCCGCCAACCCCAACCTCGGCGGTCCCGGCCAGGCCGGCCTGACCACGCTGCTGTACTTCTACCAGTCGGCCTTCGTCAACAACGACTACGGCTACGGCGCGGCCATCGTGTGGGCCTTCTTCGTGCTGATCATGGTGCTGGTCGTCGTCAACTGGCGGATCGTCCAGCGCGGGAGGAAGTCATGACCGCAGTGGTTCCGAGGCGGTCACGGCGTCCCAGGGGCCTGACCGCACACGTCGTCCTCGTCCTGGCCGTCCTGATCTCGGTCTTCCCGTTCGTGTGGACGATCGTCATGGCGACGAACACCACCGAGGACATCTACAAGAGCCCGCCGAAGCTGACGTTCGGCTCCCATCTGCTGGAGAACGTACGGCACGTGCTGGACACCATCGACTTCTTCGGGTCGATGCTGAACACCCTCGTCGTCGCGACCGTCACCACCGTCCTGGTGCTGTTCGTCGACTCCCTGGCGGCGTACGTCTTCGCCAAGTTCGACTTCCCCGGCCGCAAGACGCTGTTCGCCCTGCTGGTGGGGTTCATGATGCTGCCGCTCCAGCTGGCCGTACTCCCGCAGTTCATCCTCATGTCCGACATCGGCTGGGTCGGCACGCTCAAGGCCCTGGTCCTGCCCGCCCTCGCCAACGCCTTCGGCATCTTCTGGCTGCGCCAGTACATCGAGAACGGCGTGCCGGACGAGCTGCTCGACGCCGCGCGCATCGACGGCGCGGGGTTCTTCCGCACGTACTGGAACATCGTGCTGCCGATGATCAGGCCGGCGTTGTCCTTCCTCGCCATCTACGCCTTCGTCGGCGCCTGGAACGACTACATCTGGCCCCTGGTCGTGCTCAACGACCCGACCCACCTGACCCTCCAGGTGGCGCTGGCCCAGCTCCACGTCGGCCACACGACCGACTACAGCATGGTCATGGCCGGCGTGCTCATGGCGTCCGTGCCGCTCGTCGTGGTCTTCACGATCTTCGCCCGCGGGTTCATCGCGGGCGCCACGGAGGGGGCGGTGCAGGGCAGTTGACCCCCCTCGCCCCGTCAGGGCAGCGCCCCGAAGGGGCGCGGGGAACTGCGCGACCAGCCACAGCGGAGGCGCAGCCAAGAACCGGCAGTCGGTCCCGAGCTCGTAGGACCACAGCGGAGAGGCACCCAGTGACGGACGTCAACACCCAGAGCCGACGCCCCAAGGTACTGGTCGTCGGCATGGACGGCCTGCGCCACGACCGGCTGACCCGCTCGCCGGCCACCGCCCCGGTGCTGCACGCCCTGATGGCCGCGGGCGCCGTCGGCACGAGCCTGCTGCCGTACGGCCGGGCCGACGACGAGCCCGCGTCCGGCACGGCCCACACCGACTCCGGACCCGGCTGGTCGAGCATCCTCACCGGGGTGTGGCCCGACCGCCACGGCGTCACCGGCAACGACTTCAAAGGCGCCGACTACGCCCGCTACCCCGACTTCCTCACCCGCGCCGCCCGCGCCCGGCCCGGTCTGCGCACGGCGGCCGCCGTGTCCTGGCCGGCCCTGGTCCGCCGGGGCACCCTCGGCCGGGCCATCGGCCGGCGGGTACGCCACAACGGCGAACGCAAGGGCTACGAGACCGCGGACCGCCGCGTCGCCCGCACCGTTCTGCGCTGGCTCACCGAGGACGACCCGGACGCCCTGTTCGTGTACTTCGGCGCCACCGACGAGGCCGGCCACGCCACGGGCCCCCTCTCCCCCGCCTACGACCGGGCCCTGCTCGACCAGGACGCCCACCTCGGGCGGCTGCTGGAGGCGATCGACGCCCGGCGCGCGGACCCGGGGCGCGCCGAGGAGCAGTGGACCGTGCTGGTCACCACCGACCACGGGCACCTCGACTCCGGCGGCCACGGCGGCGACTCGCGTGCCGAGCGGGAGGTCTTCGTCGTCCTCGCGGGACCCGGCGTGCCCGCGGGCTCCCGGCTCGACGCACCCCGTCTCATCGACATCGCCCCCACCGTCCTGGACCGTCTCGGCATCCCCGTCGACCCCGCCTGGGGCCTTCAGGGGCGCGTCCTGCTCCGGCCCACCCCACGATCCCCGGAACGGCCATGACCGACGCACCCTCCGACCCCCTGCTCGCCCTGCGCCCCTGGGAAGCCCCCGAGGTGACCTCCTGGCGACGCCTGCCGATGAACGCCGTCGACCGGCGTGCCGGAGCCGTCCGCCTGGACGGCGACTGGCGCTTCCAGCTCCTGCCCTCGCCGGACGCCCCGCTCGGGGAGGCCTGGTCGTCGTCGTACGTCCCCGGCGTGTGGACCATGCAGGGCACTCGCGATCTCCCCCGGTACCTCAACGTCCGCATGCCGTTCGCGCAGTACCCGCCGGATGTGCCCGCCGCCAACCCGACCGGGGTGTACGAGCGTTCCGTGGACGTGCCGGCCGAGTGGACCGGGCGGCGGATCGTGCTCCAGGTCGGGGCCGCCGAGAGCGTGCTGCTGGTCCATGTGGACGGGCGGCCCGCGGGGATCTCCAAGGACTCGCACCTGGCCGCCGAGTTCGACCTGACGGGCCTGGTGCGCCCCGGGGAGAGGGCCACCGTCCGCCTCACCGTGGTGAAGTGGTCGGACGCCTCGCACATCGAGGACCAGGACCAGTGGTGGCACGGCGGGATCACCCGCTCGGTGCTGCTGTACGCGGTCGGCCCGCTGCACCTCGCTGACGTGACCGTGCGGGCCCGGCGGGACGGCGACCTGCTGGTGGAGTGCCGGGTGCGGGACACGGGCGGGGCGCTGCCCGAGGGCTGGTACGTGAGCGGGGAGCTGGACGGGCGCCCGCTGATCCGGGACGCGGAGTTCGACCGGGCCAACGCCGACGACGAGCGCGTCTCCGGCTTCCTCGGCGAGGCCCGGCTGCGCACCGTCGTGCCGGACGTGCGCACCTGGAACGCCGAGACGCCCGAGCTGTACGGCCTGACCGTCCGCCTGCACCGCGCCGACGGCACCGTCGCCGACACCTCCCGGCACCGGGTCGGCTTCCGCGACGTCGAGATCGTCGGCCGGGACCTGCTGGTCAACGGCGAGCGCGTGTTCGTCCGGGGCGTCAACCGGCACGACTTCCACCCGCTGACCGGGCGGACGGTGACCTACGACGACATGCGTGCCGACCTCGTCCTGCTGAAGCGGTTCGGCTTCAACGCGATCCGCACCGCGCACTACCCGAACGACCCGGCCCTGTACGACCTGGCCGACGAGCTCGGTTTCTACGTCGTCGACGAGGCGGACATCGAGTCGCACGACCACGCGCACGAGATCGCCGACGACCCGCGCTATCTGAACGCCTTCGTGGACCGGGTCGCGCGGATGGTGCTGCGCGACAAGAACCACCCCTCGGTCATCGTCTGGTCGCTGGGCAACGAGTCCGACTACGGCGCGAACCACGACGCGGCGGCGGGCTGGGTGCGCCGGTACGACCCGACCCGCCCGGTGCAGTACGAGGGCGCGGCCAAGCGCGGCTGGGCCGACCCGGACCTGGCCTCCGACATCGCCTGCCCCATGTACGCCCCGCTGGAGGAGTGCCTGGCCCACGCCCTGTCCGGCACCCAGACCAAGCCGCTCATCCAGTGCGAGTACTCGCACGCCATGGGCAACAGCAACGGCACGCTGGCGGACCACTGGGCGGCCATCGAGGCCACGCCGGGTCTTCAGGGCGGGTTCATCTGGGAGTTCTGGGACCACGGCATCCTCCAGCGTGTGAACGACGGCAGACCGGCCGGGCGTGGGGGCGCCGGGCTCTACGACAACGGTGTCGCCGCGCCCGGCCACCGCTGGGCGTACGGCGGCGACTTCGGCGAGACGGACCACGACGGCGCGTTCATCGCCGACGGGGTCGTCTTCCCCGACCGCACCCCCAAGCCGGTGCTGTTCGAGCACCGGGAGATCGCCGCGCCGGTGCGCATCGAGTGTTTCCGGCACGAGGGCGTCGTGCTGGGCAACCATCAGCACTTCCGTGGCCTGGACTGGCTGGCGGGCGTGTGGGAGCTGTCCCTCGCCGACGGCACGACGTTGACGGCTCCGGCCGAGCTGCCCGCTCTGCTGCCGGGTGAGACGGCCGCGGTGCCGCTGCCGTTCGCGCTGCCCGAGGACGGCGGCGAGGCCTGGCTGACCCTGCGGGTCACGACGGCCGGGGACGAGCCCTGGGCGCCGCGCGGCACGGTCGTCTGCCTGCCGCAGGTACGGCTGCGGGCGGCACCGCCGGTGACGCACACCCGGGTCCCGGGCGGTCCGGTCGAGGTGGACGGGGACGGGCTGCTGGTCCATCCACTGCTGACGGCCGCGCCCACGCTGTCCCTGTGGCGGGCGCCCACCGACAACGACGAACTGGGCGGCATGGCGGCCCGCTGGCGGGACTGGGGGCTCCAGGCGCCCGCCCGGGAGGTCGTCTCCGTACGGCGTGACCCGGGCCGGGTGACGGTGGTGTCCGACTACCTCTGCACGGGCGGGACAGTGCGGCACGAGCAGGTGTTGACGGCTGTGGAGGGCGGGCTGCTCGTGGAGGAGTGCGCCGAGCTGCCCGAGACGCTGCACGACGTGGCCCGGGTGGGGACCGTGTTGGAGACGGTCGCCGGGCTGAACCTGCTGGAGTGGTTCGGGCAGGGGCCCTGGGAGTCGTATCCGGACCGGGCCGCGGGCGCGCCCGTCGGCCACCACCGTCTCCCGGTGGACGAGCTGTTCACGCCGTATCTGCGGCCGCAGGAGAGCGGCGGACGGCACGGGGTACGGCGGTTCACGCTGTCCGCGCCCGACGCCACCGGTCTCGCGGTGCGGCTGGACCGGCCCCGCCAGGTCTCCGTCACCCGGCATCGCGCGGCGGACCTCGCCGCCGTCGCGCATCACGACGAACTGGTGCCGCGGTCCGGGTGCGTGGTGCACATCGACGCGGCGCACCGCGGGCTGGGCACGGCCTCGTGCGGGCCCGACACGTTCGCCTCGTACCTCGTCGCGGCCGGTGTCCATCGCTGGAGCTGGACACTGCGCGTCCTTTGACTTCCTCCCCTCTCAGTCACCTCTTGGAGCACCCGTGTGCACTTCGCATGACCACGACCCGGGCGAGGCGCCCCAGGCCGGCGCCGGACGACGCGGTTTCCTGCGGGCGACGGCGCTGCTCGGCGCGAGCGCGGCGGCCGTGACCGCGTTGCCCGCGGTCACCGCGCAGGCGGCCCCGGCGTGGTACCCCGACCCGGACAGCCGCCGGTTCACGCTCGCCGTGATGCCGGACACGCAGTACCTCTTCGACGGTCCGAGCATCGACAAGGCACCGGTCGAGGCCTCGCTGCGCTATCTGCTGGAGCACGGCCGGGAGGAGAACATCGTCTTCCTCTCCCACCTGGGTGACCTCACGCAGAACGGCGCGGAGGCGGAGTTCGCCGCGATCGGGGAGGCGTTCCGGCTGCTGGACCGGCGCGGGGCCGGCTACAGCGTCCTGGCGGGCAACCACGACGTGAAGTCGTCGACGACCGACCAGCGGGGCGCCACCGCGTACCTGGACGCCTTCGGGCCGCGGCGGTTCAAGGGGCTGCGGACGTTCGGCGGGGCCTCAGCGGACGGCTACAACACCTTCCACCGGTTCACCGCCGGCGGCCGGGAGTGGCTGGTGCTGGCCCTGGACTGGCGGCTGTCGCCGCAGGGCTTCGCCTGGGCGAAGGACGTGCTGGCCCGGCATCCGAGGACGCCGGTGATCCTCACGACCCACGAACTGGTCGTCGTGGACGACACGTTGTCGGAGTACGGGCAGCAGCTGTGGGACCGGCTGATCGAGGACCACGACCAGATCTTCCTCGCCCTGGGCGGCCACTACTGGCCGGCCACCCGCGCCATCCGGAAGAACGCGGCCGGGCACGAGGTGCACCTGCATCTGACGAACTACCAGAACCGCTACTTCGGCGGCGCCGCGATGATCCGCCTGTACCGCTTCGACCTGGACCGGGGTGTCATCGACGTGGAGACGGTGTCGCCCTGGATCCTCGGCCGGGCGGGGAAGGGGCTCAACGAGCTGGAGCGGCAGGAGATGGAACTGAGCGGTGACGCCGACCGGTTCTCCGTCGAGATCGACTTCGAGCAGCGCTTCTCCGGCTTCGCGCCCGTGCCCGCCCGTGCCGCGCGCCCCGCCGCGAAGCTGCTCGTCCCCGGCACGGTGGCGTACTGGCGCTTCGAGAAGCCGGTGGACGGCACGGTCCGCGACCTGTCGGGGCGGGGGAACGACCTCTCCCTCGTCACGGTCGGCGGCGGCGCGCTGGGCTGGTCGGCGGACCACCACCCCGACCAGCCGGGCCACGGCAGCCTGGAGTTCCAGGGCTTCAAGTCCCCGCTGAAGGGCGCCTACCTGCGCACGGTCGACGCCGCCCCGCTCAACCGGGCCACCTTCGAGGACGGCTACACCATCGAGGCGTTCTACCGGCTGCCCGCCGACTGGGACCCGGACCACCACGCCTGGTCGGGTCTGGTCTCCCGCACGGGCACGGGCGGCGCCGCCGGGAAGAGTGCCGACGACCCGGACGAGCCGCTGGCCACGCTGTCCCTGTCCAACGACCGGGAACCGCAGTGGGCGATGCGCCCGCTCAACCAGCAGGGCATCGCGACCAACTGGGGCCAGGAGACCCCGCTGGAGACCTGGTGGCACCTGGCGGTCGTCAACGACGGCCGGCACACCACGCTGTACGTCGAGGGCTGCCCGGTGGTCCGCAACCCCAAGGCGCCCTCGGTCGGCATCGCTTCCGTGGGTCTGCCGTGGCTGCTCGGCGGCTACGAGTACGGCGGGAAGATCGACCAGATCCTCCACGGCCGGCTCGGCGACGTCCGGATCGTCGCCCGGGCCCTGCCCGTCACCTCCTTCATGAATCACTGAGATCCTGAAGGGCCTGTCGATCATGACCGCGCAGCAGCTGCCCAGCTGGGCCGATCCGTCCGTCTCCCCCGCCGCTCTCGACCCGCAGGGCCTGTCCCGCCGCGGGCTGCTGCGCCGCGCGGGCCTGTTCGGCGCCGCGTCCGCGCTCGGCTCGGCGGCGACGTCCCGGACCCCCGCCCTGGCCGCCGGTGACAGCGGCCGGCCGGGCGGTGAGGACCCGCGCCTGGCCTACCTCGTCGGCGACCACCACATCCACTCCGTCTACAGCCACGACGCCAAGTACACCTTCTCCCAGCTGGCCGCGAAGGGCGCGGAGTACGGCCTGGACTGGATGGTGTTCACCGAGCACTCCAACGTCGGGCACGCCGAACACGGGGCCGCCCTGGAGCACCGGGAGATTCTCCGGGCGCGTGCGGAGAACCCACGGCAGCTGATCTTCCAGGGCCTGGAGTGGTACATCCCGGCCGCCGAGCACTGCACGGTGTTCACCGCGCCCGGCCCGCACGAGGCCGACCTGCTCACCCGCTTCGAGAGCGCCTACGACGGCAAGCTCCTCGCCTACGACAAGGGCGGCCCCGCCGACACCGACACCGCCCGCAACGAGGCGCACGCCGTCAAGGCCCTCAAGTGGCTGGACCGGCAGCGGCGTTCTGGGTACGTCGACGACGTGCTGGTCCTGGCCAACCATCCGATGCGCCTGGGCATCGACTCCCCGCACGAGCTGCGCGCCTGGCGGGACGCGGCGCCCGACATCATGATCGGCATGGAGGGCGCGCCCGGTGCCCAGGGCGCGGCCATCCCCGGCTTGAGGGGCGCCACCTCGGTCCGCGGCGAGTACGAGAACAAGCCGTCCGCGCAGTCCTGGCCCGGCTACCCGGCGGAGGCCTACGTGACCTACGGCGGCTTCGACTGGGCGACCGCGACCGTCGGCGGTCTGTGGGACTCGCTGCTCGCCGAGGGGCGGCTGTTCTCGGTCACCACCAACTCCGACGCCCACCGGATCGTGCACGACACCTGGAAGAACGGCGACTGGCAGCCCGGGCAGACCTTCGACGACACCGGCAGGCTGCCCGACCCGGTGAACACCAACACCCCGCAGCCGGGCAGCGACTTCTGGCCCGGCCAGTTCAGCCGTACGCATGTGGGCGTGCCCCTCCCCCACTACCTGAGCGGTGCGGGAGGTGCCCCCATCGGCTACCGCGCGGTCATGGCGGGCATGCGCGCGGGCCGGGTGTGGGTGGACCACGGGCATCTGCTCGACGGGCTCGAGGTCCGCCTGACCCGGGACGGTGGCCGGGGCCGGGGCGTGACACTCGGCGGCCGGCTGCGGGTGCGCAAGGGCGAGAGGCTCACCCTGAACGTCACGGTGACGACCGCCTCCCGGCCCAACCCGCACGGGATCCTGCCCGAGTTGACGCACGTGGACGTCATCCGCGGCGCGGTGCGCGGGCCGGTCACCGACCGCGACACCTGGAAGGCCCCGGACACCCGGGTCGTCCGGACGCAGGACGTGTCCGGCCGCACGGGCACCTACACCCTGCGCGTCCCGCTGACCGCCGGCGAGGAGTCCTTCTACGTCCGGCTGCGCGGCAGCGACGGAAACCGCAACGGCACCGGTTTCCTCGGCGCGTCGGTCGATCCGCACGGGCCGGTCCCGCACCCGCCCGGGGACGGTGACCCGTGGGCGGACACCTGGTTCTACTCGAACCCGGTGTTCGTCGACGTCGAGGGTTTCTGACCCCGCGTACCAGCAGGTCACCGACGGGTCGAGCGGAGGTACGGTGGCCCCGTGACCGGTGAAGAGCCGCTGCGGCCCCAGTCCCTCATGCTGACGTTCCTGGGCGACCAGGTGCTCGGCCGCGACGTGTGCGTGTATTCGGGCAGCGTCATCGACGTGTTCGCCCGGGCCGGAGTCGGCGAGCAGGCGACCCGCTCGACCCTGGCCCGCATGGCCGGGCGTGGCCTGCTGCGCCGCCAGCGCGAGGGCCGCCGGGTGTACTTCGGGCTGACCGGCCGCTCGGAGGCGGTGCTGCGCGACGGCGAGCGGCGCATCTGGGAGACCGGCGCCGTCAACCGGCGGTGGGACGGCAGCTGGACCCTGCTCGGCTTCTCCCTGCCCGAGTCCTGGCAGCGCCAGCGCCACGACCTGCGCTCCCGGCTGACCTGGAGCGGCTTCGGGCCGCTGTTCAACGGTCTGTGGATCGCCCCGGGGGCGGTGGAGGTGTCGGCCCTGGTGGCCGAGCTCGGTCTGACCGCGCATGTGAAGGTCTTCCGGGCGCACGCGGACGCCGGGATGGACATCGGGCGGATGATCGAGGAGACCTGGGAGCTGTCCGACCTGGCCGGGAGCTACGCGGGGTTCGTGCGGCGGTGGCACCCCTGGGAGGACGAGCTGCCGGACCCCGGCGACGCCCTCGTGCTGCGGCTGCGCCTCCAGACGGAGTGGCTTCAGATCGTCCGGCGCGACCCGCGGCTGCCCGTCGAGCACCTGCCCGGCGACTGGCCGGCGGAACAAGCCGAGAAGACGTTCCGGGTCGTGCACGAACGGCTCTCGCCCCTCGCGCGCGAGGCCTCGGAACGCCTTCTGGACCTGGTGCCCGCGCGTCCTCAGGCGTAGAACCGCGACAGGCTCTGCAGCACCGCGGCGGGCTTGGTGCCGCCCTCGATCTCGATGGCACCCTCGACGGTGATCTGCACACCGCCCGGCACCTCCTCGACCTCGGCGAGCTTCGCGACCAGCCGGATGCGGGATCCGGCCTTCACCGGGGAGGGGAAACGCACCTTGTTGAGGCCGTAGTTGACCTTCGTCGTCACGCCCTGGACGTCCAGCAGCTCGGTGAACAGGGGGATGAAGAGGGAGAGCGTGAGGTAGCCGTGCGCGATGGGGGCGCCGAAGGGGCCGTCCTTGGCTCGCTCGGGGTCCACGTGGATCCACTGGTGGTCGCCCGTGGCGTCCGCGAAGGTGTCGATGCGTTCCTGGGTGACCTCGATCCACTCACTGGTGCCGAGGTCGCTGCCGGCGAGCTTCTTGAGTTCGTCGAGGCCGTTGACGGTGAGGCTCATGCGGTTCCTTCACTGCTTGCCGTAGCGCGTACGGACACGGGACTTGAGGAGCTTTCCGGAGGCGGTGCGCGGGAGTTCGTCCGCGAGGACCACCGATTTGGGGATCTTGTACTTGGCGAGGCGGCCCGCGAGTGAGGCGAGCACCTCGTCGGGGTCGAGGGCCACGCCCTCGCGGGGCACGACGACCGCGCGCGGCACCTCGCCCCACTTGTCGTCCGGGACCCCGATCACCGCGCACTCGGCGATGCCGGGGTGGGCGAGGAGCCGGTCCTCGATCTCGGCGGGGTAGATGTTCTCGCCGCCGGAGATGATCATGTCCTTGATGCGGTCGACGATGTGCACGTAGCCGTCCTCGTCGACCTGGGCGGCGTCGCCGCTGCGGAACCAGCCGTCCACGAAGGACGCGGCCGTCTCCTCGGGCAGCCCCCAGTAGCCGGGCATGACGTGCGGCCCTCGCACCACGATCTCGCCCACCTCGCCGACGTCGACGGGCGTCAGGTCGGGCCGGACGACGCGGACGTCGCTGAAGAAGTGCGGGACGCCCGCCGAGCCCGCCTTGTCGACGGCGTGTTCGGCGTCGAGGAAGAGCGTGCCGGGTGCGGCCTCGGTCATGCCGTAACCCTGGAGGAAGGTCAGGCCGCGTTCCTGGTACGCGGCGATCAGCGGGGTGGGGACCGGGGAACCGCCGCAGGTGAGGATGCGCAGCGACGACAGGTCCGCTTCCGGCCAGCGGGGGTGACGGGCCACCTGGTCGAACATCGTGGGCACGCCGAACATGAAGGTGATCCGGTGCCGTTCGATCAGGTCGAAGGTGGCGTCCGGGTCGAAGGCGTCGACCAGGACGCAGGTGCCGCCCTTCAGCAGGACCGGCAGGGTCAGCATGTTCAGTCCCGCCGTGTGGAACAGCGGGGCGGAGACCAGGGCGCGTTCGTCGGCGATCAGGTCGGTGTCCACGAGGACGTTGACCGCGTTCCAGGTGAGGTTGCCGTGGCTGAGCATGGCGCCCTTGGGCCGGCCGGTCGTGCCCGAGGTGTACATGATGACGCAGGTGTCGTCGGGGCCGACCGGTTCGTCGATCGGCTCCCCGGAGGCCTCGGCGACGGCCGCCTCGTACTCGGCGCCGGCCTCCAGGTAGACGCGTACGTCGGTGCTGCCGGGCAGGCCCGCGACCAGACCCGCGTAGGACGGGCCGTAGACGAGGGCCCGGGCGCCGGAGTCGGCGAGCTGGTAGGCGATCTCCGGTCCGGCGAGCCGGATGTTCAGCGGGACGAAGACCGCGCCGAGTGTGCCGGCCGCGAACAGGGTCTCCAGGTAGGAGGGATGGTTCGGGCCGAGGTAGGCGATGCGGTCGCCGCGGCGCACGCCCCGGGCGCGCAGGGCGTGGGCCAGGCGGGTGGTGCGGTCGTACAGGGTGGCGTAGTCGGCGGACGTGTCGCCGTGGATCAGGGCGGTGCGGTGCGGGGTCTTGCGGGCCCGGCGTGCGGGCCACGACCCCAGTCCCTCGTTGCGCATGTCACGCCCCTTACGGTGTCGTCAGCCCGAGCAGGCGGGCCGCGTTCTCCTTGAGGATCTTCGGCCGGACCTCGTCCTTGATCGTCAGCTTGCCGAAGTCGGCGAGCCAGCGGTCGGGGGTGAGGACGGGGAAGTCGGAGCCGAAGAGGACCTTGTCCTTCAGCAGTGTGTTCGCGTACTGCACGAGCTGCGGCGGGAAGTACTTCGGCGACCAGCCGGACAGGTCGATGTGCACGCCCGGCTTGTGGGTGGCGACGGCCAGGGCCTCGTCCTGCCAGGGGAAGGACGGATGCGCCAGGATGATCTTCAGGTGCGGGAAGTCGGCCGCCACGTCGTCCACGTGGAGGGGGTTGGAGTACTTCAGCCTGATCCCGCCGCCTCCGGGGACGCCGGCGCCGATGCCCGTCTGACCGGTGTGGAAGAGGGCGATCGCGCCGGTCTCCTCGATCACCTCGTACAGGTCGTACGCCACCGCGCGGTCGTTGGGGAAGAAGCCCTGGATGCTGGGGTGGAACTTGAAGCCCTTCACCCCGTACTCCTCGACCAGACGGCGGGCCTGCTTGACGCCCGCCTTCCCCCGGAAGGGGTCGATGGAGGCGAAGGGGATGAGGACGTCGGCGTTGGCGGCGGCCGCCTCGGCGACCTCCTCGTTCGGGACGGGCGGGGTGCCGGTGGCGGACTCGGCGTCGACCGTGAAGATCACGGCGGCCATGTTCCGCTCGCGGTAGTAGGCGGCCGTCTCCTGAAGGGTCGGCTTGCGCTTGCCCTCGACCTTGAAGTAGGCGGAGGAGGCGTCGTGCAGGTCGTCGTCCAGCGAGGAGTGGCCCCGGGAGGACACCTCGGCGTGGGTGTGGACGTCGATCGCGACCAGGTCGTCGAGGTTCATAGAGGGGTCCATCACGCCTCCGGGAACTTCGGCGCCGGGATGCCGACCGACTGGAGCTCGGCACCGACCGAGGTGGGCCAGGCGTCGGCCAGTGTGTCCGGGGTCCAGCCGCCGTCGGCGTAGGCCGCCCTGATCTCCTGCGGATGCGACCAGAGTGCCACCTTGTCGCCGCCGATGCCGATGGCCTGCCCGGTGATGCCGCGCGCCGCCTCGGAGGCGAGGAAGGGGACGAGCGCGGCGCAGTCCTCGGGGGTGCCGAAGCCCTCGCCCTTGCGCAGGAAGTCCGGCAGCGGCTCGCCGCCCTTCATGGCCTCGATGTAGGGCGCGAAGGCCGGGATGGTCTCGGTCATCGCGGTGGCGGCGACCGGCACGATCGCGTTGACCGTGATGTTCGCGCGGCCCAGCTCCATCGACCAGGTGCGGGCCATGGCGGCGATGCCGGCCTTGGCGGCGGCGTAGTTCGTCTGGCCGAAGTTGCCGCGCTGCCCCGCCGGGGAGCCGACCAGGATCAGCGAGCCGCCCTCGCCCTGCTCGCGCATCCGGACGGCGGCGGCGCGGGCGCAGGTGAAGGTGCCCTTGAGGTGGGTGGTGATCACCGCGTCGAAGTCCTCGTCGGTCATCTTCCACAGGACCTTGTCGCGCAGGATGCCCGCGTTGGTGACGAGCACGTCCAGTCGGCCGAACTCCTCGACCGCGCGGTTCACCAGCCGCTCGGCGGCCTCGGTGGTGCCGACCGGGACGACCTCGGCGACGGCCCTGCCGCCCGCTTCCGCGAGGGACTTCACGGCCGCCTCGGCCACCGCCTCGTCGACGTCGTTGACCACCACGGACGCGCCGTGTGCGGCCAGGGCGTGGGCGTAGGCGAGGCCGAGGCCGCGACCGCTGCCGGTGACGACGGCGGCCTTGCCGGAGAGATCGATGGTGGGCACGGGCGGGTCCCTTCGCACGGGTGACACGGGTACGACTGCGAGATTGAAGCTAAGAGCAATAATTGTTGTCGTCAATAGTTGTTGGTGACCTTTGGGTGCGGGATGCTGGAATCACAGGACGCAGCACCGAGCACGCCGCAGCACCGAGCACAGGGAGCCCGCCATCACACGCCGATACGTCTCCGCGAAGCCCATCGACGCCCACGAGCCGTGGATGCGCGGACTGCACTCCGACACGGGCTATCTGCTGTACCGCCTGGGCCTGCGCTCGGGGCAGCTCTTCAACGCCTGCCTCCAGGAGTCCGGCCTGCGCCTGCGCCACTACGCGGTGCTGCGTTTCCTCGCCGGCACCGAAGGCGCCCTCCAGCGCGAACTGAGCGCGCGCCTCGGCTACGACCCGAGCGCGATCGTCGGCCTGGTCGACGACCTGGAGAAGCTGGGCTTCGCCGAGCGCCGGCCCTCCCCCGACGACCGCCGCAGCCGGATCGTCGCCCTGACCGCCGACGGCCGCGATTTCCTCCGCGACACCGACGAGGCCGGCCTGCGGGTGACCGGCGAACTGCTGGGCCCGCTCGACCCGGCCGAGCGGGACACCCTGCACGCGCTGCTGCTGCGGATCGCGGAGGACGGCCTGAACTGATGTTGTGCAAATGATTGACGGCTGCACGATGGATGCATAACTTCACGGACCAACCGCGCCCCGTCCCCAGGGAGCCCACCGTGCAGCCATCCCCGTCAGCCACCCAACTCTCCCCCGATCAGCGGCAGTTGCGCCGCGTTGCCGTCTCCGGCCTGCTCGGCACCACCGTCGAGTTCTACGACTTCCTCGTCTACGGCACCGTCGCCGCGCTCGTATTCGGCGAGCTGTTCTTTCCGCGGGCCGACCCGGCGGTCGGCACCGTCGCGGCGTTCGGCACCTTCGCCGCGGGCTATCTCGCCCGTCCGCTCGGCGGCATCGTCTTCGGGCACTTCGGAGACCGCATCGGCCGCAAGTCGATGATGCTGCTGACCATGGTCCTGATGGGGTCGGGCAGCTTCCTCATCGGCCTGCTGCCGACGTACGACACCATCGGCGTCTGGGCTCCGGTGCTGCTGGTCGCCCTGCGCGTGGTGCAGGGCATCGCCATCGGCGGCGAGTGGGGCGGCGCGATGCTGATGGTGGTGGAGCACGCCGAGCACGCGCGGGGATCCCGGCGCGGCCTGTGGTCCAGCTTCACCCAGCTCGGCGCACCGCTCGGATCGGTGCTGTCGGCCGGGGTGGTCACGCTTGTCGCCACCCTGCCGGACGAGCAGTTCCGCTCCTGGGGCTGGCGGGTGCCGTTCCTGCTGAGCATCGTGCTGCTGGCCGTCGGCCTGTTCGTGCGGCTGAAGGTCGCCGAGAGCCCCCTGTTCGCCCAGGCGCGGCGGGAGCCCGTGGACCGGCCGCCGATCGTGGAGGTGCTGCGCCGCCCCAAGCCGGTGCTGCTGGCCGCCTGTGTCGGCATCGGCGCGTTCACCGCCCAGTCGCTGCTGACCAGCTTCATGATCTCCTACGCCGTCGACGAGGGGTACACCCGGCCACAGGTGCTCACCGCGGTCACCGTCGCCTCCTGTGTGGCCCTCGTCGTCCTGCCCACCGCGTCCGCGCTGTCGGACCGGGTCGGGCGCCGGCCCGTCGTCCTCGCCGGAGCCGTCGCCTCGGCGGCGCTCGCCTTCCCGGTGCTGGCCCTGGTCGACTCCGGCTCGCCCGGGTTGCTCATCCTCGCCCTGGCCCTCGGTCACGGCGTCGCCCAGTCCACGATGTACGGGCCGCTGGGCGCCCTGCTCACCGAGATGTTCGGCACCCGCGTCCGCTATACCGGCGCCTCCCTCGGCTACCAGGGGGCGACGCTGATCGGGGCGGGGTTCTCCCCGCTGATCGCCGGAAGCCTCCTGGCGTCCTTCGGCGGTGGCAGCATCCCGGTGTCGCTGCTGCTGTGCGCGGGCGCGGCGATCACCGCGGTCACCGTGTGGCGGCTGCGCGAGACGCACACCGACGCCCTGGACTCCCCCACCCCCTCCCCCGCCCTGGAAGGAACGCCGCGTTGAGGATCCGCCTGGCCTTACTGACCGCCTGCCTGTCCCTGGCGGTGACCGCCCTGCCCGCGCGGGCCTCGGCCACCGGCACCCACCTGGAGGGCCGGCTGTCCTCCGGCGCCGCGTACGTGATGGACGTCCCCGCGTCCTGGAACGGCACGGTCCTGCTCTACAGCCACGGCTACACCCCTGCCGGAGTCCCCAACCCGGCCCAGAACGCGCCCGGTCCGGCCGTCCGCGACAGGCTGCTGTCCGAGGGCTACGCCCTGATCGGCTCCTCGTACGCCACGAACGGCTGGGCGATCACCGAGGCGGTGCCCGACCAGCTCGCCACGCTGGACCTGTTCACCGGGAAGTTCGGGACCGCCCGCCGGACGCTCGCCTGGGGCACCTCCTACGGCGGCTTCGTCACCAGCATGCTCGCCGAGCGGCACCCCGGCCGCTTCGACGGGTCGCTGTCGATGTGCGGTCTGGTGCAGGGCGGGGTCGCCAACTGGAACAGCACCCTGGACCCGGTGTTCGCGCTGCGCACCCTGCTCGCGCCGGACTCCGGGGTGCGGCTGACGGGGTTCGCGGACCAGGCCGAGGCGGTCGCCGCCGGGAAGGCGCTCACCTCGAAGGCCGACGCGGCCCAGCAGACCCCGGGGGGCCGGGCCCGGATCGCCCTGGCCGCCGCCCTGCACAACATCCCGGGCCACAACGACGCCTCGCAGAGCGAACCGGGCCCCACCGACTGGAGGACTGCGCAGGCCAACCAGTACGCCGCCGTCCGGGGCATGCTCCAGCTGCCCGCGTTCGCCTGGCGGCAGGAGGCCGAGAGCCGGGCGGGCGGCAACCCGTCCTGGAACACCGGCGTCGACTACTCCTCGATGCTCGCCCGGTCCCCGCTGTACAAAGAGGTGACGGAGCTCTACAAGGAGGCGGGGCTGTCCTTGCGCACGGACCTCTCGGCCCTGGCCCGGGCACCCAGGATCTCCGCCGACCCGGCGGCGGTGCGGTGGATGCGCCACACCAGCGCGCTCTCCGGCCGGCTCACCGACCCGCAGCTGAACATCCACACCACCGGCGACGCCCTGATCCCGGTGCAGGCGGAGAGCGCCTACCGGCGGGCCGTCACGGCGGCGGGCTCCGCCGGGCTGCTCCGCCAGGCGTACGTCGACGCGCCGGGCCACTGCACCTTCACGCCGGGCGAGACCCTGGCAGCCCTGCACACCGTCGACAAGCGCCTGGACACCGGCCGCTGGGACGTCTCGCCGGGCGCCCTCAACTCCCGCGCGAGGGCGGCGGACCCGGGAACCGAGCCCCGCTACCTCCCGTACCGCCCGGCCGCCTACCCCCGCCCCTACGACCTCGCCCACCCGGGGGACGCCCGGCCATGACCGCTCCCACCGCGCCCGGCCGGCTGCTGTCCGTGCTCGCGGCCTTCGACCACGAGCATCCGGCGCTGTGCCTGACGGACATCAGCCGGCGGGCCGGGCTGAGCCTGACGACCACGCACCGCCTGGTGGGGGCGCTCACCGAGTGGGGCGCCCTGGAGCGGGACGAGTCCGGCGTCTACCACGTCGGGCTGCGGCTGTGGGAGCTCGCGGCACTGGCCCCCCGGGGCCTCGCCCTGCGGCAGATCGCGCTGCCGTATCTGGAGGACCTGTACGAGGCGACGCACGAGAACGTGCAACTGGCCGTGCGCGACGGCCGGGACGTCGTCTACACCGAGTGGCTGTCGGGGCGGTCGGCGGTCGGCGTGCACATCCGCGTCGGCGCCCGCTGGCCGCTGCACGCCACCGGCGTCGGACTCGCCCTGCTGGCCCACGGCGACCCGGTGTTCCAGAAGGAGTACTGTGCGGGCGACCTCGCGTCCTTCACCCCGTACACGATCACCGACCCGGAGCGGCTGCGCCGGGCGCTCGCCGAAGTGCGCAGGTCGGGCGTGGCGGTGAGTGACCGTCAGATCACCGAGGACGCCCTGTCGGTGGCCGCGCCCGTACGCGCCGCCGACGGCACGGTGACCGCCGCCGTGTCCATCGTGGTGCCGCACGCGAACGCGCAGGTGCCGGTGCTGGGCCCGGCGGTGCGGATGGCTGCGCGCGGCATCTCCCGGGCGCTGGGGTGGCGGCCGTGAGCGGTACGGGGTCCTGGCCGGTGGCCGGGGGTGGCTCCCTGGGCGGTGCGGGGGCGGTGGCCCTGGGTGCGCCGGAGGGCGCCGGCCCTGAGCGGTTCCCGAAGGGTGGCAGCCCCGACCGGTGTGTAGCGGTCCTGGCAGGCCACAGGGCGCCAGCCCTGAACGGGTCGCGGGGGCGGTAGCCCCTGAGGCAGTTCCCGGGGGCGGTAGCCCTGAGCGGGGCGGAGGGTGGGGGTCCTGGGCGTGCCCGGGGATCGGCCGGTCCTGGTGTGCCCGGAGTCGCTCAGGTTTCCCTGGCCGGGGACATGGCCCAGCGGATGGTCCGGGTCAGCGCTCGGCCCGTGGGGCGCACCGCGAGGTCCTCGACGACCGGCACCCGGGGCAGCCACAGCATGCCGCGCGCCCAGGGCGGGAGCAGGGTGACGGCGTTGGCCGCCAGTCCCCCGTAGAAGGGCCGGACGGCGAGCGGCAGGGGAGGCTGGAACAGCAGGAAGCGGGCCGCTGCCCGCGCCTCGGGCGTGGCCCGCAGCTCGGGCCGGTAGGCGCTCAGGCGCTCGGCCAGTTCACGACGGTCCCGCGGCGGGTCCTGCACCCCCAGCGCCTCGGCGACCCGCGCGGTGTCGGCCACGTAGCCGTCGTAGCCGGCGGCGTCCAGCGGCAGGGCCCCGTAGCGTTCGTGGGCGCGCAGGAAGCTGTCCGTCTCGGCGGCGTGCACCCAGCCGAGCAGACGCGGGTCCGCGGCGTGGTACGGCACCCCGCCGGCCGTCCTGCCGCGGATCCGCTCGTGGATGCCGCGCACCCGGTCGACGGCCTCCTGGGCGTCCGCGGCGGTGCCGTACGTCGTCACGGCCAGGAAGGTGCTGGTGCGCTGCAACCGTCCCCACGGATCGCCGCGGAAGCCGGAGTGCCCGGCGACCGCGGCCATGGCGAGCGGGTGCAGCGACTGCAGGAGCAGGGCGGTCAGCCCGCCGATGAACATCGAGGCGTCACCGTGGACCGCGCGGATCGGCCGGTCGGGCCCGAACCAGCGGGGGCCGGGGGTGTGGTGGATACGGTCACGGGTGGCGGGGCCGCCGGGGCCCGCGACGCGGCGGAACAGGGCCTGGCCCAGCTGTTCTCGGACTCCGGTCAGCACGGTCGGCCTCCCTTCTCCTGCTGACCAGTGTCCGGCATGGCGGTGCCGCCGCGGAGCGTGCCCGCACCGCCAGCGTCAGGTTCCGGGCCCGGCCGCCGCGCGGTCGGCCAGCCCCCCGGCTCCGAGCGGTCCGGTGGAGCGGACCGGACCGGAGGCCTCCAGGCGGGGCAGTTCGCGGCGCGCCACGCGCAGGACCACCGGGGGCATGGCCGGGCGTATCGGCTGGGCCAGCCGCAGCCAGGGCGGTGCGTACACGGCCGTACGGCGGCGTTCCATGCCCCGGACCATGTGGGCGGCGACCGTGTCCACGGGGTACACGCGGCGGACCGGCGCGGGCATGTGCCGGCGCAGTTCCCGCAGGACGGCGTACCGGTCGGCGTCGCGGATCATGTCGGTGTCCGTCCAGTTGAGGTAGGCGATGCCCACCCCGACCCCGCGGTGCGCCACCTCCGCGCGCAGGGAGTGGGCGAAGGCCTCGACCCCGGCCTTGGAGGCGCAGTACGCGCTCATCAGCGGGGCGGCGCCGATGGACGCAAGGGAAGCGACCTGGAGGAAGTAGCCCGCCGTGCCGAACAGGTCCGGCAGGAAGACCCGGGCGGTGTGGGAGCTGCCGGTGAGGTTGACGTCGATCACGCGGCGCCAGGCGGCCGGGTCCGAGTCGAGGAGGGCACCCCCCTCGGCGATGCCGGCGTTCGCCACCACGGCCGAGGGGCGGCCCAGGCGGGCCCGCACGCTGTCCGCCGCGGCCTCCAGCGCGGGCAGGTCGGTGACGTCGGCCTCGAGGGCGAGGGCAGGGCCCGGCAGGGCGGCGGCCACCGCCTCCAGGACGGGCCCCTCGTGGCCGAGCAGCGCCACCCGGGCGCCGCGCCGGGCGACCTCCCGGGCGAGTGCCGCGCCGACGCCGCGGGCGGCTCCGGTGATGACGACGGTGCGCTCGGCGAGTGGGCTGCTGCTCATGGCTGCCCTTCCTTCCGGTGCCCGACCCGTCCCCGCGGGGCCGGGTCAGCGCCTGGCTCCGGTGCGGTCGCGGTGGGCGAGGAGCCGCTGGGCACGGGCGAGGCCCGGGGGCCGGTTGCGGCGCAGGGCGGCCCGTGCGGCGTTGGCTCCCGGCGCTCCGTGCACGCCGCCGCCCGGGTGGGCTCCCGAGGAGGCGAGGTACAGGCCCGGCACCGGGGTCTCCGGGCGGCCGGTGCCGGGCAGCGGGCGGAAGAGGAGTTGCTGGTGCATCGCGGTGGTGCCGCCGTTGATGGCACCCCCGGCGAGATTGCCGTCGAGTGCCTCCAGGGTCGGGGGCGCCAGGATGCGGCGGCCCCGGATCAGGGAGCGGAAGCCGGGCGCGAAGCGCTCCACCTGGCGTTCCATGCGGTCGGCCATGAGCTCCTGGTCCTTGGTGTCCCAGGTCCCGGAGATGCCCTCGTCGGCGGCATCGGCGCGGATCTCGTGCGGGAGGTGGGTGTAGGCCCAGGCCGATTCGGTGCCCTGCGGGGAGCGGGTGGCGTCGGAGGTGGTCATCTGGCCGAAGATCAGGAACGGCCGGTCCGGGACCTGCCGCATGGCGATCTGCGCGGTGAAGCGGGTCAGCTCGTCCATGCCGTCGGCGAGGTGCACGGTTCCGGCTCGGGACGCCTGTTCGGCCTGCCAGGGCACCGGCCCGTCGAGCGCCCAGTCGACCTTGAACGTGGCGAAGTCCCACTGGAACCGCCGCAGGTCCTCGAGGGTCTGGGCGGGCAGGTGCGCGGGGTCGACCAGCTCGCCGTACAGGGCGGGCACCGACACGTCCGCCAGTACCGCCTTGCGGGCCGCGACCGCGTCACCGGCCGCCGTGCGCACGCCGACGGCCCGCCCGCCGCGGACGACGACCTGCTCGACGCGCTGCCCGCAGCGCACCTGTCCGCCCAGGGACTCCAGACGCCGGACCAGGGCCGAGGTCAGCGCGCCGGAGCCACCGACCGGGACCGGGAAGCCGTAGGTCTGGCCGAGCATCGCCATCAGCCAGCCGAAGCCGCCGCTGCCCGCCGACTCGGGGGCCAGGTCGGCGTGCAGGGCGTTGCCGGCGAGCAGCAGGCGTCCGCCCTGGCCGCGGAATTCCTCCTCGCCCAGACGCCGCACCGGCAGCACCAGGGAGCGGGCCATGCGCAGTCCGCCCGCCGCCCGCAGCCGCAGCGCCAGCCGGGCCGCGGCGCGCACGGGCGGGAAGGGGGTGAACAGGGCGTCGAGGAGGCCGGGGCGCAGGCTCTCCCACACCTCGTGCAGGCGCTGCCAGGCGGCTCCGTCGCCCGGTTCGAAGGCGTCGAGGGACGCGGCGGTGGTGTGCACGTTCCGGTCCAGGACGGCGCAGCTGCCGTCGGTGAGCGGGTGGGCCACCACGCTGGGCGCGTGGCTCCAGCGCAGCCCGTGTTCCTCCGGGTGCAGCGCCGCCAGGACCGGTGAGGCGGCCGCGAGCGGGTAGAAGGAGCTGAACAGGTCGTTGACGAAAGCGGCGTCGACGCCCCGGTCGTGGCGCACCGCGCCCCCCGGTTCGGGCTGTTCCTCCAGCACCTCGACGTGCCACCCGGCGCTCGCGAGGACGTTGGCGGCGACCAGCCCGTTGGGGCCGGCGCCGATCACGACGGCGTCAGGCATGGCCGGCTCCGCCGGTGTCGGACCCCACGGTCACCTGGCCCAGGGCGCGCCGCGCACCTCCCGTCTGTTCCGTGCCGGCCTCGCACAGTCTGGCCAGCCGGGCCAGCATGGTCCGGTGGCGCAGCTGGATCAGCGCCTCGAATCCCACGTTGTGCAACCGGCCGCCCGCGCCGCGCAGGGGATGCTCGTCCAAGATCACCAGGCAGTGCTCGCCCCAGGGCCGCAGCTCGATCGCGACGCGTGCGGTGCCCAGGACTCCGGCGTGGGCCTCCAGCTCCAGCCGGGTGCCTTGCTCGCAGTGGCGGACGACGGTCTCGTTGTCCAGGTGCACCGGGCCGAGCCTGACCTCGTAGCGGATCGCCGCGCCGGTACGGGGCCACTGTCCGCGCACGGGGTGGGACTCGGAGGTCCCCACCACCCATTCGGCGTAGCGGTTGCCGTCGGCGAGGACGTCCCACACGGCGGCCGGGGGGACTCGGATCAGGTGATGGCGAACGGCCACGGATGCCTCCTGCTGCCTCGACCGGATGATGCGTCCCGAGTGCCCCGCCCGGGCCGGTTCAACAGCCCGAGACACCCGGGCAACCCTCCGGGCCCGGCGCGAGTCGAACCCTGGGAGGCGCGTGATGGGGGGAGCGGGGATGGCGCGGCCGGGCAGGGCGCGGCGGTGGGCACGGTGGCTGGCGGCGCACCGCGGGTGGCAGCACGGGCTGCGGTGGCTGCTGATGGCCGTCCTGGCGATGGCCGTCGTCTCCGTCGTCCACTTCGCCGGGCTTCCCGAGTGGACGATGGGGGTCGGGATCGTCGTACTTCTGGCCACGGACGACGCGGCGGCCTGGTACGTGAAGCGGTGGTCCGCCGAGCCGGAGCGGCCGGGCGGCGAGGAGGCCTCCGGCTGAACCGGTTCCTTCCCTTCAGGGTCTGCAGCCGGCCGTCGCCGCTCGGTTTTCTTGGCTTCATCCCTTGACGGCACGAGTGCGGTGGAGCACATTGGCGGAACTTTGAGAGCGCTCTCACCCCCCTTTCCCGAGAGGCCCCACATGAGCGGAACCTCAAGCACCCCCCGCAGATCCCGCGGCTTCCGGCGGGCGTTGGTCGCCGTCGTCTCCACGCTCGGCCTGGCGGCGGCCGCGTCCGCCGTCGCCACCCCGTCCGCGACCGCTTCCGCGCCGCCACCCCCGTCGGGCTGGACGCAGGTGTTCGTGGACGACTTCGACGGCGCCGCCGGCTCCGGCGTCAACACCTCCAACTGGCAGTACGCGACCGGCAAGGGCTACCCGGGCGGCCCGGCCAACTGGGGCACCGGCGAGATCGAGACGATGACGAACAGCAGGGACAACGTCTCGCTCGACGGCAACGGCAACCTGCGCATCACACCCCGGCGGGATTCCGCCGGGAACTGGACCTCCGGCCGGATCGAGACCAACCGCACCGACTTCCGGCCCTCGGCCGGCGGCACCCTCCGCGTCGAGTCGCGGATCCAGGTGCCGAACGTCACCGGCGCCGCGGCCAAGGGTTACTGGCCGGCGTTCTGGATGCTGGGCTCCCCCTACCGCGGCGACTACTGGAACTGGCCGGCGGTCGGCGAGCTGGACATCATGGAGAACACCCAGGGCATGAACACGGTGTTCGCCACCATGCACTGCGGCACCTCGCCCGGCGGCCCCTGCAACGAGACCAGCGGCATCGGCGGTTCGACGACCTGTCAGGGCACCTCCTGCCAGGCCGGTTTCCACACCTACCGGATGGAGTGGGACCGCTCGAGGAGCGTCGAGGAGATCCGCTTCCTCCTCGACGGCGTCACCTACCACACGGTGCGCGCCGACCAGGTCGACGCGACGACCTGGAAGAACGCCACGGACCACGGCTTCTTCATCATCCTGAACGTCGCGATGGGCGGCGGCTTCCCCGACGCGTTCGGCGGCGGCCCGGACGCCGGGACACAGCCGGGCCACGCGATGGTCGTCGACTACGTGCAGGTGCTGTCGTCCGGCGGCGGCACCACGCCTCCCCCGACCGGCGGCCGTGACGCCTACGGCACCATCCAGGCCGAGTCGTACGACGGTCAGTCCGGTGCGATCACCGAGACCACGTCCGACTCGGGCGGCGGCCAGAACGTCGGCGCGCTCGCCAACGGCGACTGGCTGCACTACAAGGGCGTCGACTTCGGCTCCTCGGCGGCCCGGCAGTTCAGCGCCCGGGTCGCGAGTGGAGCGGCGGGCGGCGTCAGCGGGCTGGTCGAGGTGCGGCTGGACAGCCGCAGCAGCGCGCCCGTCGGAAGTTTCGCGGTGGGCAGCACCGGGGGCTGGCAGTCGTGGCGGACCGTCCCGGCCAACATCGGTCCCGTGACGGGCACGCACGACGTCTATCTGACCTTCACCAGTGGGCAGCCGGCCGACTTCGTGAACGTCAACTGGTTCACCTTCGGGCACTGACCCCCGCCTGTAAGGGGGCTCCACGCACGCGTGGAGCCCCCTTACGCCGTGCTCAGCGCAGCTCCGCCCGGAACGCCGCCGGGGTCTGGTCCGTGTGCTGGTGGAAGAACTTGGAGAAGTTCGCGGCGTCCGGGAAGCCGACCGCCACGCCGACCCGGCCGATCGGCAACTCGGTGTGGGCGAGGAGCCGTTTGGCCTCCAGGACCACGCGCTTGTCGATGAAGGCCTTGGGGGTCTCGCCGGTGGCCGCGCGCACCGCCCGGACCAGGGTGCGGCGGGAGTAGCCGAGCGCGTCGGCGTAGGCGCTGACGCTGTGGTTGGTGGCGAAGTCCCGCTCCACGGCGTCCCGGAAGAGGGTGAAGGTGGAGTCGGAGCGCTGGCGCGGGGCCTGGGCCGAACTCGCCGCGAGATGGGCCAGACGCAGCAGGAACGCCGTCAGGGAGTGGCGCAGGACGGCGGTGTGCAGGCTGAGCGGGAGCGTCGCGGTGTCCTCGTACTCGCGGCGCAGCTGGGCGAGCGCGGCCTGGAGACCGGCGAGTTGGGCCGCGTCGGGGCGCAGCAGCGGCGGCAGGTCGTAGCGGTAGAGGCCGGTGGCCTCCACCGTCGAGCGGGGCAGGAAGCCCGGCTGCATGGTCAGGACGGTTCCGCGGTACTCACTGCTGCGCGAGAAACGGTGGACCTGCCCCGGGCGGATCCACAGCAGGTCCCCGGCCATGGCCTCGTACTCGGTGAAGTCGACCATGTGCCGGACCGGACCCGCGCCGAACAGCAGGACGATGTGGAAGTCGATGCGGTGCACGCGCCCCAGCGGCGCGTCGGTGTGCCAGGTACGGCCCGTGCTCATCGGGCCGACCTGCATGCCGACGCCGCCGACACTGAGCTCGACCGGGAAGGGGAACGTATCGATCCCGTCGCCACCTTGGATGGTTCTGTCCGCCATGTCCGCCTCGTACCGCCCCGCTCGCGTGCCGTGTCGCCGATGGGTGTCCCACTTTCACCACAGGCTGGCACACGACGACCTTCCGCCATAAAAGTCAGACTTTTAATTTTGAACACGTCAGACCAGCACCTTCGCTCCTATCGAGGACTTCTTGAAGATGAGCACGCAGACAGCGGACCGCTTCGCATGGACCGAACTCGACCGGCGTGCCGTCGACACCGCCCGCCTTCTGGCGGCGGACGCCGTTCAGCGGGTCGGCAACGGTCATCCCGGCACCGCGATGAGCCTGGCACCGGCCGCCTACACGATCTTTCAGAAGGTGATGCGCCACGATCCCGCCGATCCCGAGTGGACCGGCCGTGACCGCTTCGTCCTGTCCCCCGGCCACACCTCGCTGACCCTCTACACACAGCTCTACCTCGCGGGCTACGAGCTGGGGCTCGACGACCTGAAGGCGTTCCGCACCCACGGCTCCAAGACGCCCGGCCACCCCGAGTACGGGCACACCGCGGGCGTGGAGACCACCACCGGTCCGCTGGGCCAGGGGGTCGCGAACGCCGTCGGCATGGCGATGGCCGCCCGCTACGAGCGCGGTCTGTTCGACCCGGACGCCCCCGCGGGCGACTCCCCCTTCGACCACACGGTCTGGGCGATCGTCTCCGACGGCGACCTCCAGGAAGGCGTCTCCGCCGAGGCCTCCTCGCTCGCCGGTCACCAGAGGCTCGGCAACCTGGTCTTCCTCTACGACGACAACCACATCTCCATCGAGGGCGACACCGCGACCGCGTTCTCCGAGGACGTGCTCAAGCGCTACGAGGCCTACGGCTGGCACGTGCAGCGGATCGAGCCGCGGGAGGACGGCGACGTCGACGTGCACGCGCTGTACGCGGCGCTGAAGGCGGCACAGGCCGAGACCGCGCGGCCGTCGATCATCGCGATGCGCACGATCATCGCCTGGCCCGCCCCCAACGCCCGCGACACCGAGGCCGCGCACGGCTCGGCGCTCGGCGAGGACGAGGTCGCGGCCACCAAGCGCCTCCTCGGCTTCGACCCGGAGCGTTCCTTCGAGGTCGCCGACGAGGTGCTGGCCCACACCCGACGGGCCCTGGACCGCGGCGCCGAGGCGCACACCGCCTGGGACAAGGCGATCGCCGCCTGGCGGAGCGAGAACCCGGAGCGGGCCGCCACGTTCGACCGCGTCAGCAAGGGCGAGCTGCCCGAGGGCTGGCAGGACGCCCTGCCGGTGTTCGAGCCGGGCAAGGCGGTCGCCACCCGGGCCGCCTCCGGCAAGGTCCTCCAGGCGCTCGGCCCGGTCCTCCCGGAGCTGTGGGGCGGTTCGGCCGACCTGGCCGGCTCCAACAACACCACCATCGACAAGACCAGCTCGTTCCTCCCGGCGGGCAACCCGCTGCCGGAGGCGGACCCGTACGGCCGCACGGTCCATTTCGGCATCCGCGAGTTCTCCATGGCCGCGGAGATGAACGGCATCGCCCTGCACGGCAACACGCGCGTCTACGGCGGCACCTTCCTGGTCTTCTCCGACTACATGCGCAACGCGGTGCGGATGTCGGCCCTGATGCAGCTGCCGGTGACGTACGTGTGGACGCACGACTCCATCGGCCTGGGCGAGGACGGACCCACCCATCAGCCGGTGGAGCACCTGGCCGCGCTGCGGGCCATCCCCGGCCTGAACGTCGTACGCCCCGCCGACGCCAACGAGACCGCCCTCGTCTGGGCGGAGATCCTCGAGCGGCACTCCACCGCCCCGGCCCCGCACGGCCTCGCGCTGACCCGTCAGGGCGTGCCGACGTACGCCCCCGACCCGGACGCCGCGCGCGGCGGGTACGTGCGGTTCGAGGCGGAGGGCGGCGAGCCGCAGGTGATCCTCATCGCCACCGGTTCCGAGGTCCACGTCGCCGCCGAGGCACGCGAGCGCCTCCAGGAGGCGGGCGTGCCCACCCGTGTCGTGTCGATGCCGTCGGTGGAGTGGTTCGAGGAACAGCCGCGCTCGTACCGCGACCGCGTGCTTCCGCCCACCGTGAAGGCCCGGGTCGCCGTCGAGGCCGGCATCGGACTCACCTGGTACCGGTTCGTCGGGGACGCGGGACGCATCGTCTCCCTGGAGCACTTCGGTGCCTCCGCCGATGCCGGAACCCTGTTCGCCGAGTACGGCTTCACCCCCGAGAACGTCGTCGCCGCCGCGCGGGAATCCCTGTCCGCGGTGCGCGGCTGACCGCACCACCCGAAAGAAGATGATCACTGTGACCGAAGCGACCGCGCACGCGGGAGCACTCGAGCGCCTGTCCGACGAGGGCGTGTCGATCTGGCTGGACGACCTGTCGCGCCGACGGATCGAGTCCGGCGACCTGGCCGAGCTCGTCGCCACGAGGCATGTCGTCGGCGTCACCACCAACCCGTCCATCTTCCAGGCCGCCATCGGCTCCGGGGCGGGCTACGAGGAGCAGCTCGCCGACCTGGCGGTACGGGGTGTGACCGTCGACGAGGCCGTCCGGATGCTGACCACCGCCGACGTGCGGGCCGCCGCCGACGTCCTGCGGCCGGTGTACGACAGGACCGGCGGCCGGGACGGCCGGGTCTCCATCGAGGTCGACCCCCGGCTGGCCCACGACACCACGGCGACCGTCGCCGAGGCCGAGCAGCTCGCCTGGCTGGTGGACCGCCCCAACGTGATGATCAAGATCCCGGCGACGAAGGCGGGCCTGCCGGCGATCACGGAAGTGATCGGAGCGGGTATCAGTGTCAACGTGACGCTGATCTTCTCGCTGGAGCGCTACCGCGAGGTGATGGACGCCTACCTCGCCGGCCTGGAGCGGGCGCGGGAGGCGGGCCTGGACCTGTCGGAGATCCACTCGGTCGCCTCGTTCTTCGTCTCCCGGGTGGACGCCGAGATCGACAAGCGCCTGACGCTGCTGGGCACCGACGAGGCCCTGGCGCTGAAGGGCAGGGCGGCCCTGGCCAACGCGCGACTCGCCCACGAGGCGTACGAACACGCCTTCGACGGGGAGCGCTGGCGGTCCCTGGAAGGCGCCGGAGCCAACCGGCAGCGCCCCCTTTGGGCCTCCACCGGTGTGAAGGACCCCGCCTACAAGGACACCCTGTACGTGGACGAGCTGGTCGCCTCCGGCACGGTGAACACCATGCCGGAGGCCACGCTGAACGCCGTCGCCGACCACGGTGACGTCCGGGGCGACACCGTCACCGGCGGTTACGACCGGGCCCGGGCGGACCTGGCGGCCGTGGAACGGCTCGGCATTGCATACGACGAGGTGGTGCGGCAACTGGAGGACGAGGGAGTGGCCAAGTTCGAGGTGGCCTGGCAGGACCTGCTGGACGCGGTCACCAAGTCCTTGAACAGCAAGGGAGTTGACGCGGAATGAGCGAGGACATCCCCCAGACGGCCGAGCAGGAGACGAAGGGGACCAAGGAGGACAAGGAGGCCCGGCTGGCCCAGGAGGCGGCCGGAGTCGAGGAGACCGGGGTGGACGGCGAGACGGAGGCCGCCCCGGCCCCGCACCCGGACCGCGCCGCCGACCCGGACTTCAGCAACCCGCTGCGCGACCCGCGCGACCGCCGTCTGCCCAGGATCGCGGGCCCCTCCGGGCTCGTCATCTTCGGTGTCACCGGTGACCTGTCCCGCAAGAAGCTGATGCCCGCGGTGTACGACCTGGCCAACCGCGGCCTGCTGCCACCGGGCTTCTCCCTGGTGGGCTTCGCCCGCCGGGACTGGGAGGACCAGGACTTCGCGCAGGTGGTGCACGACGCGGTCCGCGAGCACGCGCGGACCCCGTTCCGCGAGGAGGTCTGGCAGCAGCTCGCCGAGGGCATGCGGTTCATCCCGGGCGACTTCGACGACGACACGGCGTTCAAGCAGCTGCGCTCCGCGGTCGAGGAGCTGGACGCCTCCCGGGGGACCAGCGGCAACTACGCCTTCTACCTCTCGGTGCCGCCGAAGTTCTTCCCGAAGGTCGTCCAGCAGCTGAAGAAGCACAAGCTGGCCAGCGCCCCCGAGGGCGCCTGGCGCCGGGCGGTCATCGAGAAGCCGTTCGGGCACGACCTGAGGTCGGCCGAGGAGCTCAACCGGATCGTGCACGACGTGTTCGACCCGGAGCAGGTCTTCCGGATCGACCACTACCTGGGCAAGGAGACCGTCCAGAACCTCCTGGCGCTGCGC
Organism: Streptomyces sp. NPDC050674; assembly: GCF_040654575.1. Lineage (NCBI taxonomy): Bacteria > Bacillati > Actinomycetota > Actinomycetes > Kitasatosporales > Streptomycetaceae > Streptomyces > Streptomyces sp. NPDC050674. The sequence goes on from NZ_JBFAIG010000001.1 coordinate 648,396, forward strand.
TTCGCCAACCAGATGTTCGAACCGATCTGGAACCGGTCGTACGTGGACCACGTGCAGATCACCATGGCCGAGGACATCGGCATCGGCGGCCGGGCCGGCTACTACGACGGCATCGGCGCCGCCCGTGACGTCATCCAGAACCACCTGCTCCAGCTGATGGCGCTCACCGCGATGGAGGAGCCGGCCGCCTTCGACGCCGCCTCGCTGCTCACCGAGAAGCTGAAGGTCCTCAAGGCCGTGCGGCTGCCGCAGGACCTCGGGCAGGGCACCGTGCGCGGTCAGTACGCGGCGGCCTGGCAGGGCGGTACCAAGGTGCGCGGCTATCTGGAGGAGGACGGCATCGACCAGTCCTCCACGACCGACACCTACGCCGCGGTCAGGCTCCAGGTGGACAACCGGCGCTGGGCCGGCGTCCCGTTCTACCTGCGCACCGGCAAGCGGCTGGGCCGCCGGGTGACGGAGATCGCGGTCGTCTTCCAGCGGGCCCCGCACTCCCCCTTCGACTCCACCGCCACCGAGGAGCTCGGCTCCAACGCGATCGTCATCCGCGTCCAGCCGGACGAGGGCATGACGGTCCGCTTCGGCTCCAAGGTGCCGGGCACCTCGATGGAGATCCGGGACGTGACCATGGACTTCGCCTACGGCGAGTCCTTCACCGAGTCGAGCCCCGAGGCGTACGAACGGCTGATCCTGGACGTCCTCCTGGGCGACGCCAACCTGTTCCCCCGTCACCAGGAAGTGGAAGAGTCCTGGAAGATCCTCGACCCGATCGAGCAGTACTGGGCCACGCACGGCCGGCCCGCGCAGTACGCCTCGGGCAGCTGGGGACCCGAGGAAGCCGACGAGATGCTCGCACGAGACGGACGGAGCTGGCGCAGGCCATGAAGATCGACCTGACCGACACCACGGCAAGCAAGATCAACAAGGCGCTGGTGCAGGGGCGCCGCGCCATCGGCACGCCCGCCGTGGGCATGGTCCTGACGATGGTGATCGTCACGGACGAGGAGAACGCCTACGACGCGATCAGGGCGGCCGAGGAGGCCTCGCACGAGCACCCCTCGCGCACCCTGGTCGTCATCAAGCGGCACGCCCGCACCCCGCGCGACCGCCAGTCCTCCCGGCTGGACGCCGAGGTGCGGGTGGGCGCCGACGCGGGCACCGGCGAGACGGTGATCCTGCGGACCTACGGCGAGGTGTCCGACCACGCCGACTCGGTGGTGCTGCCGCTGCTGCTGCCGGACGCGCCGGTGGTGGTGTGGTGGCCGGTGGACGCCCCCGAGGTGCCGTCCAAGGACCCGCTCGGCGCGCTCGCCCAGCGGCGGATCACCGACCTGTACGCCGTCGAGAACCCCCTGGAGACGCTCCGGGCCCGGGTCCGCGCCTACGCGCCCGGTGACACCGACCTCGCCTGGACCCGGCTGACGCCCTGGCGTTCGATGCTGGCGGCGGCGCTGGACCAGGCCCGGGCGCGCATCACCTCGGCGGCCGTGGAGGCCGAGGCCGACAACCCGGCCGCCGAGCTGCTGGCCCGCTGGCTGGAGGCACGGCTGCACGTGCGGGTCGACCGCGTGGTCACCGCCGGGCCGGTCGTCACGGCCGTGCGCCTGGGCACCGAGAACGGCGAGATCGTCATCGACCGCCCCGAGGGGCCGCTGGCCACGCTGACCCTGCCGGGCCAGCCGTCGCGCACCCTCGCCCTGAAGGTCCGTGCCACCTCCGAACTCATCGCCGAGGAGCTGCGGCGCCTCGACGCGGACGAGATGTACGCCATCGCCCTGAACGGCGAGGCAACCGAGGAGACCCCTGCTCATGTCTGACTCCCCCACCGGCTCCCCGCGGCTCGACCGGCGTCCCGAGTGGACCGCCCTGGAGGACCACCGCGCGGACGCCCTGCCCCGGCCCGATCTGCGGGAACTGTTCGCCGCCGATCCGGGGCGCGCCGAGCGCTACGTCGTGCACGTGGGCGATCTGCGCATCGACTACTCCAAGCACCTGGTCACCGACGAGACGCTGGCCCTGCTCCGGGAACTGGCCGCCGCGACCGATGTGTTCGGCCTGCGCGACGCCATGTTCCGCGGCGAGCGGATCAACATCACCGAGGACCGGGCCGTGCTGCACACCGCGCTGCGCGCCCCGCGGGACGCCGTCATCGAGGTCGACGGCGAGAACGTCGTCCCGGGTGTGCACGCCGTGCTCGACAAGATGGCCGCCTTCGCGGACCGGGTGCGCTCCGGGGAGTGGACCGGTCACACCGGCAAGCGCATCCGCAACGTCGTCAACATCGGCATCGGCGGCTCGGACCTCGGCCCGGCGATGGCCTACGAGGCGCTGCGGCCCTTCACCGCTCGCGAGCTGACGTTCCGTTTCGTGTCGAACGTGGACGGCTCCGACCTGCACGAGGCCATCCGCGACCTGGACCCGGCGGAGACGCTGTTCATCGTCGCGTCCAAGACGTTCACCACCATCGAGACGATCACCAACGCGACCTCGGCGCGCTCCTGGCTGCTCAGCGGCCTCGGCGGCGACGAGAAGGCGGTGGCCAGGCACTTCGTGGCACTGTCGACGAACGCCGAGAAGGTCGCCGGCTTCGGTATCGACGTCGACAACATGTTCGAGTTCTGGGACTGGGTCGGCGGGCGCTACTCGTACGACTCCGCGATCGGGCTGTCCCTGATGATCGCGATCGGCCCCGACCGCTTCCGGGAGATGCTCGACGGTTTCCGCATCGTCGACGAGCACTTCCGCAATGCCCCCGCCGAGGCCAACGCCCCGCTCATCATGGGCCTGCTGGGCATCTGGTACGGCAACTTCCACGACGCCCAGTCGCACGCCGTCCTGCCCTACAGCCACTACCTGTCCAAGTTCACCGCCTATCTCCAGCAGCTCGACATGGAGTCCAACGGCAAGTCGGTGGACCGCGACGGGAACCCGGTGCGGTGGCAGACCGGACCGGTGGTGTGGGGCACGCCCGGCACCAACGGGCAGCACGCCTACTACCAGTTGATCCACCAGGGCACCAAGCTCATCCCGGCCGACCTGATCGGCTTCGCCCGGCCCGTCGCCGAACTGAGCGACGAACTGAAGGCCCAGCACGACCTGTTGATGGCCAACCTGTTCGCCCAGGGCCAGGCGCTCGCCTTCGGCAAGACCGCCGAGGAGGTCCGCGCGGAGGGCGTGCCCGAGGAGCAGGTGCCGCACCGCACGTTCCTGGGCAACCACCCGACCACGACGATCCTGGCCACCGAGCTGACCCCGTCGGTCCTCGGCCAGCTGGTCGCCCTCTACGAGCACAAGGTGTTCGTGCAGGGCGCCGTGTGGAACATCGACTCCTTCGACCAGTGGGGCGTCGAACTCGGCAAGGTGCTCGCCAAGCGCGTCGAGCCCGCCCTGACCGAGGGCGCGGACGTCCCCGGTCTCGACCCGTCCACGGCCGCGCTGGTGGCCACCTACCGCAACCTCCGGGAAGTGAACTAACATGCAGATCGGTCTTGTGGGTCTCGGCAAGATGGGCGGCAACATGCGCGAGCGCCTGCGCAACGCCGGCCACACCGTCATCGGCTACGACACCGACCCCGAGAAGTCCGACGCCGACAGTCTGGCCGACCTCGTCAACCAGCTGGAAGCGCCGCGCACCGTCTGGGTCATGGTCCCGGCCGGCGGCCCCACCCAGCACGTCATCGACCAGCTCGCGGGCCTGCTCAAGCCGTACGACACGGTGGTCGACGGCGGCAACTCCCGCTGGACGGACGACGAGAAGCACGCCGAGGAGCTGAGCAAGCGCGGCATCGGCTTCGTCGACGCGGGCGTCTCCGGCGGCGTGTGGGGCCTGAAGAACGGCTACGCCCTGATGGTCGGCGGCGAGAAGGAGACCGTCGACCGGCTGCTGCCGATCTTCGAGGCGCTCAAGCCGGAAGGCCCCTACGGCTTCGTCCACGCGGGCAGGGTCGGCGCCGGGCACTTCGCGAAGATGGTCCACAACGGCATCGAGTACGCGATGATGCAGGCCTACGCCGAGGGCTGGGAGCTGCTGGAGGCCGTGGACTCGGTGGACAACGTCCGCGAGGTGTTCCGCTCCTGGCAGCAGGGCACCGTCATCCGCTCCTGGCTGCTCGACCTGGCGGTCGACGCCCTGGACGAGGACGAGCACCTGCACGAGCTGCGGGGCTACGCCCAGGACTCGGGCGAGGGGCGCTGGACCGTGGAGGCGGCCATCGACAACTCGGTGCCGCTGCCCGCGATCACGGCCTCCCTGTTCGCGCGGTTCGCCTCCCGGCAGGACGACTCGCCGCAGATGAAGATGATCGCCGCGCTGCGCAACCAGTTCGGCGGCCACGCCGTCGAGTCCGCGAAGAAGGCGTAGGACGTGGGCGATCTGCTGCTGGTCCGCCACGGCGAGACGGAGTGGAGCCGGAGCGGACAGCACACCAGCTTCACCGACCTGCCCCTCACCCCGAACGGTGAGGAGCAGGCCACGTCGCTCGCTCCGCTCCTCGCGGACCGCTCCTTCGCGCTGGTCCTCACCAGCCCGCTCGCCCGCGCGGTGCGCACGGCCGAGCTCGCGGGCCTGAAGGGGGCCGTGCGGGAGGCGGACCTGCACGAGTGGTACTACGGCGCCTACGAGGGCGTCACCACCGAGGAGATACACCGCACCCGCCCCGACTGGGACCTGTGGACCGACGGGAACCCGCCCGGCCCCGACGGCGAGCCGGGCGAATCCCCGATGGAGGTCGGCGAACGGGCGGACCGGGTGCTGGCCCGGGCGGCGAAGGCGCTGCCCGAGGGCGATGTGCTGCTGGTGGCCCACGGCCACTTCCTGCGCGTCGTGACCGCCCGCCGGCTGGGTCTGTCCCCGGCGGAGGGACGGTTGTTCCGGCTGGAGACCGGCACGGTCTGCCGGCTGTCGACCGAGCACGGCAGGCCCGTGATCGCGGAGTGGAACACCAGGGCGTAACCGGGCCCGGCCGGAGGTGAGTTGACAGCCTCCGGCCGGGCGCGCCAGAGTCCCGGCTGATGGAGAGCGACCACCGGACACCCGCCGAGGAGCGGGTGTGGCGTGCCTTCGCACGCGGGCAGGACGTCGATTTCCGGGGCCCGGCGGACGAGGACCCGGCGCGGGGCGCCGACTGGGGCCCCGAGCGGACCCTGCGGGCCTCCGTGGTGCGCGCACTGCTGCTGAGCGCCCCGCAGGAGGACGGGGAGACGGCGGCGCTCCGAGTGGCGGGCGCGCGCATCACCGGGGTGCTGAACCTCCAGTACGGCGAGATCGGCCACGCCGTGCGCCTGAGCGACTGCTCCTTCGAGGACGTGCCCGTCCTGTACGCGGCGCGGCTGCGCCAGCTGAACCTGCGCCGCTCGGTCCTGCCGGGCCTGGACGCCGCCACCCTGCGCGTGGACGGTGTCCTGCGCCTGTCGGGCTGTTCGTTCGGGGGGCCCGTGCGGCTCGGCGGCGCGCAGCTCTCCGGTGCGCTGTTCCTGGACGGCGCCGCCGTCGACGAACCGCCCCCCGGCCAGCCGGCGCTCCAGCTCAACCACATGAGCGTCGGTGACGGCCTGTCGGCGCCGGGGCTGCGGACACGCGGTGAGGTGCGGCTGACGGGCACGTCGGTCGCCGGCACCGTCGACCTCAACGGGGCGCGGCTGGCGGCCGGTGCCGGAGAGGTCGCCCTCGACGCCGAGACGCTCACGGTGGACGGCGACGCCCTGCTGCGCGAGACGGACGTGCTGGGCTGGATCGGTCTGCGCGGCGCCCGGATCGCGGGCCGGCTCGACCTGTCGCACGCCCGCCTGGCGAACCCGGGCGACGCGGCCCTGCGGGCCAGCAGCTGCACCATCGGGGAGCTCTGGCTGCGCAAGAGCCCGCCCATGGCGGGCACGCTCAACCTGCGCCGCGCGCAGCTGGACGTGCTGTTCCTGGAGCCGGAGGTCGTCCCCGAGGAGGTCCTGCTCAACAGCCTCGTCTACACCTCCCTCACCCCGCACGCGCCCGCCGAGCGGCGTCTGGCGATGCTGGAGCGCGACGGCGAGGGCTATGTCCCGCACGCCTACGAGCAGTTGACCGCGGCCTACCGCCGGATCGGGGACGACGACGCCGCCCGCGTCGTCCAGCTCGCCAAGCAGCGCCGCCGGCGCGCCACCCTGCCCTGGTACGGCCGGCTGTGGGGCCATGTGCAGGACGCCACCGTCGGTTACGGCTTCCGCCCCCTGCGCGCCGCGGGCTGGCTGGTGTCACTGCTGGTGATCGGCTCCCTCGCCTACGCGCTGCACCACCCCGAGCCGCTGAAGGCGGACGAGGCGCCGCCGTTCAACCCGGTCTTCTACACCCTCGACCTGCTGCTGCCGGTGATCTCCTTCGGGCAGGAGGCCGCGTTCGCTCCCACCGGCGGATACCAGTGGCTCTCCTACACCCTGGTGCTCACGGGCTGGATCCTCGCCACCACCGTCGTCACCGGCATCACCCGGACCGTCAGCCGCCAGTGAGCGCCCGCACCGCGTGCTGCGCGGCCGGCCGCACCGGGGCGTTGGCGCCGCCGTAGCCCCGGTGGCCGCCGTCGCGCTGGACCAGTTCGAGGAAGACCCGGCCGACGGTGCGGGTGCAGCAGTGGCGGAAGACGCCGTGCGCGTCACGGTCGTAGAGGATGCCGAGGTCGCGGTAGGTCTCCAGCTCGCCGTCGGCGAAGTCGTGGCGGGCGGCGAGGCCGTCGTAGTAGTCCGCGGGCACCGGCAAGGGGTGCCGCCGGCCTCCCCGAAGCGGCGGGCGGCGGCGACCACGTCGTCGGTGGCCAGGGCGATGTGCTGGGCGTGTTCGGTGTCGTCCGCGGGCGCGGCGCCGACGGTGAGGGCGAGGTGGTCGATGCCCCGCACGCCCGGGTCCGCCGGGGGCCGGCGGATGTGCTCGAAGTCGGCGCGCCAGTCGGGCCGTTCGGGCTGGCCGGTGGCGCAGAAGAACAGCTCGGTGCCGTCGGGCGCGGCGACCGCGTCCAGCGGCGCGTCCTCGGGCGCGCGGCGGCGCGGCAGTACGGGCGCGAGCAGCGCCTCGGCGCGCCGGGCCGCTGCGGCGGGGTCCGGTGACTCCAGGCCGATCGCGGCGAGCCGGGGGCCCTCGCGGCGCTTCTAGAATCACCGGCACCGGCCCCTCCGCCCGAAGGAACCTGATGACCAGCGTCGAAGAACCGGCACGACCTGGCGAGCGCATCCGTGACGCCGCCCGCACGCGGGCCGAGATCCTCGACGTCGCCAGCCAGGAGTTCGCGCGGGCCGGCTTCGACGGGGCCCGGGTGGACGAGATCGCCGCCCGCACGCGCACCACGAAACGGATGATCTACTACTACTTCGGCGGCAAGGAACAGCTGTTCACCGCCGTGCTGGAGCGGGCCTACGGCGTGATCCGGGAGGCCGAGCAGCGGCTCGACGTCGACCACCTGGACCCGGTGGCCGCCATCCGGCGCCTGGCCGAGCTGACCTTCGACCACCACGAGCAACACCCGGACTTCATCCGCCTGGTGAGCATCGAGAACATCCACGAGGCGCAGCACATCGCCGCCTCCGGGAAGCTCGGGAAGATCGGCTCCCCCGCCCTGGACGTGATCCGCCGGATCCTGGCGTCGGGCCAGGAGTCGGGTCTGTTCACGGCCGACGTCGACGCCGTCGACCTGCACGCGATGATCTCCTCGTTCTGCTTCTTCCGGGTCTCCAACCGGCACACCTTCGGCGCGCTGTTCGGCCGAGACCTGCTCGACCGGGCGCAGCGCGCCCACTACCGGGCGATGCTGGGCGACATGGTGATCGCCTACCTGACGGCGGAGCGCTCTGGTTAGCCGCGATCCGGCACGTCCCCATCTGCTCGTCCGATGCCCCGCTCCGCCGCTGGCCTACGCCACCGGCGACGCGGTCGGCAGGACGCCGGCTCCGGGCTCCAGGGCCCTCGCTCACGTGTTCTTACCCGATCATGAACCGTTCCTGCACCACGATGGGGTCTCGGGCGGCCCGGGCGGGGTATGCCCGATCTCACCTCGACGAGTGCGACGGGAGAAGAGCCATGGCACAGCTTCGACAAGAGGTCGATCCGGATGAGGCGGGGCTGGATCCGCGGGTGCTGGACCGCATGGACCGGCACTTCGCGGCGCTGGTCGACGACGGGCGGCTGCCGGGCTTCCTCGTGTCCGTCGCCCGGGCCGGGCGCGTCGCCCACCTCGCCACCCACGGGCTGCGCGACATCGCGGCCGGGCTGCCGGTCGAGCCCGACACGCTGTGGCGGGTCTACTCCATGACCAAGCCGGTCACCGCGGTCGCCGCGCTGCTCCTGATGGAGGAGGGCAGGCTGTCCCCGGACGACCCGGTCGCCGTCCATCTGCCCGCGTTCGCCGACCCGAGGGTCTACGTCGCGGGGTCCGGGCCCGACGTCGAGACCCGCCCGGCCGAGGGCCCGATCCTGGTCCGGCATCTGCTGACCCACACTTCGGGCCTGACCTTCGGCTTCTACCACGCCCACCCCGTCGACGCCCTGTACCGCGAGGCCGGTCTGGAGTCGTCGGTGCCGCCGGGCGCGGACCTGGCCGAGACCATCGAGGTCTATGCCGGCCTGCCGCTCCAGTTCGAGCCGGGCACCGAGTGGAACTACTCGGTGGCCAGCAACGTCCTGGGCCGGATCATCGAGGTCGTGTCCGGGCAGCCCCTCGACGTGTTCTGCGCGGAGCGGATCTTCGGGCCGCTCGGCATGACGGACGCGGGCTTCCACGTCACGGACGCGCAGGCGCCCCGGCTGTCCGAGATGTACGGGGAGAAGGAGGGCGGCGGCATCGAGCCGGTCCCGGGGCTCCCGCTGCGCGGCCGGCCGCGGTTCCTGTCGGGCAGCGGCGGCATGGTCTGCTCCGCCCACGACTACCACCGCTTCATGGAGATGCTGCGCCGCCGGGGCGAACTGGACGGGGTGCGGCTGCTCGAATCCCGGACGGTGGACCTGATGACCCGCAACCATCTGCCCGGCGGCGCCGACCTGCGGGCCTTCGGCAGCCGCCCCGCCCATGACGAGCCCGGCAACGAGGGGCTCGGCTTCGGCTTCAACTGCTCGGTGGTGATCGACCCGTCCCGCACCCTGGCCCCGTCGGGGCTGGGCGCCTACGGCTGGAGCGGCGTGGCCACGACGACGTTCTGGGTCGACCCGGGCCATGACCTGACGGTGCAGTTCATGACACAGGTACGGCCCAGAACGTCCCACACGGTCTTCAAGGACCTCAAGCGGATGGTCCACGAAGCCCTGACGCAACCATGACCGCTACCGGTTGACGCGAAGGGTGAACTCCACCCTGTTCCGGGTGAGTTGACGCAGCCACAGCTCGGAGCGGGCGGCCGTCCCGGCGGCCTGGACGGTGCCGCTCCCGGCCGCCGGTTCAGCGATCACGGGGCTTGCCCTCGGCCTCGTCGAGGCCGTGGGCGCGGGTCGCCTCATGGAACCGGTCCAGACAGCGTCCCCAGGGTCCTCCGACGCCGAAGTCGAGCAGGTGGGGCAGCAGGGCGGCCGAGAAGTCGGTGCTGGACTCCAGCGGCAGCAGGGAGGGCAGGTTGTCGATGGCGATCAGGTCGAGCGGCGGTGCGTCGCGCAGCCGCCGTACGGGCTCGTCCCAGGAGGTGGTCTCGTCGTACACCGGAAGGACGTTGAGCGGGGAGCCGACGTCGCAGGTCACGTCGCACAGGGTGCGCAGCCGGCGGCCGGGGGCGTCGAGGTCCCGCTCACGGACGAAGGGCGGGACGGGGGTGGTGGCGAGCACCGCGTTGACCATGACGTCGTGCTCCAGCAGGGCGCTGCGGTCCAGGTCCCGGGTCTCGGCGAGGTCCCAGCAGGTCGGTTCGACCCCGGCGGCGGCGAAGGCGGAGCGGGCACCGCGGCCGCTGCGGCCCAGCGCGCCGACGACGAGTCCGGCGATGTCGTGGTCACCGGTGACGGGCTTCAGCGTCTCGTCCAGGTCTTCCTTGGTGGTCGGCGTCAGCGGTGTCCGCAGCCGGTCCCGGTGACTGAGGACCGCCAGCGCCGCACCCAGGTAGCCGGCCCAGAACCCGAAGGCGGCGAGGCGTCGTCCGCTGTCGTCCACCAGGTACTCCACGTCGAACAGCGCCCCGCCCCCGGCGGCGAACCGGCCCAGCAGGTCCGCCGCGCCCGGCTGGCCCTTGTAGGCGTGGCCGAAGAAGATGTGCCGGTGCGTCAGCTCGGCGGGCTTTTCCGGCAGTTCCTTCAGGCCGAGCACGACGGCGTCGCGCGGTGCCGTCGCCCAGGACCCGGCGGGCACGACACGGCAGCCGGCCGCCTCGTACTCCTCGGCCGGGAAGACCCGCTGCGGGGACTCCTCGACGGTCAGTCGCACTCCGTTCCCGACGAGCCGCCGGGCGTCGTCGGGAACGATCGGAGTGCGTCGCTCGGTCGTGCGGGACTCGTGGCGCAGCCACAGATGGAGCTCGGTCATCGCAGGTGGGCCTCCGGCGTGAGGCGTCGGCCGCGAGGACCGACGCTCAAGGGGCGGACGTCCACGAAGCGTACGCGTCAGGAGGAGCTGACCACGGCGTCCAGGTGGGGCAGGTGGTGGTCAAGACGTTCCCGCTTGGTGCGCAGGTAGGTGATGTTGTTCTCGCACGGCGGGATCAGCAGCGGCACCTGCTCGGCGACCGTGATGCCGTGGTCCACCAGCGCCTCGCGCTTGCGCGGGTTGTTCGACATCAGACGCACCGACCGCACGCCCAGGTCGTCCAGGATCCGCGCGGCGACGCCGTAGTCGCGGGAGTCGACCGGCAGGCCGAGGGCCAGATTGGCCTCGACGGTGTCCAGGCCCTCCGCCTGCAGGGCCATGGCGCGCAGCTTGGCGAGCAGGCCGATGCCACGGCCCTCGTGCCCTCTGAGGTAGACGACGATGCCCGCGCCCTCGCTGACGACCGCGCGCAGCGCGGCGTCGAGCTGGTCACCGCACTCGCAGTGCTGGGAGCCGAAGGCGTCGCCGGTCAGGCACTCCGAATGCAGCCGTATGAGGACGTCGTCCGTGCCGATCTCTCCGTAGACCAGCGCCACCTGTTCGTCACCGCGGTCATGGTCCAGGTAACCGACCGCCTGGAATTTCCCGTACACGGTGGGCAAGGGCGCATTCACGACGCGTTCCACGCCGGTCCGCTGCGCCGACTTCTTGCCGAGTACGCCAATTTTTTCTGTCATGATTCTCGAGTTCCTAAGCAGAGACGAAAGGCCGTGACGTTATGAGTGATCTGGTGCCGGCGGACACCACGGAAGACGTACGGACGCGGGGCTCCGGTGTCTCACGGCAGGTCGCGGTGCTTCCCGTGGGGAGCTTCGAGCAACACGGTCCGTACCTCCCGCTGGCGACCGACACGCTCGTCGCCTGTGCCGTCGCGCGGGAGATAGCCGGCGCGTACCCGGTGCACCTCCTTCCTCCGGTGACGATCTCGTGCTCGCACGAGCACGCGGCCTGGCCGGGGACCGTCAGCATCTCCTCGGTGACCCTTCATGCGGTGGTACGGGACATCGCGGCGTCGCTGCGCCGGTCCGGCGTCGAGGCCCTGGTGGTGGTCAACGGGCACGGCGGCAACTACGTGCTGGGCAACGTGGTGCAGGAGTCCTCCGCACGCGGCGAGCGGATGGCGCTCTTCCCGGCCGCGGAGGACTGGGAGGCGGCGCGCGAGCGGGCGGGTGTGGTCACCTCGCTGCTCACCGACATGCACGCGGGGGAAATCGAGACCTCCATCCTTCTGCATGCTCATCCCGAAATGCTCCGACCCGGTTACGAGACATCCGATTTCGTCGCTGACGACCGTCGTCATCTGCTCACCCTCGGCATGTCCGGCTATACCGATTCCGGTGTCATCGGGCGTCCTTCACTGGGTTCGGCGGAAAAGGGGAAGGAACTGCTGGCTAGCCTCGCCGATTCCTTCGGGGCGTATTTCTCGATCCTGACCTCCGACGCATAGTCGCCCTGGGGCTCCGGGGCCTGGGGAGCGACCCGGGCCCCGGCCCGCAGGCCCGCGTGCCAGCGGGCCACGAGCACGATCAGGCCGGGCAGGCTGGCCACGAGGCTGAGCACCCCGTAGACGACCGCGACGGCCAGGCCCCGGCCGGCTCCCAGGCCGGCGGCGCCGAACGCCCAGGCGGTGACGCCCTCTCGGGGGCCCCAGCCACCGACGTTCAGCGGCAGGCCCATCGCCAGCAGGGCGAGGACCGCGAGCGGGAGCAGGACGGCCACGGAGGCGGCGATCCCGGCGACCCGGGCGGCGAGTACGAACATCGCGACGTAACCTGCCAGCACCACCACGGAGGAGACAACCACCGCGGGCCCGTTCTCTCGCGACAGCAGCCCCTCGCGGGCTTCGGCGAGGACGGTGCGCAGCCTGCGGCCCCGGGCAGAGGGTGCCGAACGGTTCATGCGCAGGGTCAGGACGACGGCGAGCGCGCCCAGGGCGGCCAGGCCCGCGGGCACCGCGATGTGCCGCGCCTGGGTCAGCACGGGGGACGGCATGGTCAGCAGGACCACGGCCCCGACGGCGAACAACGCCAGTTGGCCCGCGGCCCGTTCGAGGACGACGGCCTTCACGCCCCGCCGCAGGTCGCCCTCGCTCCGCCCGTGCCGCACGGCCCGGTGCACATCGCCGAGGACGCCTCCGGGCAGGGCCGCGTTCAGGAACAGCGCGCGGTAGTAGTCGGCGACGGCCGGCCCGAAGGGCAGCCGGATCCTCAGCCCGCGGGCCACGATCGCCCACCGCCACGCGCTGCACACGGTGGTGACGAGACCGATCCCGAGCGCGAGCAGCACCGACGTCCCGTCGATCCGCCGCAGCCCGTCCAGGAACACACCGGTCCCGAGCCGCCAGAACAGCACGGCGAGGATGGCGACACCGGCGAGGGTGCCCAGGTGCGTACGGACGCGGGTGGAACCGAGGCGAGCCAGGGCCGTACGGATCGGGCGGGGCGAGGAGGCAGCGGGAGCGGCCGGCTCGGTCAGGACGGCGCCCATCGGCCCGGCATCGTCAAAGCCGTTGCCCGCCGGGGCCGAGTCCGGCGTGGGGGCGGCGGAAAGCGGGCCGGGGGCGGCGGGATCGCCTGTGTCGTCCGGGGACGGGCGCGGCACGACCACCCCGGCCCGGGCCGTAGCCGCCGCGGCCGTACCCGCCCCGCTGCCGGTGGTGGACGGCCGGAGCGTGCGCGGACGCGGTCCCGTCGCCTGGAGGCTCATGACGCTCCGCCCGCCGGGCGGGACAGGGCGAGGAGGTCGACGTGGTGGACGGTGACGCGCAACTCGCCCGCGGCGCACTGGGCCACACGGTCGGTCAGGTAGGCGTCGGCTTCGGCCCGCAGTTCGGGGCGCTCCTCGACGGCCGCGCCGACCCAGCCGCGCAGCCACTGCTCGGTGAGCGCGGCCTGGTCGGGGCCGAGCCGCCAGGGGCTGGGATGCAGCCGTACCGTGGCGCCGTGCTCGGAGAACGCCTCGGCCGCCACCGTGACCGCGTCGGGCCCGAGCAGGCCGTCGCGGCGCTGGTGGGCGTTGAACGCCTCAGCGATCACCGCGTCCAGCGGGTGGGGCGGGGTCAGTTCCACCCGCCCGGCGACGGACAGCGTCAACAGGGCGGGGCAGCCGGCTCCGGCGCACGCGGCCGCGAAGGTGTCGATCTCCTCGCGGGTGAGGACGTCCAGCAGGGCGGACGCCGTGACCAGGGACGCGCCGTGCAGGGCGTCCGGGGTGAGGCGGGCGATGTCACCGCGCCGCGTCTCCACCGTGACCCGGCTGCCGTCGGCGGCCGAGCGCGGGGAGGCCACGGCGGCGAAGTGCAGCAGGTAGGGGTCACGGTCGTGCAGCACCCAGTGCTGGGCGCCGTCGAGGCGGGGCGCGAGCCAGCGGCCCATCGAGCCGGTGCCGCAGCCCAGGTCGTGGATGACGACGCCGCCCGACCTGCCCGGCAGGTTGGCGAGCCGGATCCGCAGCGGGTCGAGCAGGTCGTGCGCCCGGGCGGCGGCATCGGCCGGCTCCCGCAACTCCAGCCACTCCGGCGCGTACCGGGGCGGATCCTCGGGGTCGGCCTCGCGCAGCTTCACGGTCGGCCGCGCGCCGGGCCTGCCGCTCGGACCGGCACCGGGGATGACCGCACCGGGCATCTGACCGGGGGTGGACGCGGCACCGGAGCCCGGTCCCGGCCTCACGGCGTCACCGGCCTGCCCCGGCCCGGGCGTGCCGGCCGGGAGCACGGCGTCCGCGGCCCGCACCCGCGCGTCCGGCCCGCCGGGGACCGTGCCCGGCCTGCCCGCCGCGGCCCGCACCGGTCCCGGGTGCGCACCCGGTATCGCGCCCTGTGCCATCGTGACCTCCCTCGGCCCGGGTTGCGCCGGAATCGCCCCGCCCTGCTGAGTCGTCGTCGCCGGGTTGGTCATGCGGCCCTCCGGGGTTCGGTGGTGAGCCGGCGCAGGACCGCCGCCAGGCTCTGTGCGGTCGTCGCCCAGCCGCCGAGGGCGGCGCGGCGCCCGCGGGCGGCGGCCTTCAGCCGGCGTCGTACGTCCGCCTCGCCGAACCAGCCGCGCAGTTCGGCGGCGATGGCGGCGGGGTTCTCCGGCGGGACGAGGATGCCGGGCACCCCGCCGTCGGGCGCGCGGCCGACCGCCTCCGGCACCCCGCCGACGTCGGTGGCCAGCACCGGGATGCCCCGTGCCAGAGCCTCGGTCACCGCCATGCCGTACGTCTCGGCGTAGGAGGTGAGGACCATCAGGTCGGCGGTGGCGTAGCTGGCGTCCAGCGCGGCGCCGGACTTGGGCCCGGCCAGCTCCAGCCGGTCCTGGAGCCCGTGCTCGGCGATGAGCGACCGCAGATGGGCGACGTACTCCGGGTCCTGGGTCAGACCGCCGACGCACACACAGCTCCACGGCAGGTCGGCCACCCTGGCCAGCGCCTCGACCAGCCGGTGCTGGCCCTTGCGCGGGGTCACGGCGGCCACGCACAGCAGGCGCGACACGCCGTCGGTTCCGGGGGCGAGCGGCGCGATGTCGGCGCCGGGGGCGGCGACGTGGACCCGCTCGGGGGGCAGGCCGTGGTGGGAGACCAGACGGCGGACGGCCCAGTCGCTGGTGGCGATCACCGCCGGCACCGCGCGCAGCACCGTCCGTTCCCTGGCGTCCAGTTCGGCGGCCACGGCCGCGTCGAGGCCGGTCTCGTCGCCGAGCGGCAGGTGGACGAGGACGGCCATGCGCAGCCGTTCCGCCTCGGGCACCACGACCTCCGGCACACCGCAGGCCACCAGCCCGTCGAGCAGGACCACGGCCCCGTCGGGCAAGGCGCTCAGGGTGCGGGCGAGTTCCGTGCGGGCGCCGGCTGCCGGCCGGGGCCAGTCACCGGCCACGGCGTGCTTGGTCACCTGCCAGCCGAAGCCGGGCAGGTCCAGGCACACGCGCCGGTCGTAGGCGTTGCCACCGCTGGGTGCCGACGGGTCGT
The DNA here is from genome assembly GCF_040654575.1 of Streptomyces sp. NPDC050674. NCBI lineage: Bacteria > Bacillati > Actinomycetota > Actinomycetes > Kitasatosporales > Streptomycetaceae > Streptomyces > Streptomyces sp. NPDC050674. The sequence continues at coordinate 663,857 of NZ_JBFAIG010000001.1, forward strand.
CGACGCCGCCCGGCAGCACGAAGTGCACGGTGCGCAGGGACATGGGGATGATCTCGGCGTTCTTCAGGGAGGCGTGCTGCACGGGAACATAATTCAGCCGTGCCGGCGCCGGCCCGGGCTGCCCGGGCCGTTCGATCGTCGTGTCGGTCACAGCGCACGCTCGTAACTCGCCCAGGCGATGTGCGACTCGTGCAGGGTGACCATGAGGCCCGCGATGCCCTTGGCGCCCTCGCCCAGCGCCCCCTTGTGGATGCGCTCGGCGAGCCGGTCGGCGATGACCTTGGCGAGGAACTCCGTGGAGGTGTTGACTCCGGCGAAGTCGGGCTCGTTGTCGAGGTTGCGGTAGTTCAGCTCGCTGACGACCGCGCCCAGTTCCTGGGTGGCCAGCCCGATGTCGACGACGATGTTGTCCTCGTCCAGCTGTTCGCGCCGGAAGGTGGCGTCCACCAGGAACGTGGCGCCGTGGAGGCGCTGGGCAGGTCCGAAGACGTCGCCACGGAAGCTGTGGGCGATCATGATGTGATCGCGGACGGTGATGCTGAACAACGGACGACCCTCCAGGTGCGGCGCGTCTGCTCCCCGCTCCGGGTGCCGGGGATGCCGAGTAGTACGGCTCCTTCCCTTCCCTTGTTCAGCCTTCCGTACGTCTTTTCTCAGGTCAGGCGCTCTCGTCTTTTCTCAGGTCAGGCGCTCTCGTCGTAACGGACGCGGTGGCACAGCGCGGGGATGTCGCCCGAGACGAGCCTGGGCAGCACGTCCGGCAGGTCCTCGAAGGCGGACTCACCGGTGATGAGGGCGTCGAGCGCGGGGTCGGCCAGCAGGTCCAGGGCGACCGCGAGCCGGTCGGCGTAGGTGCGGTGGGGGCGGGCCGGGGAGACGGTGCCGACCTGGCTGCTGCGGATGACCAGCCGCCGGGAGTGGAAGGCCTCGCCGAGCGGAAGGCTGACCTTCCGGTCGCCGTACCAGCTCAGTTCGAGGACGGTGCCCTCGGCGGTGAGGAGTTCGAGGGACCGTGCGAGGCCCGCTTCCGTGGCGCTGGCGTGCACGACCAGGTCGCGGTCCCCGTCGGCGTCCTGCGGGGTGGCGAAGCCGACACCGAGCGCCTCGGCGATCTTCGCGCGGGACGGGTCGGCGTCGACGAGCTGGACGTGGACGCCGGGGAAGCGGGCGAGGAGGGCGGCGACCGAGCAGCCGACCATGCCGCCGCCGACCACGGCGATGCGGTCGCCGATCAGGGGCGCGGCGTCCCACAGGGCGTTCACGGCGGTCTCCACGGTCCCGGCGAGCACGGCCCGTTCGGCGGGCACGGTGTCCGGGACGGGGGTGACCGCCGAGGCCGGGACGACGTAGCGGGTCTGGTGCGGGTAGAGGCAGAACACCGTGCGGCCGGTGAGCTCCCCGGGCCCCTCCTCCACCACGCCGACGTTGAGGTAGCCGTACTTCACGGGGCCCGGGAAGTCGCCTTCCTGGAACGGCGCGCGCATGGCCGTGTGCTGGCTGACGGGCACACCGCCGCGGAAGACGAGCGTCTCGGTGCCGCGGCTGACGCCCGAGAACAGCGTGCGGACCAGCACCTCGTCCGCGCCGGGCACCGGCAGGTCGACGTCCCGGAGGGCGCCCTGCCCGGGCGAGTCGATCCAGAACGCACGTGCCGTGTCCTTCATCGAAGTCCTCCTGAACGATCGGGAAGCCGCTTGCGTACCGAGGGGTGCACAGGCCGCGCACAACGTAGCGGCGTTGATCGACTCTGTCACACGGCCGGAGGGTGTTCGGTGGCCCTGAACAACACGTACGACGCGAGGCTCGTCCAGCAGGAGACCGCCCTGGGGGCGGGCGTGCAGGTGCTGCTGCTGGCCCTGATCGGCACGGCGATCGGGATGGGGCCGGCGGGCTGGCTGACCGGCCTCGCGTTCGCGTTCGCCACCTGGGCGGTGCTCTCCCGGGCCCTGCACCGCTCCCGGTTGCGCTCCTTCGGGGCGGCGAACCGGGTCACCCTCGGCCGGGCCACCCTCGTCGGCGGGGTCACCGCGCTGGTCGCCGACTCCTTCGAGAGCTCACCGCCCGTGTCGCTGTTCGTCGGCCTGACGGCGGTGGCGCTGATCCTCGACGGCGTCGACGGCAAGGTGGCCCGCCGCACCGGCACCTCGACCCCGCTCGGGGCGCGCTTCGACATGGAGGTCGACGCGTTCCTCATCCTGGTGCTGAGTGTGTACGTGTCGATGGCCCTGGGCCCGTGGGTGCTGCTGATCGGCGGCATGCGGTATGTCTTCGTGGCCGCCGCCCGCGTCTGGCCCTGGCTGACGGCCGCGCTCCCGCCGAGCACCGCCCGCAAGACCGTCGCCGCGCTCCAAGGCGTGCTGCTGCTCCTCGCGGGCGCCGATCTCCTGCCGTACGCCGCCAACTTCGGGGTCGCGGCCCTGGCACTGGGTCTGCTGGTGTGGTCGTTCGGGCGGGACGTGCTGTGGCTGTACCGCACCTCGCGGGTCGAGCAGAGTCCGGCCCCGCGGCAGGTGCGCGAGCTGGTCGCCGGCTGACCCCCGGCCGCCCCGGCCGGTCAGGAGCCGAACCGGTCGCGGGCCGCCTCGATATGGCCCAGGTAGCGGTGGGTCCAGCCGCAGATCGCGTCGACCGTGGCGCGCAGGGCCCGCCCCGGTTCGGTCAGCGTGTACTCGACCTTCGGCGGCACGGTGGGGTGCACCTTCCGGTCGACCAGGCCGTTGCGCTCCAGCATCCGCAGGTTCTGCGTGAGCATCTTGTGGCTGACGCCCTCGACCTCGTCGCGCAACTCGCTGAAGCGCAGGGTGCGTTCCCCGAGCGCCTCGATGATCAGCAACGCCCATTTGTTCGCGACGTCCGAGAAGATCTCGCGTGCCAGGGAATCCGCCTTCCGCAGGTCCGCGTTCTCCGGCAGGTCTCTTAACTGCTTGGTCACCATCGGGTTCCCCAGTCACTGAAAAGTGCGTTCTTCCAGGTCGGCGTTCACTCTCCTACGGTTTCCGAGTAACCGCAAGAGAGCACGGTCCGTGCTCGACGGAAGGAGCGCCCACCATGACCACGCTCGATGTCTTCGATCACAGCATCCCCGCCGAAGGCCACTTCGGCTACACGCAGGCGATCAGGTCCGGCGAGCTGATCCATGTCTCCGGGCAGCTGTCGTTCGACGAGTCGGGCGTCTTCCATGCCGAGGACGGCCTCGCCGCCCAGCTCGGGAAGACGTACGCCAACCTCGACAAGGTGCTGGCCCACTACGGCGCCACCCGCAACCAGATCGTCTCGCAGACGCTGTACGTCGTGGACCTCGTGCGCCACGCCGAGGCGGTCGCGAAGGGCAACCGGGCCTACTTCGGCACCCACCGCCCGGTCAGCACGGCCCTGGGCGTCACCGAACTGACCTTCCCCGGGCAGCTCGTCGAGATCAGCTGTGTGATCGACACGAGGCTGCCCGCCTGATCCAGCCGGCCGGCGACGCGCCCCGGCATCCGCCAGGGCCCGCTCGCCGCCGCCGCTCCACCTGCGTCCGGGGCGTACGGCTCGACCCCGTACGACGTCCGGAGCCGCTGTTGCGCGGCCCGGGCGACCTCGGGCAGCTCGGGCCGGTCGCCGTAGGCGGCGAGGGTGATCCCCGCCTGCGGGTGACCACCCGTCCCGTACGGAGTAGGCGATTTGACACCGGCGGGGAGCACTCCCTAAACCTAGCCACATGACATCCATTTTCAAAAAGGCGGAGCGATCGTGAGGGTCGCGTTCGTCGGCAAGGGCGGCAGCGGCAAGACCACCTTGTCGGCGCTCTTCTCCCGCCACCTGGCACGCTCCGGCGCCCCGGTCCTCGCCATCGACGGCGACATCAACCAGCACCTCGCCGAGGCGCTCGGCGGTGCGGAGGTGTCCGCGCCTCCCCTGGGCGCGCACCTGGCCGACATCAAGGCCTGCCTTCGCGGCACGAACCCCCGCATCGCCTCCCCCGAGGCGATGATCAAGACGACCCCGCCCGGCCGCGGTTCCCGCCTGCTCCGACCACTGGGCGACGACGAGCTGCACGCCCGGCACGTCGGCCGGGCGGGCGGTGTCCCGCTGATGGTCACGGGCGAGTTCGACGAGTCGGACCTGGGCGTGGCCTGCTACCACTCCAAGCTCGGCGCGGTGGAGCTCTACCTCGGGCACCTGCTGGACGGCCCCGGCGAGTACGTCGTGGTCGACATGACGGCGGGCGCGGACGCCTTCGCCTCGGGACTGTTCACCCGCTTCGACATCACGTTCCTGGTGGCCGAGCCCACCCGCAAGGGCGTCTCGGTGTACCGCCAGTACCGTGACCACGCGGAGCAGTTCGGCATCCGTGTCGCGGTCGTCGGCAACAAGGTCACCTGCGAGGACGACCTGCTCTTCCTCAAGGAGCAGGTGGGCGACGACCTGCTGACCCACCTGGTGCACTCTCCCTGGGTGCGCGCGGCAGAGCAGGGCCGTACCGAGTCCGGCCCGGACGCGCTGGCGTCGCTGGAGCCGCACAACCGCCACGCCCTCGGGGTCCTGCGCGACACGGTCGACTCCCTGCCGCGCGACTGGGACCGGCTCCACCGCCACGCGGTCGAGTTCCACCTGCGCAACGTCCACGCCTGGGCGGACGCGCGGACGGGCCAGGACCTCGCGGCGCAGGTGGACCCGGGTTACGTCCCGGGCAGCGGATCGGGCACCTGAGCCGAGAAGCCCGTCAGGGCCGTCACGAACGCCCGCGCCCCGTCCCGCCACGGGAAGTGCCCCGCCCCGCTCAGCACGACGAGTTCGGCGCGCCGGAACAGCCCGGCGTACTCCTTCATCACGCGCACCGGCGCGGCGATGTCGTACTCCCCCGCGACGACGAGCACCGACGAGGGCGACGCGGCGAGAGCGGCACGCGTCGCGCCGGGGTCGAAGGCACCCTCCGAGGCGTACAGGGCCGCGGCCTCGCCGTTGCGCTGCTCCTGCTCCGCAGCGCGGAATGCCCGGGCCTCCTCGTCCCAGCGGCCGAACCAGAAGGGCGCGACGGCTTCCCAGTCGGTGGGAGCGGCACGGCCCGAGGTGATCGCCTCCAGGGACGCGTACGCCGGTGCGAACCACGGTTCGTCCCGGCGCAGTCGGGCCGTCTCCAGCCGGTCCTCGGCCGTGATGTCGAGGCCGACGGCGAACACGCTGGGCGTGACGAGCGCGAGCCGTCCCACCCGCCGGGGATGGCGGGCCGCGTACAGCACGGCCAGGTTCGCCCCGGCGGAGTGACCGAGCAGGTCCATCCGCTCCAGGCCCAGTTCCGCCCGCAGCGCCTCGACATCGCCGACCAGCCGGTCGCAGCGGTAGGACGCCGTGTCACTCGGCACCGCGGACCGCCCCGTGCCCCGCAGATCCAGCCGGATCAGGGTGCGGTGCGCCGTCAGCCCACCCAGGTCCCCCAGATAGACGGAGTCCTGCATGGGCCCACCGGGCAGGCAGACCAGCGGTGGCCCCTCCCCCATGACGTGGTAGGCGAGGGTGGTGCCGTCAGGAGCGGAGAAGGCGGGCATGCGCGCGACCCTGTCAGCGGACGGCGCCCCGGACAACCGGATTTCCACCGCCGGAGGCGGTGACCGGTGTCTCCGGCTACTCGATCCCCGTGGCGTCGAGCAGCCGGACCACGTCCTTGCGCCCGTAGCCGAGCAGTCTGGCGCGGTCGGCGGCCATCAGCACGAGGTGTGCCGCGATCTTCGCCGCGTGACCGTCCTTGTTGTCCGCGTCGAACCATTCCTGGGGCCTCTCGACACCCAGGCTGTTCATCACCAGCCCGTGCTCCCGGCGGACCTCCGCGACGGTACCGGCGACGGCGTCCATGAGCGTCTTCCCCGGCCGCTCGCACTCCAGGACCAAGCACCCCCGGTCGACCGGCACGCACCCCTGAGGAGGACGCGCCCGCACCCCCGCATACCTCTCGTCCCCGAAACCCATGGCCCGGAACTCCTCGTGCACCAGGGAGAACCGATGGAACCCGGGCGGAACCGGAGGCGGTGGGGGCGTGTACTCCCACCCGGCGTCCTCGTACAACTGCCGCTTGACCTCTTCCGCGTCGGCGAGCGTCACGGTGAAGCCGTTGGCCTCGTTGCGCCCGGTCGTCGTGCCGTCGGGGTTGCGATGGAAGTGCAGGCCCATGGGGTGCTCCGATGAAGTCGTGATGGTGGACGGGAAGTCCCCGTCACCAGCTCGAACGGCCCGCGCAGCCGACCCGTGCCCACTGCTCGGTGGCACCACCCCATCGCGTGAAAACCGGCGGCGCGGGAACTGGCCGACCGAGCGGCACGGGCGGTTGTTACGCTCCTCCGGTGAGCATTCCGGGCCCCGCAGAGATCCAAGCGCTGCACGAGAAGTACGCGCCCACCTCGGAGGCGTTCAGCCTCGTCCACACGCACTGCGAGACCGTCTGGGGAATCGCCGAGCAGCTCCTCGCGGCGCCCCGTCTGGCCCACCTCGACGCCGACCTGGTCCGCGCCGGCTGCCTCCTGCACGACATCGGCGTCTACCGCCTCTACGACGACGAGGGGCGCCTGGACCACCGCAACTACATCCGGCACGGCCTGCTCGGCCACGAGATCCTCCAGGCGGAGGGCTTCCCCGAGACCCTCCGCCGCTTCTGCTCCCACCACACCGGAGTGGGGCTCACACGGCAGGACATCGTGAGCCAGGGGCTGCCCCTGCCGCCCGCCGACTACGTGGCGGTGACGGAGGAGGAGAGGCTGGTGATGTACGCGGACAAGTTCCACACCAAGTCCCGGCCGTCGGTGTACCTCACCGCCGACGAGTACGCCGCCCACGTCCGCCGCTTCGGCGCGGACAAGGTGACCGCATTCCAGGCCCTGCGCGCGGAGTTCGGCGACCCGGACCTCACCGGGCCCGTGCCGGGCTTCGGGGCCGGGGAAGACCCCACGACGGCCGCCGTTCAGGCGTAGCAGCCGGGAATCACCTGGCACCCCACCTCGACGGCCCCCTCGCCACCGGACTGTTCGCGTACTGGGTGGGCACGGGGCCGGCGGCGGCAGGGGTCTCCACTTCCTCGGCTCAGGCGCGTGGTTCTCCGTCCTGGGACGCACGCACTGGTCCGCGGCATCCTTAGGCTGCGATCCCGCGGAGCGTGTAAGGTGTCCGGCCCGCTTCCGCTGTTACCGGATGCTCTGCAGCAACTGCCCCGTGGCAGTGACAGTCCAGAACGACCAGCCGTTGCGGTTCGGGTTCACCTGTGGGTTGAGGGCGTGCACCACGGCAACCGCCGCCCCGCTCGGAGTCTCGTACTCGCCACGCCCCGGACCGGAGGGGATTCTCACGACGCGGGAGGAGGGGTCGTAATAGGCGTCGACGCGCCGGCCTTCGTAGATCGCATGGACCTCGACACCCTGCTCGGTGCGGAGTTCTCGGATCTCCGCTCCGACAAGCGTGGGCGCGCCCGGGTCCTCCGCGATCAGCTCCTCGTCGGCGGGCAGCTCGTCGGTGTCCCGGTGCGCGGCCTGCGTGCCGTAGCGGGGAAGCCCCAGCAGCTCGTTGAGGACGTTGGCCAGCAAACGCCGGCGTGCGGCCAGGAAGTCGGGGAAGCGGTCGAGGGACCACAGCTCCGGCTCTTCGGGGATCCACTGTTCCGCCAGGCGTTCCGAGGCGATCTCCGCCATGTACTGGGCGGGCAGCCTCGAGGAGATCATCTTGTTGGTCTGGCCCGTGATGAAGGCCAGGTTGGCAAGGCTGTTCCACTCCTCCTTCGCGTACGTTCCCTGCACCCGGGCGCGCGGGAACACGTGGTGGAACTCGATGTTGGCACCCGTGTTCATCGGCTGGTCACTGATGGCGATGTTGGTCGCCCAGTCCCGTGCCGTGCCCCGCAGCGCGGCGATGTAAAGGAGCTTGAAGAAGGGATGCGTGGAGTACTTCTGCTCCAGATCCCTCGGGTGCAGGGCGCTGTCCAACGACCTGGTGCCGGAGGCCCGTCGGATGAGCTCGGCGAACAGGTCCTCACCCTCGCGTGACTTGACCAGTCTGGCCTCGGCATCCAGCTTGCCCTCCACCTGGAGGGAGTAGTGGCTGAACGCCATCGCCGTGTAGACCCAGCGGCGCAACAGCTGGGCCTCTCCCGGACGCAACTTGCCGTCCCGGTGGTGCAGCAGCAGTGCGGGCACGATCGCGACGTTCGGCGACGAGAGGATTTCGGACCGGGGGATCGAGCACTCACCCTTCAGGAAGTCGATGGCGAAGCGCAGGGCCCTTTCGGTGTCCTGCCAGGCCTCCTTCAGCGCGGCTTCGTCCACCTCGGCCCCGATGAGCTTGATGTGATGAGCTCCGGTTCCCGCGAGGAGACTCATGAGGCGCAGGACGGCTTCCCTGTTGAGGGCGAAGTTGCTGTCCCGCAGTTCCTGGTGGAAGGAGTCCATGGTGTCCAGGCCGTCGGCCCAGCGGGCCGCGATGGCGCTGTACACGAGATCGCCCTTGGACAGCCGTCGGCCGCCCTTGTTGAGGCGGGCGAAGAGCTCGGCGACCTCCTCGTAGTCGTCGGACTCATAGGTGATGACCGCGATCTGGTGATGCCGGATGTTGTTCACCTTCTGCATCCGCTGCGTCCACGCGTCGAAGTTCGGATCGTCGAACGGCACCCCCGCCTTGTGCAGGACCTGATAGAACTGCACGTTTTCCTGCAGCAGCGTCGATACCGGAATCAGGAGCGGGTCCTTGCGCTGTACGGCGCTCGGGTTGACGAACTCCTCGGTGCGCACGTCGAAGCGCAGATCGATGAGCCGGCCGTCAGCCTTGGACTCGGGCCGGTAGACCCAGGCGAGCGAGGTCAACCGCTGCTGCCCGTCCAGCAGATAGAGAGGCTGGTGCATCGACTTGTCGGTCTGCACGACGGCAGCGGTCTTGAAGGGGACGGTCAGACTGGTCTTCCACAGCAGCAGGGCACCGACCGGGTAGCCGCGGTAGAGGGAATCGAAGAGGTCGCGTACATCGGGCCTCATCCAGACGAAGTCGCGCTGGATGGAAGGAATGACGACACTTCCCCGCAGCAGGTTCTCGACCTGAGAGATGATCTTGTCGTTTGCCAGCCCCATGCTGCCGCCCCCACCGTGCGAGTGATCTACAGCACACACGATAACTGTCGTCTCCGTCTGCCGTCTTGCGCCTGGGAGAGCCCCCGTTGACCTCCCTCAGACCTCCCTCACGAGAATGGACTGAGGCGCGCGACCCTTTGCATGATCTTGCGGCCGCACCGACCGCACCGGCCGCCTGACCAGCGGACGGCGCCGCCGTGCGGCCCGCGCACCCGACCGGTGCGCCGAACAACTGCACAGCGAACAGGGGGAAGACGTGGCCAGGTCATCCATAGTCGAAGACCGCCCGGCCAAGGGGACCGGCCGGTGGAACACCAGGTTGCGCGATATCGCCGCACTGACGGCGGCAGCCGTCGCGTTGGGCTGGGCGGCGCCGCCGGCCTCCGCCTCGGCTGCTGAGCGCAGCGCGTTGCCCGGGTGGGGAGTGAGCGCCGTCGCAGACGCGGACACCGGGCTCGAGGCGCTGGAAGGCTTTGATGAGCATGCCGGAGCTCCGGGCAGGAGCTCCGGCGGACCGTCGTCTCTCAGGCCGCCTCGCGCGCCTGAGTCCGATGGGCCCGGACGACATCGGCGTACCGATGCCCCGTGCCCTTGATCGTGCGCTTCTGCGTCGCGTAATCCACGTGCACGAGCCCGAACCGCTTCTCGTAGCCGTACGCCCACTCGAAGTTGTCCAGCAGTGACCAGGCGAAGTAGCCGGCCAGCGGGACCCCCTTGCGGGCGGCGGACGCGCAGGCCGCGAGGTGGCCCAGCAGGTAGTCCTGCCGCTCGGGGTCGTCGACCGTGCCGTCGGGGCGGACGGTGTCGGGGTAGGCCGAGCCGTTCTCCGTGACGTACAGCCTGCGGGCCCCGTAGTCGTCGGTGAGCCGCAGCAGGAGTGCCTCGATGCCGCTCGCGTCGATCTCCCAGTCCATGCCGGTGCGCGGGACGCCGTCGCGGCGGACGGCCCGGGCGTACGGCGCCGGGCCTCGGGGATCGTCGGCGACGGTCTGCGGGAAGTAGTAGTTCAGGCCCAGCCAGTCCAGCGGGGCGGCGATGGCCGCCGAGTCGCCCGGCCGCTCCGGGAGTTCGACGCCGTAGAGCTCGCGCATGTCCGCCGGGAAGCCCCTGCCGTGCACCGGGTCGAGCCACCAGCGGTTGGTGTGGCCGTCCATGCGGCGGGCGGCGGCGATGTCCTCGGGGCGGTCGGTGGCGGGATGGATGGTGGAGAGGTTGTTGACGATGCCGACCTGCGCCGCCGGGGCCGCCGCGCGGATCGCCCGGGTGGCCAGCCCGTGGCCGAGCAGCAGGTGGTAGGAGGCGCGGACGGCGGCGGTGAGGTCCGTCAGGCCGGGGGCCATCTTGCCCTCGAGGTGGCCGATCCACGCCGAGCACAGAGGCTCGTTGAGGGTGGCCCAGTGGGTGACGCGGTCGCCGAGACGCTCGGCGACGACCGAGGCGTACTCGGCGAACGCGTGGGCCGTGTCGCGCTCCGGCCAGCCGCCCCGGTCCTGGAGCGCCTGCGGCAGGTCCCAGTGGTAGAGGGTGACGGACGGGGTCATGCCCGCCTCCAGCAGGCCGTCGATCAACTCGTCGTAGAAGGCGAGGCCCTTGGGGTTGACGGGGCCGTCGCCGCCCGGGACGACGCGCGGCCAGGCCACCGAGAGGCGGTAGGCGTTCACGCCGAGCCGGCGCATCAGGCCGATGTCCTCGCGCCAGCGGTGGTAGTGGTCGCAGGCGACATCGCCGTTGTCGCCGCCGGCGGTCTTCCCAGGGGTGTGCGAGAACGTGTCCCAGATGGACGGCGAGCGGCCGTCCTCCGCCACGGCTCCCTCGATCTGGTACGCCGAGGTGGCCGTGCCCCACAGGAAGTCGTGCGGGAGTGCGGCGAGGTCGATGGTCACGGAAGTCCCTTCGAGAACGGGCGAGTCGGTCACTTGACGGCACCCGCCGTCAGGCCGGCCACGAGGTAGCGCTGGAGCAGTAGGAAGCCCGCGACCACGGGGACGCTGACGACCAGCGAGGCGGCCATGATCTGGTTCCAGTACACGTCGTTGAGGGTGGAGTAGCCCTGGAGTCCGACGGCGAGGGTGCGGGTGGTGTCGTTGGTCATCACCGAGGCGAACAGCACCTCGCCCCAGGCGGTCATGAAGGCGTAGACGGCGACCGCGATGATGCCGGGCACGGCCGCCGGGACGACGACCCGGAACAGCGCGCCGAGCGGGCCGCAGCCGTCGACCAGGGCCGCCTCGTCCAGGTCGCGCGGCACCGAGTCGAAGTAGCCGATCAGCATCCAGATCGAGAACGGCAGGGAGAAGGTGAGGTAGGTGAGGATCAGACCGCCGCGCGAGCCGAACAGGGCGATGCCCGTCGCGTTGCCGATGTTGACGTAGATCAGGAACAGCGGGAGCAGGAAGAGGATGCCCGGGAACATCTGCGTCGACAACACGGTGACGGTGAAGACGCGTTTGCCCCGGAAGTCGTAACGGCTGACGGCGTAGGCCGAGAAGACCGCGATGACGACCGAGCAGACCGTCGCCGCGCCCGCCACCACCAGGGAGTTGACGAAGTAGCGCGCCAGCGGGACCGTCGACCAGATGTCGATGTACGGGCGGAGGGTCAGCTCGCTCGGCAGCCAGCGGAACGTGCCCGTCACGTCGGCCAGGGGCTTCAGCGAGCTGGAGACCATGACGTACACCGGGACCAGCACGAAGCCCGTCAGCAGGGTGAGGAAGATCCGCCGGGACCACAGGAACGAGCGGGGCGGGGCCATGGGGGACGTGGTCGTGGAGGATGTGGTCATGGGGGACGTGGTCATGGGGCGGTCCTCCGTCCGCGCGAGGTGAGGGCGAGGTACCCGCCCGTGACCAGCAGCAGGAACAGCAGCAGCAGGACGGACATCGCGGAACCCGTGCCGAAGTTCCAGGTGACGAACGACGCTTGGTAGATGTGCACCGAGATGAGGTCGGCGGCCTCCGGCGCGGTCCTGCCGAACAGCACGAACGGCGTGTTGAAGTCGTTGAACGTCCACAGGAACAGGACGAGGACCAGGACCTGGTTGACCGGGCGCAGCGACGGCAGGGTGATGCGGCGGATCTGCTGCCACACACCGGCACCGTCCAGGGCGGCGGCCTCGTACAGCTCGCGTGGGATGTTCTGCAGGCCGGCCATGACGATGAGGAACGCGAACGGCCAGCCCTTCCACACCGACACCGTCAGCAGCGCGATGAAGCTGTTGTCGCCGATCAGCCAGAAGGACCGCTTGTCGGTGAGGCCCAGCTGGTCGTGCAGCACGTGGTTCACCAGGCCGTTGTCGTGCTGGAACATGAACACCCAGGTGATGACGGCCGCGTAGACCGGCAGCGCGTACGGGACGAGGAACAGCGCCCGCAGCAGGCCCCGGCCCCGGAAGGTGTCCTGCATGAACACCGCCGCGGCCGTGCCGATCAGCCAGCACAGGCCGACCGACAGCAGGGTGAAGGCCACGGTGACGAGGAACGAGTGGAGCAGCGCCTCTCCGACCGGGGCGTCGAAGTCCACCGAGACCTTGTAGTTGTCGAGGGCGGACCAGGGGGCGGCGCCCCAGTCGCGGATGTAGAACTGCGTGAGCTCCTTGAAGCTCATGACGATGCCGATCACCATCGGCACCAGGTGGACGAGGAGTTCGAGGAGCAGGGCGGGCAGGAGCAGCAGGTAGGGCAGGCCCGCGCGGCGGATCCGCCCGGTGGGGCGGCGGGGGCCGCGCGCCGTGCCGGGCGGGCTCTTGCGGACCGCCGGCCTCTCGGCCTGGGCAGTGGTCGTCATGTCGGTCAGGCCGCCGGCATCTGCTGCTGGGCCTTCTCCAGGGCCGCCTTCACCGAGCCGGTGGTCACCGGGCGCCCGGCGGCCGCGTCGGCGAACAGGCTCTTGACGGCCGTGCCTACCGCCGTCTCGAACTGGGACTCGTCGGCCACCTGCGGCAGTGCCACGGCGCTCTTCGCGAGGGTGTCCTTGAGGACGGTGTTGGCCGGGGTGGCGAAGGCGGCGTCCGACTGGGCCGACTTGACCGGCGGGATCGTGCTGTAGGCCTTGTTGAGGATCCTCTGCTCGGTGTCGCTCGTCATGAACTTCACGAACTTCGTGGCGCCGTCGGTGTTGTCGGTGTTCTTGAAGACGGCCAGGTTGATGCCCGCGACCATCGAGTTGACCTGCTTGCCGCTACCGGGGGTGCCGGACTGCACGGGCACGGGGGCGATGCCGTAGTCGTCCTTGCTCATGCCCTGCGACTCGAGGTTGGCGGAGGCTGACTGCCACAGCAGCATCGCCGTCCTGCCCTTGGCGAAGTCGCTGACGGACTGGTTCTGCGCGTACTCGGCGTTGCCCGGCGCGATGACCTTGTCCTTGGCCATGAGGTCGACGTACTGCTTGACCGCGGCGACGGTCCCGTCGCTCGTGAAGTCGGCCTTGCCGTCGGCGGTGAAGAAGTCGGCGCCGTGCTGCTTGGCGAAGACGAAGGCGTGGTGGATGTTCTCCGACGGGTTCGAACCCTCCATGCCCAGGGCCCACTTGCCGTCCCTGGACAGCTTCTTCCCGTCGGCGACGAGCTCGTCCCAGGTGGCCGGCGGCTTCGGGATGCCCGCGTCGGCGAACATCTTCTTGTTGTAGTAGAGCGCGTACGCCATCGAGTACAGCGGCACCGCCGCCGGGTCCTCGCCCTCGGCGCCCGTCGAGCCGAGCGCCGAGTCGACGAAGCGGTCCCTGCCGCCGATCTTGTCGAAGTTCTTGGCGTCCCAGGGCAGCAGCGCACCGGTGGCCTGGAGCGAGGCGCTCCAGGTGTTGCCTATGTTGAGCACGTCCGGGCCCTGGCCGGAGGTGGTGGCGGTGAGGATCCGGTTCAGCAGGTCCGACCAGGGGACGACCTCCAGCTTCACCTTGATGCCGGTCTGCCGCTCGAACTTGTCGAGTTCGGGCTGGAGGACCTTCTTGTCGACCTCGATGCTGGCGCCCTGGTTGGACGCCCAGTAGGTGAGCGTCCTGGGCGAGTCGTTCGACCCGCCGCCGGTCGCGGAGCCGCCTCCGCAGGCCGTGGCCGCGAGGGCGAGTGACAGTGTGACGGCGCCTGCCGCCGCGGCTCGGATGCTGCGCATGGCTGCTCCTGGCCCTTCCGGGAGTACGGGGGTACGCCTCCCCCGTCGCGAGGGAGCCGTCATGGCTTAATTTAGGACGTGAGTTAATCCCCGGAAGGCAGTCCCGTCAAGGGTTTGGACACACTCTTGGAACTCTCGCCGGACCCCTTGACGCATCTGTTCCACGGATGAACCATTCAGCGGCGAGAGAGCGCTCCCCGCACCCCACTCCGTTCACTTCCTGAACCAGGAGAGCCGCCCCATGCCTGCTGACTCCCCGTCATCCCCCCTGCCCGGCCCCGGCCGCCGGGCCGTGCTCGGCGCCGTCGCTACCACCGTCACTACCGCCGCCGCTACGGCCTCCGCGCTCGCGGCGCTGCCCGGGACGGCCTCGGCCACCTCCGCTCCCGCCGCAGCGCCCGGCGGCAGGCGGCCCGTGCGCAAGAGGCCCCGCGCCCTGCCCGGCGGTGGCGACCTCGGCCCGAACGTGGTGGTCTTCGACCCGTCCACACCGAACATCCAGGGCAGACTCGACGAGATCTTCCGGCAGCAGGAGTCGGCCCAGTTCGGCACCGGCCGCTACCAACTGCTGTTCAAGCCCGGCACCTACCACGGTCTCAACGCGCAGATCGGCTTCTACACCTCGATCTCCGGCCTCGGCCTCTCCCCCGACGACACCACCATCAACGGCGACATCACCGTCGACGCGGGCTGGTTCGGAGGCAATGCCACGCAGAACTTCTGGCGTTCGGCGGAGAACCTCGCGGTCGTCCCCGTCAACGGCACCAACCGCTGGGCGGTCTCGCAGGCGGCCCCGTTCCGCCGGATGCACGTCCGCGGCAACCTGAACCTCGCCCCGAGCGGTTACGGCTGGTCCAGCGGAGGTTACATCGCCGACAGCCGGATCGACGGCCAGGTGCAGCCCTACTCGCAGCAGCAGTGGTACACCCGGGACAGCGCGATCGGCGGCTGGCTCAACGGCGTGTGGAACATGGTGTTCTCCGGCGTCGAGGGCGCCCCCGCCCAGGGCTTCCCGAACCCGCCGTACACCACGCTGGCCACGACTCCGGTCTCCCGAGAGAAGCCGTTCCTCCACCTCAGCGGCGGGGAGTACCGGGTGTTCCTGCCCGAGAAGCGGACCGACGCCCGGGGCGTCACCTGGGGCAACGGCACCCCGCGGGGCACCTCACTGCCGCTGTCGCGCTTCTACGTCGCCAAGCCGGGAGTCTCCGCGGCCACGCTCAACCAGGCGCTGGCCCAGGGGCTCCACCTGCTGCTCACGCCCGGCATCTACCACCTCGACCAGCCGGTGCGGGTCGACCGGGCCGGCACCGTCGTGCTCGGCCTCGGCTACGCCACGCTCATTCCCGACAACGGCGTCACCGCGCTGAAGGTCGCCGACGTCGACGGCGTCCGTCTGGCCGGGTTCCTCGTCGACGCCGGGCCGGTCAACTCCAACACCCTGCTGGAGATCGGCCCGCGCGGCGCCTCCCGGGACCACTCCGCCAACCCCACCACCGTCCAGGACGTGTTCGTCCGCATCGGCGGCGCGGGCCCCGGCAAAGCCACCACCAGCATGGTCGTCAACAGCCGTCACACCATCGTCGACCACACCTGGGTCTGGCGCGCCGACCACGGCGACGGCGTCGGCTGGGAGACCAACCGCGCGGACTACGGCGTGGTCGTCAACGGCCACGACGTGCTGGCGACCGGGCTGTTCGTGGAGCACTTCAACAAGTACGACGTGCAGTGGTTCGGCGAGCGCGGCCGCACGATCTTCTACCAGAACGAGAAGGCGTACGACGCCCCGAACCAGGCCGCGATCCAGAACGGTTCGGTCAAGGGGTACGCGGCCTACCGGGTCGGGGACGGCGTCACGGCCCACGAGGGCTGGGGCCTGGGCAGCTACTGCTACTACAACGTCGACCCGACCATCGTCCAGCACCACGGCTTCTCGGCGCCCGACCGGCCGGGGGTGCGCTTCCACGACCTGCTCGTGGTCTCACTCGGCGGCAACGGGCAGTACGAGCGGGTGATCAACGACACGGGGGCGCCGACGTCGGGGACGTCCACGGTGCCGTCGACGGTGGTGTCGTACCCGTAGCGGCGCAGTGGTGTCGTACCCGTAGCGGCGCGGGCGCGGAGCCGGTGGCCTGGGCCGTGCGGGGCGCCCCCTCCTAGGCGATGGGCCCGGTCCCTCGTCACTGTCGGGCACAGTGGTTCGGCGAGCGAGCACCAGCACGCCGGCGTCGCCGCCGCCCCGGGCGCGGAGCCGGGGGCAGTGGTGGCCGGGCCATGGATACCGCCCGGCCACCGGAACCGGCGGCCGGGCGGCGGCAGTGACCGGCCCGGCCCCTCCCCTCGGGCATGGCGGGGAGGGGCCGGTGCCGGGCCCTACCGCGTCGGTGCCGCGACCGGCGCCGGTGCGTAACCGGTGGGACGGGCCGTGAAGGTGCCCCGGCCCTGGGTTCGGCTGCGCAACCGGGTCGCGTAGCCGAACAGTTCGGCCAGCGGGACGGTGGCGGTGACGACCGCCGCGCCCGCGCGGGTGACCGAGCCGGTCACCCGGCCGCGCCGGGCGGCGAGATCGCCGAGCACGCCGCCGACCGCGTCCTCGGGCACGGTGACCGTGACCTCGACCACCGGCTCCAGCAGGACCATCGCGCAGGCGCGCAGGGCCTCGCGGAGACCGAGTCGGCCGGCCGTACGGAACGCCGTGTCCGAGGAGTCCTTCACATGGGTCGCTCCGTCGGTCAGGGTGACCCGCAGTCCGGTCACCGGATGCCCGCCGAGCGGCCCCTCGGTGAGGGCGTCCCGGCAACCCGACTCGACCGCCCGGACGTACTCCTGCGGCACGCGCCCGCCGACCACGACCGAGCGGAACTCGAAACCTCCCTCCTCGTACGGCTCCACGTCGAGGACGACATGGGCGAACTGCCCCGCCCCGCCGTCCTGCTTGACGTGCCGGAACACCAGACCGGACACGCCCCGGCCGACGGTCTCGCGGTAACTGACCCGGGGACGGCCGACGTTGACCTCCAGCCCCAGCTCGCGCCGGAGCTTCTCCACCGCCACCTCCAGATGCAGCTCCCCCATGCCGGACAGCACGGTCTGCCCGGTCTCCGGGTCGGTCCGCACGACCAGCGAGGGGTCCTCCTCGGTCAGCCGCGCCAGCCCCGACGCCAGCCGGTCGGTGTCACCGGCACGGCGGGACTCCACCGCGACCGACACCACCGGCTCGGGCACACCGGGCGGCTCCAGGGCGAGCGGCGCACCCGGTGCGCACAGGGTCGAACCGGCGCGGGCCGACTTCAGCCCGACGACGGCCACGATGTCCCCGGCGACGGCCCGGTCCAGCGGAGCGTGCCGGTCGGCCTGGACGCGCAGGATGCGCCCGACCCGTTCGGCGCGCCGCGCGCTCGCGTCCCACAGGGTGTCTCCCTTCTCGACCGTGCCCGAGTAGATCCGCAGGTAGGTCAGCCGTCCCGTCGGGGTGGCCTGCACCTTGAACGCGAGGGCGCATGCCGGTGCGTCCGGGTCGGCGGGCCGTTCCTGTTCCTCGCCCTCGTGCGTGCCGCGCACCGGCGGCACGTCCAGGGGCGACGGCAGATAGGCCACGACCGCGTCGAGCAGCGGTTCGACACCGCGGTTGCGGTACGCCGAGCCGCACAGCACGACCACGCCGTCACCGTCCCGGGTCAGGTCGCGCAGCGCCGAGGAAAGCGTCCCCTCGGACAGCGTGCCCGTGTCGCAGAACTCCTCCAGCGCGCCCGGGTGCAGCTCAGCCACAGCCTCCTCCAGCACCCGGCGGCGCGCGACGGCTTCGTCCCGCAGGCCGTCCGGTACGGCCGTGTCCTCCGGGTCGCCACCGTCCGCCCACCGCAGCGCGCGCATGCGCACCAGGTCGACGACGCCGGTGAAGGTGTCCTCCGTACCGATCGGCACCTGTACGACCAGCGGCGCCGGGTGCAGCCGCCGCCGGATCGACGCCACGGCCGCGTCGAGGTCGGCACCGGCGCGGTCCATCTTGTTGACGAACGCGATCCTCGGCACGCCGTGCCGGTCGGCCTGCCGCCACACCGACTCGCTCTGCGGCTCCACCCCGGCCACCGCGTCGAACACGGCCACGGCACCGTCGAGCACCCGCAGGGCCCGCTCCACCTCGTCGGCGAAGTCGACGTGCCCGGGGGTGTCGATGAGGTTGATCCGGTGCCCGTCCCAGGCACAGCTGACCGCCGCGGCGAAGATGGTGATGCCGCGGTCGCGCTCCTGCGGGTCGAAGTCGGTGACGGTCGTGCCGTCGTGGACCTCGCCGCGCTTGTGGGTGGTTCCGGTGGCGAACAGGATCCGTTCGGTGACGGTGGTCTTGCCGGCGTCGACGTGGGCGAGGATGCCGAGGTTGCGGACGACGGCGAGCGGATTGACATGGGTGCGCACGGCCCAGGGCCTTTCGGTGCGATCAGGAAGGGGGCAGCGCGATGCGTGGGACGAGACGGCCGGACAGCCTTACGCCCTGACGCTACGTCAGGGCTCTTGGAGGATCAGGCGTTCGTCCCGGACAGCCGGTACCGCCGCGCAGCGGGCACCGGGGCGACGAAAGACACGAGGATCACCTCGTAGCGCGGCAGGGAGACGACGACAGCGGTGTGCTCACGCATGACGGTCTCCCTTCGTTCGTCCCCTCGGTGCACCGCCCTGAATTGTGGGCGGCGCGGGTATGAGCGTGAGTGTAGGGAGAGCGGAGGGATGGGGGCCAGGGATTATTCCGGCAGGCGCGGGAGCTCATGCGGCGCGGCACAACGCCCGGACATGGGGTTCCGGATGGGGGCCGGACCCCGCAACTCTTAGCCGGGGGCATGGAAAGCTGGGGCCGCGCCGGTGGACGGCGGCCCGTCATTTCTTCGGTGCCCTCGTCGAGCGGCGTGGATTACCAGTAACGGAGGGCCTTGGCGGGGATGCCTCAACGGTGCCGGAGAGGCTGGCAGTGACCGCTCTGTAGTCGGAGCTTCGAATCCCTTGTGCCGAGTTGTCGGCCCGGGGGGCATCGACTATGCGGTACCTCGCCACTCCTTCAAAACGTGCATGGCTGCGTCGTAGTCGGATCCGTACGTCGATTCAGGAGCCGCTGAGACCGGGAGGTCCCAGTCCTTGTCGCTCTCGACCTGCGCTTCTCGTTCCCGTGTGAAGGTCGCGAGAAGCATCTCGATGGCCTCGCTGTCTCGGGGCGAGTCCCGCATGATCCGCTCCAGGCTGTAGATGGCGCCCAGTCGTTCGGTGTCGCTCTTGCTCGCCAGGAGCTTCACTGCGGTCACGTACTGCTCGGTGGCGCGGGCTTCGCGGTCGGTCTGTGCGGATTCTCGATCCTTCTGCTGTTGATATTCGAACTGCGCCTGCGCCTGTTCGAACTGCCGTTGCGCCAGCTCAAACTGCTGCTGTGTATGTTTGAACTGATTTTGTGCCAGCGTGTGGTTCCGGTGCGTGTAGACGAGGCCGAACGCGGCCAGGATCCCGGCTCCGACGGCAACGACCATGGTGCGGAAGCCAGTGATGACGACTCCGTCGGCCGGTTGAAGATCTCGCTTGCGAATGTGGCTGCCGTCAAGCAGCCAGGGCCCCTTCCAAAGCAGGACGCCGTAACCAAGGATCAGGGCCACGGCGACGATGACAAGGCCGACGTTCTTCAACCACTTCATGGCGGCATCTTGGCCTCGCTGGATTGTCGCCATGCCGCAAACGGTCAAGTCAGAGGTTCATCTGAGGTTCCTTCGGCATGTTCCTGGACAGTTCCACCACATCGGAATGTCTTCGCCATGTTCAAGACCCGCCGGGAGTCTTGGTGATGTCAGGGCGTAACGGGGGGGCTAGCGAGGTGCCGCGAGTACGTCCCGGAGTACGCTCGCGAGCGTGACGCGGGCCAGCTCGTGTCTCAGGGTCTTCTCGATGCCCTCGTAGATGCTCTGCATCGCCGGCTGGATGCCGTGACCCACCACGCATCCCTGGTCCGGGGTGGCGCGGTGCATTGCGAACAGCGGGCCGGGTTCCACTGCCTCGTACACGTCGAGCAGGGTCATCGACTCCAGCTCGCGTGCCAGCGACCAGCCCGCGCCCACGCCCCGCCGGGACTCCACGAGCCCGGCCCTGCGCAGCTCGCCGAGCAGCCGTCTGATCACCACTGGGTTGGTGTTCGCGCTGGTCGCGATCTGCTCGGAGGTGGCGACCTCATGGCCCTGGCGCTGGTAGAGGCCGATCCAGGCCAGCGCGTGGGCGGCGATGGTCAGCCTGCTGTTGGCGCTCATGGACTCCTCCTCTCGGCCGCGATGCTTCATGTTACGGCAGTCGTAACAGTGCAGGTTGCAACAGCCTGTCGTAACAATTAACGTTGCGACTGCCGGGAAGGGTCAATCAACGAGGTGAGAAGAATGAGCAAGCCACTCACGGGCAAAGTCGCCCTGGTCACCGGGGGGTCGCGCGGACTGGGAGCCGCGACCGTACGACTGCTGGCCGAGCAGGGCGCCGACGTCGCCTTCACCTACGTCAGCTCCGAGAAACAGGCGCAGGCCGTTGTCGACGAGGTGCACGGCAAGGGAGCCAAGGCCGTCGCCTTCCAGTCCGACCAGGCGGACACGAGCCGGGCGCCGGCACTGATCGACGACGTGGTCGCGCACTTCGGCGGCCTGGACATCCTCGTCAACAACGCGGCGATCTCCGTGGCTGGCACGGTGGACGACCCGGATGCCGACACCGCCGCACTGGACCGGATGCACGCCACCAACTACCTCGGCGTGATCGCCGTCATCCGGGCCGCCTCCCGAGTGCTGCGCGCGGGCGGCCGCATCATCACAGTGAGTTCCGGACTGGGCTCCCGGGTAGGCGCCCCCGGCCTTGCCGACTACTCGGCGACCAAGTCCGGGATCGAGCGGTACACCATGGGCGTCGCACGCGACCTCGGGCCCCGGAACATCACGGCCAACGTCGTGGAGGCCGGACTGATGGAGGGCGGCATGCAACCGCCGGACCCCGAGACCCTCAAGGCCCTGGTCAGCTCGCTGTCCCTGCAACGCATGGGGCACCCCGACGAAATCGCCGCGGCGATCGCCTTCCTGGCGAGCCCCGCCGCGTCGTACGTCACGGGCGCAGTGCTGGACGCCCACGGCGGCTACAACGCCTGAACCCGAACCCCTGCCGCGCGCTCCGAAGGACATCGCGCCTTCGGGGCGCGCACCGCCAACGACCCGCGTGGCGTGGACACGCCTCAAGAAGCCCGCTTCGTGATCGTGTTACGAGCTCAAAGGGGCCTCGACCCGTTCACGGAAGTGGTTTCGTCGCGGGCAGGCCGGAGCTTCATGGAGACGACGGGCTGGCGGGGCTAGGGCCTGCTGGCGGTGTCTCCCGTGCTCGCTCCAAGCCGCCTCTACATCCGAGTACGATCGCATGGCCTTTGATGCGCTGCATGACCACGTCCTGCCTCGGGCCCACCGTCCCGATCCGTGCCGTCAGACGCTTGCTCGGCCAGTGCCTTGCCGTGCGGCGCAGCTCAACGCTGACTCCATGGCCGCGTAGCGCGCACGGAGAGCGACCCGCAGATGCAGGAGGTGCTACTTCCCCGGAGTGCACCCGGGCCTGGTGAGCGACGATGTGATTCGGTCGAAATTGATAGCGATGTCAGCGGGCTTGGCATGCGGGTCAACCCAGCTGGACTTGCCCGCAACGGGCGGGCCAGTGACGACGTACAGCATCCAGTCTCTGGGACTGGGCATCCGAGGCGGACAGCCGACGCACACTTACCTCATGCAGATGTCTGAGCCCTTCGCTACCACCATTGCTGCAGTCGCCCCTGTCGTGTGGCTTGTGGGCGCTGTCGAGTATCACCAGGTCGCAAAGCGGACAGCCGAAGCTTATAAGGCGGGCGAAGTGCTACTAACCCAGACAGTCGAAGAACTGCAACGGGCGGGCGACGCCGAGATACTGGCCCATCAGTGGACTGAAACGCAGCAACAGACCCTACGGCCACCGAAGAGGCTCCTTCCCCTCCATGCCCTTTGGTCAGCTGTCACCGCATGTCTGTTGAGCTCGCTAGTGAACGCATTGGCATGGTTAGCCAAAGGCGATGAGCAGGACAAGGCAAGCGGTGAGGCCATGTTTTGCTTCTGCACCCTCTGCGGCAGCTTCATCATCGTGACTGCCGTACCTGTGGCTACTGCCTTGACGCGGATGTCGAAGTCAAGCGATCGACGTCACGCGCTGCGCCAGGAGATCGAACGGCTCCAGGCAGACGCGCGAAGGCGCGTTGAGACAGATCAGGTATCACCACCGGCGTAGCACCGCACCACCTTCGAGTTCGTACTCCGGTTGCCCCGAGCGCTGTTGTAGCGACGGGGCACGGCTTCTCCCTGCCCGGCTCCTCCGTGCGCTTAAAGCTGGACCGTGAGGCGCGCCGGCCTTGGGGCGCCGGACAGGGAGAATCACAGAACGGGCAGGTCACAGGTCACTGCCCTACTCCGGCGGGGTCGGCGTGTCGTGGGTGCGGTACATCGCTTGGACGTCCAGCTCCAGTTGGACCGTCGGGCCGACCACCGCGATGCCCCGGGCCAGCATGGAACGCCAGTTGAGGGTGAAGTCCTCGCGGTGGAGCTCCGCCGTCGCCAGGGCCGCGCAGCGCAGTTCCTGTCCGTAGCCGCCGTTCACCGTGCCCAGGTACGTCGTGTCCAGGGCCACCGAGCGGCTGACGCCGTGCATCGTGAGGGAGCCTTGCAGGATCCACTTGCTTCCGCCCCGGTAGGCGAAGCGTGAGCTCGTGAAGTCGATGTGCGGGAAGCGCTCGACGTCGAGGAAGTCGGCGGACCGCAGATGGTTGTCGCGCGTGGTGTTGCCGGTGGTGATGCTGGAGGCGTCGATGCGGACGTGCACGCGGGAGTCGGTCATGTCCGGGGCGATACGGATGCCGCCCTCGAAGCGCTCGAAGCGGCCGTGCACATGGGCCATGCCGACGTGCTTGGCGATGAACCGGATCGCGGTGTGCGGCGGGTCGAAGAGCCAGGTTCCGGCCGTCGGCAGCTGGAGCGCCTCGGCGGGCTGGAGCCAGACGCGTTCGGTGGCCGTCGGGGCGCCCGGGCCCGTCTCGATGGTCTCGCGGTGCGGCCGCAGGCCCTCCGCCGAGATGAGCAGGCTGTACCGGCCGGGCGGCAGCGCCGCGAGGAAGTAGCCGTAGGGGTCGGTCGTGCCGCGGGCGGCGACGCGGTGCGTGTCCAGGGCGGTGACGGTGACGTCCGCGGCCGCCAGGGGCGTGCCCATCGGGTCGACGACCTCGCGGGCGACGGCGCCCGCGCCGGAGGGCAGGGGGAGGGCGAGGCCCGCCGCCGCGGCGGGGGTGTTCTTGAGCCACCGGCGCCGGAGCAGTGCGAGGGCCATGGTGGTCACCTTTCTTCGGGTGTGCGGCCGTGCGGGCAGCGATCTCAGCGCATGCCGACGGCCGCACCTTGCTGCGGTCACACCCCCTTGTCGATCTTGAAGGACCGATGGCCGGTCCGGGTGTCTCAATACGAGACAGTCAGGACTTCCCGGCGAAGGCGTCCACGTGTTCGGCCGCCCACTGGGCGAACGTGCGCGCCGGGCGTCCGGTGACCTTCTCGACGGTGCCGGAGACCGTCCGGCCCACCTCGGGGGTGTCCCCGTACGCCATGAGCAGGAAGCCGATGACGTCCTCCGGGAGGCCCGCCGCCCGCCACCGCTCGACGGCCTGCTCCTCGGTCAGTTCCACCAGGGCGATCTCGCGGCCGACGGCGGTGGCGACGGTCTTCACCTTGTCGGCGACGGTGAGCACCTCGGGGCCGGTGATGACGTACTCGCGGCCGCCGTGCCCCTCCTGCGTGAGGGCCACGGCCGCGACGGCGCCGATGTCCCCTTCGTGGACCATGGCACTCAGCCGGTCCACGAACGGCTCCCGCACCTCCCCGGAGGTCACGATGCCGTCCGCCCACTCCAGCGCGTTGGCCATGAACTCGACCGGCATGAGCACGGTCCAGTCCACACCGTCGTCGGCGCGCACCGCGTCCTCCAGCGGGGTGGGGCCGCCGCCGTGCAGCACGGTGACCCGGCGGACCCCGGCCTCACGGGCGAGTTCCAGGATCCGGGGGCCGGTCTCCAGCGGGCTGAAGGCGGCGCCGCCGAAGGTGATCAGGTGGAGGCCGGTGACGCCCTCCAGGGCCGGGGCCAGGCCGTCCGGCTCGGTCAGGTCGCCCTCGACGACCTCGACCCCGGCCGGGAAGACGGCCTTGGCGGCGTCGCGTGTCAGGGCACGCACCTGGTGCCCCCGGTCCAGCAGTTCGGCGACGACCTGACGGCCGACGGTTCCGGTGGCGCCGGTGACGAGGATCCTCTGCGTCTGAGTCATGCCCCGACCCTAGGAGGGCTTGCGGTCGGCTTCTGTCCGCGATCCGGAGTCCGGCGGGCGCCCTTCGTACGCCGCCAGCAACACGCCCCGCACCCCCTGCTCCGTGACCTCGCGCGGGTTGGCGTACGGCTCGCCCGCGGCCCGGGCCGCCGCCGGGGCCACGTCGGCCTTCGCCAGGCCGAGTCCGGCGAGGGAACGCGGGGCGCCGAGGCGTCCGGCCAGGTCCCACAGGGCGCGGGGCACGTCGGCGTCGCCGAGGGCGCGGCGCAGAACCGTCAACGCCCGCGGCGCGGCGGGGGCGTTGTACGCCAGGGCGTGGGGCAGGACCACGGTGTGGGTCTCGGCGTGCGGCAGGCCGTAGGTGCCGCCCAGGACGTGGCACAGCTTGTGGTGCAGCCCCATCGTGGTCGCGCCGAGGCACGCCCCGCACAGCCACGCCCCGTACAGTGCCCGGCTGCGCGCGTCGAGGTCGCCCGGGTCGTCGGCCAGCCGTGGCAGCGCCTCGGTCATCGCCCGGGCCCCCTCCTCGGCCATGACCGTCACCAGTGGTGACACGTCCGGGGCGTACAGCGCCTCGACGGCGTGCGCGAGCGCGTTGATCCCGCTGGTCACGGTGAGCGGCACGGGCAGGGAGAGGGTGAGCAGGGGGTCGTAGACGACGCTGCGGGGCTGGACGACGGGGTCGCGGCCGGTGCGTTTGGCGCCGTGCTCGGTCAGGCCCCAGACCGGGGTCATCTCGGAGCCCGAGTACGTCGACGGCACGGCGATCAGGGGCAGTCCGGTGCGCAGGGCGATCGCCTTGCCGAGCCCGATCGCTGAACCGCCGCCGACCGCGACGCAGCCGTCCGCCCCGGCCGCCCGTACCGCCGAGACGGCCCGGTCGGCGTCCTCGACGGGCACGTGCATCCGCGCCTCGGGGTGCAGCCCCGCGCAGCTGTCGCCGAGGGCGTCCGCCACGGTGCGGGCCACGTCCGCGCCCCGGCTGCCGCACACCACGAGCAGCCGTCGCAGGCCCAGGCGCGCCGCCTCGCCCGGGGTCGCGGTGACGGCCGCGCCGGGCCGGAAGACGACCCGCACGGGCCGCGTCTCGTAGGTGAACTCCTCCTGGAACGTCATGCGGCGCGTTCCAGCACGAGGTCGAAGCGGGCGTGCCGGAAGGGGCTGTCCACGCCGAACTCCCGGGCCAGCGAGGGGTCGTCGGTCTGCGCGAAGTCCTGGACGAGGCTCCGCTTCACGGCGAACACCGCGTCGGAGTCGAGGTGTTCGCCGCCGGCCACGAAGATGTGCGTGGTGACGGGCGCGTGGCCCTCGGCCGAGGCGATGAAGTGGATGTGCGCGGGGCGGTAGGGGTGCCGCCCGGTGGCGCGCAGCAGCCCGCCCACGGGGCCGTCGGTGGGGATGGGATACGCGGCCGGGACGCAGGTGCGGAACCAGAAGCGCCCCTCGGCGTCGGCGGTGAACAGTCCGCGCCCGTTGCCGGCGGGCTGGACGCCGGGCTGCTGGACGTCGTAGTAGCCCTTGTCGTCGGCCTGCCAGACGTCGACGACGGCGCCGGGCAGGGGGGTGCCGTCGGCGGACCGCACCCGGCCGCTGACCACGCACTTCTCGCCGCCGCCCACCAGGTCGATGTCGTCGCCGAGCGCCCGGACCGGTGACTCGGTCAGGTGGAAGGGGCCCAGCACGGTCGACTCGGTGGCCCCGGCCGCGTGATCGCCGCTCAGCGTCTCCACCAGCATGGACAGGCCCAGCACGTCCGACAGCAGGATGAACTCCTGCCGGGTCTCGGTGCAGGTCTGGCCGGTCGCGGTCAGGAAGGCGATCGCCCGCTCCCACTCCTGCCCGGTCAGACGGGTCTCGCGCGCGAAGTCGTGCAGGTGGCGGACGAGGCCGGTGAGCAGTTCACGCAGCCGCGGGTCGGCGGTCCCGCGCAGGCTGGCGAGAGCCTGCGCGGTGACGTCGGGCCCGGTCGCATCGGTGGTCATCCCGGCTCCTCGTTCTGGACGTCCGCTTCTTCCGTCTGTCGCGTCGCTTCCATGATGGCGCGCTCAGGCGTGCCCGAGGATCCGCCGCAGCGCGTCCGCGAGCAGTTCTCCGGCATCCGGGCCTGCGCAGGCGTGCCGGAAGGCGACGAAACCGTCCGGTCGTACCAGGAGGGCGCCCGTGTCCGGGATCTCGCGCAGCCGCGCCCAGTCGCCGTAGGGATCCTCGTACTCCTGCCCGGGTCCGATCACGACGGTGGCGATCTCCGTCTCCTGCGCCTCGGCCGCCCGCACCCAGGCCTCTCCCCCGATGCCGGTCAGCAGGGTGAAGCGGCCCCGCCCCACCGTGTCGAGGGTGGAGAGCGTGCGGGTGCCCGAGGTGATCCAGGCGTGCGGGATCCGGGCGCCGGGCCGGGAGGACGGCTGGTGGTACAGCTCCGGGTCGCGGGCGAAGCCGGGGTCGGGTGTGCCGTCCGGGACGATCGCCGCGGAAGTCCCGTCGCCGTAGCGCTGGTTGAGGTCGACGCCGTGGGCGTTGAACTCGTAGGTCTTGAAGGCGATGGCCTCGCGCAGCCTCGCCCGCTGTTTCTCGGCGGCCTCGGTGGCCTCCTTGCGTGCGGCGATGTTGGCCCACAACTGCTCGGGGGTCTGCGGGGAGAGCCCGTCGAGGGCCTCGAAGACCGGTGCCGTCTCCCGGATGGACCGGTTGGCGCGGGTGACGATCTGCCGGCCGACCGGGGCGCGTTCGGCGGTGTAGCTGTCGAGCAGCCGGGGGTGGGCGGTGCCGTCGAGGACGAGCTTGAGCTTCCAGGCGAGGTTGTAGGCGTCCTGGATGGAGGTGTTGGAGCCGAGGCCGTTGGACGGCGGATGCCGGTGCACGGCGTCACCGGCGCAGAAGACCCGGCCGTTGGCGTAGGACCGCGCGTACATCTCGTTGACGGTCCAGGCGGAGGACGAGGTGACGGTCACCGGGATGTCGTCGTCACCGATGAGCTTGCGGACGATCGACTCGGCGTATTCGGTGCTCAGATCGGGCGCGCCGGCGTTCACGTCGTAGCCCCAGACGATCAGCCACTCGTTCCAGGGGCGTACGCAGCGCACCAGGCCCGCGCCGATGCCTCCGACCGTCGCGCCCGGGGCGAGGACCCAGTAGAGGGTGGACGGGCGGTGGGCGGTGTACTTGGCCAGGTCCGCCTCGAAGACGATGTTGATGCTGCCGGCGACGCCCATCCGGCCTCCCATCGGCAGCCCGGCGTCCGCGGCGACCTTCGACCTGCCGCCGTCGGCTCCGATGAGATACGCGGCGCGGATCTCGTAGGTGTCCCCGCGCAGCCGGTCGCGGACGGTGACGGTGACGCCGTCGGCGTCCTGGGTGTGGGACAGGTACTCGTTCTGGAAGCGGAGCCGGGTGCCGCGGGCGACGGCCGCGTCGACGAGGACCGGTTCCATGAGGTGCTGCGGCATGTCGCACATGCGCGTGGGGCTGGCGAGCTCGTGCTCGGCCTGCACGAGCGGGTCGTTGCCCCAGGAGCGCACCCGGCCCAGCTCCTCGCCCGCCAGGCTGGTGCAGAAGGTCGTGTTGCCCATCAGGTGCTGCGGGGTGGCCCGTGCGACGACGTCCCGCTCGACGCCTAGGTCGCGCAGCACCTCCATGGTGCGCTGGTTGGTGATGTGCGCGCGGGGGGTGTCGGCGAGGCTCGCGTGACGGGTCACGACGATGTTGGGCACGCCGTAGGTGCTCAGGGCGAGCGCGGCCGTGGCACCGGCCGGGCCGCTGCCGACGATCAGGACGTCGGTCTCGACGACGGTGGACACGGGCGCTCCTGCTAAGGGGGTTGGGGCGGTGGGGGATTGGGGCGGCTGAGGGTTGGGGCGGCGGGACGCTGAGCGGCCCGGGCACACGGCAGTCAGGTGGCTGCGGCCCGCCACGGCCGGGGCGGGCCTGCGGCCGGACGTGCCTGATCATGCGGGTGTACGGCCGGGCACGGGTGTCTCATTACGAGACACCGGAGAGCCGGGCGAAGGGCGGCGTGACCACCCGCAGTTGTTTCCCGTTCAACCGAACGCGTTACGGTGGACGGTGCCGTGACCACCACAGACCCCTCCCCCGCAGCCACCGCCCGGCCCTCGCTCCGTCTCGCCCGCGAGCGGTTCCTTTCGGGGCGCCCGCTGCCCGCGGGTGTTCCGCAGGACGTCGTCGCGGCGTGGCGGCGGGCCCGGTTCTTCGGCGTGCCGCACGACTTGGAAGAGCCGCCGCCCCGCCCGTCCCGCCCCGGCGAGTCGGAACTGCTCGCCGCCGCCCGGCCGGTGCTCGACCGGATCGTCCCGGCCCTGGGACCGGACGGGTCGCTGCTCGTCCTGACCGACGAGCGGCTGCGCGTGCTGTGGACGGCGGGGAACGCGCCCGGCTTCGAGGCGTGCACCGTCCTGTCGGAGCAGGAGGTCGGCCACAACAGCGCGGCCCTCGCCCTGCGCAGCCGGAGCCGGGCCGAGGTGCACGGCCCCGAGCACTTCCTCGACCGGTGGCAGGAGGTGTCCGCGGTCAGCGTCCCGGTCCTCGGTCCGGAGAGCGGGCAGGTGCTGGGCACCCTGACGGTCGCGTCCCGGCTGTGCGCCGCGGGCCCGCCGCACCCTCAGGCGGCGTTCGCCGAGGCGACGGTCACGGCGGTCGAGACGCAGCTGCGGGCGCGGGCCGGCCGGGCCGAGCGGGTGCTGCTGGACGCCTATGTGAGGGCGGCGCGCGGGCGGGACCGGGCGGTCGCTGCCCTCGACGGCCGCAACCGGCTGGTCAGCGACGCGGCGCAACGGTTGCTGACGCCCGAGGTGCTCTGCGCGCTGGAGCGCACGGCCGCCGGCGCGCGGGAGACGGACGGCACGGGCCGCGCGGAGCTGCCGGAGGGGGCCGGGTGCACCGCGAGCGTCACTCCGGTGTGTCTGGACGGCACGGCCATCGGGATCGTGGCCGTCCTGGAGCCGCTCGACGATCCGGCGCCCCCGGCGGTGTCGCCGCCTTACGCTCCGGCCGCCCTGACCGGCTCCTCGGTGCCCTGGCGGCACGCCGTCGGGCGTGCCGTGGAGCTGGCCCGCTCCCGGGAGCCGCTGCTGCTGACCGGCGAGCGCGGCACCGGCAAGTCCGCGCTGGCGCGGGAGCTGCTCGCGTCGGACACCGCTCAGGTGGCCGACGCGGCGCAGGACGCCGGACTCGACCGGACCCTGCCCGCGTGGCGGCCCGGCCGTCCCCTCCTGCTCCGCCACGCCGAACGCCTCACCCAGCCCGGCGTGGCCTCGCTCAACTCCCTGCTGGACCAGCACCCGGACGCCCGGCTGCTGATCACCTACACGCCCGGCGCGCCCGTCGGCCCCTGCCTCCAGCGCCTGCTGGACAAGCTGTCCGCCCGCTCGGTGACCCTTCCGCCCCTACGGGAACGAACCGAGGACATACGGGACCTGCTGCCGGCCCTCACCCCCCGCCCGGCGCCCGGGCAGCCGCCCCTGACCTGGACCCTGGACGCCCTGCGGGCGCTGGAGCGGTACCCCTGGCCGGGCAACGTCACCGAGCTGGCCCATGTCGTCCGGGCCCTGGCCGAGCACCGGCGGGTGACGGGTCCGGTGCCCCGGGCCGAGCTGCCGGACGCCGTCCGGGAGGGGCCGGCCACGCGCCCGCTCAGCCCGATGGAGCACGCCGAGCGCGCCACGATCCTGGAGGCGCTGCGCCGCCACGGCGGCAACAAGGCCCGAACGGCGAGCGCGCTGGGGATCGGCCGGGCGACGCTGTACCGCAAGCTGCGGGAGTACCGGCACTGAGGCACCGGGGACGCACAACAGCTCGGGCGGGCCGAGAAAGATCTCGACCCGCCCGAGCTGATCTGTGTCCGAGGGGGGACTTGAACCCCCACGCCCGATAAAGGGCACTAGCACCTCAAGCTAGCGCGTCTGCCATTCCGCCACCCGGACCAGGTGTCCGCCGCCTTGCCGGGGGTGTTCCCCGCGGCGACATGGACAACAATACCAAGCTTTCGGAGTGCCTTTCACCTGCGTTTCCGTCCGCCTGGCGGGGGTCCGGGACCTCGCGCCCCGATGCCTCTAGGGTCACACCATGAGTGACTGGATGGTTACGCGGAGCGCTTCGGCGGGACGCCGCCCGCGGGCCCTGTCGCCGCTCAGGGAGCATCTGCGCGACACGTTCTGGTTCGCCCCCACCGCGGCGATGGCGGGCGTCTTCGTGGTCTGGGTGGGGGCGAACCTGCTCGACACGGCCGTCGTCGACGCCCTCCGGGAGGACCGGGACTACGAGACGCTCGACGAGCTGCTGCGGTTCGCGGACGACGCGAAGGCCGTGGTGAGCGCGGTCGGCTCGGCGATGATGACCTTCATCGGGGTGGTCTTCAGCATCTCGCTGGTCGCCGTGCAGATGGCGAGCGGGCAGTTCACCCCGCGCGTGGTGCGGCTCTTCGTGCGCAGCCGGATCACCAAGGCGACCTTCGCGGTCTTCCTGGCGACGTTCGTGCTGACCCTGCTGGTCCTGACGAGCTTCGACACGGTCGACGACCCCCGCGCCGTCACGTCGGTACCGCTGGTGCAGTCGGTCCTCACCCTGTGCATGGTCGGGCTGAGTCTGCTGCTCTTCGTGCTGTACGTGAACGCGACCCTGCGGCTGATGCGGATCAGCCATGTGATCGCGCGGATCGCCTCGGAGTCGTTCCGCGTGGCCGCCTCGATGCCCGTGCCGGTGAGCGGCCCGGACGCCGCCGGTCTCGGTCCCGAGACCGCGTGGGTGGCGCACGAGGGCCCGGCGGGGGTACTGCGCGACGTGCACATCGCCCGGCTGGTGCGGGTGGCGCGCAAACACGGGGTGGTGCTGCGGCTGATCCCGCGGATCGGGGACTTCGTGGTGCCCGGGATGCCCGTACTGGCGGTGCACGGCGGGCCGGTCCCGCCCCGCAGGAGGCTGCGCCACGCGATCTCGGTGGGAGTGGAGCGGACCTACCACCAGGATCTCGGTTTCGGACTGCGGCAGTTGTCCGACATCGCGTTGCGCGCCCTGTCGTCCGCGATCAACGATCCGACGACCGCGGTGCAGGCACTGGACCGGATCGTCCAGTTCCTGGCCGCGCTGAGCCGGCGGCCGCTGGACGCCGCCCTGCACCGGGACCGGGCCGGTGCGGTACGGCTGGTGCAGCCCGTGCCGGGGTGGACCGACCTGGTGGATCTCGGGTGCACCGAGGTGCGGCTGTGCGCCGCCGAGAGCCCGCAGGTCTCCCGGCGGATGCTGGCCGGTCTGGACGATCTGCTCCTGCTCGCGCCCCCGGACCGCCGCGAGCCGCTGCTGCGCCATCGCGAACTGCTCCGCCAGGCCGTCGACCTGGCCGCGCCGACCCCGTCGGACCGGGAGTTCGCCCTGCGCCCGGACCGGCAGGGCATCGGCTGAGCGGCGGGTCGGGGCGGGCGGACTCCTCACGAGGGCCGGCCGGACCGAGCCGGGCGGGGAAGATGCCTGGCCCTCGGCTCAAGCCGGACAGCGGGGCAGGCCGGGCAGCGGCGCAAACCGGGTCGGCATTACGAGCACGGCCCGGCGCCGGCCGCGCCCCCCTCCTCAGGGCAGCAACTGGTACTCCGGG
Organism: Streptomyces sp. NPDC050674; assembly: GCF_040654575.1. Lineage (NCBI taxonomy): Bacteria > Bacillati > Actinomycetota > Actinomycetes > Kitasatosporales > Streptomycetaceae > Streptomyces > Streptomyces sp. NPDC050674. The sequence goes on from NZ_JBFAIG010000001.1 coordinate 696,005, forward strand.
AAGTTCCCCGGCAGCCGCTCCCCCTCAGGGCCCCGAGTCACCGCGCGCACCAACAGGTCACCGCCGACGAACGCACCGCGCCAGGACCCGCCGAGCCCGCCGAACAGCTCGTCGCGGTCTCCACGGGAGCGGGGCGTGCCGTGACCGACCTTGAACGCGCGGATCTGCGGGGCGAGACGGTCGTAGGTCGCCCGGTCGTCCGTGGACAGCGTGGCGACCAGCGCACCGTTGGAGGCGTTCATCGCGGCCAGCAACTCCGCCTCCGTGTCGACCAGGACGATCGTGTCGACCGGGCCGAACGGCTCCGCGTGGTGCAGCGGAGAGGACGGGGGCGGATCGAGGAGCGTGACCGGCTGGACGTAGGCGGAGGTGTCCTGGCCGGGCAGGAACCGGGCCTCGTCGGGCGTGGCACGGTGCAGCGGTACGGCACCGCGTTCGATCGCCTCGGCGACCTGGTCGTGCAGTTCCTTCGCCTTGGCCGCGTTGATCACCGGCCCGAAGTCCAGCTGCGGGAACGGGTCGTCCGGCTGCTCCACGGCGAGCGGATGCCCGACCTGAAGCGTGCGCACCGCCGGGAGATACGCCGCGAGGAACGCGTCGAACAGCTTCCGCTGGACGACGAAGCGCGGGTACGCCGTACAACGCTGCTTGCCGTAGTCGAAGAGCTTGGGGATCACCGCGGTCAGGGTGTCCCAGTCCGAGTGGTTCCAGATGCCCCAGGTGTTGAGCCCCTCCTGTTCGAGGACGTGTCGCTTTCCGAGGTCGGCGACGGCCGTGGCGACGGCGGCGCCGGTGTCACGACCGCCGACGAAGGAGACGCAGCCGATCTCGGGCGCCCGCACCAACGCCTGGGACAGCTCGCCTCCGCTGCCGCTGACGAGGGTGACGGGAATTCCCTCGCGGGCGGCGAGGGCGCAGGCCAGGGTCAGGCAGGCGACACCGCCGTCGGTCGGGGTCTTGGCGATGACCGCGTTGCCTGCCAGTGCCTGGACCAGCACTGCGTGAACGAGCACGCTCATCGGGTAGTTCCAGCTGGCGATGTTGGAGACGGGCCCGTCCAGCGAGGAGCGGCCGGCGAGCATGGGTTCGATGCCGTCGACGTACCAGCGGACCCCGTCGATGGCGCGGTCGACGTCCGCCTGGGCGAGCCGCCAGGGCTTGCCGATCTCCCAGACGAGCAGCAGTGCGAGCAGGCCGCGGTGTTCGGCGAGGGCGTCCAGGGTGGCGGCGACGCGGGCCCGGCGCTCCTCCAGGGGGAGGTGCCGCCAGGCGCGGTGCTGGTCGAGTGCCGCGCGGACGGCCCAGTGGGCGGTGGTTCCGTCCAGGCGGGGCGGGCCGGCGATCGGGCTGCCGTCGACGGGGCTGACGGCCGGCAGGACCCGGCCGTCCTCCTGCCAGGCGCCGTTCCAGAGGTTGAGGACCCGGTCGTCACGGAAGGCCTCGGGCGCGACGGCGAGACACCGCCGCCACGCGTCGAGCCAGGACGTGCCGGTCTTGAGGGTGAGGGTGGGTGCCATGGGGTTGCTCCGCTCTCGGTGCACGGTCGGGGGCGGGAAATGCGGGGTGGGTGGCCCGGCGGTCGGGCGGGGGGCCACTGCGGGTGGGCCGGTGAGCGGCCGGGAAATCGACGTGGCTGGCCCGGCGGTCGGCCGGCAACCGGCGCAGGCAGACCGGCTATCGGCCGGGGACACCGACGCGGCTGGCCCGGCGACCGGCCGGCCAACCGGCGCAGCTGGCCCGTTGATCGTCGGCCCGCTGGCTGGCCCGGCGATCGGCCGGAAACCGCGCGGGTAGCTCGACGACCCGCCGAGGACACCCGCACGGCTGGCCCAGTGATCGTCAGCCAACCACCATGGCCGGCCCGGCGATCGGCCGGGAACTGGCACGGGTAAACCGGCGACCGGTCGGCCAACCGGCGCGGCTGGCCCGTTGATCGTCGGCCCGCTGGCTGGCCCGGCGATCGGCCGGAAACCGCGCGGGTAGCTCGGCGACCGCCCGGGGCACCCGCGCGACTGGCCCGGTGATCGTCAGCAACCACCGTGGCCACCCCGGCGATCGGCCAGGAACTGGCACGGGTAAACCGGCGACCGGTCGGCCAACCAGCGCGGCCAAGCTCGGCGACCGGCCGGAACCTGGGCGGCCGGCCCGGCTATCGTCCGTCGAGTCGCGCGAGCACCAACCTCGCCGTCTCCGTAGGAGTACTGCCCACGCTCACCCCGGCCGCCTCCAGCGCCTCCTTCTTCGCGGCGGCCGTACCGGACGAGCCGGACACGATCGCGCCCGCGTGTCCCATGGTCTTGCCCTCGGGTGCGGTGAACCCGGCGATGTAACCGACGACCGGCTTGGTGACGTGCTCGCGGATGTACGCCGCCGCGCGTTCCTCCGCGTCGCCGCCGATCTCCCCGATGAGGACGATCAGTTCGGTGTCGGGGTCGTCCTGGAAGGCGGCGAGGCAGTCGATGTGCGTGGTGCCGACGACGGGATCGCCGCCGATGCCCACGCAGGTGGAGAAGCCGATGTCGCGCAGTTCGTACATGAGCTGGTACGTCAGCGTGCCCGACTTGGAGACCAGCCCGATGCGGCCGGGCTTGGTGATGTCGGCCGGGATGATGCCGGCGTTGGACTGGCCGGGGGTGATCAGGCCGGGGCAGTTGGGGCCGACGATGCGGGTGCCCTTGCCCTGGGCGTAGGCGGTGAAGGCCACGGAGTCGTGGACGGGGATGCCCTCGGTGATGACGACCGCGAGGCCGATGCCGGCGTCGGCGGCTTCGACGACGGCCGCCTTGGCGAAGGCGGGCGGCACGAAGACCACGGTGACGTCCGCCCCGGTGGCGCGCATCCCGTCGGCGACCGTGCCGAAGACGGGCACGGCGCGCTCGTCGAAGTCGACCGTGCGGCCGGCCTTGCGTGGGTTGACGCCGCCGACGACATTCGTGCCGGCCGCGAGCATCCGCCGGGTGTGCTTCATGCCTTCGCCGCCGGTCATGCCCTGGACGAGGACCTTGCTCTCCTTGGTGAGGTAGATGGCCATGGCGTTCCTCTCCTCAGGCCGTGGCGGCGAGTTCGGCGGCACGGGCGGCGGCGCCGTCCATGGTGGTGACCTGCTGCACCAGCGGATGCGCGTGCTCGTCGAGAATGGCCCGGCCCCGGGCCGCGTTGTTGCCGTCGAGGCGCACGACGAGCGGCTTGGTCAACCGGACGGCTTGCAGCGCCCGCACGATGCCGTCGGCGACGGCGTCGCAGGCGGTGATCCCGCCGAAGACGTTGACGAAGACGGACTTCACGGCCGGGTCGGAGAGGATGACCGACAGTCCGTCCGCCATCACCTCGGCACTGGCACCGCCGCCGATGTCGAGGAAGTCGGCCGGTCGCGCGCCGCACCCCGCGACCACGTCGAGGGTCGACATGACGAGGCCGGCGCCGTTGCCGATGATGCCGACCTCGCCGTCGAGCTTGACGTAGTTGAGGCCCTTCGCGGCGGCGGCCGCCTCCAGCGGGTCGTCGTGCCCGGTGTCGTCCGCACCCCAGCGTGCCTGCCGGAAACGGGCGTTGTCGTCAAGAGTGACCTTGCCGTCGAGGGCCAGGATCCGGCCCTCCTTGGTGCGGACGAGCGGGTTCACCTCGACGAGCAGGGCGTCCTCGCGGACCAGGACGTCCCACAGGCGTACGAGGACCTCGACGGCCTGCGGCGGCAGTCCGGCCGCGTCGGCGATCTCGGTGGCCTTGGCCGAGGTCACGCCCTCGGCCGGGTCGACGGGGATACGGACGACCGCCTCCGGCCGCGTGGCGGCGACCGCCTCGATGTCCATGCCGCCCTCGGCCGAGGCGATCGCGAGGAAGCGGCCCGCCGCGCGGTCGAGTACGTAGGACACGTAGAACTCGCTCTCGATGTCCACGGGCTGGGCGAGCATGACCTTTCCGACGGTGTGGCCCTTGATGTCCATGCCGAGGATCTGGCGCGCGGTCAGCTCGGCGGCGGCCGGATCGGCGGCGAGCCTCACCCCACCGGCCTTGCCACGCCCACCGGTCTTCACCTGGGCTTTCACCACGACTCGGCCGCCGAGCCGGCGGGCGATCTCGCGCGCTTCCTTGGGCGAGTCGGTCACCTCGGCCCGCGGGACCGGGATGCCGTGTTCTTCGAAGAGTTCCCTTGCCTGGTGTTCGTACAGGTCCATTTCGGCTCCTGACTGAAAGTGCCGCACGCCCCCTGGACACCACCCACCGGATGCGGGATAACAAGCTTCATACAGTATTCGTCGACTGTATGCAATGTACCGCGAGCCGCTCCAACCCCCTACGAAGGGACAGGACTTCGCCATGCCCGACGACACCCAGGACTTGATTTCCGGTGGTCATCTCGTAGCCAAGGCGCTGAAGGCCGAGGGGGTCGACCGCATCTACACGCTGTGCGGCGGCCACATCATCGACATCTACGACGGCTGCGTCGACGAGGGCATCGAGGTCGTCGACGTACGCCACGAGCAGGTCGCCGCCCACGCCGCCGACGGATACGCCCGCATCACCGGCAAGCCCGGTTGCGCGGTGGTCACCGCGGGACCGGGCACGACCGACGCCGTCACCGGTGTCGCCAACGCCTTCCGCGCGGAGTCACCGATGCTGCTGATCGGCGGTCAGGGGGCGCTCACCCAGCACAAGATGGGGTCGCTCCAGGACCTTCCGCACGTCGACATGATGAACCCCATCACCAAGTTCGCGGCGACCGTGCCCGACACCGCCCGCGCGGCGGACATGGTGTCCATGGCGTTCCGCGAGTGCTACCACGGCGCGCCCGGCCCCTCCTTCCTGGAGATCCCGCGCGACGTACTGGACGCCAAGGTCCCGGCCGCCAAGGCGCGCGTGCCCCAGGAAGGCGCCTACCGCGCCTCGACCCGCTCGGCCGGCGACCCCGAGGCGATCGAGAAGCTCGCCGACCTGCTGGTGCACGCCGAGAAGCCGGCCATCCTGCTCGGCAGCCAGGTGTGGACGACCCGGGGCACCGCGTCGGCCATCGAACTCGTCAGGACCCTCAACATCCCCGCCTACATGAACGGCGCGGGACGCGGCACCCTCCCGCCCGGCGACCCGCACCACTTCCAGCTCTCGCGCCGGTACGCCTTCTCAGGCGCCGACGTCATCGTCATCGTCGGCACACCCTTCGACTTCCGCATGGGCTACGGCAAGCGCCTGTCCCCCGACGCGACCGTCGTGCAGATCGACCTCGACTACCGCACCGTCGGCAAGAACCGCGACATCGACCTCGGCATCGTGGGCGATGCCGGGCTGGTGCTGAAGTCGGTGACCGAGGCGGCCTCCGGGCGCGTCAACGGCGGTGCGTCCCGGCGCAAGGAGTGGCTGGACGAACTGCGGGCGGCCGAGCAGACCGCCCTGGAGAAGCGGCTGCCGAACCTGAAGTCCGATGCCTCACCCATCCACCCCTACCGCCTGGTCAGCGAGATCAACGACTTCCTCACCGAGGACTCCATCTACATCGGCGACGGCGGTGACATCGTCACCTTCTCCGGGCAGGTCGTCCAGCCCAAGTCCCCTGGGCACTGGATGGACCCCGGTCCCCTCGGCACGCTCGGCGTCGGCGTCCCCTTCGTGCTCGCGGCCAAGCAGGCGCGGCCCGACAAGGAGGTCGTCGCGCTCTTCGGCGACGGGGCGTTCTCCCTGACCGGCTGGGACTTCGAGACGCTCGTCCGCTACGACCTCCCGTTCGTCGGCATCGTCGGCAACAACTCCTCCATGAACCAGATCCGCTACGGCCAGGCCGCCAAGTACGGCAAGGACCGCGACCGGGTCGGCAACACCCTCGGCGACGTCCACTACGACAAGTTCGCCCAGATGCTGGGCGGTTACGGCGAGGAGGTCCGCGACCCCGCCGACATCGGCCCGGCCCTGCGGCGCGCCCGTGAGTCCGGCAAGCCGTCGCTGATCAACGTCTGGGTCGACCCCGACGCGTACGCCCCCGGAACCATGAACCAGACCATGTACAAGTGAGGTGCCCCCGATGACCCCTACGTCCACCAAGGCCCTCGAAGGCATCCGCGTCCTGGACATGACGCACGTCCAGTCCGGGCCGTCGGCGACCCAGCTGCTCGCCTGGCTCGGCGCGGACGTCGTCAAGCTGGAGGCGCCGACCGGCGACATCACGCGCAAGCAGTTGCGTGATCTGCCGGACGTCGACTCCCTCTACTTCACGATGCTCAACTGCAACAAGCGGAGCATCACCCTCAACACCAAGACCGAGCGCGGCAAGGAGATCCTCACCGAGCTGATCCGGCGCTCCGACGTCATGGTCGAGAACTTCGGCCCGGGCGCGGTGGACCGGATGGGCTTCACCTGGGACCGCATCCAGGAGATCAATCCACGGATCGTCTATGCCTCCATCAAGGGGTTCGGCGAGGGCCCGTACACCAACTTCAAGGCGTACGAGGTCGTCGCGCAGGCCATGGGCGGGTCGATGTCGACCACCGGTTTCGAGGACGGACCTCCGCTGGCGACGGGGGCCCAGATCGGGGACTCGGGGACGGGTGTGCACGCCGTGGCGGGCATCCTCGCCGCGCTCTTCCAACGGGAGCGCACCGGTCGCGGGCAGCGGGTCAACGTGGCCATGCAGCACGCTGTACTGAATCTGTGCCGGGTGAAGCTGCGGGACCAGCAACGCCTGGCACACGGGCCGCTCGCCGAATATCCCAACGAGGACTTCGGCGACGAGGTTCCCAGGTCCGGGAACGCGTCCGGCGGCGGTCAGCCCGGGTGGGCGGTCAAGTGCGCGCCGGGCGGCCCGAACGACTACGTGTACGTCATCGTGCAGCCCGTCGGCTGGCAGCCCATCAGCGAGCTCATCGGCCGGCCCGAGCTGGCCGCCGACCCCGAGTGGTCGACGCCCGAGGCGCGGCTGCCCAAGCTCGGCAAGATGTTCCAGCTGATCGAGGAGTGGTCCTCCACGCTGCCCAAGTGGGAGGTGCTGGAGCGGCTCAACGCGCACAACATCCCGTGCGGGCCGATCCTGTCCACCCGGGAGATCATCGAGGACCGTTCGCTGGTCGCCAACGAGATGGTCGTCACCGTCCCGCACCCCGAGCGCGGCGACTTCGTGACCGTCGGCAGCCCCCTCAAGCTGTCCGACTCCCCCGTCGAGGTGACCAGTTCACCGCTGCTCGGCGAGCACAACGAAGAGGTCTACGTCGGCGAACTCGGCCTCGGCGACGAGGAAGTGCGCCTGCTCAAGTCGAACGGGGTGATCTGACGTGATGGCGGAAGACCGGGTCCTGCGGGTGCGGTCCCTCCTGGAGGCCGTACGGGCCGAGGGACGGACCGCGCTGACCGCGCCCGAGGGAAAGGTGATCGCCGACGCGTACGGGATCGCCGTACCGGGCGAGGAGCTGGCGACGGACGTCGACGAGGCCGTGGCGTTCGCGGCGCGTTTCGGCGGGCCCGTCGTGATGAAGATCGTCTCGCCGGACATCCTGCACAAGACCGACGCCGGCGGGGTGGTCGTCGGGGTCGAGGGCGCCGCCGACGTACGGGCCGCGTTCCACACGATCATCGACAACGCGCGCGCCTACGACGCCGGTTCCCGTATCTCGGGCGTGCAGGTGCAGGAACTGCTGCCGAAGGGGCAGGAGGTCATCGTCGGGGCGGTCACGGACCCCACGTTCGGGAAGGTGGTCGCCTTCGGGCTCGGCGGGGTGCTCGTCGAGGTGCTGAAGGACGTCACCTTCCGGCTCGCGCCGGTGACCGCCGACGAGGCGCTGTCGATGCTCGACTCGATCCGGTCGGCGGAGATCCTGCGCGGGGTGCGCGGCCAGGCGGGCGTGGACCGGTGGGCCGTCGCCGAGCAGATCCGCCGGGTGTCACAACTCGTCGCGGACTTCCCGGAGATAGCCGAGGTGGACCTCAATCCGGTGATCGCGACGGCGCAGGGGGCCGTCGCGGCCGACATCCGGGTGATCCTCGCCCAGTCGCAGCCCGCGCCGCGCCGGAAGTACTCCCGCGACGAGATCCTCACCTCGATGCGCCGGCTGATGCAGCCGGGCTCGGTCGCCGTGATCGGCGCCTCCAACGAGCAGGGCAAGATCGGCAATTCGGTGATGCGCAACCTCGTGGACGGGGGCTTCGCGGGCGAGATCCACCCGGTGAACCCCAAGGCCGATGACATCCTGGGCCGCAAGGCGTACAAGAGTGTCACGGACGTTCCCGGCGAGGTGGATGTGGCGGTCTTCGCGATCCCCGCCAGGTTCGTGGCCGCCGCCCTGGAGGAGGTGGGTCGCAAGAAGATCCCGAACGCCGTGCTGATTCCCTCCGGGTTCGCCGAGACCGGCGAGCACGAACTCCAGGCGGAGATCGTGGCGATCGCCGAGCGGCACGGCGTACGGCTGCTGGGGCCGAACATCTACGGCTACTACTCGACCTGGCAGGACCTGTGCGCCACGTTCTGCACGCCGTACGACGTCAAGGGCGGGGTGGCGCTGACCTCGCAGTCGGGCGGCATCGGGATGGCCATCCTGGGCTTCGCGCGGACCACCAAGACGGGCGTGTCGGCGATCGTCGGCCTCGGCAACAAGTCGGACCTGGACGAGGACGACCTGCTGACCTGGTTCGGCGAGGACCCGCACACCGACTGCATCGCGATGCACCTGGAGGACCTCAAGGACGGCCGGGCCTTCGTGGAGGCCGCGCGGGCGACCGTGCCGAAGAAGCCGGTGGTCGTGCTGAAGGCCGGCCGGACGGCGGCGGGTGCCAAGGCGGCGGGTTCGCACACCGGCGCCCTCGCCGGTGACGACGCCGTGTACGACGACATCCTGCGCCAGGCCGGGGTGATCCGCGCGCCGGGGCTGAACGACATGCTGGAGTACGCGCGCGCGTTGCCGGTGCTTCCCGCGCCCAAGGGCGACAACGTCGTCATCATCACGGGCGCCGGCGGCAGCGGTGTGCTGCTCTCCGACGCCGTGACGGACAACGGACTGTCGCTGATGGAGATCCCGCCGGACCTGGACGAGGCGTTCCGGAGGTTCATCCCGCCCTTCGGGGCCGCGGGCAACCCGGTGGACATCACCGGGGGCGAGCCGCCGTCGACGTACGAGGCGACGATCCGGCTGGGCCTGGAGGATCCGCGCATCCACGCGCTGGTCCTCGGCTACTGGCACACGATCGTCACTCCTCCCATGGTCTTCGCGGAGCTCACCGCGCGCGTGGTGGCCGAGTTCCGCGAGCGCGGGATCGAAAAGCCGGTGGTCGCGTCGCTGGCGGGGGACGTGGAGGTCGAGGAGGCCTGCCAGTACCTCTTCGAGCGCGGGGTCGTGGCGTACCCGTACACGACCGAGAAGCCGGTGGCCGTGCTCGGCGCGAAGTACCGCTGGGCGCGGGAGGCGGGACGGCTGGGGGGCGGTACATGAGGTGAGTGAGCGGGGGGCCGGCCGACGGTGCGCGTCGGCCGGCCCCGGGACCCGCACGCGCACGAAAGGCATGGGACAGGGGGCGCTGGCCAGATCTTTCGACGCAAGGGGTGCGACACGACATGACAACGACCGATCTGCCCACCACGGTTCCCTACCGGGAGGTCACCGACGCGAACGGTCGCGTCTACCGGCTCGGTGAGACCGACATCGACATCATGGGCCGCAAGCGCAAGTGGATGGTGATCCTGCCCTGGATCGGCATGATGGGCATCTCCTCCGCCGAGTACGCGTTCGCGTCCGCCGAGGACACCCTGCACACGGCGCACAGCTGGAACAGCATGCACATCTTCTGGATGATGACCGTCTGGGTCTTCTTCCAGGCCGCGGTGGCCTTCCCCGCGGGCAAACTGCGTGAGAGCGGAAAACTGCCGGCCCGCTGGGCCATGATGCTCGGCGCGACGGGCACCCTGCTGGGCTACCTGTCCCTCGCCTTCGCGCCGCACGTGGTCTTCGCCTACATCGGCTTCAGCATGTTCAGCGGCATGGGCGCGGGCATGGTGTACGCCACCTGCGTCAACATGGTCGGCAAGTGGTACCCCGAGCGCAAGGGCGGCAAGACGGGCTTCGTCAACGGCGGTTTCGCCTACGGCTCGGTGCCCTTCGTCTTCCTCTTCAACGGCTACATGGACCTGACCAACTTCCGCTGGGTGCTGGTCTCGGTGGGTCTGTTCCTGGCCGGGATGGTCGCGTGCTCCGGCTACTTCTTCAAGGACCCGCCGAAGAACTGGTGGCCCTCGACGATCGACCCGCTGAACCCGCCGGACGACCCGCGCGCCGCCCGCTCCATGCGGATGAACCCGCCGGCGGTGCGCCAGTACTCCCCCAAGGAGGCCTGGAAGACCGGCCGGGTGGCCCTGATGTGGTTCTGCCTGGCCTGTACGTCCGGCGTGAACATCTTCGGTATCGCCTTCCAGGTGGACATCGGCGAGGAGGCCGGATTCGCCGGGGGGATCGTGGCCACGGCCATGTCCCTGAAGGCCGTCGTCAACGGCACCGGCCGCGGCGTCATCGGCTGGCTCTCCGACCTCTACGGCCGCAAGCGGTGCCTGCTCGTGGTCTGCCTCATCCTCGGCCTCGCCCAGTACGGCATCCTCTGGTCGGCCGAGAGCAAGAACCTGACCCTGTTCCTGATCTTCTCCGCGATCTCCGGGTTCGGCGGCGGCGCCATCTTCCCGATGTTCGCCGCGCTCACCGCCGACTACTTCGGTGAGAACAACAACGCGTCCAACTACGGCATGGTCTACAGCGCCAAGCTCGTCTCCGGCCTGGGCGCCGGCATGGGTGCGGTGGTCGTCGGCGCCTGGGGGCACTCCGGTGCCTTCATCCTGGCCGGCTCGATCTCGCTGTTCGCCGGCTGCGTGGCGCTGTTCCTCACCCCGCCGGGACGCGACAAGGAAACGCGCCGCATCTCTCCCAACCCACAACCGCTCGGCGAGGACACAGCCTGACATGACGGCAGATCCGTACGAAGCAAGCACCTCCCCCTTACCCTCCGGCGCCGCACACCGTCCCTACCGCGAGGTGACCGATCCGCACGGCCGCGTCTACCGCGTCGGCGAGACCGACCGCGACATCCTCGGCCACTCCCGCAAGATCATGGTGTATCTGCCGTGGACCGCCATGATGGCCATCAGCGTCTTCGAGTACGCGTACGGCTCCGCGGAGGACACCCTGTCCCACGCGCACGGCTGGACGCAGAGCAACACCTTCTGGATCCTCAGCGTCTGGGTGTTCTTCCAGGCCGGCATCGCCTTCCCGGCGGGCTGGCTGCGGGAGAAGGGCCATCTGTCGGCCCGCTCGGCCATGTACCTCGGGTCGGGACTGTGCCTGCTGGGGTTCCTGGCCCTGTCGCACCTGAGCAACGTGCTGTCGGCCATCCTCGGCTTCGGCGTGGTCGGCGGGATCGGCGCCGGGCTCGTCTACGCCACCTGCATCAACATGGTCGGCAAGTGGTTCCCGGAGCGGCGCGGCGCCCGTACCGGGTTCGTCAACGGAGGGTTCGCGTACGGGTCTCTGCCGTTCATCTTCATCTTCAACTACGGCTTCGACACGACGAACTACCACCGGGTCCTGGACCTCATCGGCTGCTACGTGATGATCGTGGTCGTGGCCTGCGCGTTCTTCTTCAAGGATCCGCCGAAGAACTGGTGGCCGGCGGACATCGACCCGCTGACCTTCTCCGGCGACCGGAAGAACGCCGCGAGCCTGGCCAAGAACCCCCCGGCGGTACGGCAGTACACCCCGAAGGAGGCCCTCCGCACGGGCATGCTGCCGCTGATGTGGATCTCGGTGGTGATGACCGCCGGCGTGTCGATCTTCGGCATCTCCTTCCAGGTCGACTTCGCCAGGGACGTGGGCTTCGGCCCGCTGGTGGCGGCGTCGTCGATGGGCGTGATGGCCGTCGTCAACGGCGTCGGCCGGGGCGTGGTGGGCTGGCTGTCCGACCGGTGGGGCCGCAAGCCGACGCTGGTGTTCGTCATCGTCGTGCTGGGCCTCGCCCAGTTCGGCATCATCTGGGCGGGTGACCTGAAGAGCGAGTGGCTGTTCCTGTTCTTCGCGTTCCTGTCCGGTTTCGGCGGCGGCGCGTTCTACCCGCTGTTCGCGGCGCTCACCCCGGATTACTTCGGGGAGAACTACAACGCCACCAACTACGGGCTGGTCTACAGCGGCAAGCTGATCAGCGGCCTGTTCGGCGGTGGGCTGGGCTCGATGGTGGTCGCGGCCTGGGGCTACAACGGCGCGTACGCGCTCGCCGGGGGCGTGTCGATGCTCGCGGCGGTGGTCGCGCTGCTGCTGCGCCAGCCGGGACGCGCGCCGGCACGGCCGCAGACGGTGGGCTGAGGCCCGGCCCACCCATGAGGAGGCCCCTCCCCGACCGGGGAGGGGCCTCCTCATGTTTGTACGTCCGTCAGCACTTCTCCCTCAGGGAGTGCAGGTGCGCGCTGGAGCGGCGGGCGAACGAGAAGGAGTCGGCCGGGTTGTCGTGCTCGGCCTGCCAGTGGTGGGCCAGACGGTGGCCCCGCAGCCGGGTCACGGCGGAGATGAACCGCCGGTAGTCGATGTCGCCGTCGCCGACGTCCGTCATGCGGTAGCCGTACGGGTTCGACGGGTCGCTCTCGCCGTCCTTGACGTGGAACAGCGGGTAGCGGTCGGGCCGTCGCAGGACGTAGTCCAGCGGCTCGAACGGTGCGGGGGTGCCGTCGGGCCGCTTGGAGAAGCGGAACTGGCCGACGTACGCCCAGTAGATGTCCATCTCCAGGTGGACCAGGTCCGGGTCGGTCTCCTTGAGCAGGAGGTCGTAGAGGCGGACCTTGGGGTTGTCGGTGGCGAAGGAGAACTCCTCGGAGTGGTTGTGCTGGTAGAACTTCATGCCGCGCGCCCTCGCCGCCGCGCCGTAGGTGTTGAAGTCCTCGGCGGCGCGCTTCCAGGCGTCGACGGTCGAGCCGTAGCGGAACGGGCCGGAGGCCGTGCCGATGTGCTTGAGGCCGAGGGCCTGGGCGTCGTCGAGGACCTTGGTGAGGTTCTGGGCGAAGGTGTAGGCGTTCGGGTCGTCGGAGTAGTAGCCGACGTGGCTGCCGATCGGGTTCAGGCCGTGGTCGCGGGCCAGCCGCTTGAGCTGGGCGAGCGTGATGGGGCCGGCCGCCCCCTGGGTGTACCCGGCGAACTCCACCTCGTCGTAGCCGTACCGTTCCAGTTCGGCGAAGACGGGGCCGAAGCCGAGGGTGGAGACCTTGTCGCGCAGGCTGTAGAGCTGGATGCCGAGGCGGCCGGGCGGCAGCACGGGTCGGCCCCGTCCCTTGGTACCGGACGCGGTGGCGGGCGTGGCGCTGCCGTTGGCGGCGGTGGTGGCGGCGTGCGCCGGGGTCGCGGCGCCGAGCAGGGCGGCGGCGGTGGCACCGGCGGCCACACCGAGCATGCCTCGTCTGCTCAGGCGCAGGCCGAGCTCGGGGTCGGGCCGGGAGAAGCGGCTCATGCGGGAACTCCTCGTGATCGCGGGGCGTTGTCAGTGGTGAGTGCTTCACTTGTGACCAGTCGGTGCCGAGGGCTGTGACCTCAGGCGAGACCGGCGAGTCGGAGCAGCAGTGACTTCACATCGGTGGCCGCGACGCGGTCGCCGACAGCACGGGGGGTGGAGCAGATGAGGAGCGGACCGTCGTCGTCGCTCTGCGGAAGGCGGCCGTGGCTGCCTCGAATAGGTGAGGGGTCCAGGGGCACGACCGCCATGCGGTAGCGCAGGCCGAGCTTCTTGCGCGCCAGGGCGGTGGCCGCCTTGACCTTGACGTAGGGGTCGAGGGGATCCATGAAGAGTTCGACCGGGTCGTAGCCGGGTTTGCGGTGGATCTCGACCAGTTGCGCGAAGTCGGGCGCGCGGTCGTCGTCGAGCCAGTAGTAGTACGTGAACCAGGCGTCGGGTTCCGCCACGGCGACGAGTTCGCCCGCGCGCGGATGGTCGAGGTGATGGCTCTTCTTGCCCTCGTCGTCGAGGAGTTGGGCGATGCCGGGCAGGCCGTCGAGTGCCGCTCGTGTGGCGTCGAGGTCCTCGGGGCGGCGCACGTAGACATGGGCGATCTGGTGGTCGGCGACCGCGAAGGCACGGGACGCCATCGGGTCGAGGTACTCCATGCCGTCCTGCGTGTGCACCTCCAGCAGCCCGGCCCGGCGCAGGGCGCGGTTGATGTCGACGTGCCGGTTCACGCGGGTGATGCCGTACTCGGACAGGGCGACGACGGTACGGCCCTCGGCGCGGGCGTCGTCCAGCAGCGGGGCGAGGGCGGCGTCCAGGTCGGTGGCCGCCTTCAGGGAGCGCGGGTCGTCGGGGCCGAAGCGCTGCAGGTCGTAGTCGAGGTGGGGGAGGTAGCAGAGCGTCAGGTCGGGGTGGCGGGTGCGGTTGATGTGGCGGGTCGCGTCGATGATCCACCGGCTGGAGACGAGGTCGGCTCCCGGACCCCAGAAGTGGAAGAGGGGGAATGTGCCGAACCGCTCGGTGAGTTCGTCGTGGAGTGCGGCCGGCCGGGTGTAGCAGTCGGGTTCCTTGCGGCCGTCGGCGTAGTAGACCGGGCGGGGGGTGACGGTGATGTCGGTGTCGGCGCCCATGGCGTACCACCAGCAGATGTTGGCGACGGTGTAGCCGGGGTGGGCGCGGCGGGCGGCGTCCCAGATCTTGTCGCCGGCCACCAGACCGTTGTGCTGGCGCCACAGCAGGACGTCGCCGAGTTCGCGGAAGTACCAGCCGTTGCCGACGATGCCGTGCTCCGAGGGCATGGTGCCGGTGAGGAAGGTGGACTGGGCGGCGCAGGTGACGGCGGGCAGGACGGTCCCGAGCGGGGCGTGGGAGCCGTTTTGGCCCAGCGTCTTGAGGTGGGGCATGTGGTCGAGGAGACGGGGGGTGAGGCCTACGACGTCGAGGACGAGGAGCGGTGTGGGGCGGTCCGTGGTGGCCGGTGGCGGGGAGGCCGGGTCAGCGGCGGCCGGGTCCGGGTGCTCCTTGGGGCCGGTGCTCATGGCAGCTCCTTCAGGCCGAGGTCCGTCAGCAGGTCGCGGGCGAGGGTGAGTTCGGCGGCGATGCCCTCGGCGAGCTGGGCGCGGCCCTTGGGGCGCAGCTCGGGTGGGAGGGCCTGCCAGGTGTAGGTCTCGACCTCCAGGTGGCGGGTGAGCGGGGCCGGGCCGCCGACGAGCCGGGTGAGTGCGGATTTCAGGACCGGGAGGGTGGAGGTGAGGGGCGCGGCGGGGGCCGCGTGCAGCGGGACGTGGAAGTGCGCCCGCCAGGGCGAGGCGTCCGGCAGGGCGTGGTCGGCGAGGGCCTCGTCGAGGTCGTCGGTGGCGCGCAGACCGGCGGCGGTGGCCGTGCGGGTCTGGTGCAGGAAGCGGGGTTCGGCGAAGGCGGCGAGCGCCTCACGCACCTCGGGGAGGTGGGGGTGTTCGGCGTGAAGGGCGGCGGAGAGCTGGGACTTGACGACGGGAACGCGGGCTGTGGTGAGCGCGTCCAGGGCGGTGTGCGGATCTTCGAAGGAGGTGGCGAGATGGCAGGTGTCGACACAGACGCCGATGCGGTCGTGGCCGATCGCGGTGAGCGGGGCGATGGCGTCGTGGGTGGTCTCGACGACGCAGCCCGGCTCCGGTTCCAGGCCGACGCGGATGGAGCGGCCGGTCAGCTCCTCCAGGGCGTCGAGGCGTTCGGCGAGGGCGCGCAGCGCGGTGTGGGCGGTCCGCGCGCGCTCGTCGTCGTACGCGGTGCGCCAGGCGAGGGGCAGGGTGGAGATGGTCCCGTCGGTGACGTCCTCGGGGAGCAGCCCGGCGAGGACACGGGCGAGGGCGGCGGTGTGGTCGAGGCGTTCCGGGTCGGCCCAGTCCGGCTTGTACACGCGGTACTTGACCTCCTCGGCGCCGAAGCCCTCATAGGGGAAGCCGTTGAGGGTGACGACCTCGAGGCCGCGCCGGTCGAGTTCGGTGCGCAGCCCGCGCAGTGCGGCCGGGTCGGTGACGAGGGCGTGGGCGGCGTCCTTGGCGAGCCACAGCCCGATGCCGAGCCGGTCGCGGCCCAGGCGCCGCCGGACGGGTTCGCAGTGGTCGCGGAGCTGGGCAAGGACGCCGTCCAGGGTCTCGGCAGGGTGGACGTTGGTGCAGTAGGCGAGGTGGACGGTGGAGCCGTCGGGGTGGCGGAAGCGCATGACTCACGCCTCCGCGGCGGGGACGCGGACCGGGGCGCCGGGATCCCTCTCCGGCACGTGCGGCTCCTTGGGGACGCCGCGGAGGATGGAGTTGCCCTCGTGGGTGGCCTCCGTGCCCGTGACGTCGAGGCGCAGCCGGCCGCTGAGCCCGTAGAAGGCGACGGGGTTGCGCCACAGCACCTGGTCGACGTCGTCCTCGTCGAAGCCCTCGGCCAGCATCAGGTCCCCGACCTTGCGGGTCTTGAGGGGGTCGCTCTTGCCCCAGTCGGCGGCGGAGTTCACCAGGATCCGCTCGGTTCCGTGGGCACGCAGGATCGCGACCATGCGCGCCTCGTCCATCTTGGTGTCCGGATAGACGGAGAAGCCCAGCCAGCAGCCGCTGTCCCTGGCCTCCTTGACGGTGGTCTCGTTGAGGTGGTCGACCAGGACCCGGTCCGTGGCCAGGGCGGACTCCCGGACGACGTCGAGGGTGCGACGCAGCCCGGCGAGCTTGTCGCGGTGGGGGGTGTGCACGAGGGCCGGCAGGCCGTGGTCGGCGGCGAGCTGGAGCTGCGCGGCGAGGGCGGTGTCCTCGGCGGGGGTCATGGAGTCGTAGCCGATCTCCCCGACCGCCACCACGTTGTCCTTGACGAGATACCGGGGCAGTTCGTCGAGGACGGGCGCGCAGCGCGGGTCGTTCGCCTCCTTGGGGTTGAGGGCGATGGTGCAGTGGTGGGCGATGCCGTACTGGGCGGCGCGGAAGGGCTCCCAGCCCAGGAGGGCGTCGAAGTAGTCACGGAAGGAGGCGGGCGAGGTGCGCGGCTGGCCGAGCCAGAAGGACGGCTCGACGACGGCGCGGACACCGGCGGCGTACATGGCCTCGTAGTCGTCGGTGGTCCGGGAGGTCATGTGGATGTGGGGGTCGAAGATGCGCATCAGGACTCCTTGCCGTGGGGGTGGTCCGGGCCCGGGGCGGGGGTCGCGGACTCGGTCAGGTCCAGGACGCGGTACAGGTCCTCGGGGACGGGCCGGCCGGCGGCGGTGCGCTCGGCGGCGTAGTCGCCCAGCATGCGGGCCAGTTCACCGTCGCCGCGGGCCCGTCGGGGCAGGTCCGCTACGTGGTCGGCGGACACGCCGGTGAACAGGCACTTCAGCACGGCGTGACGCCAGGCATGGGCGTCCAGGTGCCGGGCGGCGTAGGGGCCGACGGCGGCGCTGAGGAGGCGGGTGTCGTTGGTGCGCAGGGCGTCCTCGACGAGCGGGAGCGCGTCCGGGCCGGACACCAGGTGGGGTAGGGCGTGCAGCACGGCTCGGCGTTCGTCGGCGGTGCCCTGGAAGTACACCCGGGTCAGGGCGTCGGTGCCGGCGCGGGCCGCGTCGAGGATGAGCACGCGCGCGGCGTCGGCGTGCGCGGGCCCGCAGTGCCGGCCGGCTTCGGCCAGACGCAGCTCCCACACGGAGATGGGCCCATGGAGGCCGGGATGGGAGGCGGCCTCGTCGAGGGCGTGGTCGAGCCAGGTGCGGGCGGCCGGGTCGAGGTGGGTGGCGAGATGGTGGCGGAGGTCCGTGAGCGAGGGGGTGGGGCTGGTGTCCCGGAGGGAGGTGCGGGGCCGGGTCTCGCTCTGGGCCCGGGCGGTCCGGCCGGGGTCCTGGAGGTGGCGGGCGCTCCGGCTGCTGTCGGTGTGTTCCGTGCTCGCCGCTGGTGTGAAGCGGGGTCGGGTCATCTGGTGCTGCTCCCCTCATGGGTGGTGGAGGGAGCGCCGTGGGGTGGCGCGGCCTGCTGGAGGGCCGGAGCGGGGTGGGGCGGCTCGGCGGCCGCGGTCCGCTCGGCGTGGCGGAGGAACGGGAGGGAGTGTTCCGCGAAG
The DNA here is from genome assembly GCF_040654575.1 of Streptomyces sp. NPDC050674. Taxonomy (NCBI): domain Bacteria; kingdom Bacillati; phylum Actinomycetota; class Actinomycetes; order Kitasatosporales; family Streptomycetaceae; genus Streptomyces; species Streptomyces sp. NPDC050674. The sequence continues at coordinate 713,981 of NZ_JBFAIG010000001.1, forward strand.
CGGGGGCCGGCGTGGGAGTGACGGGGCAGTTCGACGACGGTCAGGCCCTGGTAGCCGGTGGCGGCGAGGGCCGCCAGGACCGGCGGGAAGTCGATCTCGCCGTCCCCGAAGGGGAGGTGTTCGTGGGCGCCGCGCCGCATGTCCTCGATCTGGACGTGCCGCAGCCAGGGTGCGGCGGCGCGCACGCAGTCGGCCGGCGGGAGGGGTTCGAGGCACTGGCAGTGGCCGATGTCCAGGGTGAGGCCGAGGGGTTCGGGGTCGCCGAGGACGCCGCGCAGCCGGTGGAAGTCGGCCAGGGTGGCCAGGAGGTGGCCCGGCTCGGGTTCGACGGCGAGCGGGATGTCCGCACGGGCGGCGGCGTCCAGGACGGGGGTGAGGGTCTCGGCGAGGCGCTTCCACGCGGTGTCCGTGTCGGTGGCCTCGGGGACGACTCCGCTGAAGCAGTGGACGGCGTGGGCCCCCAGGTCGGCGGCGACCCGGACGGCCCGGACGAGGAGGTCGACGCGGCGGGCCCGGTCGTCGGGGTCCCGGTCCAGCAGGGAGGGCCCGTGCTTGCGGCGCGGGTCGAGTACATAGCGGGCGCCCGTCTCGATCGTGACGCCGAGTCCGAGCGCGTCCAACCGGTGCGCGACATGGCGGGTGCGGGCGGCGAGGTCAGGGGCCAGCGGGTCGAGGTGCATGTGGTCGAGGGTCAGTCCCACCCCGTCGTAGCCGAGGTCGGCGAGGAGGGAGAGCGCGTCGTCGAGCCGGAGATCGGCGAGTCCGTTGGTGCCGTAGCCGAAGCGCAGGGAGGGGAGGGCGCCGGGTGGGGTGGAGGCGGGGTGAGGTGAGGCGGGGTGGGGCGAGGCGGTGGAGTGGGTGCCGGGTGCGGGAGCGCCTCCGGTTCGGCTCTCGGCGGCGCGGGCGGCGGGGATCATGTGACGCTCACCTTCTTCGCGAACCGCGCTCCGAGCGGGGCGAGGGCGGCGACGAGGAGGGCGGACGCCGTGGCCCGGGACCGCGCGGCGAGAGCGGCCTGGAGAGGGACGGTGGCGCGGATGCCGGCGCCGACGGCGTGTTGGGTGAGAGGAGGTGAGGGGTTCAGGGCGGCGTGGAAGCAGGGACGGGCGATCGTGGCGGCGTAGGCGGTTGCCAGGGCCGCGGTGAGCAGTGCTGCCGGCTCCTGCCGGGGATGCCCGGCGGCTCTGGGGCGCGTCGGCCCATGGGCCATGGCCTGCCGATGGTCGGTCGTCGCAGGGCTGGGGTGACGTGTCACCAGCCGGCTCAGCAGCGCGGTCGTCGCGAGGGCCGCCAGGGGAGGCAGGGGCGAGCCGCCCTGCGCCTCCTGGCGGGAGACCGTCGTGACGGCCAGGGTGTGGGTGCCGAGCAGGGCGGCGGAGGGCAGGGCCTTTCGGGTGCGGCCTGCGGTGGCGGCGGCCCCCAGGAGCAGATCGAGACCCCGGGCCGCGCCCATGGCCACGGGTCCGGCGGGCGTGTGCTTCAGACCGAGGTCGTACGCCCACACGGTCACCGCCAGGGGTGTGGCGACGGCCAGGGCCGGGCGGCCCGCGCGGGCGGCCAGGGCCAGTCCGGCCGTGGTGAGGTCGCAGGCCGCCGTGAGGGCGGCGGCGGGGCGGACTCGGCCGGAGGGCAGGGGGCGGTGGGGGCGTTCGACGGCGTCGACGTCCCGATCGGCCCAGTCGTTGAGGGCCATTCCGGCCTCGTACAGGCAGAGGGAGGAGGCGATGGCGTACAGCGTGCGCGAGTTGGGGGGCGTGCCGGTCGCGGCCGCGCCCGCCAGGGCGTCTCCCGGGACGCTGAACAGGGCTGGCAGGCGCAGGAGTTCGGCCCAGGCGCGGCCTCGGTGCGAGCGAGGGGTGCTCGGGCGGGGGGCCGTGTCCACCGTGGTGTCCTCAGGGGAGGTTGTGGACGCCCCGGCGGAGTCTTTGCACGTGCTCCGGCGCAGCGTCACAGGGTGTCTCCTGTCTCCTCGGCGCCCCGGACCGACCGCGTGCGCCTGCCTTCGGCGCTCCTCACCGACTCCGTACGCCTGCGCTCAATGTCCTCCACCGGACCCGCGCCCCTGCCTTCGGCGTCCCGCACCGACCCGTCGCGCCCGTCTTCGGCGTCCTCCACCGGACCCGTGCCCCCGCCCTCGGGGTCCCGCACCGGCCCCGCGCCCCTGCGCTCGGCATCCCCCACCGACCCCGCACCCCTGCCCTCGGCGGCATCCCCCACCGACCCCCTGTCGCTGCCTTCGCCGTCGGTGGCCCCGAGGCTCCGTCCGAACCGGAGCAGCGCCTCGTACTGCTCGGACAGACCCGAGGGGCCCTCCCCCACCGGGTCCTTGAAGTAGAAGCCGAGGGCGTCGAGGGGGCCGGACCGGCCCGTCGCGTGGGCGCGGGCGGTCAGGCGGGCCAGGTCCAGCACCAGGGGTGCCGCGAGCGCCGAGTCACAGCCCTGCCAGATGGTCTGGAGAATCATGCGGGTGCCGAGGAAGCCGTCGAAGGCGATGTGGTCCCAGGCGGTCTTCCAGTCGCCGAGGGCGGGGACGTCGTCGATGTGCACCTCGCCTTCGGGGACGGCGCCGAGGGTGTCGGCGAGGACGCGTTCCTTGCCGGCGTTTTTGGCCGCGGCGGCGGCCGGGTCGGCGAGGGCGGCGCCGTCTCCGCCGCCGAGCAGGTTCGTGCCGGACCAGGCCCGGACGCTCAGCGCCCGCTGGGCGAACATCGGGCCCAGCACGGCCCGCAGCAGGGTCTGTCCGGTCTTGCCGTCCCGGCCGGCGTGCGGCAGGCCGCTGCGTTCGGCCTCACGGGCGGCGACGGGGTGGTGCATGCCTTCGGAGGGGGTGAAGTTGACGTAGGGGCAGCCCGCACGCAGGGCGGCCAGGGCGTAGAGGGTGCTGGCCGGGAGCGGGGCGCCGGGGCCTTCGGAGGCGGGTTCGGTCGAGGCGACGTTCACCACCACGGCCCGCTCCAGTGCGTGGCGGCGGACGAAGTCGCGGATGTCGTGGGCGAAGGCCGCGATCAGGTCGGCCTCGCTCCTGGTGTCCCCGGGTGTGGGACCGCCGGGCCGGATCTCCCGGTCCGCTGCCGCGAGTTCGGCGGTGACGGCGGTGGCGAGGCCGGGGGGAAGGACGCCACCGGCGGTCAGCGTCTCGGCGCGTTTGGGCAGGGGGCAGTCGAGGGTGTCGTGGCCGCCGAAGACGAGGTCGGGCAGGGCGGGCAGGCCGCTGTCGGTGAAGGCGGGGGTCTCGGTCACCATGCCGGTGGGCGGGTGCAGTCCCGCGGTGACGGCGGCGCACCCCGTGACGACGGTGGTGGCGACGGAGCCGCGGGCTCCGATCAGCCACACCCCCACGCGAGGTCGGGGAAGGGACGCGGACATGGGCAGCCTCCTGGTCGTGCGCGAACCCGGGGGGAGGGGGGAGACGGCGGGCGGGGGTCCGGCGTCCCCCGCCCGCCGCCGTTCACTGGCCCTGGACGGGCAGTTCCTTGAGCTGGATGTTGCGGAAGGAGACCTGGTCGTCGGCGCCGTGGTTCTGCAGACCGATGTAGCCGTCGGTCAGGCTCCGCTGGGGGTCCTTGTTGGTGAAGTCGTTGATCTTGACTCCGTTGAGGAACACCTGGAGGCGTTCGCCCTGGACCTTGATCTCGTAGGAGTTCCACTGGCCGGGGGGCCGCAGAACCTGGTCACGGGCCTTGATGTTGGCCGACTTGAAGGAGTAGACGGAGCCCGTGGTGCGGTCGGGCGCGTCCGTGGCGTCGATCTGGATCTCGTAGCCCTTGTTCACCGCGGACCAGGGGTCGTCGGAGGCCGGGAAGCCCACGAAGATCCCGGAGTTGTCGTCGCCCCGCATCTTCCAGTCGAGCTTCAGCGAGTACGACTTGAGCTCCTTGGCCTGGTACCAGAGCAGGCCCATGCCGCCCTCGGACTCCATCACGCCGTCCTTGACGGTGAACTTGCCGGGTCCGGCCTGCTTCCAGCCGTCCAGGGTCTGGCCGTTGAAGATCTTCCGGTAGTCCTTGCTCGGCTTGCAGTCCGCCTTTACCTGGCCGGTGGCGTACCGCAGGCCGCCGAGCAGGTGGGCGCGGAAGGCCTCGTCGGCATAGGACTCCTTGGTGTGGCCGCCGCCGGTGTAGAAGGAGCGGCCGCCGCCGTAGCTCTGGCACCAGGCGATCGGGTGGTCGCCCTTCATGGTGCCGCCCTGGTAGGTGGTCTCGTCCAGGGTGGCCAGGACCTTGGCCTGCTCACGGGGGTTGGTGCGGTAGTTGTACCACTCGTCGGTGCGCTCCCAGGTGTCGCCCAGGTGCGCGGTGGACGGGTGGTCGTGGTCCTCGACGCGGACGGTGGCCTTCTGGATGGCCGGGTGCGAGTGGAAGTAGGCGCCGACGAGGCCGCCGTAGAACTCCCAGTCGTACTCGGTGTCGGCCGCCGCGTGGATGCCCATGTACCCGCCGCCGCCCGCCACATAGTCCTCGAACGCCTTCTGCTGCCCGGCGTCGAGCACGTCGCCGGTGGTGGACAGGAAGGCGACCGCGTCGTACTTGGCGAGGTTGGTGGTGGTGAACTGCCGGGCCTCCTCGGTGGCGTCGACCGTGATGCCGGCCGGGCCGCCGAGCTCCTTCAGGGCGGCGATGCCGGCCGGGATGGAGTCGTGCCGGAAGCCCGCGGTCTTGGAGAACACCAGGACCTTCTTGCCGCCCTTGAACGGCTCCTTGGAGAACTCGAAGTCGTCCACGTCGAACAGCGCGCCCTCGCCGCCCTTGAAGACCAGGTAGATGTCGGTGGTCTTCTTCGGCAGCGACCTCAGCGGCACGTCGACGTTCTGGAAGGTCTCCCAGCCGCCGGTCGGCGGGATGTACGCCGAGCCGTGCAGCGGTCCCTCCGGCGAGCCGGTGCGCAGCTCGACGAAGCCGCCCGCGCCGCCGGAGGAGGCCCGTACGGTCAGCTTCTTCTGCCCGTCGAACCGGTAGGGGGTGAAGGAGATCCAGTCGCCGTCGTTGATGTCGCCGACGGTCTTGCCGCCGTGGGCGCCGGTCTTGTCGATGACGGAGACGCCGGACTGGGTGGTGAAGTGCTCGCCCTGGCGGTGCAGCGGCTGCAGGACGGTGCGGGCGGTGCCGGTGAGCTCCTCCTGGCCGTTGGCGCCGCCGTCGGTGTAACTGGCGCCGACGACACCGTAGATGTTGGCGTTGGGGTCGTGGCCGCCGTCACCGGCGGGCGGCTTCAGGGTGCCCTCGCAGCCCATCTCGCTGGTCAGCTCGTGGGCGTGGGAGTCGTGGCCGAGGCTGTAGGTGACCTTGACCTTGGAACAGTCGACGCTCTCCTCGGGGTCGGTGACCTTCACCTTGAACGGGACGGGCTGTCCGAAGGCGGCCAGGGTGCCGTTGCCCGGGGTCTCGATCGTCACCTTGGGCTCGGTGTTGCCGACCACGATCCGGACGCTGGCGTTTCCCGTGTTGCCCTCGGGGTCCTTGGCGGTGAAGGTGGCGCTGTAGGTGCCGACCTTCTTGTACCGGTGGGTGGGGTTGAGGCCCTCGCCCGTGGTGCCGTCGCCGAAGTCCCAGCTGTAGGTGAGGTTCGGGGAGTCGGCGTCCTTCGCGGAGGCGGTGAACGTCACCTTCAGGCCCGCCGCTCCGGACGTCTTGTCGGCGCTCACCTCGGCGATCGGGGAGAAGCCGTCCTCGGCGTTCTCGATGCGGTACAGCGCGGAGTGCTCGTCGCCCTGGAACCAGGAGACGCCGTAGTCGAGGACGTAGAGCGCGCCGTCGGGGCCGAACTCCATGTCCATGATCTGGGTGCCGGTCCACGGGAAGTCGTTGATCTTCGCGACCGCCCCGTCTTCGGTCTGCTCGATCCGCTTGATCCAGCGGCGGCCGAACTCTCCGGCGAAGAAGTCACCGTCGTAGGCCTCGGGGAACTTCACGCTGGAGTTCAGTTCGGGGTCGTAGCGGTAGACCGGGCCGGCCATCGGGGACTCGGAGCCGCTGCCGAACTCGGGCACGGAGCCGCCGTCGTAGGGGATCCAGGCGGCCTGCGCGGGCGGCAGGTCGACCAGGCCCGTGTTGTGCGGCGAGGTGTTCTTCGGAGCGGCGCAGTCGAACGTCTCGCCGGACTCCTTGGTGGCGAAGTCGTAGTCGACGTAGGGGTCGTTGTCGCCGGTGCAGAACGGCCAGCCGAAGTTGGCGGGCTTGGTCACCTTGGCGAACTCGACCTGTCCGGCCGGTCCGCGCTTGGGGTCGGCGGCGCCCGCGTCGGGGCCGTAGTCGCCGACGTAGACGATACCGGTCTTGTCGTCGACGCTCATCCGGAACGGATTGCGGAAGCCCATCGCGTAGATCTCGGGACGGGTCTTGTCGGTGCCCGGGGCGAAGAGGTTGCCCTCCGGGATCGTGTAGGAGCCGTCCTCCGCGACCTTGATGCGCAGGATCTTGCCGCGCAGGTCGTTGGTGTTGGCCGAGCTGCGGCGGGCGTCGAAGGCCGGGTTGCGGCCCGGCCGGTCGTCGATCGGGGTGTAGCCGTCGGAGGCGAAGGGGTTGGTGTCGTCGCCGGTCGACAGGTACAGGTTGCCGTCCGCGTCGAAGTCGATGTCGCCACCGACGTGGCAGCAGATGCCGCGGGAGGCCGCGACGTCCAGCACCTTCTTCTCACTGGACATGTTCAGCGTGCCGTTGGCGTTCAGGACGAAGCGCGAGAGGCGGTTGACGCCGTCGAACTTCTTGAAGTCGTCGGCGGTTCCGGTCTCGGGGGCGTCGCCCACGGGGGTGTCGAGCGGCGGCGCGTAGTAGAGGTAGATCGCCCGGTTGTTCTTGAAGTCCGGGTCGACGCCGACGCCCTGGAGGCCCTCCTCGTCGTGGTTGTAGACGTCGAGTCGGCCGGCGACCTTGGTGACACCGCCCTGGTCGGTCAGACGCAGTGTGCCGTCGCGTGCGGTGTGCAGGACGCTGCGGTTCGGGAGTACGGCGAGCGACATCGGCTCGCCCGTCTCGGGCGCGCCCTTGGCGAGCGGCACCTGCTGGAACTGCCCTTCGGCGGCTGCCGGTTCGTCGTATCCGGGATGCCCGGGGTGGGCGCCGGCGACGGTGGCGGGGGTACCGACGGCGAGAAGCAGGCCGGTGAACAGGGCGACGGTGGTGCGAAGTCCGCTGCGCCTGGGGGTGCGGGTGCTTCTGGGTCTGGTTCTGTGCACGAGGTCCCTCCGGGAACGGGGTGGCCGTACGGGGTGGGTGCGTGGACGTGCGGTGCGGGCGCCGGGGTGCGACGTCACCCCGGAGGTGTGTGTCCTGGACGCATCCGGCAGGGTGGTCGCGTCCTGGGGAAAGCCGTGGGTCAGCTGTTGAACGCGGCGTCGAAGGACGCGCCGGGCGGATCGAAGTCGAAGCCCTTGAGGCGGGTCAGCGCCTCGGGGGCGCCTTGCAGCCGGTCCATGCCGGCGTCCTCCCACTCGACCGAGATCGGGCCCTGGTAGTCGATGGAGCGCAGCATCCGGAAGACGTCCTCCCAGGGGACGTCTCCGTGCCCGGCGGAGACGAAGTCCCAGCCGCGCCGCGGGTCGCCCCAGGGCAGATGGGAGCCGAGCCGGCCGTTGCGCCCGTCCAGGCGCTTGCGGGCCTCCTTGCAGTCGACGTGGTAGATCCGGTCGCGGAAGTCCCACAGGAAGCCGACCGGGTCGAGGTCCTGCCACACGAAGTGCGAGGGGTCGAAGTTCAGGCCGAACGCCGTGCGGTTCCCGACGGCCTCCAGGGCGCGCTGCGTCGTCCAGTAGTCGTAGGCGATCTCGCTGGGGTGCACCTCGTGCGCGAATCGCACGCCCTCGGCGTCGAAGACGTCCAGGATCGGGTTCCAGCGGTCGGCGAAGTCCTGATAGCCGCGTTCGATCATCGCCTCGGGCGCGGGCGGGAACATGGCGACCAGGTGCCAGATGGCGGAGCCGGTGAAGCCGATGACGGTGTCGACGCCGAAGGCGGCCGCGGCCCGCGCGGTGTCCTTCATGCGCTCGGCGGCCCGCTGCCGGACCCCTTCCGGGTCTCCGTCGCCCCAGATCGCCTCCGGCAGGATCGCCTGGTGGCGTTCGTCGATGATGGCGTCGCAGACGGCCTGACCGGCCAGGTGGTTGGAGATCGCCCAGCACTTCAGGCCGTACTTGTCGAGGAGCTGGTGCCTGGAGTCCACATAGGAGGGATCGCTCAGCGCCTTGTCGACTTCGAAGTGGTCTCCCCAGCAGGCGAGTTCGAGGCCGTCGTAGCCGAAGTCGCGGGCCAGGCGGCAGACCTCCTCCAGTGGCAGGTCCGCCCACTGGCCGGTGAACAGGGTGAAGGTGCGCGGCATCCTCATGGCCTCCTCAGACCGTGATCGGCGTGTAGACGGAGTTCTTCTCGGCGCTCTCCTCGACCGCCGCGAGCACGCGCTGCACCTGGAGCCCGTCGGCGAAGGAGGGTTCGGGGCGGCGGCCCTCGGCGATGGCGTGCACGAGGTCGCGGGCCTGGTGCACGAAGGTGTGCTCGTAGCCGAGGCCGTGACCCGGCGGCCACCAGGCGTCCAGGTAGGGGTGGTCGGGTTCGGTGACGAGGATCCGTCGGAACCCGGCCTCCGCCCCGGGCTCGGTGGCGTCGTGGAAGGACAGCTCGTTGAGGCGCTCCAGGTCGAAGGCGAGCGAGCCGCGCTCCCCGTTGAGTTCGATGCGCAGGGCGTTCTTGCGGCCGGTGGCGTAGCGGGTGGCCTCGAAGGAGGCGAGCGCGCCGGAGGGGAAGCGGGCCGTGAACAGGGCGGCGTCGTCGACGGTGACCTGACCGGTGCCCGCTGAGCTGACGGCGGACAGTCCACTGGTCGCGCCGGTGGGCAGGGGCCGTTCCCGCACGAAGGTCTCCGTCAGCGCCGAGACGCCCGCCAGCGGTTCCCCGACCAGGTACTGCGCCAGGTCGACGATGTGCGCGCCCAGGTCGCCGAGCGAGCCCGAGCCGGCCTGTTCCCTGCGCAGCCGCCAGGTCAGCGGGAACGCCGGGTCGACCAGCCAGTCCTGGAGGTACGTCACGCGCACGTGCCGCAGCCTGCCCAGGCGGCCCTCGGCGACCATGCGGCGGGCCTGGGCGGTGGCGGGCACCCGGCGGTAGTTGAAGCCGACCATCGCCAGCCGGCCGCGGGCGTGGGCCTCCTCGGCGGCCAGTGCCATCGTGGTGGCTTCCTCCACGCTGTTGGCCAGCGGCTTCTCGCACAGCACGTGCTTGCCCGCGGCCAGGGCGGCGAGCGCGATCTCGGCGTGGCTGTCGCCGGGGGTGCAGATGTCGACGAGGTCGACGTCGTCCCGTTCGACGAGGGCCCGCCAGTCGGTCTCGGTGGACTCCCAGCCGTGCCGGTCGGCCGCCGCCCGGACGGCGGTGGCGTCCCGGCCGCAGATCACCGCCTGCACCGGGTTCAGCGGCAGGTCGAAGACGCGGCCCGCGGTGCGCCAGCCCTGGGAGTGGGCGGCGCCCATGAAGGCGTAGCCCACCATCCCGACGCGCAAGGGCGGCTTGCCTTTCTCGGTCCCTTCCGACGGCTGCTGCGGCTGTCCCATACGGGTGTCCTCCTCGTCCTGGTCGGGGTGGCGCACGTGGGGGGTGCGGGGCGGCTCACTTGAAGCCGGTGGACATGTACTGGTCGACGTTGGTCTTGTCGACGACGGCCGAGTAGAGCGTGAGCGACGACGGGATCTCGAACTCGGCGAGGCCGCCGATGCCCTTGCTCTGGCCGAGTGCGCGGGCCAGGTCGATCGCGGAGGCCGCCATGGTCGGCGGGTAGAGCACGGTCGCCTTGAGGACGCCGTCGTCCTGCTTGATGGCCTGGAACGCGGACAGCGCGCCCGCGCCGCCGACCATCAGGAAGTCGTCGCGTCCGGCCTGCTCGATGGCGCGCAGCGCGCCCACGCCCTGGTCGTCGTCGTGGTTCCACAGCGCGTCGAACTTCGACTGCGCCTGGAGCAGCTGGGCCATCTTGGCCTGCCCCGACTCGACGGTGAACTCGGCGGCCTGGCGGGCGACCTTCTTGATGTTGGGGTAGTTCTTCAGGGCGTCGTCGAAGCCCTGGGTGCGCTGCTTGGTGAGCTCCAGGTTGTCCAGGCCCGCGAGTTCGATGACGCGGGCGCCGGACTTGCCCTTGAGCTTCTCGCCGATGTAGTGCCCGGCGTTCAGGCCCATGCCGTAGTTGTCGCCGCCGATCCAGCAGCGGTACGCCTGCGGGGTGTTGAAGATGCGGTCGAGGTTGACGACCGGGATGCCGGCGCGCATCGCCTTCAGGCCGACCTGGGTGAGGGCCTTGCCGTCGGCGGGCAGCACGACCAGCACGTCGACCTTCTTGTTGATGAGGGTCTCGATCTGGCCGATCTGCTGGGCGGTGTCGTTGGAGCCCTCGGTGATCTCCAGGGTGACGTCGGAGTACTTCTCGGCGCGGCTCTTGGCGTTGTCGTTGATGGCGTTCAGCCAGCCGTGGTCGGCCTGCGGTCCGGCGAAGCCGATGGTGACCTGCTTGCCGGGCCTGTCGTCGGCGGCCGGCTGATTGCTGCCGGCCGGCTCGTCCTTCGACTCGGACGGCTCGTTGCTCGTGCACCCCGTGAGGAGGGCACCGGCGGAGACGGCGGCGGCCCCGAAGAGCAGTCCTCTGCGGCTCGTGTTCTCTGGCATGGCGGGGAACCCTTTCCTCAGGTCGTGCTCGCGGTACGGCGCTGGACCAGCACGGCGGCGACGATGATCGCGCCCTTGGCGATCTGCTGGACGTCGCTCTGCAGGTTGTTCAGGGCGAAGATGTTGGTGATCGTGAAGAAGATCAGGACGCCGAGCACGGAGCCGGTGATGGTGCCGCGGCCGCCGGTGAGCAGGGTGCCGCCGATGATCGCGGCGGCGATGGCGTCGAGTTCGTAGAGGTTGCCGTTGGTGTTCTGGCCGGAGCCGGACAGGACGATCAGCAGGAAGGCCGCGATGCCGCAGCACAGCCCGGACAGCAGGTAGAGGTAGAGCCGCTGGCGGCGCACGTCGATGCCGGCGAGCCGGGCCGCCTCCGGGTTGCCTCCGACGGCGACCGTGCGGCGGCCGAAGGTGGTGCGGTTGAGCACCAGCCAGCCGATGACCGTCACCACGGCGAACACCAGGACCAGGGGCGGTACGCCGAGGACGTAGGCGTCGCGCTCCCCCAGGTCCAGGACGGACGGCACGGTGACGATCTGCGTCTTGCCGTCGGTGATCTGCAGGGCGAGTCCGCGGGCGGAGGCCAGCATGGCGAGGGTGGCGATGAACGGCACCATCGAGCCGTAGGCGATGAGCACGCCGTTGACCAGTCCGCAGCCGACTCCGACGACGATCGCCGTGAAGAGGATGCCGGCGAAGCCGTACTCCTGGGTGGCGACGGTGGTCGCCCACACCGAGGCGAGGGCGACGATCGCGCCGACCGACAGGTCGATGCCGCCGGAGATGATGACGAAGGTCATGCCGACGGTGACGACGCCGACCACGGAGGCCTGGGTGAGGACCAGTTGCAGGTTGCGGGTGTCGAGGAACTCGTCGGGCTTGGTGATGCCGCCGACGAGGATCAGCGCGGCGAGCACGCCGAGCAGGGAGAGGGTGCGGACGTCGGTGCGGGCCAGCAGGCCGCGCCAGGCCGGGGGCTGAGCCTCGGGCACCTTGGCGGTGCTGTCCCGCGGCGGGGAGACGGGCTGCGTCATGACGCCGGGCTTCCTTCCATGACCAGGTCGAGTACGCGGTGTTCGTCGAGTTCGCGCGCGGGTGCCGTGTGGACGACACGGCCCTCGCGCAGCACCAGGACGCGGTCGGCGAGGCCGAGCACCTCGGGCACCTCGCTGGAGACCAGCAGCACGGCCAGGCCCTCGTCGGCCAGCCGGCGGATCACCGCGTAGAGCTCGGCGCGGGCACCGACGTCGACGCCGCGGGTGGGTTCGTCGAGCAGCAGCACCTTGCAGCCGCGCAGCAGCCAGCGGGCCAGGACGGCCTTCTGCTGGTTGCCGCCGGACAGGGTGCGCACGGGCACGGACGGGTTGTCCGGCCGCAGCGACAGCTCACGGGTCGCGGCCCGGGCGGCACCCAGTTCGGCGCCCCGGTCGATCCAGCCGCCGCGTGCGAAGCGGGACATGGAGGACACCGACACGTTGCGGGTGACGGACTCCAGCATCAGCAGGGCCTGCGCCTTGCGTTCCTCGGGAGCGAGCCCGAGTCCGGCCCGTACGGCGGCCCGGACACTGCCCGGCTTCAAGGCCCGCCCGCCGACCAGTACTTGACCGGCCGTCGGTTTGCGGGCGCCGTAGACGGTCTCCAGGATCTCGGAGCGGCCCGAGCCGACGAGTCCGGCGAGGCCGACGATCTCGCCGGGCCGCACCTCCAGGTCGAACGGCTCGAACTCCCCGTGCCTGGACAGCCCCTGGACCCTCAGCACCGGCTCGCCGGGCGGCGGGGCGGCGGGGCGGCCGGGGAAGACGTACTCGACGTTGCGGCCCGTCATCAATGCGACGACCTCGCGCGTCGGGGTCGACTTCGCCGGGAGCCCGTTCGCCACGGCCCGGCCGTCCTTCAGGACGGTGACCCGGTCGCCGATGCGGCGGATCTCCTCCAGCCGGTGGGAGATGTAGACGACGGCGACTCCGGCGGCGGTGAGGTCACCGACGATACGGAAGAGGTTGTCCACCTCGTCCGGGTCGAGCGCTGCGGACGGTTCGTCCATCACGATGAGCCGCACGTCGTGGGAGAGCGCCCGGGCCATGGACACGATCTGCTGCTGCGCGGCCGACAGCTCTCCGACGAGCCGGGCCGGATCGATCTCGGGATGACCGAGTCGCTTGAGTATGACCGCCGTTGACGCCCTCGCGGCCTTGCCGCGGACGACGAAGCCGGCGGCGGTCGGCTCGTGCCCGAGGTGGACGTTCTCGGCGACGGAGAGGTGCTCCACCAGGTCGAGTTCCTGGTAGATGGTGGCGATGCCGAGGCGCATGGCGGCGATCGGCGAGCGGAGCGTGACCTCCTCCCCGCGCCAGCGGAGCCGGCCGGTGTCGGGCTGGTGGGCGCCGGCCAGGACTTTGATGAGGGTCGATTTGCCGGCCCCGTTCTGGCCGAGCAGACAGTGCACCTCGCCGGCCTGGACGTCGAGGTCGACGCCGTCGAGGGCCCGGACTCCGGGGAACGACTTGGTGATACGGGACATGCTGAGCAGCGGTGGTTCTGGTGCCATGAGGTCCCCTTGGCGGGCGTGCGGGCCGGTTGCAGGGCAGGGCGAAGCAGAGCGCGGTGCTGGTACGCCGTACTGAACTCAGTGCTTAAGCGGGAGAGAACAGGTGGTCGCTGATGAGCCGGGCCGCGCCGATGACTCCCGCGGTGGGACCCAACTCGCCCAGGACGATGGGCAGGTTGCGGGTCGCCAGCGGCAGCGACTGGCGGTAGACCTGGGTGCGGATCGCGGCGAGCAGGGTGTGGCCGAGGCCGGTCACCCCGCCGCCGATCACCACGAGACCCGGGTTGAAGAAGCTGACCAGGCCGGCGATGACCTGGCCGGTGCGGTTGCCGCCCTCGCGGATCAGATCGAGGGCGGTGGCGTCCCCCGCGGAGGCCGCGGCGGCGACGTCGACGGCGGTGAGGCCGCCGTTCATCTCCAGCCGCGAGGCCAGTTCGGCCGAGCGGCCCTGCTGGGCGGCCTCCAGGGCGTCGCGGGCGAGGGCCGCCCCGCTGAAGTGGGCCTCCAGGCAGCCCCGGTTGCCGCAGGCGCACGGGCGGCCGTCGGGGACGGCCTGGATGTGCCCGATGTCGCCGGCGCTGCCCGTCGTACCGCGGTAGACCTCACCGCCGACGACGATGCCGCAGCCGATGCCGGTGCCGATCTTGACGCAGAGGAAGTCGGCGACGGTGCGGGCGACGCCCGCGTGCTGCTCCCCCATCGCCATGAGGTTCACGTCGTTGTCGACCATGACCGGGCAGCCGAGTTCCTGGCTGAGCGCCTCCCGCACGGGGAAGCCGTCCCAGCCCGGCATGATCGGCGGCGCCACCGGGACGCCCTCGGGGAAGCGGACCGGGCCGGGGACGCCGATGCCGGCGCCGTCGAACCCCTCCGCGAGCCCGGAGGCCCTCAGTTTCGCGGCCATGGCGAGGACCTGCTCGAAGACCGCGACCGGGCCCTCGCGCACGTCCATGGGGTGGTTGAGGTGCCCGAGCGTCTCCAGTTCGGCGTTGGTGACGGCGACGTCGATGGAGGTCGCGCCGATGTCGACGCCCAGGAAGCGCAGTTCGGGGTTGAGCCGGATGTTGTGGGAACGGCGGCCACCGCGCGAGGCGGCGAGTCCGTCGGCCACGACCAGCCCCGTCTCGAGCAGCCGGTCCACCTCCACGGCCAGCTTGGACCGCGAGAGGTCGACCTGATCGCCGAGCTGTGCCCGGGAGTTGGGGCCGCCGTCACGCAACAGCTTGAGCAGCCGGGCCTGGTGGGCGTTCGCGGGTCGTGCGGTCATACGTCTCACGAGCCCCTCCCCGCCTCGATCGGCCTGTGCGCGCCGGTTTTCCGCCACCTCGGTGGCGTGCTTTCGGAGGGAACGTAGCAGTGGCTGCCGGAGGTGGGAAGAAGTCGCGCAGGAATTGCCCCCGACTTCTTCCACTCACAGGACAAAGCCGGGGAGCTGCACCGCGCCACCCGCTCGCCCTGATCCTCGTCGGCGGGAACACCATGGCTCCGAGGCGAACCGCATCGTCCGACGATCGGTCCCTAGCCGATCAGGCGCCGGCGCCAGTCCAGGGGGGTGACGGTGATGGCCCGGCCGGGGTCATGGTCCCACTCGGCGTGGAGACCGACTGCCTCGAGCGCGGCCACGACCTCGTGACCAATGGCCGCGGTGGTCTCCGACGAGCCGTCGAAACCGCCGTACAGGAGCATCAGTCCGTGGCCGGCTGCGGCAGAATCCGTGCACTGGGCGTGGAAGTAGACGAAGCCGCGGGCGTCGGGCCCGCCTTCACCACCGATCTCGGACTGGCCACAGCTACGGCAACAGGTGAAGTTCTCGCGGGCCGTGATACCGGCATCCCGCAGGGCGGTGAACGCGCGGGTCAGCCGCTCGGGGTCCGTCTCGCCCTGCCACGTGGCCTGCTCAGCGACCCGCTCCAGCCACAGCCGGTCGGCCAGCCACTGTGCCTGCTCGCGCGAGACGGGCCGGCGGTCAGCGGTGACCAAGTAGTCCTCGGCGAGCTCGGCCAGTTCGGCGCGAGAGGCGTAGCCGCCGACCAGCACCTGACGGACGCGCTTCTCCAACTCCTCGCGCTCGTCCTCGCCGAGGTCGAGCGGCGGCACCTCCCGGTCGGGGCCCATGTCCAGCAACGACCAAGCCAGACCACCGTCCCATCCGGCCTCCTGGCGTGCCCACCCGGTGAGCGCCGCGATCACGGCCCCGGGCCCGTCGGCCATCGCCTGGAACTGCCGGTCAGCGGCACCGTCGCGGTATTCCAGCGTGTAGTCGCCACCGGCCTCGTGCCACACCTGGGCGAAGACGTCAGGCAGGTCGGGTATCCGCTGGACCACCAGGAACCGGTCACCGTCAGCACCGATCCGCCGGACCAGCCCTCCCAGCTCCTCGGCGGACACACGGACGTGCCGCTCCCGGTTCTCCGTCTTCACCACGATCTCGAGCATGCGCAGACTCTGACATACCCCACTGACTGCGGACCTCCCGGGACCGGCGACGCAGCCGCTGCCGCGACGGCGTCGCCCAGCCCTGAAACCGGGCGGTCTTCCGCCGAGGTGTGACGACAGTGCCCTAGGCGCGTGCCCGCGCGTGGTACGACCGGCGCGTGTGCTCCGTGTGGGCGCGCATCAGTTCGGTGGCGCGCTGTTCGTCCCGGTCGGAGACCGCGGCGATGAGTTCGCGGTGCTCGATCCAGGACTGGTGACCACGGCGGCGGGCCACCGGCGTGTAGTACCAGCGCACCCGCCGGTCGACCTGGGCGGCGAGTTCGGCGAGGACCGCGTTGCCGGCCAGCTCCATGATCTTGGCGTGGAACCGGGCGTTCATGGCGACGGCCCCGTCCACGTCGTCGGCCTCGACGGCGTTCTCGCCCTCCGCGCACAGCGCTTCCAGGGCGGCGATGCCCGCGCTGGTCGCATTGGCCGCCGCGAGCCGGGCCGCCTCGGCCTCCAGGAGCGTACGGACCGTGAGGAGCTGGTCGGCCTCCTCCTCCGTCGGCTCGTGCACGAACGCGCCCTGGGCGGGCCGCAGATCGACCCACCCCTCGGTGTTGAGCCGCTGCAACGCCTCGCGCACCGGCTGCCGGGAGACGCCGAGGTGCCCGGCAAGTTCGCTCTCGACGAGATGCTGGCCGGGCTGGAGCGCACGCGTGGTGATGAGTTCGAGCAGTGCCTCGTAGACACGGTCGCGCAGCGGACCCGGGCGTTCCAGCTTGGGTACCGCCCCCTGGGGCAGGCCTGTCGACAGCATCGCGGTCCCCCTCCTCGGCAGGGCCGTGCAGAGCGCGGCGCGAGCCGGTATCGCCGCAGAGTCAGTATTGATTGTCTTTCGTCTACAGTCTACGGCGCACAACAGCCAGGCTTTCGGGGAGTTGACCGCGTCACATCGCGGTGGTTGCTCAAGGGCAGCGCACGACCTGCCCCGCGTACGAGAGGTTCCCGCCGAAGCCGAACAGCAGCACCGGGTCGCCCGTGGTGAGTGCCCCCCGCTCGACCAGCTTGGAGAAGGCCAGCGGGATGCTCGCGGCCGAGGTGTTGCCGGACTCGGTGACATCGCGGGCCACGACCGCGTTGACGGCGCCGATCTTCTCCGCGAGGGGTTCGATGATGCGCAGGTTCGCCTGGTGCAGCACCACTCCGGCGAGGTCGGCCGGCTCCAGCCCGGCCCGCTCGCAGGCCTTGCGCGCGATGGGCGGCAGCTGCGTGGTGGCCCAGCGGTAGACGCTCTGCCCCTCCTGGGCGAAGCGCGGTGGGGTGCCCTCGATGCGGACCGCGTTGCCCATCTCGGGCACCGAGCCCCACAGCACCGGCCCGATCCCCGGCTCGCCCGCGGCCTCCACCACAGCGGCCCCGGCCCCGTCCCCGACGAGCACACAGGTGGTGCGGTCGCTCCAGTCGGTCACCTCGGACATCTTGTCGGCCCCGATGACCAGCACCCTGCTCGCGCCGCCCGCGCGGACGGCGTGGTCGGCGGTGGCCAGGGCGTGGGTGAAGCCGGCGCACACGACGTTGAGGTCCATGGTGGCGGCCTGCGGGATGCCCAGGCGGGCCGCGACCCTGGCCGCCATGTTGGGCGAGCGGTCGACGGCCGTGGAGGTGGCGACCAGCACCAGGTCGATGTCCGCCGGGGTCAGTCCGGCGGCGGCGAGCGCCTTGGCCGCGGCGTGGGCGGCCAGTTCGTCGACCGGCTCGTCGGGTCCGGCGATGTGACGCGTGCGGATGCCCACCCGGCTCCTGATCCACTCGTCACTGGTGTCCACCAGGCCCGCCAGGTCCTCGTTGGTGAGCACCTGGGCGGGCTGGTAGTGGCCGACGGCGGCGATGCGCGAGCCGTTCATTGGGTGGGTCCCCCTCGTTGCCTTGGGTAGCGGATCCACCAGTCTGATCAGTGACTCACGGGTACGAGGGCAGCCAAGGTGACAGGAAACCGGCGCCGGGGTTGTCAGCTTCGGTCAGGAGCCCGGACGCCCGGACTCCTGACGAACGCCCGCCCGGCGCGGTGCCGCCTACCCGGTGAACAACTGCGTCGCCTTCCGGACGAGCTCGTACAGCCCGTAGGCGAGCGGTACGCCCACCCACACCCAGGCGAGGGTGATCAGCCACCGCCGGTCCGGGCTAGGCGGACTCTGACTGCTGTCGCCGGACATCGGCGGCCTCCTCCGGGGCGGGGACGTGGTGGCGGGGGTCGACGGGCCGGACCAGTTCGTTGGCGACGAGGCCGACGACGAGCAGCCCGATCATGATGACGAAGGACAGCCCGTACAGGGACGCGCCGTGCCGGCCCGCCTCCTCCTGCCGGTCGGCGATCCAGTTGACGATCAGCGGGCCGAGCACCCCGGCCGTGGACCAGGCGGTGAGCAGCCGTCCGTGGATGGCACCGACCTGGTAGGTGCCGAACAGGTCCTTCAGATAGGCGGGGACCGTGGCGAAACCTCCGCCGTAGAAGGAGAGGATGACCAGGGCGCACAGGATGAACAGCGGTTTGGAGGCATCGCCGAACAGGGCGATGAGGGCGTACATCAGGGCGCCGACGCCCAGGTAGAGGCGGTAGATGTTCTTGCGGCCGATGAGGTCGGACGTGGACGACCAGCCGATGCGGCCCGCCATGTTCGCCGCCGACAGCAGCGCGACGAATCCGGCGGCGGCCGTCACCGACACCGGTGTGGAGGTGTCCGCGAAGAAGTCCGTGATCATCGGCGCGGCCTTCTCCAGGATGCCGATGCCGGCGGTGACGTTCATGCAGAGCACGAGCCACAGGAGCCAGAACTGCGGCGTGCGGACGGCCCGGTTCGCGGAGACCTGTGGGCCGGCGAGGACACTCGGCCCGCTCGCCACGGGCTTCTCGTGGCGAGGCACCCGGACCAGCAGCACGCCCAGCAGCATGAACACGGCGTACGACAGCCCGTGCACGAGGAAGGCGAGCGCGATGCCGGAGCTGTCGCCGCCGAACGACTCCAGCATCTGGGCCGACCACGGGGAGGCGATGAGCGCGCCGCCGCCGAAGCCCATGATGGCGATGCCGGTGGCCATGCCCGGCCGGTCGGGGAACCACTTGATGAGCGTGGAGACGGGCGAGATGTAGCCGATGCCGAGGCCGATGCCGCCGACGAAGCCGTAGCCGAGGACGATCAGCCAGTACTGCTCCAGGGACGCGCCCAGCGCGGAGAGCAGGAAGCCGGAGGAGAAGCAGAGCAGCGCGACGGTCATCGCCCAGCGCGGGCCGTTGCGCTCCACGAGCGTGCCGCCGAACGCGGCGGACAGGCCCAGCATGACGATGCCCAGCTGGAAGGGCAGGGCGCTCTGGGTGCCGCTGAGTCCGAGCGCGGACTCGAGGGGTGGTTTGAACACGCTCCAGGCGTAGGCCTGGCCGATGGAGAGGTGTACGGAGAGAGCGGCGGGCGGAACGAGCCAGCGGCTCCAGCCCGGGGGCGCGACTGGGGGACTCATGAACCCCGGACGGTAGGGATCCGCACGGGAGTTGGAAAGACGCGGCGTCGACCGTATGCGGTGAACGGTATCCGGCATGCGCCGAACGGTCGGCGCGCGGACCCTTGCCGCCCCAACCTCCATACTGTAGACAATATTTCGTCGACACAAGCCGTCCGCGCGTCCTACGCCACCCATGGGCGGTGGGACGGCGGCCACCTCCGCGGTATCCCTCAAACCGAACGGAGTGTTCCCGTGAAAGTCGCAGTTCTCGGCGCCGGTGCCATCGGCGCCTACGTCGGCGCCGCGCTCCACCGCGCGGGCGCCGAGGTGCATCTCATCGCCCGTGGACCGCATCTGGCGGCCATGAGGCAGCACGGAGTCCGGGTGCTCAGCCCACGCGGTGACTTCACCGCGCGCCCCCACGCCACCGACGACCCGGCCGAAGTGGGCCCGGTCGACCACGTGTTCCTGGGTCTGAAAGCGAACGCGTACGCGGCGTGCGGGCCGCTGATCGCGCCTTTGCTGCACGAGACGACCTCGGTCGTCGCCGCCCAGAACGGCATCCCCTGGTGGTACTTCCACCGGCACGGCGGCCCGTACGACGGTCATCGTGTCGAGAGTGTCGACCCGGGCGGCGCGGTCAGTGCGGTGCTCGCGCCCGAACGGGCCGTCGGATGCGTGGTCTACGCGGCGACCGAGCTCGAAGGCCCGGGGATCGTGCGGCACTTGGAGGGCACGCGGTTCTCCATCGGGGAGCCCGACCGCAGTCGCTCCGCGCGCTGTCTCGCCTTCAGCGAGGCCATGCAGGCGGGCGGTCTGAAGTGCCCGGTCGAACCGGACCTGCGCAGCGACATCTGGGTCAAGCTGCTCGGCAACATCTCCTTCAACCCGATCAGCGCCCTGGCCCGCGCGACCATGCGGCAGATGTGCCTGCACGGGGGCACCCGCAGGGTCATCGAGATCATGATGACCGAGACGCTGGCGGTCGCCGAGGCCCTCGGCTGCGAGGTCGGGGTCTCCATCGAGCGCCGGCTCGCCGGTGCCGAGCGGGTCGGCGACCACCGCACCTCCACGCTCCAGGACCTGGAGCGCGGCAAGCCGCTCGAACTCGACGTGCTGCTGGCGGCGGTCGTCGAGCTCGCGGAGATCACCGGCGTGCAGGTGCCCACCCTGCGCACCGTGCACGCCATCTCGGACCTGCTCGCGTTGAGGAGCGCCGCATGAGGAAACGCGACCGGACCCCCAAGACCTACACCCGGCTCACCCACCCGCTCGTGAGGGACTCCCGCGACGAGCCGTTCCGGCAGGCCACCTGGGAGGAGGCCCTGGACCGGGCCGCCGCCGGCCTCGGGCGCCACCGCGACGCCTTCGGCATGTTCAGCTGCGCCCGCGCCACCAACGAGATGAACTACGTGGCGCAGAAGTTCGCCCGGGTCGTGATGGGCACCAACAACGTCGACTCCTGCAACCGCACCTGTCACGCCCCGAGCGTGGCGGGCCTGTCGGCGGCGTTCGGCTCGGGCGGCGGGACGTCGTCGTACGAGGAGATCGAGCACACCGACGTCATCGTGATGTGGGGCTCCAACGCCCGGTTCGCGCACCCGATCTTCTTCCAGCACGTGCTGAAGGGGATCAGGAACGGCGCCCGGATGTACGCGGTCGATCCGCGCCGGACGTCGACCGCCGAGTGGGCGGAGAGCTGGATGGGGCTCAACGTCGGCACGGACATCCCGATGGCGCACGCGATCGGCCGCGAGATCATCCACGCCGGGCTCGCGAACGAGGCGTTCATCGCGCGGGCGACCACCGGCTTCGAGGAGTACAAGGCCCTGGTCGAGCCGTGGACGCTGTCGCTCGCCGAGAAGGTGACGGGCGTACCGGCCGCCGCGATCCGCGAGCTGGCGCACGCCTACGCCCGGGCCGAACGGGCCCAGTTGTGCTGGACCCTCGGCATCACCGAGCACCACAACGGCACCGACAACGTCCGCGCGTTGATCAACCTGTCCCTGCTCACCGGGCACGTCGGCCGCTACGGCTCGGGCCTGCAACCCCTGCGCGGGCAGAACAACGTGCAGGGCGGCGGCGACATGGGCGCGATCCCCAACCGGCTGCCCGGGTTCCAGGACATCCTCGACCCGGACGCCCGGCTGAAGTTCGAGTCGGCCTGGGACACCGTGATCCAGCCGCACTACGGCCTGAACCTCACCGAGATGTTCGAGGCGATGGAGGACGGCTCACTCGAGGCCGTCTACTGCATCGGCGAGAACCCGGCCCAGTCGGAGGCCGACAGCGAGCAGGCCGTACGGCGGCTGAAGGCCCTGGACTTCCTGGTCGTGCAGGACATCTTCCTGACGAAGACGGCCGAGCTGGCGGACGTCGTCCTGCCGGCCACCGCCGGCTGGGCGGAGACCGACGGCACCACCACCAACAGCGAGCGGCGCGTCCAGCGCGTCCGCAAGGCCGTCAGCCCGCCCGGCGAGGCCCGCGAGGACATCGACATCATCTGCGACCTCGCGGCCCGCCTCGGCCACGACTGGAAGTACGCCGACGCCGAGAGCGTGTGGAACGAGCTGCGGTCCGTCTCTCCCGACCACTACGGCATGACGTACGAGCGCCTGGAGGAGCACCAGGGCATCCAGTGGCCCTGCCCGAGCACGGACGGCATCGAACCGACCTATCTGCACGGCCGGTTATGGGAGGCCGACCCCGCCCGGCGCGGCCCGCTCGCGCCCTTCGGGATCGTGCAGCACGACCCGCCCGTGGACCTCACCGACGAGCGGTACCCGATCCGGCTCACCACCGGCCGGCGCCTCGACTCGTACAACACCGGCGTGCAGAGCGGCGGTTACGCCTCACCGCTGAGGCGCGGCGAGTTCATCGAGCTGAGCCCGGAGGACGCCGAGCGCTACGGGGTCGTGGTCGGCGAGCACGTCCAGGTGACCTCGCGGCGCGGGTCGGTGACGGCCCCGGTGTGGGTGGACCCCGCGCTGCGGCCCGGGCTCGCCTTCATGACCATGCACTTCCCCGACGAGGTGGACACCAACGCCCTGACGATCGAGGCGAACTGCCCGATCGCGGGGACGGCGGAGTTCAAGGCGTCGGCGATCCGGATCGAGAAGCTGCCCATCGCGACCATCGTGGGGTGAACGTACGTGGACCTGCACTTCGGTGACAGCAAACCGACGGACGAGGAACGGGCGGCCGTCGACGCCCTCCTCGGGCCTCCCGAGTCCTCCTGGGAGGGCGCCGCCCGCGACGAGATGCGCGCTGCCGATCTGAGGTGGGCGCGTGGCGGACGTGAGGCCCGGGACCGCCGCGAGCTGCTGCTGCCGGGGCTGCACGCCGTCAACGACAGGATCGGCTGGATCAGCGAAGGCGCCCTCGACTACCTGTGCCGGCGGCTGACGGTGCCGCCGGCGGACGCCTACGGGGTCGCCACCTTCTACGCCATGTTCTCGGTCAAGCCGCGTCCGGCGACCGTGCTCCACGTGTGCACGGACCTGGCGTGCGCGGCGGCCGGTGCGCCCGAGCTGTGCGCCGGGATCGAGGCGCGGCTGGGCCTCGGCAGCGGGGTGAGTGTCGAGCGCAGCCCGTGCCTCGGCCTGTGCGAACGCGCCCCGGCCGCGCTCGCGATCAAGGCCGGGGACCCCGTCCGTACGGCGGTCTCGGCGCCGGCGACCGTCGAGGAGGCCGTGCTCGCCGCGAGCGCGCCCGACTCGGCGCCCGAGGAACCGCCCGCCGCGCTGGCGGTGCCCCAGGCCGGACAGGACGGTCTGATGCTGCTGCACCGCGTGGGTGTGGTCGACCCCTCGTCCCTCGACGACTACCGCGCCCACGGCGGCTACACGGCCCTGCGCCGGGCCTTCGAGCTGGGCCCGGCCGGGGTCATCCGCGAGGTCACCGACTCGGGCCTGGTCGGGCGCGGCGGCGCCGCCTTCCCCACCGGCCGCAAGTGGCAGGCCACGGCGTCCCAGCCGGACCGTCCGCACTACCTCGTCTGCAACGCCGACGAGTCGGAGCCGGGCACCTTCAAGGACCGGGTTCTCATGGAGGGCGACCCGTACGCGCTCGTCGAGGCCATGACGATCGCCGGGTACGCCACCGGCGCCCACCAGGGCTACCTGTATCTGCGCGGCGAGTACCCGCGCGCGCTGCGCCTGCTGGAGCACGCGCTCACGCAGGCCCGTGCGCGCGGGCTGCTCGGCGACGACGTCCTCGGCCAGGGCTACGCCTTCGACATCGAGATCCGGCGCGGCGCGGGCGCCTACATCTGCGGGGAGGAGACGGCCCTGTTCAACTCCATCGAGGGCTACCGCGGCGAGCCGCGCTCCAAGCCGCCGTTCCCGGTGGAGAAGGGCCTGTTCGGCAAGCCGACGGTCGAGAACAACGTGGAGACGCTGGTCAATGTCCTGCCGGTCCTGACGATGGGCGCCCCGGCGTACGCGGCGATCGGCACGGAGCGCTCCACCGGACCGAAGCTGTTCTGCGTGTCCGGGAGCGTGCGGCGGCCCGGTGTCTACGAGGTGCCGTTCGGGGCGACCCTCGGCGAGCTGCTCGCCCTGGCCGGGGTGCGTGAGGGGCTGCGGGCGGTGCTGCTCGGCGGGGCGGCCGGCGGTTTCGTCCGGGCCGACGAGCTGGACGTGCCGCTCACCTTCGAAGGGACGCGGGAGGCGGGCACGACGCTCGGCTCGGGGGTCGTCATGGCCTTCGACGACAGCGTGCCCCTGCCGCGGTTGCTGCTGCGCATCGCGGAGTTCTTCCGGGACGAGTCGTGCGGGCAGTGCGTGCCGTGCCGGGTCGGGACGGTGCGGCAGGAGGAGGCGCTGCACCGGATCGTGGAGCGCACCGGCGCCGACGCCGCCGGGGACATCGCGCTGCTGCGGGAGGTCGGCCGCGCCATGCGGGACGCCTCCATCTGCGGTCTGGGCCAGACCGCGTGGAACGCCGTGGAATCCGCCATCGACCGTCTGGGAGCGTACGAATGACCGTCACACCGCTGGGGATCCCGCGCCGCATGCTGGAGTTCACCCTCGACGGCGAGGAGGCGCGGGTCCCGGAGGGTTCGACGATCCTCGACGCCTGCCGGGCGGCCGGGAAGGACATCCCCACCCTGTGCGAGGGCGACACGCTGCGGCCGAAGAACGCCTGCCGGGTGTGTGTCGTCGAGGTCGAGGGGGCCCGCACCCTCGTCCCGGCCTGCTCCCGCAAGGCCGAGCCGGGCATGGAGGTGCGCACCGACACCGAGCGCGCCCGGCACAGCCGCAAGGTCGTGCTGGAACTGCTCGCCTCCTCGGTCGACCTGTCGACGACCCCGAAGGTCGCCGGGTGGCTCAAGGAGTACGAGGCGAAGCCGGACCGCTTCGGCCCGGACGCGGCGCGGCTGAACGAGGAGCCGAAGGTCGACAACGACCTGTACGTCCGCGACTACGACAAGTGCATCCTCTGCTACAAGTGCGTCGACGCCTGCGGCGACCAGTGGCAGAACTCGTTCGCGATCTCGGTCGCGGGACGCGGCTTCGGCGCCCGGATCGCGGTGGAGCACGACGCGCCGCTGACCGATTCGGCGTGCGTGTACTGCGGGAACTGCATCGAGGTGTGTCCCACGGGAGCGCTGTCCTTCAAATCCGAGTTCGACATGCGGGCGGCGGGTACCTGGGACGAGTCGCGGCAGACGGCAACGACCACGGTGTGCGCGTACTGCGGAGTGGGCTGCAACCTGACGCTGCACGTACAGGACAATGAGATCGTCAAGGTCACCTCGCC
This sequence comes from Streptomyces sp. NPDC050674, assembly GCF_040654575.1. Classification (NCBI taxonomy): domain Bacteria; kingdom Bacillati; phylum Actinomycetota; class Actinomycetes; order Kitasatosporales; family Streptomycetaceae; genus Streptomyces; species Streptomyces sp. NPDC050674. The sequence continues at coordinate 738,845 of NZ_JBFAIG010000001.1, forward strand.
GCACGACAACCCGGTGACCCACGGCAACCTCTGCATCAAGGGCCGCTTCGGCTACCAGCACGTACAGAACCGGGACTGATCAGGACATGGGACGAGTCACGGAACGACGCAAGGTGACCCGCATCCGGGACGGGGCGGTCTCCAGCCGCCCGGACACGCTCGTCGCCGAGGAACCGCTGGAGATCAGGCTGAACGGCAAACCCCTGGCGATCACCATGCGCACCCCCGGCGACGACTTCGCGCTGGCGGCGGGTTTCCTGGTGAGCGAGGGGGTGCTGGCCGGGCAGGAGGACCTGCGGAACATCGTCTACTGCGCCGGGGCGACGGCCGATGGCTCGAACACGTACAACGTGGTCGACGTGCAGACGGCCCCCGGCGTGGTGATCCCCGACATCACGCTGGAGCGCAACGTCTACACCACGTCCTCCTGCGGGCTGTGCGGCAAGGCGTCGCTGGACGCGGTGCGCACCACGGCCCGGTGGCCGATCGCCGACACTCCCCCGGTGCGGGTCTCCCCCGAGCTGCTCGCGACCCTCCCGGACCGGCTGCGCGCGGCCCAGCGGGTCTTCGACCGGACCGGGGGGCTGCACGCGGCGGCCCTGTTCTCCGAAGAGGGCGAGCTGCTGGACGTCCGGGAGGACGTGGGCCGGCACAACGCGGTCGACAAGCTGGTCGGCCGGGCCCTGCAGAACGGGGAGCTGCCGCTGTCCCGGGCGGTCCTTCTGGTGTCGGGCCGGGCCTCCTTCGAGCTGGCGCAGAAGGCCGTGATGGCCGGCATCCCCGTCCTGGCGGCCGTGTCGGCCCCCTCCTCGCTGGCGGTGGACCTCGCCGCCGAGACGGGCCTGACGCTGGTGGGCTTCCTGCGGGGCAGCTCCATGAACGTGTACGCGGGTGAGGACAGGATCGCCCTGCGGGCCGCGGCCGCCCAGGGCTGACCCGGTTCCTCCGCGACACGGCGGCGGGGCCCCGACCGGCGGGGAGCGCCCCCTGCGCCGCAGGGGCCCCGTCTCGGCCTGCCGGGCGCGGCGCCTGGCTAACCGGCCGTGCCGGATATCCGTAGCAGCATCGCCGTGAACTGCTCCCGTTCGGCGGCCGTCAGCGGGGCGAGCAGTTCGTCGTTGGCCGCGCGGGCGGCTTCTTCGCAGCGCTTGAGCAGCCGGGCTCCCCGCGGGGTCAGGGACACCGCGTTCTTGCGGCGGTCCCGGGGGTCCGGCTCGCGCACCACCAGGCCGGCCGACTGAAGGTCGTTGAGCACTCCGACCAGGTCTTTGGGGTCCAGCCCGACACCGCGTCCGAGATCGGCCTGGGCGACGGGTGCCAGGTCGCGGACGGCGGACAGGACGACGTGGTGCCACATCCGCATGTCCTGAGCGGCCAGCGCCTCGGCCACCAGGGCCCGGCCGCGGGCGGCGGCACGGCCGAGCAGCCAGCTGGGCAGGGAGCGGATCGCGGGCAAGGGGGCTTCCGACATGGCCGCAGCCTAACCAAGAAATCATTGGTCCTCCCTATGATCCTCTTATACCGTTGGGCTCCCCAACGGATTCGTTGGGACCACCCATGACCCCGGAGGTGTGATGCGTCGCGTCCGCTACGAATCCCGAGGCGGCCCCCTCTTCCTTGAGGAGGTCCCGGTCCCCGAACCCGGCCCCGGTGAGCTGCTCGTGCGCGCGGAGGCCATCGGCGTGACGCTCCCGGTGGTCCGCAAGGTCACCGAGGCGGCCGAGCCGGGCCCGCTCGGCGGCGAGATCGCCGGTGAGGTCATCGCCGTCGGTGAGGGCGTCACCCGCTTCGGCACCGGCGACCGGGTGACCGGGCTCTGTCCCGGCCACGGCTACGCCGACTTCTCGCTGCTGCACGAGGCCATGACCTCACCGATCCCCGCCGACGCCGGCGCCGTCGACGCGGTCGCCCTGGTCCGCAGCGGCCTGGTCGCGCTGGGCGCCCTGGAGGCGGCCCGCCCCGAGCCGGGCGAGGCGGCCCTGGTCACCGCCGCCGCGAGCGGCGTCGGCCATCTGGCCGTGCAGCTGGCCAGGACGCGTGGCGCCGGACGGGTCGTGGGAGCGGTATCCGACCCGGTCAAGGCCGACTTCGTCCGGACCCTCGGCGCCGACCACGTCATCTCCTACGGTGACGGCAGCTGGGGCACCCCGGTCGACTACGTGCTGGACGCGGTCGGCGGGGAACTGCTCACCCGCGCCCTGCACGCGCTCGTCCCCGAGGGGCGGCTGGTGGCGTACAGCTCGGGCGGCGGCACCATCCAGGCGTACGACCTGCTGGTGGACGCCAAGTCGGTGACCGGCTTCCAGATGGCCCGTATCGCCCGCGGGAAGCCGGAGTTGTACGAGCGGTGGCGCGAGGAACTGTGGCGGCTGTTCGGGGCGGGAGAGCTCCGGCCCGTCGTGCACGGCCGGTTCGCCCTGGAGGACGCGGCCAAGGCACACGCGGAGATCGAGGGGCGGTCCAACCTGGGCAAGGTCGTCCTGATCCCCTGACGCACGATCCTTGTGGGGGATCCGAGAAGCCAAGTACCGTCTGTGGCCCCACAGACGGGACATGGGATGTCCGAATGACCGGATGTCCGTTCCCATGACCCGGTGGTCCAGCCGACAGACGCATGAAGGGCAGGTCGCACCATGCCGTCAAGTCTTCGCGCACGTCTGAGAACCACCCTGACCGCCACGGCCGCCGCCGGAGCGCTGCTCGCCCCCACCGCCCCGGCGCACGGCCAATCCGGCAGCTCCGCAGCGGAGTTCGACCAGCAGGTCCTCTTCAATGCGTCCCAGGACCCGGGGTACGCCTGCTTCCGGATCCCGGCGATCGTGCGCACCACCAGCGGCGCGCTGCTGGCGTTCGCCGAGGGCCGCGTGCTCAACTGCGGCGACGCGGCCGACATCGACATCGTCGTCAAGCGCTCCACCGACGGCGGCCGCACCTGGGGGCCGCTCCAGGTCGTCACCGAGGGCGCGGGCGACACGCACGGCAACCCGGCACCGGTCGTGGACCGCGAGACCGGCCGGATCCTGCTGGCCGAGACGTTCAACACCGGCCGCACGGACGCCGGCAACTGCACTGTCCCCTGCGACCGCACCCCGCATCTGCAGTACAGCGACGACGACGGGCGGACCTGGTCGGAGCCCCGCGACCTGAGCGACGACATCCTGCCCGCCCACTGGAACTCCTGGTACGCGACCGGCCCCGTGCACGGCGTCCAGCTGACCCGCGGCAAGCACGCCGGGCGGCTCGTCCTCGGCGTCAACACCGAGACGTGGAACGGCAGCCGCGTCTCCGCCAACCATGCCGCGCTCGTCGTCAGCGACGACGGCGGCGACACCTGGAAGGTCGGCGCCACGGACAGCTGGCCCATAGCGCAGGAGGGCACGTTCCGGCAGAAGCCGTCCGAGGTGACGCTCACCGAACGCGCGGACGGCGCCCTGCTCGTCAGCGGCCGGGAACAGGACGGCACCGACCTGGGCCACCGCTCCCAGACACTCAGCCTGGACGGCGGGGACAGCTTCGCCACGCCCTTCCGCGCCCTGCCGGACCTGTACACCCCGCAGGTCCAGGGCGCGACCCTGCGCCTGGGCGACCGGATGCTGCTGTCCGCGCCGGCCGACCCCGACCGCCGCCGCACCATGATGGTCCGCTCCTCCTACGACGGCGGGCGCAACTGGGAGAGCGTGGACCGGGGCACGGTCGTCACCACGGACTGGTCCGGCTACTCCGACATGGCGGCGGTCGACCGCACGACGGTGGGCCTGCTGTACGAGGGCGGCGCGGTCGACGCACGCGACGAGATCCGCTTCGCCCGCTTCACCGAGGACTGGCTGAAGCCGCGCCGGGGCGCCGACCCGACCACCCGCGACGCGGCGGCGGGCGCCCCGCCCGCGGCCGTGCTCGGCGGCGCCGGGCGGACGGCCGGTGTCCGAGGCGGCGCGCTCTCCTTCGACGGTTCCGACGACGCCGTACGGCTGCCCTACCGGTCCCGGCTCCCGCTCGGCGAGGGGGACTTCACGGTCTCGCTGCACTTCCGCTACACGGCCACGACCGGCGAGCAGCCCTTCCTGTGGATGGGCGGCATCGGCACCACCCAGCCGCAGATCTGGCTGCGCGGGGAACCGGCGAGCGACCGGGTCCGGGGACTGATCACCACCCGGTCCGGAGCGACGACCGTCACGTCGGCCTCGGTGTCCGCCGACGGCGCCCGCAACGACGGCCGCTGGCACCACCTCGCGCTGCGCCGCGGCGGGGGCGAACTGACCCTCGTCCTCGACGGCGAGGCGATCGGCACCGCGGACGTGCCGGGCTCGGTCAGCCGCAACTCCCCCTTCGGGGTGCACATCGGCCAGCGCATGGACAGCCGGGCGTTCCTCACCGGCGCGATCGACGACGTCCGTGTGTGGAACCGGGCCCTGAGCGACAAGGAGCTGGCCTCCGGCGCCTCGGGCGCGGCCTCCCGGGGCACCGTGCTGTGGCTGCCCATGGACCAGGTGAGCGGCACCCACTAACGTCACGCAACGTGCCGGACGACTCAGGAGCAGCACGAGCACGACAGCGCACGGGAACCGGGATCGGCCTGTTGCTGGTCCTGGTCCTCGGCGCCGCGCTGCTCATCGCCCTGCCGGGCGAGCGCGGTCCGGACGACGACGCCTGTCGCGCCCTCACGGTCGGCTCCTGGAAGGCGGACGACGGCCTCACCGCCGAGTTCGCCCGCTACGGGGACGACGCGAGCCGCGCCGACGACTGGACCGGCGGCGACGGCACCCACTCGGTGCGGCTGCCCGACGGCCGGGTGCTGTGGCTGTTCTCGGACACCTATCTGGGCCGGGTGTACGGGCCGCCCAACCCGCACGGCGAGTCGTACGCCTGGCGGGACACGACCGCGCCCCTGGTGCGCAACTCGGCCGTGCTGATGCGCGACGGACGGCTCGAATCCACCCTGCCCGCCCCGCTGTTCGCCGATCCGGGGCCCGGCCGGTGGCGCTGGCCCGTCGCCGCCCGGGTCGAACCCCGCTCCCCCGGCTCCCCTGAGCAGGTCGTCCGGGTGCTGCTGTGGGTGCGCACGGCGGGGCAGGCCCCCTGGATCTACGGTGTGCCCACCGCCACCGAGGTCGCCACCCTGTCGCTGCCCGGGCTGCGTCTGGAGTCGATCACCGAGGTGTTCGACCAGCGGTCGGTCACCGACCCGTCCCGGCGTGTGCTGTTCGGTACGACACTGGTCGAAGAGGACGGCTGGACGTACGTGTTCGGCGGTGACGACGGCCGGGCCGCCTCCCGCCCCGCCTCGCACGCCTACGCGGCCCGGGTGCCGGCGGGCGGGCTCGCGGATCCGGACGCCTGGCAGTACTGGAGCGGCTCGGCTTGGGTGCCCGGCGCCCGCCCCCGGCCGGTGCTCGGGGACGGGCGGCGCAAGGGCGTGGGGAGCGCGTTCACCGTCGTCCGGGAGGGCGGTACCTATGTGCTGTTCACGATGGCCGCCGGCCCGAAGGGGCTGACGACCGTGGCGTCCTACTGGGCCTGCTCCCCGGCCGGGCCGTGGCACGGTCCGGCGAAGGAGTTCAGCCCGGCGCTGCCGCCGGGGCAGGTGGCCGCCTACAACCCGCAGGCGCATCCGGTGCTGAGCGGCGGGGGACGGCTCGTGCTGAGCTACGACGTCAACTGGCTGGAGACGACGGGCGCCGCCGCGCAGCTCAGCCGGAACGTGTCCCTGTACCGACCGCGGTTCGTGTCGTTGCGGCTGGCTGCGGCGCGCTGACCTCCGCCGCCTCCCGCGCGCGCCGCTTGGCGATCACCGCGCACACGATGAGCTGCAACTGGTGGAAGAGCATCAGCGGCAGCACGGCGAGCGCCGCCTGCGCGCCGAACAGGACGCTCGCCATGGGCAGCCCGGCGGCCAGGGACTTCTTCGAGCCGGCGAACTGGATCGCGATCCGGTCCGCCCGGCCGAAGCCCAGCGCCTTGCCGCCGTACCAGGTGGCGAGCAGCATCACGGCGAGGATCACCGCCTCGACGACGAACAGGCCGCCGAGCCGCGCGGGGCTGACCTGGTGCCAGATGCCCTGGACCATGCCCGCGCTGAACGCGGTGTAGACGACGAGCAGGATCGAGCCTCGGTCCACCAGGGCGAGGACCTTCTTGCGGCGGGTGACGAAGCCGCCGATCCAGCGGCGCAGCAGCTGTCCGGCGAGGAACGGCACCAGCAGTTGCAGCACGATCTTCAGCAGCGAGTCGGCGGAGAAGCCGCCGCCGTCGCCGCCGAGCAGCGAGGCCGCGAGCAGGGGGGTGGCGACGATGCCGACGAGGGAGGAGAAGGACCCCGCGCAGATCGCGGCGGGAACGTTGCCGCGGGCCATCGAGGTGAAGGCGATCGACGACTGGACGGTCGACGGGACGAGCGTGAGGAAGAGCAGGCCCTGGTAGAGCGGGTGGGTCAGGATCACAGGCACCAGCCCGCGGGCCGCGAGCCCGAGCAGCGGGAAGACGGCGAAGGTGCACGCCAGGACCGTGACGTGCAGCCGCCAGTGGCGCAGTCCGTCGAGTGCCTCCCGGGTGGAGAGCCGGGCGCCGTACAGGAAGAACAGGAGGGCGACGGCCGCCGTGGAGGCACCGGAGGCGACGTCCGCGGCCGATCCGCGCGCCGGGAGCAGAGCGGCGAGGCCCACGGTCCCGAGGAGAAGCAGGATGTAGGGGTCGATCGGCATCCGATGCGGCCGGCGCAGGTGTTTCACGATGCTCCACTTGCCTGGTACTTCGGTCGGTCCGGGGCCGGAGCGGCCCCCTTCCATCCTGCTCCCCCGAACGGCGATCGGGAATCCCGTACACCGCTCTCACTGTCATCACGTTTCGCGATAACCTGCGGGGCATGTACGACCCCGCCCATCTGCGCACGTTCCTCTCGGTGGCGCAGACGCTCAGCTTCACGCAGGCCGCGCGGCGGCTCGGACTGCGGCAGTCGACCGTGAGCCAGCACGTGCGGCGGCTGGAGGACGCCACCGGGCGGACGCTGTTCACGCGGGACACCCACTCGGTGGAGCTGACGGAGGACGGCGAGGCCATGCTCGGCTTCGCGCGCCGGATCCTGGAGGTGCACGAGCAGGCGGCGTCCTTCTTCACGGGCACGCGGCTGCGCGGCCGGCTGCGCTTCGGCGCCTCGGAGGACTTCGTGCTCACCCGGCTGCCGGAGATCCTCGAGGGTTTCCGGCACGAGCACCCCGAGGTCGACCTGGAGCTGACGGTGGAGCTGTCGGGCACGCTGCACGAGCAGCTGGCCGCCGGGAAGCTGGACCTCGTCCTGGCCAAGCGGCGGCCCGGGGACCCGCGCGGCGAGCTGGTCCGGCACGACCGGCTGGTGTGGATCGGCGCGGAACGCCTCCGGCTCGACCCCGACCGCCCGGTGCCGCTCATCGTGTACCCGCCGCCGGGCATCACCCGCGCGCTCGCCCTGGAGGCGCTGGAGCGGCAGGGCCGCCCGTGGCGCGTGGTGTGCACCAGCGGCAGCCTCAACGGCCTCGTCGCGGCGGCCCGCGCCGGTCTCGGCGTGATGGCCCATTCCCGCGGCCTCATCCCGCCGGGGCTGGTCCGGGTCCCGGACCGGGCGGGGCTGCCGGAACTGGGCCAGGTCGACTTCGTCCTGGTGCACGGCCGGCGCCGGCCCTCCGCCCAGGGGGCGGCGGACGCCCTCGCGGCGGCGGTCCTCGCGGGCGGCGACCGGCTGCACCGCAGCGAGCGCGAGGGGCTGTGACCTGCCCCGTCCCGCAGCGCCCGACGGAAGCGGAGTGACACTCTCCGCGCCGGGCGCGCTGTGGGAAGGGGACACTTGTGCGGCCCGGACGGATGTATGCCGAACCGTGGCAGGGTCGTACAGATTCGGTGGAGATTACGGCACCGAAACTTACTCAACCGTCAGGTTTGTGTCCGACCCTTCCCCATGTGAGCGTATTTTCCCTCGCCGACCTGCCCGGACCGAAGCCGCGCCCGCCTTCGTACCCCCTCCCGCCCCCTGGCCGGGTGGGGTAGCTTTCACGGCGCTGTGCGGGGCGTCACTCGACAGGAGCGCTGAGGAGCGGGGAGCGGGGTTTGCGCGAGTTCACCAACCCTCCGTTGGCGTTGGCACCTCCGGTGGGCGGTCTGGCCGACGTGGTCTTCGAGCATGCCCAGGAGGACCCGCTGCACATCGCGCTGGGCCGCAAGGACGACTCCGGCCGGTGGCGGGACGTCACCAGCGCCGAGTTCCGCGACGAGGTGCTCGCCCTGGCCAAGGGCCTGCTGGCCAGCGGCATCCGGTTCGGCGACCGGGTCGCGATCATGTCCCGTACGCGCTACGAGTGGACCCTGTTCGACTACGCCCTGTGGACGATCGGCGCCCAGGTCGTCCCGGTCTACCCCACGTCCTCGGCCGAGCAGTGCTTCTGGATGCTGTACGACGCCGAGGTGACGGCCGCGGTGGTGGAGCACGAGGACCACGCCATGACGATCGCCACCGTCATCGACCGGCTGCCCCAGCTGCGCCGGCTGTGGCAGCTCGACTCCGGCGCCGTGCACGAGCTGTACGACATGGGCGCGCACCTCGACGACGAGGTGGTCCACCGCCACCGCCAGGCCGTCACCCCCGACTCGGTCGCCACGATCATCTACACCTCGGGCACCACCGGCCGCCCCAAGGGCTGCGTCATCACGCACGGCAACTTCATGTACGAGGCGGACACCGTCATCGAGCGCTGGGAGCCGGTGTTCCACTCCAAGCGCGGCGACGAGGCGGCGACCCTGCTGTTCCTGCCGCTCGCGCACGTCTTCGGGCGGATGGTCCAGGTCGCCGGCATCCGCGGCAAGGTGAAGTTCGGCCACCAGCCGCAGCTGAACGCGGCGGCCCTACTGCCGGACCTGGCCGCGTTCCGGCCGACGTTCTTCCTGGCCGTGCCGTACATCTTCGAAAAGGTGTTCAACGCGGCCCGCCGCAAGGCGGAGAGGGAGGGCCGCTCCGGCCCCTTCGAGAAGGCCGTCGACATCGCCATCAAGTACGCCGACGCGATGGAGGCCAAGGCCTGGGGCATCGGCCCGGGCCCCTCCGCCGGCCTGCGCATGCAGCACCAGCTGTTCGACAAGCTCGTCTACGCCAAGATCCGCGGAGCGATGGGCGGCCGCATCAAGCACGCCATGTCCGGCGGCTCGGCGATGGACCGCCGGCTCGGACTGTTCTTCGCCGGGGCCGGCGTGCACATCTACGAGGGGTACGGCCTGACGGAGTCGACCGCCGCCGCCACCGCCAACCCGCCCGGGCGCACCCGGTTCGGCACGGTGGGACAGCCCATCCCGGGCATGACCGTGCACATCGCGGACGACGGCGAGATCTGGCTGCGCGGCGAGAACGTCTTCCAGGGGTACCTCAACAACCAGAAGGCCACCGACGAGACGCTGCACGAGGGCTGGCTCGCCACCGGCGACCTCGGCGTACTGGACGAGGACGGCTTCCTCACCATCACCGGCCGCAAGAAGGAGATCCTGGTCACGTCCGGCGGCAAGAGCGTCTCGCCCGGTGTGCTGGAGGAACGGGTCCGGGACCATCCGCTGGTCAACCAGTGCATCGTCGTCGGCAACGACCGCCCGTACATCGCCGCCCTGGTGACCCTGGACCAGGAGGCCGTGGAGCACTGGCTGACGATGCGGAACAAGCCGAGGATGTCCCCGGCGGAGCTGGTGCGCGACGCGGATCTGGAGACGGAGGTGCGGCGCGCGGTGGTCGCCGCCAACACCCTGGTCTCGCAGGCCGAGTCGATCCGCACCTTCCGCATCCTGGCCCAGCCGTTCACCGAGGAGCACGGCCTGCTCACGCCGTCCCTGAAGCTCAAGCGCAAGGCGATCGAGAAGGCGTACGAGAAAGAGGTCGAGGCGCTCTATCGTGCGTGAGCGCCGCCCCACGGGGCAGGTGTGGCTCCGGAATCTCCCGTCAGGAATGCATCACCGCCCGTGATCGTTGACGATGGGAGCACACCTGACCACTTACCGAAGGATCGAGAGCTCGTGAGCAAGGTCCCCCCGATCATCCTGAACAACGGCGTCGAGATGCCCCAGCTGGGCTTCGGCGTCTGGCAGGTGCCGGACGACGAGGCCGAGACGGCCGTCTCGACGGCGCTGGAGGCCGGGTACCGCAGCATCGACACCGCGGCGATCTACGGCAACGAGCAGGGCACCGGCAAGGCCATCGCCTCGTCCGGCATCCCCCGCGAGGAGCTCTTCGTCACCACGAAGCTCTGGAACGCCGACCAGGGATACGACTCCACGCTGCGCGCCTTCGACACGTCGCTGGACAAGCTCGGCCTGGATCACGTCGACCTGTACCTGATCCACTGGCCGACGCCGGAGCGCGATCTGTACGTCGACACCTACAAGGCGTTCGAGAAGCTGCACGCCGACGGCCGGATCCGGGCCATCGGCGTCTCCAACTTCCTGCCCGAGCACCTGGAGCGGCTGATCGGCGAGACGTCGGTGGTCCCGGCGGTCAACCAGATCGAGCTGCACCCCCACCTCCAGCAGCAGGCCTCCCGTGAGTACCACGCAGGGCAGGGCATCGCCACGGAGGCCTGGTCGCCGCTCGGCCAGGGCAAGGGCCTGCTGGAGGTCCCGGCGATCGTGGCCATCGCCCGCAAGCACGAGCGCACCCCGGCCCAGATCGTGCTGCGCTGGCACATCCAGCTGGGCAACGTGGTGATCCCGAAGTCCGTGACGCCGTCGCGGATCAAGGAGAACATCGACGTCTTCGACTTCAGCCTCGACGACGAGGACCTGGCCGCGATCAGCGCCCTGAACGAGGACCGGCGCATCGGCCCGGACCCGGCGGAGTTCAACGGCGCCTGAACCGCACCACCAGCGCCCCGGCCCAAAGCCCCCTCGCGGGGCCCGGGCCGGGGCGCTGTCGTGCTCGGCGTCCCGGACCGCCCCAGCGCCTTGAGGGGGCCGCCCACCGTCGGCCGGACGTCGTCTGCTGCCGAGGCCGAGGTCCTCGGATCAGGCCGGCCGGACCGCCGTGTGCACCGTGTGGGCCTCCAGGACGAACACGTCCGGGCGGCGGTGCAGGCTCGCCTCGTCGTCCGGGTCGAGCAGACGGTCGACGGTCGCGAGGTCCTCGGCGTCCAACCCCTCGGCGAGCTTGTCGCGCATGTGCGCCAGGGACGCCACGACATACGCGCGCGCCCGGTCCGAGGCGGGGGCCGGCAGGTCGAGCAGGAAGCTGTGCGTCCTGGTGTGCTTGAGCCCCGCGGCCGCCAGCAGGCCCGGCCAGTGCTCCGTCTCGGCGACGTGTCCGGGCAGGTCGGTGCGCATCCGGTCGAACCACTGTGCCTCCACCGCGTCGATCCGCGCCTGGAGGCCGGGCCGGCCGATGCCGATGTCACGCGGCAGGAACCGCGGGGGCAGACCGCCCTCCATGAGGGCGAGTGTGCCGCCCGGCGCCAGCCGCCGCGCGAAGGCGGCCAGCGCGGCCCGCTGATCGCCGAGGTGGTGCAGGCTGCGGCTCGCCCAGAGCAGGTCGGCGGGGTATTCCAGTTCGCCGAGCACCTCGGGCAGGTCCCCGGCGAGCGTGCCGAAGCGGTCGGCGACGCCCTGCCGCTCCGCCCGCGCCCGGGCCCGCTCCAGCAGCGCTTCGGAGCCGTCCACCGCCACGATCCGCGCGCCCGGGAACGTCTCCGCGAACAGGCACGCCACGACGCCCGGGCCGCTGCCCGCGTCGACGATCAGGCCCGGCTCGGTCACCTCCTGTGCGAGCCAGCCCAGTGCCCGCTCGTACAGGGAGGCGAAGAGCTCGGCCGAGGACTCCAGCATCGGGCCCATCTCGGCCCAGTCGAGGTCCGTGTGCTCGTGGTGGTGGCCAGGCTTGTGCTCGTGGCCGTGCTGGTGCGCCATGGTGGTCAGCCTCTCGCTCGGATGCGGTCAGCGTGCGCCGACGCACCGATCGGAGGCCACTGCTGTTGCCGGTGCGGCAAATCCGCCGGGGCTGTGGGCCCCGGCGGATCGGCCGGTCCTCACGGACGGGTCACGACAGCGGCGGGTACGCGTTCTGCATCAGCTGCCGGAACTGGGCGGAGAACCAGTGCCCGGACAGCGGCGCGTCCGGCAGGGCTCCGGACATGTTGTTGTTGTTGCGCGGGTTGCCCGTGTAGGTCGGGTCGCACATGCGGTCGAAGCCCTTGCCCTCGTCGTTCGGGACCGCCTTGCTCGCCCCGTCGGACTCACCCGGCGGCTTCATCCACACGTACGCGTCGATCCCCGGCGCGGGGGCGGCCTTCGGTCGCTCCCCGAGACCGGCTCCGGCCTGGTTGCACCAGTTTCCGGTGTTGAGGCGACGGTCGTAGCGCCCGCCGTCGACGTACGTGTCGACGCTGGTCGTCGCGCCCGGTCCGGTGGGTCGTGCGGCGCCGCCCCAACCGTTGCGGGAGGTGTCGATCAGCATGCCGATGTTGGCGTTGAAGCCCGCCGTGACCAGCTGGTTGCGGAAAGCCTGGGCATAGGACAGCTCGTCGACGTAGCGGTTCCAGTCGACCCACTTCGACTCACGGACGGACTTGCCGGCCACGGTGTCGTTGATGGTGAAGTTGTTCTCTTTCAGGGCGCTGTAGTTCGCCGTGTTGGTGATGAAGCCGTGGACGTCGTTCAGCGTGGCGCCCTCGGCGGTCGCCGCCTCCTTCATGATGGCGGCGGTGGGGCCGAAGTTGTCGTCCCAGCCGATCCAGCCGTGGTGCCCGGCGTCGACGTAGTTGTAGACGTTCGGCACGTCGCCGAGCTTGTTCAGCGCGTAGCCGACGCCTTTGACGTAGTTGCCGTTGGCCTTCATCACGTCGCACTGCGGGACGGCCGTCGGGCGGCTGCCGGTGTTGGTGACGAGGTTGGGCAGCGAGTCGATCTCGACGGTGGTGACGATCCGCAGCGAGGCGTACTTCGGGTCGGCGAGGATCGCCTTGATGGGATCGATGTATTCCGTCTTGTAGCGGCCGATCTCGTCGGCCTTCAGCTCGCCGTTGGAGGCGAGGGCGGAGCAGTCCCGTCCGGGCAGGTTGTAGATCACGAACTGGACGACGAGCTCGCCGGAGCCCTTCTGGCGCAGCGCCTCGTCGAGGTGGTCGCGCAGGCCCATCTTTCCGCCGGCGCCGCTGATCGCGGCGATCCGGTCCAGCCAGACACCGGTCGGCTGGTTGGCGACCCGGCTGCCGCCCGGCTCGGCGGCGGCGTTGGCGGACCACTCCGGGTTCACGTACACCTTGGCGCCCTCGTAGGGGTTGTTCACCCGGGTGGACGGGCCGCCCGGGTCCGGCGGATCCGTGGGGCCGCCGGGGCCGCCGTCGACGTTGCAGGTGACGCCGTCGAGGGTGAAGGTCGCCGGGATCGCGTTGCTGCCGCTGTAGCTGCCCTGGAAGCCGAAGCTGACCGAACCGCCGGTCCCCAGCTGCCCGTTGTAGCTCTCGTTGGCGGCGGTGACGGCGGCGCCGCTCTGGCTGAGCTTGGCGTTCCAGCCGCTGGTGACCTTCTGGTCGCCGGCGTACGACCACTTCAGCGACCACGAGGACTTCGCGGCACTGTTGTTGGTGATGGTCACGGCGGCGGTGAAGCCGGTGCCCCACTGGTTCTGGATCTTGTAGTCGACGGTGCAGGGGACGGCGGCGACGCCGGCTGTGCCGGGGTCGACGGCGAAGGCGGTGCCGGTCACACCGCCGACCAGGGCCATGGCGGCCAGTAACGCGGTTCTCGTACGGCTCATGAGTGGGGGTCCCTCTTCCGTTGGGTTCCTTGCGATACCGCAGTTCCGTGGGGGGTTCGTCGGGTGCGGTGAGGTGTCGCGGGCAGGACGGAGCGAGCGCGGCGCCGTTCGCGACCGACGCGGGGGAGCAACTGTCGTGCGCACGCGGGCGTCTCACGCCGGCGGCGGCTCAAAGTACTGAACGCGGGGGGTGTCGCATGAGCGACTCCTTGCAGGTCGGGCGTGCCGTGACGGACGCGTCGACTGATGGAACCGCTCCCACTGGTGCCAAGGAAGGTAGCGCCAAGTGACAGTAAAGAACAGGGGAGCCGCTGACTTTTGCTCAAGGTGGGGCATCGAATCTTTTCGACTCTTCGAGAACCTTGACCGGTACCTGACGGGTCCGCACTATGGGAGCGCTCCCACTGGTTCAAGCCTTGACTTCTCCGAGCCGCAAGGAGGAACCAGCACCATGCATCCCCCACCCCGGAGACGCGGAGCGGTACGGCGGTTGTGGACCGCCGCCCTCGCAGCTCTCGCGCTTCCGTTGACGATGCTCTCCTCGGGGTCGACTCCCGCGCAGGCAGCGCCACTTCAGTGCAGTGTCGACTACAAGACGAACGACTGGGGCTCCGGTTTCACGGTGGACCTGACCCTCACCAACCGCGGCACGGACGTCATCGACGGCTGGACGCTGACCTACGCCTACTCGGGCAACCAGAAGCTGGGCAACGGCTGGAACGGCACCTGGTCGCAGTCCGGCCAGAACATCACCGTGAAGAACGCCGCCCACAACGGGCGCGTCGCCGCGGGTGCCGCCGTCTCCACCGGCGCCCAGTTCTCCTACAGCGGCGCCAACACCGCACCGGCGTCCTTCTCGGTCAACGGCACCCGTTGCACCGGCGCGCACCAGCCGCCGATCACCGTGCTGACCAGCCCGAGCGCGGGCGCCGTCTACACCCAGGGCCAGGCGGTGCCGCTGGCGGCGACCGCCGCCGCCGCGGACAATGCCACGATCAGCAAGGTGGAGTTCTACGACGACACCAAGCTGCTGGGCACCGACACCAGCGCGCCCTACGCGCTCTCCGTCTCCGACCTCGCCGTCGGCGGTCACTCCCTGGTGGCGAAGGCGTACGACAGCATGGGCGCCTCCGCCGACTCCACCCCGGTCGGCATCACCGTCTCCTCGGGTCCGACCGTGGTCGCCTCGCCGGTCCAACTCGGCGTGCAGTCCGGCAAGTCGGGCACCTACGAGGTGAAGCTGTCCAAGCAGCCCGCCTCGAACGTGACGGTGACCTCGGCCCGCGCGAGCGGCAACTCGGGGCTGTCGGTCACGGGCGGCGCCTCGCTGACCTTCACACCGCAGAACTGGAACACCGCGCAGAAGGTGACCGTGACGGCCGCGAGCTCCGGTTCGGGGTCCGCGGTGTTCGAGTCGACGGCCGCGGGCCACGCGAAGGCCTCCGTCACCGTCACCCAGCTGGCGGCGGCGAAGGTCTACGACGCCCGTTTCCTGGAGCTGTACGGGAAGATCACCAACCCGGCGAACGGCTACTTCTCCCCCGAGGGCATTCCCTACCACTCGGTCGAGACGCTGATCGTCGAGGCGCCGGACCACGGCCACGAGACCACCTCGGAGGCGTACAGCTACCTCCTGTGGCTCCAGGCCATGTACGGCAAGGTGACGGGTGACTGGTCGAAGTTCAACGGCGCGTGGGAGCTCATGGAGAAGTACATGATCCCCACCAAGGCCGACCAGCCGACCAACTCCTTCTACAACCCCGCAAAGCCGGCCACCTACGCGCCCGAGCTGGACACGCCGGCCGAGTACCCGGCCAAGCTCGACACCGGTGTCTCGGTCGGATCCGACCCGATCGCGTCCGAGCTGAAGTCGGCCTACGGCACGGACGACGTCTACGGCATGCACTGGCTCCAGGACGTCGACAACGTCTACGGCTTCGGAAACTCGCCGGGCAAGTGCGAGGCGGGTCCGTCGGACACCGGCCCGTCGTACATCAACACCTTCCAGCGCGGTGCGCAGGAGTCGGTGTGGGAGACCGTGCCGCAGCCGACGTGTGACGCCTTCAAGTTCGGCGGCAAGAACGGCTATCTGGACCTGTTCACCGGTGATGCCTCCTACGCCAAGCAGTGGAAGTTCACCAACGCGCCGGACGCCGACGCGCGGGCCGTGCAGGCCGCCTACTGGGCGGACCTGTGGGCGAAGGAGCAGGGCAAGGGCTCGGCCGTCTCCGCGACGGTCGGCAAGGCCGCCAAGATGGGCGACTACCTGCGCTACTCGATGTTCGACAAGTACTTCAAGAAGGTCGGCAACTGCGTCGGTCCCTCGGCCTGCCCCGCGGGCACCGGCAAGGACGCCTCGTTCTACCTGATGTCCTGGTACTACGCCTGGGGCGGCGCCACGGACACGAATGCCGGCTGGGCCTGGCGCATCGGCTCCAGCCACGCCCACGGCGGCTACCAGAACCCCCTCGCCGCCTACGCCCTCGCCAACTACGCGCCGCTGAAGCCCAAGTCGGCGACGGGCGCGGCGGACTGGGCCAAGTCCATGGACCGCCAGCTGGAGTTCTACCGCTGGCTCCAGTCCAGCGAGGGTGCCATCGCCGGCGGCGCGACCAACAGCTGGGCGGGCCGGTACGCGACCCCGCCTTCGGGCAAGTCGACGTTCTACGGCATGTACTACGACGAGGCGCCCGTGTACCACGACCCGCCGTCCAACCAGTGGTTCGGCTTCCAGGCGTGGTCCATGGAGCGGGTCGCCGAGCTGTACCAGCAGACGGGCAACGCGAAGGCCAAGGCGGTCCTCGACAAGTGGGTCGACTGGGCGCTGTCCAAGACCACGTTCAACCCGGACGGCACCTTCCGCATCCCGTCGACGCTCCAGTGGTCGGGCCAGCCCGACACCTGGAACGCCTCCAGCCCCGGCTCCAACAGCGGGCTGCGCGTCACCGTCGCCGACTACACCAACGACGTCGGCGTGGCCGGTTCGTACGCCAAGACCTTGACGTACTACGCGGACCGCTCCGGTGACACGGAGGCGGCGACGGCGGCGAAGAAGCTGCTGGACGGCATGTGGGACAACCACCAGGACGCCCTCGGGATCGCCGTCCCGGAAAGCCGGACCGACTACAACCGGTTCGACGACCCGGTGCACATCCCCAGTGGCTGGACGGGCACGATGCCGAACGGTGACGCGATCAACTCGTCGTCGACGTTCGACTCGATCCGGTCCTTCTACAAGGACGACCCGGCCTGGTCGAAGATCGAGAGCTATCTCGCCGGCGGCGCGGTGCCCTCGTTCACGTACCACCGGTTCTGGGCTCAGGCGGACATCGCCTTGGCCATGGGCGCGTACGCGGAGCTTCTCGAATAGCCCCCGCCGGGCGCTCCGCGGGTGGGCGGGGTCTGGGCCGCGGGTCCGTCGTGACTGGGCCCGCAGCTCCCCTCGCCCCTGAAACAGCAGGTGCGTCCGAAGCTCCGCGTACCTGGCCCCGCACCTGACGCGGGGCCACCACGGCCGGGCGGCTCCCCCCGCACGGGAGCCGCCCGGCCCTCGCACGTTCCCCCTCCCGCGGAAGGAACCCCACCGTGCGAAGAACCCGTATCCTCACGGCCGTGCTGGCGCTGGCGGCCGGTCTGCTCTCGGGTGCCCCCGCCGCGCTGGCCGCCGATCCCCCGGCGACGAAGCTCGCCGCGGACACGTACACCTGGAAGAACGCCCGGATCGACGGCGGTGGCTTCGTCCCCGGCATCGTCTTCAACCGCTCCGAGAAGAACCTGGCCTACGCCCGCACGGACATCGGCGGCGCCTACCGCTGGCAGGAGTCCTCGAAGACCTGGACGCCGCTGCTGGACTCGGTCGGCTGGGACGACTGGGGGCACACGGGCGTCGTCGGCCTCGCCTCCGACTCCGTCGACCCGAACCGGGTGTACGCGGCGGTGGGCACGTACACCAACGACTGGGACCCGAAGAACGGCGCGGTCATGCGCTCCACCGACCGGGGCGCGAGCTGGAAGAAGACCGGCCTGCCGTTCAAGCTGGGCGGGAACATGCCGGGGCGGGGCATGGGCGAGCGGCTGGCCGTGGACCCCAACCGCAACAGCGTGCTGTACCTGGGAGCGCCCAGCGGCAAGGGACTGTGGCGGTCGACGGACTCGGGCGTGACCTGGTCCCAGGTCGCGAACTTCCCCAACGTGGGCAACTACGTGGCCGATCCGAGTGACACCTCCGGCTACTCCAGCGACAACCAGGGCATCGTCTGGGTCACCTTCGACGAGTCCACCGGCACGGCCGGGAACGCCACGAAGACGATCTACGTCGGGGTCGCCGACAAGGACAACGCGGTGTACCGGTCGACGGACGCGGGCGCCACCTGGCAGCGGCTGGCCGGGCAGCCCACCGGCTACCTCGCCCACAAGGGCGTGCTGGACGCGAAGAAGGGCTTCCTCTACCTCGCCTACAGCGACAAGGGCGGCCCGTACGACGGCGGCAAGGGCCGGCTGTGGCGGTACGCGACGGGCACGGGCGCCTGGACGGACATCAGCCCGGTCGCGGAGGCCGACACCTCGTACGGCTTCAGCGGACTGACCGTGGACCGGCAGAAGCCGGGCACGCTGATGGCGACGGCGTACAGCGCCTGGTGGCCCGACACGCAGATCTTCCGTTCCACGGACAGCGGCGCGACCTGGACCAAGGCGTGGGACTACACCTCGTACCCGAACCGCCAGAACCGCTACACGATGGACGTCTCGTCCGCGCCGTGGCTGACCTGGAGCGCGAATCCGCAGCCGCCCGAGCAGACGCCGAAGCTGGGCTGGATGACCGAGGCCCTGGAGATCGACCCGTTCGACTCGAACCGCATGATGTACGGCACGGGTGCGACGATCTACGGCACGGAGAACCTCGGGAACTGGGACAGCGGCGGTACGTTCACCGTCAAGCCGATGGTGCGGGGACTGGAGGAGACGGCGGTCAACGACCTCGCCTCTCCCCCGTCGGGCGCCCCGCTGCTGAGCGCGCTCGGTGACATCGGCGGCTTCCGGCACACGGACCTGACGAAGGTGCCGTCGATGATGTTCACGCAGCCGAACTTCACGACGACGACGAGCCTGGACTTCGCCGAGTCGAACCCGAACACCGTGGTCCGGGTGGGCGACCTGGACTCGGGCCCGCACATCGCCTTCTCGACGGACAACGGGGCCAACTGGTTCGCGGGGACCGACCCTTCGGGCGTGAGCGGCGGCGGCACGGTCGCGTCGGCGGCCGACGGCGGCCGGTTCGTGTGGAGCCCCCGGGGCGCGGGCGTGCACCACACGACCGGCTTCGGCACGTCGTGGCAGGCGTCGGGCGGCATCCCGGCAGGGGCGCTCGTCGAGTCGGACCGCGTCGACCCGAAGACCTTCTACGGCTTCAAGTCCGGGAAGTTCTACGTCAGTACGGACGGCGGGGCGACCTTCAAGGAATCCCCGGCCACCGGTCTGCCGAGCGGTGACAGCGTCCGCTTCAAGGCGCTGCCCGGTGGGAAGGGCGACGTGTGGCTGGCGGGCGGCGACGCCGGCGGGACGTACGGGCTGTGGCACTCCACGGACGGCGGAACGAGCTTCACCAAGCTCTCCGGCGTCGAACAGGCCGACACCATCGGCTTCGGCAAGGCGGCGCCCGGCGCTTCCTACCAGACGCTGTACACCAGCGCGAAGATCGGCGGCGTGCGGGGAATCTTCCGCTCGACGGACAAGGGCGCGAGCTGGACGCGCATCAACGACGACGCCCACCAGTGGGGCTGGACGGGCGCCGCGATCACCGGTGACCCCCGGATCTACGGCCGCGTCTACGTCTCCACGAACGGCCGCGGCGTCATCTACGGCGACAGCGCGGACGGCGGTACGGATCCGGGCCCCGGCCCCGATCCGGCACCGACGGGCACCTGCAAGGTGACGTACAAGATCACCAGCCAGTGGACGGACGGCTTCCAGGCGGACGTCCAGCTCACCAACACCGGGACGAGCGCCTGGAACGGCTGGTCGCTCGGCTGGACCTTCGCCGACGGTCAGAAGCTGAACCAGGCGTGGAACGCCGAGGCCGCGCAGTCGGGTTCGGCGGTGACGGCGAAGAACGTCGGCTGGAACGCCAACGTGGCGGCGGGCTCGTCGGTGGCCTTCGGCTTCACGGCGAACCGGACGGGCGCGAACACGAAACCGGCCGCGTTCACCCTGGGCGGCAAGACCTGCGCGATCGGCTGACCGGACGGTCCGAGGGCGCGTACCAAGAGCCGGAAACGGTACGCGCCCTCTCCGCACACCGGGGCCGATCACGAATCGATCACCTTGCCGACCCCCTGCTTACAATTTCTTCACATCTCTCGCTACGCTCACCCCCCGCGAAACACCTCAGGGGGGTCCATGTCGTACATCCAGCCTCCGCCGCCGCCCGGCTTCGCGCCGCGGCCCTCCCCGCCGACTCCCCCGCCGTCCTGGGCCCGCAAGCGCGTCCTGCTACCCGCGGCCGCCGTCCTCCTCGTCGTCGGCGCGGCCATCGGATCCGCCGGGAGCGGCGGCGACGGCGAGAAGACCGCCGCCGCGCCCCGGCCGACCGTCACCGTCACCGAAAGGGCGCGCACCGACGACAAGGCGGATCCGGCGCCCACGGTGACCGTCACCAGGACCGCCACGGCGAAGGCCAAGGCCGAACCCGAGCCCAAAGCCGAGCCCGAGGCGGACACCGCCGACGACGCCGAGGCCGCCGGCGCCGCCGAGGGCAAGGCGGTGTTCAAGGTGTGGGGCTCCGCCCCCTCCGGTGTCGACATCACCTACGGCAACGACGGCACCAATCTCCAGGGCAAGGGCCTGCCGATGAAGAAGACCCTGACCGTCGAGGACGACGCCCTCTACTACCAGGTGACCGCGCAGCTCATGGGCGGCGGCGACATCCGGTGCTCCCTCACCATCGACGGCCGGACGAAGTCGGGCCGGGCCCAGGGCGGCTACAACATCTGCTCCGCCCAGCTCAACAGCGACTTCAGCGGCGGCTTCAGCTAGACCTCGATGCCGCTGCCCAACGAAAGCCGGGCCGTGGAGTTCACCCCGTCTTCCGGAACGCCCGCAGGCTGAACACCGGGTCGGGGCGGGGCCGGTCCTGGTCGGGGAGGCGGGCGAGCCGGGTGGCGAAGTCGTCGGCGAGCGGATCGCCCGGCGGCAGGGTGACGAACCAGCCGCGGCGCAGGTCGGCGATGGTGCGGCGGGGGCTGCGGCCCTGGCCGTGACCGGTGAAGCGGGTCTGCCCGGCCGGGACGAGACCGTGGGCGGCGGCGCAGGACTCGACGTCCGCCGCCGCGTCCCGGACGGGGCTGGGCGGCCGGGAGGCGAGCACGACATCGATGTCACTGCCCACGTTGTGGGCGGCGGCCTTGTCGACCGTCGTGACGTAGAGGCCACCGGGTCGCAGCACCCGGGCGCACTCGCCGACGATGGTCCGCACCTCGGCGGGCCCGGCGGCCAGGTGCAGCAGCCACACACTGCACACCGCGTCGAACTGCCCGTCGCCAAAGGGCAGTCGGCGGCTGTCGGCGCGTACGACGGCGCCGGGCAGCCGGGTGGAGGCCTGCCGGGCCATCGCGGGGGCGAGGTCGACACCGGTCACCCGCATGGCGGCGCGGGCGGCCGCCAGCCGGCGGGTCACGATGCCGGTTCCGCACGCCACGTCGAGAAGGTCACGCGCAGAGGGAGGCAGCAGGCTCAGCACCGCCTCCGCGGCGGCCGCGGCCCGGGGCTCGCCGCCGCGCGAGGCGTCGTACCGCTCCGCTTCCTTGTCGTAGTCGAGCACCCCGTCAGTGTGCCCCGTGGGCGGGGGCGAGGTCTTCCACCCTGCGGGCGAGCTCGAAGTCCTTCTCGGTGACGGCGCCGCCCGCGCTGTGCGTGTGGACGGCCAGGGAGACGGTGTCGTACCCCAGCGTCAGGTCGGAGTGGTGGTCGAGTTCCTCCTGGACCCCGGCGATGTGCACGACCATCGCCGCCGCCGCGACGTGCGAGCCCAGCCGGTAGGAGCGGATGAGACGGTCCTGGTCGAGGGACCAGCCCGGCAGCTCGGCCAGCCGGTCCTCGATCTCCTTCTGCGACAGCGGTTGCACGGGCATGGGCTGCGCTCCTTGTCCTGCTCCGGGGTCCCGGGGGTGTCCGGGGGCGGGATGGCCGGGATGTTCACTCAGCCTGCCACAGGATCACCGCCGAGACCCTGGCCGGAACGGGTGTGCCTGTCCGGCACGACCGGTTCTCGACTACGGTCCTGACATGACCACTCACGCGTCCACCGCCGAGAAGGGCGTGGGTCCGCTGCTGCGGGCCTGGCGGGAGCAGCGGCGGGTCAGCCAGCTGGAACTGGCCCTGCGCGCGGACTCCTCGGCCCGGCACATCAGCTTCGTCGAGACCGGCCGCTCCCGGCCCAGCGAGGAGATGGTGCTGCGGCTGGCCGAGCACCTGGAGGTCCCCGTGCGGGAGCGCAACGCCCTGCTGCTGGCGGCCGGTTACGCCCCGCGCTACCCGGAGACACCGCTGGACGACCCGGCGCTGGGCGCGCTGCGAGAGGGCATCGAGCGGCTGATCGGCGGCTACGAGCCGTACCCGGCGCTGGTGGTCGACGCGCTGTACGACGTCGTGGCCGCCAATCGGGGGGTCATGGCACTGGTCGACGGTGTCGGCGAGGCCCTGCTGGAGCCGCCGCTGAACGCGATGCGGCTCGCTCTGCACCCCGAAGGCCTGGCTCCCCGCATCCGCAATCTGCGCGCCTGGCGGGGCCATCTGCTGGAGCAGATGGAGCGGCAGATCGCGCTGCACCGCTCGGAGCCGCTGCGGGCGCTGTACGAGGAGGTGGCGGCCTATCCCGTGCCCGAGGCCGATCCGGTGGACGAGCCCTCGGAGCCGGTGCCGTACTTCGCGCTGCCGCTGCGGATCGAGCACGAGGGGCGGACCCTGTCGTTCATCTCCTCGATCGCCACGTTCAACACGCCCATGGACGTGACGGTCGCCGAGCTGGCCATCGAGACCCTGCTTCCGGCCGACCCGGCGACGGCCAAGTACCTTCAGTCCTCCGCGCTCTGACGGCCCTTCAGCGCCGTGTGCTGGAGGACGGCGAACGCGGCCACCACCAGGGCCTGGAGCGCCGTCCACACGGTGCCCGCGGTGCTCGGCGTGAGCCACAGCGCCAGGGCCGCGAGGCTGACCGCCGCCCAGGCGAGGTTGGCCTCCACGACGGCCCGCACCCCGAGCGCCGGGGGGTGCCTGCGGGCGGCCAGCAGGATCACTCCCACGGTGTAGAGGGCGAGGAACGCGCCCAGGGCGCGCAGCAGGGCGGCGTCGACGCCGAGGAACCGTCCGAGCGGGCCGGTCAGCGCCAGGTAGGCGAGCGCGTTGACGCCGGTCACCGCGGCGTCCAGGGCGAGGAAGCGACGGAGCATCGACTGCGGCTCGGAGGTCCGGGCGAGTGCGGCGAGCTGGAACGCGGACATGGGGATCACTCTCCGTCGGGTCGTGGTGCGGCGGCTGGGGCCGGGTCCCGGGCCGGAGTGCGCCGGCCCGGAACCCGGTGCCCTCACGATCCCTTCCGGGCGGCTTCGGGTCGATTACCCGCGGGGTAATGCCCGGGGCCCCTCCCTCCGCTTCCGGCGATCTTCTCGGCGCGAGCCCTGTCACGGTGCCCGCCGGACGTGACAGACTGATCACAGGCTTGGGCACGTTGGGGAGGCGTGGCGTGAGTGAACGACGGGCCGCACCCACGGTGGGCCAGGTGGTCCTGGGCAAGCGGCTGCAAGAGCTGCGCGAGGCCGCGGGTCTCAGCCGTGACGAGGCCGCCCGGGTGCTGCGGGTCGCCCCCGCGACCGTCCGGCGCATGGAGACCGCCGACGTCGCGCTGAAGATCCCCTACGTGCAGATCCTGCTGACCGCCTACGGGGTGGCCGAGGACGAGGTGGCCGCGTTCGTCGACCTCGCCGAGGAGGCCAACCGGCCGGGCTGGTGGCAGCGGTTCCACGACGTGCTGCCGGAGTGGTTCAGCCTGTACGTGAGCCTGGAGGGCGCCGCCCGGATCATCCGGTCCTACGAGCCGCACTTCGTGCCGGGGCTGCTGCAGACCGAGGGGTACGCGCGCGCCGTGCTGGAGGCCGGCACCATCGCGAACGCCGGGCCGGAGGCCATCGAGCGGCATGTGTCGCTGCGCATGGAGCGCCAGCGGCTCCTGGACCGCCCGGACCCGCCGCACCTGTGGGTCATCATGGACGAGACGGTGCTGCGGCGCCCGGTGAGCGTCGACGGCCGGGTGATGCGCGACCAGCTGGACAAGCTGCTGGAGTTCTCCTGCCGCGACCGGGTCACCCTTCAGGTGGCCGAGTTCGCCGACGGCCCCCACCCGGGGACGTACGCACCGTTCTCGCTGTTCCGCTTCGCCGAGCCGGAGCTGCCCGACATGGTCTTCACCGAGTACCTGACCGGCGCGCTGTACCTGGACTCCCGCAAGGAGGTCTCCGCGCATCTGGAGGTGCTGGACCACATGACGGCCGGGGCGGGCTCCGCGCAGCGCACGCAGGAGCTGCTGCGGGAGTACCGCGAGCGCTACTGACCTCCTCGCCCGCCCCGACGTCATGGCACGGGTTCTGACCCGTACGGGCGCCGTCGGCAGGTGTGCTCCCCGGCCCGCCCCTAGCGTCGGGATGACGGGGCCGGCGAGCAAGCGCACGCGAAGGAGGTCCGATGCCCGGATTCGAGGTGCTGTACCAGGCGGCGGCGCTGTGCCTGATGTACCCCGACGACGGCTTCCGCGCCCGGCTGCCGCTGCTGCGTGAAGCCGCGCCGCAGCTGCGGGAGTTCGCCGACCACGCGGCCGTCACCCCGCCGATGGAACTGGCCGCGCACTACGTCGAGGTGTTCGAGTCGGGGCAGGACCACAGCCTGTACCTGAGCGCCTGGCGCGAGGCGGCCCCGGCCCCCTCCGAGGAGATGTACCGCGCGCACGGCCTGGAGACCACCGGCGAGGAACCGCCGGACTTCCTCCCGGCGGTCCTGGAGTGCGCGGCCCGCACCGGCGACACCGAGCTGCTGGCGGAGCACCGCGACGGCCTGGACCGGCTCCGGATGGGACTCACCGACTTCGGCACGCCGTACGCGACGGTGCTGGACGCGGTGTGCGCGACGCTGCCGCCGGCGGCCACGGGACGCTAGGTCGTGTCCGCAAAGTCCCTCCGTCCGCCCGGAGGGCGGGCCCTGCGGCGTCTGGTGCGTGCTCTCGGCGTGCCGGGTGCAGTCCCTCGTACTGGACGTACTTGGGGCTGTGCCCGGTGCGGCGAGTGGGGGTACCCCCTGCTCGAAGAGCTTGGGGGAGCGTGCCAGGCGTCGCGGGGCAGGAGGGACTTTGCGGACACGGCCTAGCCCCCGCCGTCAGCGGTTCAGTCCGGGGCGGTCCCGCGCTTGTCGTCGTGCCGGCCTCCCTGGTCCTTGTCGTCGTCCACGATCTCCGCGTCGACCACGCCCTCCTCGTCCCGCGGGGTGGCCGAGGGTTCCTCGGTGGGCGTCTGCTGGGTCTGGGCGTACATCGCCTGGCCCATCTTCTGGCTGACCGAGGCGAGTTTCTCGACGCCGGCGCGCAGGGCGGCGGTGTCCGCCTGGCGTTCCAGTTGCTCCTTCACCTCGGTGACGGCCGACTCGACCTCGGACTTCGTGTCCGCCGGGATCCGGTCGCCGTTCTCGCGGAGGAAGTTCTCGGTCTGGTAGACGAGTTGCTCCGCCTGGTTGCGGGTCTCGGCGGCCTCGCGGCGCCGCCGGTCCTCCTCGGCGTACTGCTCGGCCTCGCGCATCATGCGGTCGATGTCGTCCTTGGGCAGGGCCGAGCCGCCGGTCACGGTCATCTTCTGCTCCCGGCCGGTCGCCAGGTCCTTCGCGGAGACGTGCATGATGCCGTTGGCGTCGATGTCGAAGGCCACCTCGATCTGCGGCACACCGCGCGGCGCCGGCGGCAGGCCGGTCAGGTCGAAGACGCCGAGCTTCTTGTTGTACGCGGCGATCTCCCGTTCGCCCTGGTAGACCTGGATGCCGACCGAGGGCTGGTTGTCCGCCGCCGTCGTGAAGATCTCCGAACGCCGCGTCGGGATGGTGGTGTTGCGCTCGATGAGCTTGGTCATGATGCCGCCCTTGGTCTCGATGCCCAGGGACAGCGGGGTGACGTCCAGGAGCAGCACGTCCTTGACGTCGCCGCGGATGACGCCCGCCTGGAGCGCGGCGCCCACCGCCACGACCTCGTCGGGGTTGACGCCCTTGTGCGGGTCCTTCCCGGTCAGCTCCTTGACCAGGTCGGTCACCGCGGGCATCCGGGTCGAGCCGCCGACGAGGATCACGTGGTCGATCGCCGAGAGCTTCACACCGGCGTCCTTGACGGCCTGGTGGAACGGGGCCTTGC
The DNA here is from genome assembly GCF_040654575.1 of Streptomyces sp. NPDC050674. Taxonomy (NCBI): domain Bacteria; kingdom Bacillati; phylum Actinomycetota; class Actinomycetes; order Kitasatosporales; family Streptomycetaceae; genus Streptomyces; species Streptomyces sp. NPDC050674. The sequence goes on from NZ_JBFAIG010000001.1 coordinate 765,016, forward strand.
AGCGGTCCAGCAGATCGGCGGTGAGCTCCTGGAACTGGGCCCGGGTCAGCTTCTCGTCGAGATGCAGGGGTCCCTCGGCGGAGGCCGTGATGTAGGGCAGGTTGATCGTCGTCTCGGTCGAGCTGGACAGCTCGATCTTGGCCCGCTCGGCGCCCTCGCGCAGCCGCTGCACCGCCATCTTGTCGGTTCCGAGGTCGATGCCGTTCTGGCCCTTGAACCGCTTGATCAGGTGGTCGACGACCCGCTGGTCCCAGTCGTCGCCGCCCAGGTGCGTGTCACCGTTGGTGGCCTTCACCTCGATGACACCCTCGCCCATCTCCAGCAGCGACACGTCGAAGGTGCCGCCGCCGAGGTCGAAGACGAGCACCGTCTGGTCGTTCTCCTTGTCCAGGCCGTAAGCGAGGGCCGCGGCCGTCGGCTCGTTGATGATCCGCAACACCTTCAGGCCCGCGACCTCACCGGCCTCCTTGGTCGCCTGCCGCTGGGAGTCGTCGAAGTAGGCGGGCACGGTGATCACGGCGTCGGTGACGTCCTCGCCGAGGTAGGACTCCGCGTCCCGCTTCAGCTTCTGGAGCACCCGCGCGGACAGCTCCTGCGCCCGGTAACGGGTGCCGTCCACATCGCCCTCGGCGGGAAAGCGCCAGTGCGCGTCGCCCATGTAGCGCTTGACCGAGCGGGCGGTGCGCTCCACGTTCGTCACGGCCTGCCGCTTGGCGACCTCCCCGACCAGCACCTCACCGTTCTTGGCGAACGCCACCACCGAGGGCGTGGTCCTGGCCCCCTCCGCGTTGGCGATGACGGTGGGCTCACCGCCCTCCAGCACGGCGACCACCGAGTTCGTGGTTCCGAGGTCGATCCCGACCGCACGTCCCATCGCTGTCCCCTTTCGCCAGGGCGCTCCTCATACTCTCCAGCACAAAACTTGAGTGCGCTGTTGTCAATGCCGCGAGGGGGTGGTCGGTCCGCGCAGGGCCACGGCGTGCCGGGGGCGGTCGGTGACGAGGACGTCGAGGTGCGGGTGGGCGAGGAAGGTGTGCAGGAGGGGGTCGTCGTTGACGGTCCACACCATGGTGAACAGGCCGTGCCGGGTCGCCTGGCGCAGCACACCGGCCCTGGCCAGCCGGTGGTGCACCGCGACGCCGTGTGCCCCGCAGGCCCGGATGCGGCGGACGGGGAACAGCTCGCTCAGGCGGGTGCCGGGCAGCCGGGCCAGGGCCAGCTCCCCGCGGTCGCGCCCGAGGGAGAGGGCGGTGCGCACACCGGGGTGGTCCCGGGTGACGGCGGCGACGGAACGGTCCTCCAGGGTCGTCACGACGAGCCCGTCGGTGCCGAGCAGGGCGACCGCCCGGTCGATCACCTCCCGCTCGTAGCCGGTCTCCTTGAGGTCCAGGTGGGCCACGAGCTTCCCGGCGATCAGCGCCATGACCTCGTCCACGACGGGCACGTCGTATCCGGCCCGCTCGCTCAGCTCGGCGTGCGTCAGCGCGGACAGCGGCGGCCCGGCGGGGCCGACCCGGGCGTCGTGGTGGACGACGAGGACTCCGTCACCCGTGCGGCGGATGTCGAATTCGACATACTCCGCGCCGGAGTGGATCGCGTCCTGGTACGCCTCCCAGGTGGCGGGGCCGGCGTGCTCGGAACCGCCCCGGTGGGCGGAGACGGCGGGGCGGGGTGTCATGATCGTCGGCTCCCTGGGGGCGAGCGGGGAGGCGGCACGGGGGCGAAGGCGTCGTCGGGCGCGGCGAGCAGCGAGCCGGAGCGGGCGCCGGCCCGTCGTTCCTTCCGGACCGGCGGTTCGAGGCGCCTGGTCGATACCCGGGCCGGGGGTGGTGAACCGACGACGACGCGCGGGCCGCCTTCGTGGGGCGGACCCGCGCGGTGCGTGCGGGAGCAGGTCAGGCGAGCTTGGCGGTCAGCGTGATGGGCGTGGCCTTGAGGGCCTGGCTGACCGGGCAGCCGACCTTGGCCTCGTCGGCGGCGGCCTGGAAGGCCGCCTCGTCGATGCCGGGGACGGTGCCCTCGACGGTGAGGTGGATGCCGGTGATGCCCTCGCCCGGCTGGAAGGTGACGTCGGCCGAGGTGATGAGCTTGGTGGGCGGCGTCCCGGCCTTGTTGAGGATGTTGGAGAAGGCCATCGAGAAGCAGCTGGAGTGGGCGGCCGCGATCAGCTCCTCGGGGCTGGTCTTGCCGTTCGCCTCCTGGGCGCGCGAGGCCCACGTGACCGGCTGCTCGCCGATGGCGCCGGAGGAGTCGAAGGTGACGACGCCGTTGCCCTCGAGGAGGTTGCCTTCCCAGACCGTGTGTGCGGAGCGCGTGGTAGCCACGGGTTCTTCCTTTCGCATGCGGACTCGCCTGCGGGCCCGTTTCCGGGCCCTGTGTCCCCCATCCGATCACATTACGGCTCAACTCACGCGCGCGACCTGTCCTCTGCTGTGCGCGGGTCCGGTGGCGGCCCGGTGGACGCCGCCGGATGTCAGGCGGCGTGCTCCTCCTCGGCGGCCTCCAGCGGCACCTGCGGTCCGTTCGTCTCGCGCAGCCAGCGCCGCAGCACCCGGTGCACCTGTTCGGCGCCCACGAGTTCCTCGCCCACGGCGACGGGTGCGGAAAGACCGAGCGGCGACAGCAGGAAGGGCCTGCCCTGGGCGCCGCCGAGGCCGCCGTGGGAGCCGATCTGCTCCTCGAAGGCGAGGACTTCACCGTCGGCCGGGTCGTGGAAGGAGTTGACCATGATGTCGGCGGTGTGCGGGAACGCGTGCGTGCGGCGGACCGCGTCGGCGGCGCCCGGGCCGAACGGGGCGAGCGGGCCCGGGTTGTCGTCGAGGTCGGCCAGCGGGATCTCGGCGCCGTACGCGCCGAGGACGACGCCGCCGTGCTCGTCGCTGCGGACCAGCAGGAAGCCGATGCCGGGGTGGTTGGCGAGGGTCGGCAGCAGCGCGGGGTGGCGGGCGTCGATCTCCTCCTTGCTCATCCGGTGCGGCACGTCCGGGAAGGAGACCAGGCCGAGGTTGCCGGAGGCCAGCACGATCGGCTCCTCGCGGTGCTCGGGGCGGTGCTGGTCACCGGTCTCCGCGACGGGGATGCGCAGGGCGGCGCGGACGGCGGCGCGGGCCTCCGCCCCGCTGCGGGTGCGCTCCGCCTTGCGCGGTACGGGCAGGCCGCAGCCGGCCCGCACCAGGTCGCCGAGCGTGAGGCCGTAGCGGGAGCGGAACGTCTCACCCGGGCTCTGGCCGTGGTCGGACAGCACCACGATCCGGTAGGGGCGCGGGGCGTGCTCGGCGACGTTCTCGATCAGGGCGAGGGAGCGGTCGAGGCTTTCGAGGACCTTCTGCGCGTCGCGGCTCGCCGGGCCGGAGTGGTGGGCGACCTCGTCGTAGGCCACGAGGTCGGCGAAGACGGCCGTGCGGCCGACGAGCATGTCACCCGTCACCGCGGCGACGACGACGTCCCGTTCGACGACGGTCGCGAAGGCCCGCACGAGGGGGTAGAGGCCGCCGCGCGAGACGCGGGGGCGTTGTCTGCGCAGGCGCGCCCGGGTGGACTGGCCGATCTCCCGGCCCACTTCGGCGACGAAGGAGAGCGCGGTGCGCACGGCGTTGGCCGGGTCGGAGAAGTAGGCGAAGTAGCCGGCGCGGGAGCGGTTCTCCCGGCTGCGGCGGCGGGCGGCGATGGACAGCACGAGGGCCTGCTGTTCGGCGCCCCCGCTGAACAGGTTGCCTCGGCTGGCGCCGTCGACGGTGAGCAGCCCGCCGTGCCCCGCGTACTCGACGGCGCGGCGCTGGAGTTCTGCCGCGCTGGTCGGGCGGTTGCAGACGACCACCTCACGGGTGTCCTTCTCGTACCAGCGGAAGGCGGGGACATCGTGGTTGCTGCCGTGCAGGATGCCCAGCTGGCTGGCACCGGTCTGACTGGACCAGTCGGTGCGCCAGGGGGTGAGCCGGTGGCTGGGGCGTCCGCCGTCGCCTATGTCGAGCCAGCGGGCGACGGTGGGCATCAGGCCCTTGCCCACGGCGTCGAGCAGGGTGTCGTGGCCGACGCCGTCGAGCTGCACGAAGACCGTGCCCGGGGTGGCGGGGCAGGGCGGTCCGAAGCGGCGCCTGCGGCGGTCGGAGAGGCGGTACAGCCTGCGGCGGTAGGCGTCGTCGTCCCGTACGGCCAGGGCGGCTCCGGTCGCGGAGGCCACGGCGGACATCACGGCGGCGACCACGACGGCGGTCTCCGGCGCCGCGGCGCCCTGTTCGGCCGGGTTGAGGCGCAGCGCGAGCAAGAGCAGGGCGCCGTTGAGGAAGAACACCAGCAGCCCCAGCACGAGCGCCGGTACGAGGAGCAGCAGCCGGACGAGCAGCGGCCACACCACGGCCGACAGCAGTCCGAACGCCCCGGCGCCCAAGGCCGCCGTGACGGCGATGTCGGTGGCGCTGTCGCCGTCCTCCGAACGGAGCCGGAAGTCCGGGAGGATCCCCGCGAGCACGAGCAGGGTGAGGGTGGAGACCGCCCATACGGCGACGCTCCGCCCGACCCGACTGGCGATCCGCCGCCACCGCACGCCCCGCACCCCGTCACCTCACGTCCCGGCCCGCAGCCGCAGCGGACCCTCCCCGTCAGTGTCTCAACGCCCGGCCGGGTCCTTTCGTCCCCGGGCCGCAGCCCGGCGAGGGACGTCAGCGCCCGTCGTAACCGGCCGTCGGCATCGACAGCCGCCGGTGCACGCACGCCTTCATGGCGGCGTCGTACGCCGGTTCCGCATGCCCCACGGTCTCGACGCGTACACCCCGCCGCGCACACTCGGCGGTGAACTCCTCGACGGAGGCGAGCGCGCTCTCCAGCACCCTCCGGCTGGGCGCGACGAACAGGTCGAGGCCGGGCCGCACGCCGTCCCACAGCGCGCCGTGGTCGGACCGCAGCCCGCGCACCAGTAACTCCCGGCTGACCACGTAGCCGCGTTCGGCCGCCCAGCGGGCGCACATCGCGTGCTGACTGCGGGAGTCGACCAGGAACGGATCGTCGTCCAGTTCCTCCAGCGGCGTCAGACTCGCGATCGCCGTGACCCGCACCGGCACCATGGCGTCCCCCTCACCTCCGGTTTCGCCGCCGACCCTACTCCTGCACGTAGGCTTCGGGGGAGTCGCGCGAAGGAGGCAAAGAAGTGCCGGTGGAGATCACCTGGTGGGGTCACGCCACTTGCACCGTCGAGGACTCGAACGTGCGCGTGCTCACGGATCCCCTGTTCGCGCGCCGGCTCGCGCACCTGCGCCGCCGGCGCGGGGCCCTGCCGCCGCCGGGCGCCCCGCGCGCGGACGTGGCCCTGGTCTCGCATCTGCACGCCGACCATCTGCACGTGCCGTCGCTGATGCGGCTCGCCGAGGGCACGCGTCTGCTCGTGCCCCGGGGCGCGCGCCGGGCGGTGCCCGCACTGCGCAGGCTCACGCACCTGCGGGTGAGCGAGGTGGCCCCGGGCGACGAGATCCCGGTCGGCGACCTCGTCGTACGGGCCGTGCCCGCGCTGCACGACGGGCGGCGGCTGCCGTTCGGGCCGCAGCGCTCCCCCGCCCTCGGCTACGTCATAGCCGGCGAGGCCCGGACGTACTTCGCCGGGGACACCGGGCTGTTCGACGACATGGCCAAGGAGGTCGGGCCGGTCGACGTGGCGCTGCTGCCGGTGGGCGGCTGGGGGCCGTACCTGGGCGAGGGGCACCTGGACGCGGGCCGGGCGGCGCAGGCGCTGGAACGGCTGGCCCCGCGCAGTGCGGTGCCGGTGCACTACGGCACGTACTGGCCGATCGGCATGGACGCCGTGCGCCCCCACGAGTTCCACGCGCCGGGGGACGAGTTCGTCCGGCTGGCGGCCCTGCACGCGCCGGACGTGGCGGTGCACCGGCTCGGGCACGGCGAGAGCGTGCGCTGGGAGGCCGCGCGGTGAACTGGTCCGCGCCCCTGGCGTTCACGCCCCTGTTCGCGGCGTCGGCCGTGACACCGGCGGCCCTGCTCCCGGAGAGCACGCAGCAGGCGATCGGCTATCCGACGCTCTTTGTGCTGGTGCTGGCCGGGGCGCTGGTCCCGGTGATTCCGACGGGGGCGCTGGTGAGTTCGGCGGCGGTGGTCGCCGTGCACCGGACGACGCCGTTCTCGCTGGCGCTGGTGTTCGTGACGGCGTCGCTGGCGGCGTTCCTGGGCGACGCGGCGCTGTACTGGCTGGGGCGGCGCGGGCTGAAGTCGAAGAACGGGTCGCGGTGGCTGGAGGCGCTGCGGTCACGGGCGCCGGAGGACCGGCTGGAGCAGGCTCAGGAGAAGCTCGCCGCGCACGGGGTGGCGGTGCTGGTGCTGTCGCGGCTGGTGCCGGCGGGGCGCATCCCGGTGATGCTGGCCTGTCTGCTGGCGGAGTGGCCGATGCGGAGGTTCTCCCGGGGGAACCTCCCGGCGTGTCTGGCCTGGGCCGTGACGTATCAGCTCATCGGGATCCTCGGGGGGTCGCTGTTCGCCGAGCCGTGGCAGGGAGTGGTGGCGGCGATCGCGCTGACCGTGCTGATCAGCGTGGTGCCGACGGTGGTGCGGCGGGTGCGTGGGCGCCATGGGGGTCATGGTTGATCCCGGGGTGCGGGTGCGTCGTGGTTCTTCGCAGTTCCCCGCGCCCCTGATCTCACCTACAGCACCTTTGACGCGCCCACCGGCATGTCCCACAGGTTCTCCCGGGACAGGCCCGCCTTTTCCCAGGCCGCGCGTACGCGCGTGAGGGGCTCCATGACCGGCTCGGCCGACAGGACGAACGTGGCCCAGTGCATGGGGGCCATCCTGGCCGCGCCCAGGTCCTGCGCCGCGCGCACCGCCTCCTCCGGGTCGCAGTGCACGTCGCGCAGCCACCAGCGGGGGTCGTAGGCGCCGATGGGCAGCAGGGCCAGGTCGATGCCGGGGTAGCGGTGGCCGATGCGGGAGAACCAGTGGCCGTAGCCCGTGTCGCCCGCGAAGTACACGCGCCGGCCGTCCCGGTCGGTGAGGACCCAGCCGCCCCACAGGGTGCGGCAGGTGTCGGTGAGGCTGCGCTTGGACCAGTGGTGGGACGGGACGAAGTCGAAGCGGACGCCGTCCAGTTCGGCGGCCTCCCACCAGTCGAGCTCCGTCACGCGCGTGAACCGGCGGCGGTGGAACCAGCGGGCGAGCCCGGCCGGCACGAACACCGGTGTGTCGCGCGGGAGTCGGCGCAGCGTGGGGGCGTCCAGGTGGTCGTAGTGGTTGTGGCTGATGACGACGGCGTCGACGCGCGGCAGGTCCTCCCAGGGGACGCCCACCGGGGTGATCCGGGCCGGGGTGCCGAGGATGCGGCGGGACCACACCGGGTCGGTGAGGACGGTCAGCCCGCCGATGCGCAGCACCCAACTGGCGTGCCCGGCCCAGGTGACGGCGATGGTGCGGGCGTCGACGCGGGGCAGCGGGGCCGGGGCGTAGGGCAGCCGGGGGATGTCGGCGAGGCCCTCCGGGTCCGGTCTCACCGCGCCTTCCCGGGCGAAGCGGGCCATGGCCTTCAGGCCCGGGAGCGGCGCGGTCAGCCGGTCGTGGAAGCTGCGCGGCCACACCCGCCGCTCCGCCAACGGCCGGGGTTCGGCCAGGGGCGGGGAGGGGGGCGCGAGGGGCGACGGGGACGCGGGCCCGGCGGGCTCCTGGGTGGTCGTGCCGGTGGTCGACTCGGACTGCTGCGTCATCGAGGAGGCTCCCATCGCTGAGCGTCGTCGCGGAGATCGTCGAGGGCCGACTTCAGTCGGATCAACGCGCGGTGCACGTGCGGCAGTTCCAACGGCGTGGGTGAGGTGAGGCATTCCACGCGTTCCGTGTCGGAACCGGCCACCAGCGAACCGGTGGAGAGCCGCACGCGCGGCGCTTCGAGGTCGTCGCCGAAGCGGTGCCCGCCCGGGGCGGGCATCCCGAGGCGTGCGGTGAGGAAGTCCTCCAGTTCCTGGGCGTCCGCGATGCCGTGCACGCTGAGCGCGGGCCGCAGCGGGGCCAGGTCGACGTACAGGTGGCGGCCGGAGCGCGGGGGCCGGGCGAGGGCGCCCGCGGCGACGACAGCGGAGTGCGCCTCGGCGGCCAGGAGCGCATGCAGGCGCACGGCGCCCGCCACGCGCTCCCGCACGGGTTCCGGTTCCCCGAGGGCGTACGCCGCCGCCGTGGCGACGGGCGCGGCGACACGGGCGTCGAGGGCCGTGAGCACGTCGAGCACGCGTGCGTGCAGGCCGTCGCCCTCCTCACCGGCCGGGAAGCGGGCCACGGCGGCCGGCCAGCCGGGCGGGAGCAGGGCGCCGGCCAGGTCGGTGACGACGGTGACCCGGTCGGGCACCATCTCGGCGGGGCTGAGCAGCACGGTGTCGTGCGGGTCGTGCACGGTGTCGCGCCAGGTCTCGTCGCTGACCAGGTGCAGGCCCTCCCCCTGGGCGGCCTCGACGGTCTCGTGCAGCAGTTCGGGCGGGGCGACGGTCGCGGTGGGGTCGTCGGCGACGGACAGCACCAGCAGCCGCGGGTCGCCGCCCTCGGCGCGGACCCGGCGCACGGTCTCCAGCAGCGCGTACGGGTCGGGGACGCCGCCGCTCTCCGGCGGGGTCGGCACCTGGAAGGCGGGACGGCCCAGCAGCCGTGCGTAGGGCGCCCACCAGGCGGCGCAGGGTCTGGGGACGAGGACGTCGCCGCCGAGGGCGGCGGTCAGGGCGAGCAGCAGCGCGGGGGAGCCGGGCGCCGCGGCCACGCGCTCGGGCCGGCAGTGCAGTCCGCGCCGGTCCCAGTAGCCGCAGGCGGCCTCGCGCAGGGCCGGACCGCCGCCGACCGGCTCGTGATCCCCCCGGGACGCGGCGGCGGCGAGCACCGCGGACAGCTCGGGCAGGACCGGCAGTCCGTCCTCGGGGAGCGGCGGCCCGAACCGGACGGGGCCGTGACCTTCCGGGGCAGTCCGCCGCATCCGTACCTCCGCAGTGCCTGGTGCCGCCGTGTCTGTGTCACCCTCGGCGCGTGCGCCGTCCGCTGCCCTGGGCCACCGAGTACCCACTGTGGCGCCGCCCCATGGCCGTCCGCCGGGTTGCGACGATCACAGCATGAGCGGGCCCGGGCCGGGGAAACGGGCCCTTTCCGGACGGTGGGACGGGCCCGGCGGGTCAGCGGTGGGGGTCGGGCTCCCGGTTGCGCAGCCGGTGCACGGCGGCCCCGCAGGCGCCCGCGATGAGCAGTCCGCCCGCGACCATGGCCGGCACGGAGTCGGTGAAGGCACCGCCGTCACCGGCGCGCACCCCGCGCTCGATCACCGCCGCCTCGCATGCCGTGGGGCGCGGTTCGCGGTGGTGCCCGGGTGCGGGGCAGGGCTCGTGGGTGGGGTGGTGCGTGGGCTTGTGCGTCGGCGTGTGGGGCCCGGAGCCGTGCGTCACGGTGAACGTGGCGCTCCACGGCTTGCCCTCGCCGCCGGGGGCGGCCGGGCAGTCACCGTCGACGGTCCACGCGGAGTCCTCCCCCGCGGCGTCCGGATCGCCCTCGAAGTTCTCGGCGGAGGCGATACGGGCCGTGCCCCGGTAGGCGGGGCCGGAGACCTCGTCGTCGTTGCCGGTGACGCGGCGCAGTGCCACCGTGCCCTCGTCGAAGGCCTGCGAGGTGGCGTCGATGGTGTCGGGCGCCGGCCCGCCGGTCGGATCACAGCTGACCGAGACGGTGAGCGTGCCGCCGGGCTGGACCGCGGCGGGACTGACCTCGGCGGCCGGTTCGGCGGACACGGCCGGCGCGAAGCCCACCAGGGCTGAGCCGGCCAGGGCGGCGGCGGACAGGGCGTGCAGGCTGCGGCGCATCGAGGGGACTCCTTCGGTAGTCATACCCCTCTGCCATGACAGCCCGCCCGCACCGGGCCCGCGCGGGGCCGGGCCCCATTAGCGGGACGGCGCCCGCCGTCCGGGTGACGGCGCGGCGGCCGGGCGTCTCAGGCCACGTCCCGCATGACCTGTTCCCGCACCCGGCCGCAGCAGCGGCTGATCAGCCGGGACACGTGCATCTGGGAGATTCCCAGCTCCTCGGCGATCCGGCTCTGCGTCATGTCGCCGAAGAACCTCATGTAGAGAATCGTCCGCTCCCGCTCCGGCAGCGCCGCCAGCCCCGCCTTCACCGACTCGCGGTCGACGACCGTGTCCAGCGCGGCGTCGCAGGAGCCCAGCGCGTCGCTCAGGGAGTATCCGTCCTCGCTGCCGGACAGCTCCGCGTCCAGGGACAGCGCGGAGAAGCTCTCCAGCGCCTCCATGCCGGCCCGGACGTCCTCCTCGCTCAGTTCGGCGTGCTCGGCGATCTCGGCCACGGTGGGGCGGCGGCCGGAGATGGTCTGGGACAGGTCCTGGCCGGCGACCCGGACGCGGTTGCGCAGGTCCTGGACGCGGCGGGGTACGTGCAGGGTCCACATGTGGTCCCGGAAGTGCCGCTTGATCTCGCCGGTGATGGTCGGCACGGCGTAGCTCTCGAAGGCGTTGCCGCGCTCCGGGTCGTACCGGTCGACGGCCTTGACCAGGCCGAGGGCGGCGACCTGGCGCAGGTCCTCGGCGTTCTCGCCGCGGCTGCGGAACCGTCCGGCGAGGCGGTCCGCCATGGGCAGCCAGGCCTCGACGATCTCGTCGCGGAGCGCGTCGCGCTCCGGTCCGGCGGGCGACGCGGCGAGCCTGCGGAAGGCTTCCGCGGTGTCGGGGGCGTCGTCGTGGGGGTGCTGCTTCGCGCTGATTCGGGTCGGCATGATGCGTCGCAATCCCTTGAACATCTGGCGGGCCGGACGGTCACCGTGAAAGCGCATCCGCTGTGGGACAGGGCCTCGGTGGCGGCGCGCGACGCCGCTCCCACGGACGTGCCTCCTGTCCGAAGCACTGTCGGGCGCCTGCCCCCCGCCCCCACCCCCAAACCCGCGGAGGCCGCGTCGGGGCTCGAGCGGGGCCTCAGGGCGAGGGCGCGGGAGTCCCTGCCGGGGCGGGAGAGGAGGTGGCGGCCGCCGCGGGGGACGCGCCGGCCGGTTCGCGCCGGACGGCGTCCTCCTGTGGCAGCAGCAGCTCCTCGTAACGGCCCAATACCAGCACCACACCGAGCATGACCAGCGGGATGAGCACAGCGAGCATCGCCATGACGGGTCCTTCCCCAAAGAGGTGTGGGGGGTGCGATCCGGGTCTCCCGCAGGACATGGCGCAAACCGGTGGGTGACGGCGATCGGGTCCGCGCACCCGGTGTCGGCTCCGGGTGTTCGGGTACGCGGTGCGGGCCCCCGAACGTCTGGAGGGAGACATGCAGCGAGGCAGCGACCGGCTGAGCGTCCACCGGGACGACGAGATGAAGCACGAGCTCCAGGGTCTGCTCAGGTCCGGGCATCCCACTCGCAGTGAGGAGTGGCACGACCCGGAGCCGGCCGCCGAGGACGACCCCGCGGTCGCCCACGGGCCGGTGACGCCGAGCCGTGCGCCGACGTCCCTGGAGTCGGTGCGACTGGAACTGGCCCGGATGCTGGGCCGCAGGGTGTTCCCCGCGGGTCCGCGCGAGCTGACCCGCGAGCTGCGCGGCCACCAGGCGCCCGACGTCTTGGTCGAGGCCCTGGAGGGGCTGCCGCGGCAGGAGCGCTACGGCAATGTCCAGGAACTGGCCCAGGCCCTGGTCCGGGCCCGTGAGACCGGGCCGCAGGAATACGCCTGAGAGGAACCGCGTCGAGGGCATCGCGGTCCGCCGTGTTGCCCTCGCCGGCCCGGACGGGAGGGAAGGCCCAGTGATGGCCGAGTACGTCAAGGACGTGATGACAGCGGGCGTGGTCGCCGTGCGCCCGGACGCCTCGCTCGTCGAGGCGGCGCAGTTGATGCGCACGCAGAACATCGGCGATGTGGTGGTGGCCGAAGGGCAGGACGTGATCGGTGTGCTCACCGATCGTGACATCACGGTGCGGGCCGTCGCCGACGGGGCCGACCCCATGACGGTCAGCGCGCAGACCGTGTGCACGCGGAACCCGGTGACGGTCACGCCGGACGACCGGGTGGCGACCGCCGTGACGCTGATGCGCGAGCATGCGGTGCGACGGCTGCCGGTGGTGGAGAACGGGCTGCCGGTGGGGATCGTGAGCCTCGGCGACGTGGCCGAGGCCGAGGACCCCGCGTCGGCGCTCGCCGACATCAGCCGGGCCGAGCCGGACGCGCGGGGCACCTGAGCAGGCGCGCGAAGACCGAGAGATCCACGACAAGCACGAGAACGAGCGAGGAGCGACGCGGCGCACTGGCGTGCCGCCCGCTCCGGGAAGGACGTTGAGCATCATGCGCATCGCGTTTCTGGTGGCACCGGAGGGCGTCGAGCAGGTCGAGCTGACCGATCCGTGGCAGGCCGCGAAGGACGCGGGACACGAGCCCGTGCTGGTGTCGACGCAGCAGGGCGAGATCCAGGCCTTCAACCACCTCGACAAGGCGGACACGTTCCCCGTGGACGAGGTCGTGGGCGACGCCTCGCCGGACTCCTTCGCAGGTCTGGTGCTGCCGGGCGGCGTCGCCAACCCGGACTTCCTGCGGATGGACGACAAGGCCGTCGCGTTCGTCCGGGACTTCTTCGAGCACGGCCGGCCCGTGGCGGCGATCTGTCACGCGCCGTGGACGCTGGTCGAGGCGGACGTCGTCCGCGGCCGGGAGCTCACCTCCTGGCCGAGCCTGCGGACGGACATCCGCAACGCCGGCGGAACCTGGGTCGACCAGCAGGTCAAGGTCTGCGACCACGGGGCCAACAAGCTGGTCACCAGCCGCAAGCCGGACGATCTGAAGGCGTTCTGCGACACCTTCCTCGAGGTGTTCGCGCAGCAGGCCGGCTGATCACCCGGGGCCGTCCGCGCCGGCCCCGTACCGGCCGGGTCCTCGAAGGGGCTCAGGTGCCGGGGGTCGTGGGAGTCGCCGACTCCCCGCTCCCCCGCTCCCGGGCCCCTTCCCGTGTGCGGCCCGCGGCCACCGGGCGGCGCGGGTTGCGGCGCAGGTACTCGCCCTCCAGCTGTGCCATGCGCTCGTTGTGGACGCGCAGCGCGTCGTTGGAGCCGTACAGCAGCGTGTCGTGGCGCGTGCGGTGGATGGTCTCCAGCTCCTTCATGAGCTGCTGGTCGTCCAGCCGGTCAGGGTCCACTCCGGTCATCGTGTCGCCCCGCTCGTCGTGTTCGTTCATGAGGGCCGGGTACCCGCCCGCGGAGCAGCTGAGCACCACCCCGAGCGGCATCCGGGAGGAACCATGGATCTCGCCTTTCTGCACCCACTGTACGAACACCCCGGACCTTGGGCCTCCGTGTACGTCGACACCTCACGGCACTCGGAGAGCACTGCTCACGAGCGGGGGCTGACGGCCCAGGCGATGGCCGGGGAGCTGTCGGCGCAGGGGGCGGACGAGGCGACCTGCCGGGCGGTACGGGGCGCGATCGAGGATCTGCGGCACTCCTCGGAGCCGCACGGCCGGGCCCTGTTCGCGCGGGACGGCGAGGTCGTCCTCGCCCCGCCGCTGGTCCGTCCCCCGCAGGGCGGCGACTGGGCCGAATGGGGGGCGCTGCCGCGGGTCGCGCCGCTGCTGGAGCTGGCCGGCGAGGACCCGGTGTGCGTGGTGGCGTACGTCGACCGCAGGGGCGCGGACTTCGAGCTGCGCAGCGCGCTGGGCCGCGAGGACGCCGGGAGCGTCGCCGGACGGCGGTGGCCGGTGCACCGGACGAGTTCGGCGGACTGGTCCGAGCGCCATTTCCAACTGCGGGTGGAGAACACCTGGGAACACAACGCGGCGGAGATCGCCGACGCGCTCGCCGTGTGCCAGGAGGAGACCCGGGCCGACCTGCTGATCCTCGTCGGTGACGACCGGGAACGGCGGTCCGTGCGCGAGCGGCTGCCCAAGCGGCTGCACGACCTGGTGGCCGAGGCGCCGCACGGCACCGCCAGCCGGCTGCTGGACGCGGACGTGGAACGGGCCCGGGCCGAGCACGTGGCGCGGCAGGCGGAGGCGGAACTGGAACGCTTCCGCGCCGCCCGCACCCCGGACGACGAGGGCCGGGCCGGGGCCGTCGAGGGTGTGCCCGCGCTGGTCGAGGCGGCCCGGGAACACCGTATCGACGAGCTGCTGATCAGGGTCGACGGGCCCGACGCGCACCGTGAGGTGTGGATCGGCGAGGACCCCGATCAGCTCGCGGTGCGCCGTACGGACCTGAAGGTCCTCGGCGAGCAGCACGCCTGGCCGGCCCGGGCCGACGACGCGCTGATCCGGTCGGCGGTGGCAACGGACGCGCCCGCGCTGTCCGTTTCCGAGCGGGAGGTTCCCGTGGGGGGCCTCGGGGCGCTGCTGCGCTGGAAGTGACGGTGGCCCGCGCCCCGGCCCCGCCGGGTCCTGGCGGGTCCGCTTGGTGCCGGCCTCCCTCGTGCGAGTTCGCGGGGACCGCGGGCACCGCCACCTGGGGGCCGCGGCCCCCAGGTGGGGGTGGCCGCCGCGGGGGCGCGCTCACCAGCGAGTTGGATGATAGTGGCGGGGGGGAGACCGCCGGCGAGGTGGTG
>NZ_JBFAIG010000002.1:0-761238 GCF_040654575.1 Streptomyces sp. NPDC050674
CATCACGAAGTTCACCAAGTTCAAGAAGCTGGCCGAGGTCGGTGAAGCCCTCGACAAGGCGTCCGACGCGGCGGAGAAGGCGCGCAAGGCGGCCAGGGCGGGCGACTTCGACGGCGCGAAGAAGGCTGCGGACGAGGCCCAGAAGCATGCCGACGAGGCCAAGAAGAAGGCCGAGAAGAACGGCAGCTGCACCATCGCGATCGGGCGCGTCCCGTACGGCGGTGGCGGCGGCCTGCGCGGCGTTACGGGCACCGGCACGGGCGTCCTGGCAGCCCCGCAGGGCGACCGGATCGTCGTCGCCGCAGGAGGCGGCAAGGAATGCACGGGCGACGACGCCGACGACGCACGCCAGGCCCAGCAGCAGGCCCTGGAAGCGCGGGCCGAAGCAGCGAAGGCCGCGCTGCGGGAGCGGGGCTCTTCGGTGCCCGACGACCAGATCGACGGGCTCGTCAACCGAGCCAAGGACCCCCCGGGACCCGGTGAGATCAGCACGAAGGACGCGGCCGACTCGCTCGACGAGATCACTGACCTCGCACGGCGCGGAAACGTCAACGGCGATGCCGCCGCCGCGCTGGAAGGCAAGGTCGCCAACGCCTCCGACGCCAACAAGCTCGCCGAGGCACGCGCGGAGGTGAACGCCGTACGCCGCGCTGCCGACGACGCGGCACCCGGAACCCACGTGGACGCCGGAGTCGGAGGCAAGATGAACCGCAAGGAGGCTGACCTGGGCAACGGGGAGAAGGTGAATCTCGACGAGATCCCCGACGCGGACGTGGTCTACAAGGACAAGAACGGCACCGTGCACGTCAAGGAGGTCAAGAACGCCGGCTCGGCCACACGCAAGGCGGACTTCGCCAATCAGGTCGAGAGGCTCAAGAAGTGGGCGAGCAAGGAGCCGGGCCGCAAGGCCACCGTGGAGATCGAGACGGCGGACCGCTGGACTTCGGTCTTCAGCGAGTTCAAGCCCGCCCGGAACGGCAAGCCGGCGAAGGACACCAGAACGGCGGCCGGTGAGATGGCCAAGAACGGTGTGGACGTGAAGGTGGCGGGCCAGGATCTGTCCGCCGACCAGCTCGGCAGGATGCAGCGTGCCATCGACGAGCGGACGGCGAACGGCACGATGGACTGGTCGAAGATGAAGGACCCGGACAGCGCCAAGGCGTACCTGGGCATCGAATGAGACGAACGAGTGGACGACAGCCACGAGACGTGGCAGGACGGCGGACATGAGCGAGTCGGACGCGGAGCCGAGTGCCGAGGAGATGTGGGATCCGCAGGTCGTGCGATGGCGTGATCCGGAGGGTGACTACGTTCTGCCCCGTGCCCTTCGGTCCTTGCCACAGCCTTGGGGCGAGGGCGACTGGGATCGGATCGGGGACCTGCCGCGCACCGATGAGCGGGTGGCGGAGGCCCGGCAGGTGGTGACCCAGCTGCTGGAGGACCCGGAGTTGGTGCCGAATGTGCCTCAACCGCCGTCTCCGGGCCTGTTGTGGCACGTGTGGGAGGAGTTCCACCAGGCGGTGGGGGAGAGGATGCCCCGCACGAGCCAGGTGACGTGGGCCGGTGTGGACGAGCTGGTGCGCGAGTGGCGGGGACGGGAGAGGCTGAACCCGCTTCAGCGGCATGTCGTCGATCACGTCGAAGCGGCGATGCTCGCCATGATCCCGCGGCTGCGGGACGACATCGCCGACTCGGTGTTCCGCTGGCTGGCCCTCGACTCCGACCCCGGCCGTTTCGCCGACTGGGCGGTGGATGTGGCCGAGCGCTGCGTGATCGAGGACATCGGCGCGGACTCTGCCATCGAGTTGCTGGGCGCGATGGGGAGTCGTGAGGCCAGGGCGGCTCTGAATCGCCTGTCGGTGAAGCCGGGCGGTCCGGCGAGCTGGGACAACGCGGAGGCGGCACAGGGGAGGCTCTTCGATCTGGAGACGGAGAGGCCCCAGTGGTAGGAGGCGCGGAAGCCTCCTGCTCCACCTGCACAAGAGCTTCTTCGCACGTGGGCCCGAAGTCCACCACCAAGATGAAGCTGACCGAGGTCGGTGAGCGATGGAGGGCTCGAAGGCCGCGATGCAGTACCTGGCTGTCAGACAGGTCCTAGGCGGAGCTGGTGGCTGTCACTTTCCGCTCCGGCCTCGTCTTTACAGCGCGATGACTGCGAAGACGAGGAGGGCGACGATGATGACGGCGACGGTCAAGCCGACGCTCCCTCCGACCGCGGCGCCGGATCGGGCAAGCGTTGCCGACATGTGGTGTCCCTTCGCCTGGCCGCCGCGGCGGCTACTTCCTTCTCGCCCTGATCAGGCCGGCGACGATGACGACAAGGCCAATGACGAGTAGAGCGATCGTCACGGGCGGATTGTCACTCGGGAATGCTGCGAGTGGAACCATTTCGAGCCTCCTCACATGAGTGCCCGGCGCCGGCTTCTGGGAGCGAGTACCCGCCGTTCACGCCTCTGTTCATGGCCTCCGACGCCTTGAGCAGGCCGGCGGCCACACCGATCTTTCCGCCAATGAGGTTGACCATCGCGCCGTCGGCTGTCTCGGACGAACTCTTCCCCTGCATGGTGCCTCCGGCGGCCTCCATCACCGGCCGGGGACGGTAGGCCCGATCGCGACCGACAGTCCCCCCTCCCGCGAACACGTCGATGAGTCCCACCGCCTGACCGGCGCGACCGAGAAGTTCGCCACCGTCCATTGGCTCCGTGAACCCGGACGAGATCATTTGCCAGACAGGTCCTAGTGGTCGGCTTCCCTGCCGACACCTCAGCCTCCGTCCGCCGACACGACGATCTCCACCCGAGCCCCCTTCCGAACCCCCCACTCACCCATCGCCCCGGCCTCCGCCTCCACCACATGCCGGGCACGCGGCCGGGGCATCCCCAGCCGGCCCGGCCGCATGGTGCGGACGGCGATGACGCGCAGGTGCCGATCGAGGTAGGCGACGTCGATCGGCATGCGCATGCGAAACGTGTGCACGCTGTTGGCAGGGGAGAGCAGGATCGCCCCGTCGAGGGAGTCCCGCCCCAACAGGCCTTTCGTGCGGGCCCGATAAGAGGTGGCGAACTCCAGCGGGACCCGAAAATGCGGTTCCTCACCGCTCCCGTGCACGATCAGTTCGCCACGCCCGTCCCGCCAACGCCGCCCCATGAGAACCCCCTTCGACCACGCCGCCTGCCGACAGCTCTGCGACCCCGAACGTAACCGCAGCGGGCAGTCCCTCACATGGGCCCACGGACCCATGCTCTTTGCTCGTTCCTGACGGAAACGCCGCGCGATGCGCCGCTGTTGGGGGTGGCGCTGGCGCGTTATGCAACCGTTACGGCTGGAATGGGTCGGCCAATCGCCGATTCCTCCCCGTACGCCCCGCCGATCGACAACCTTCACCCTGGTGCGGCCGCACCCCGCTGGATAGCTTTGGTTCGCTCGAGAGAAGCCTCGCCTCTGACCGGGAGTCGACCGTGAACCGCCGTCCCACCCTCCTCACAGCGCTCACGCTGACCGCCGCTGCGGTTCTGACGCTGGCCGCGTGCGGGAGCGATGACAGCTCCAAGAACAACAAGGACAGCGACAAGATCGCGGGAGCCGACACGGGGAGCGAGGCCTCGGCGTCCCCGACCGCTTCCGACCCGGCATCCACCGAACGCCCGAAGATCGAGCTGCCGTCCGACCTCTCCTACACCTTCGACTGGCCCAAGACCGGGGACAAGGACAAGGACGCGGTCATGGCCGACGGTGAGCAGTCGATCAAGGCGGTCGACCTGGCGATCGTTCACCAGAACGCGCTCGACAAGCCTTACCTCTTCTACTACGAGGGCGAGGCGGCGGCCGACACGCAGAAGTTCGTCCAGAACTATGTCGACCACAAGGCGGCCATCACCGGCGCCTACCGCTTCTACGCCCCCCAGGTGTCCGTGGACAAGGACGGCACGGCGTCGTTCAGTTACTGCGAGGACCAGGGCAAGGCGTACGTGAAAAACCTCAAGACCAAGCAGGCCAAGAAGACCGAGGTCACCGCCAAGAGCTACGTCATCTACCACACGTCGCTCAAGAAGAACGACAAGGGCGTCTGGGTGATCCAGAAGATGGTCTCGCAGAGTGGGAGCCCCAAGTGCCAGCCCTGAAGCGCCCGGTGAGGACGTTCCCCTCGGTGGTCATAGCCGGCACGAGCTGGGCACTGCTGGTCCTGCCCGGAGTGGCACACGCCGACGACACCCTGGGCGGAGCCACACAGGGGACCCAGCAGGGAGCCGAAGCAGGCAAGGACGGCACCGTCTCCGTCACGGTGGGCGGCGTCGTCTTCGACCGTTCCAAGAACGGCAGCGGCACATCCGCCGGCGCCCTCACCTCGTCCACGTCCTGGACCCCACCCCCCTGCTGGTACGCCCCGAAGTACACCCCGGAGCAGCTCCAGAAGGCCATGGAGCCGGTCTGGGAAGCCGGTTCCACGGGCTATGAGTGGGACGCCAAGCAGCGCGACCGGTACGTCAACGGCAAGCCGTACAAGGACTTCAACAAGGACAAGACCGGCAAGGGCTACTTCTGGGACTCGTTCGTCGACGAGGACTTCCCGCCGGGCTGGGACGCCTGCGATGAGGAGCCCTTCTGGGTGGACCAGGGCGCCCCGCCGCCCGCCGGCATCAAGAACGCCGTCACGCCCGAGATCCTCGCCGAACTCGCCTATGCCGAGGTCCGGGTCCCCGGCACCAAGGTGACCCTGGCCCCCGCCGCGCAGACGAAGGTCAACCTGCCCACCTGGGCCTGGCTGGACGCCGCCGACTTCAAGCCGGTCTCCGTCACCGCGTCCGTACCCGCGATCGGCATCCAGGCGACCGCGACCGCGGAACCCGTGTCGCTGCGCATCGAACCGGGCACCAAGGACGCCGTCACCTACCCGGCCTCCGGCGTCTGCGCGATCGACGACGGCCGCATCGGCGAGCCCTACGCCAAGGGCAAGGCGGACCGCACCCCACCCTGCGGAGTGAGGTACCTGCGTTCCTCCGGCAACGGCACGTACCCCCTCCAGGCCACCGTCACCTGGAAGATCCAGTGGACCGGCACCGGCGGCACGGGCGGCGACCTCCCCGACGGCACGTTCGGCGCGACCCAGAACGTGACCGTCCAGGAGATCCAGGCCGTCAACCGCTGAGCCCGGCCACAGCCCCCCACACACACACGCACGGGCGGCCACTCGCGGGTGGCCGCCCCGTTGCACCGAACGACTGACACACATGAGCCAGACCGGCGAGACCCGTGGCTGGTTTGCCACGCATGAGTCGCAAAACGCCTTGTCCGGCGCTTCCCCGCCCGGGTAGGAACAGCCCATGACCCCCCTAGGCGCAGTCTTCCGCCCCCAGCTGGCCCCCGAGCGGCTCCGCTCCGTATGTGAGACCGCGGAGCGGGCCGGGCTCGACGAGCTCTGGCTCTGGGAGGACTGTTTCAGAGAGGGCGGCATCTCCACCGCCGCCGCTGCCCTCGCGTGGACCGAGCGGGTGCGGGTCGGGGTCGGGCTGTTGCCCGTGCCGCTGCGGAACGTCGCCATCACGGCCATGGAGATCGCCTCGCTGCACCGGATGTTCCCCGGCCGGGCCATCGTCGGTGTCGGACACGGCGTGCAGGACTGGATGGGCCAGGTCGGCGCCCGCGTCGAGTCGCCCGTCACCCTGCTGCGAGAGCATCTCCTGGCACTGCGCGCCCTGTTGGCCGGGGAGCGGCTCACCGTCGACGGGCGGTACGTCACGCTCGACGACGTCGCCCTCGACTGGCCGCCGGAGAGCCCCGGGGACGGCGTGCTGGCCGGGGCCACCGGGCCGCGGTCGCTGCGGCTCAGCGGGGAGGCCGCCGACGGGACCATTCTCACCGCCGCCCACAACGCCGAGGGCGTGCGCCGGGCACGCCGGCTCGTGGAGGAGGGCCGGGCGGCTGCCGGTCGCGACGCCGCCCCGCACCCCCTCGTCGTCTATCTGCTCACCGCCACCGGGCCCGACGCCGCCGCCCGGCTGCGTGCGGAGCTCGCCGCCGAGGGGCTGGAGTCCGTTCCGGACCTCGGGGTCGCCGGGGACGCGGGTGCCGTCGCCAAGGCCGTCGGGCAACTGGTCGAGGCCGGGGCCGACCGCGTCGTGCTACAGCCGACGGCGGACGAGCCCGACCCGGAGGAGTTCGTACGGTTCGCCGCCGAGGACGTGCGTCCGCTGGTCCCCTGAGAGCGTCCCGTGAGACACGTCCCGTGTAAGACATCCCGTAGAAGGCGTTCATGAAGCAGCGGGCACCACACCCCCGGCGCCCCGTGCCGCCACACCCCGAACACCCCGTCACCTACGAGGAACTCCTCGCCGAAGGGGCCTCCGTCCCGACGGAAGGCTGGGACTTCTCCTGGTTCGAAGGGCGGGCCACAGAAGCACGGCCCTCATGGGGGTACGCCGTGTCGATGGCCGAGCGGCTGGGACGGGCGAGCGCGGCGCTGGACGTGCAGACCGGGGGAGGGGAGGTCCTGGACTTCGCCCTGGCCAGGCTCGCCGACGGGCACCCGGCCGGGACCACCGCCCGCACCACCGCCCACGCCTCCGCCCCTCCCTGCGCCCGGAAACCGCCCCGGCTCATGGCCGCCACCGAAGGCTGGCCTCCCAACGTCGCCAAGGCGACCGCCCTCCTCCGCCCCCGCGGCGTCGCCGTCGTGGCCGCCGCCGAGGACGCCCCCCTGCCCTTCGCCGACGGCGCCTTCGACCTGGTCGTCAGCCGGCATCCCGTCCGTCCGCGGTGGGACGAGATCGCCCGAGTCCTCCAGCCCGGCGGGACGTACTTCGCCCAGCACGTCGGGCCGGGCAGCGTCTTCGAGCTCGTCGAGTACTTCCTCGGGCCCCAGCCGGACGAGGTGCGCGGTGCCCGCCACCCCGACCGTGAGCGTGCCGACGCCGAAGCCGCCGGGCTGGACGTCGTCGGTCTGCGGGCGGAGCGGCTGCGGATGGAGTTCCACGACATCGGCGCGGTCGTGCACTTCCTGCGCAAGGTGGTCTGGATGGTCCCCGGCTTCACCGTCGAGGCGTACGAGCCGCGGTTGCGGGAGCTGCACGAGCGTATTCAGGCGGAAGGCCCGTTCGTGGCCCACAGCACCCGTCACCTCGTCGACGCACGCAAGCCGGGCTGACGCCCCGTGCCGCGCATCAGGCGTGCGGGCCCACCGTCACCTCTCCCACCACCAGCTCCGCCGTCGCCTCCAGCACCTCGCCCACCCGCTGCGCCTGCTCGTCGAGTTCCCGCTTCTGCCGCGCCGTCAGCCGGACGAGCGGCTCGACCGTGACGGTCGTACGACGGCCCCGGCGCCGCTGGTGCCACACCCCGGCCACCACACCGTCGACCAGCAGCACCGGGTAGTTGCCCGCCTGGCCGCCGCCGAGGGCACGGTGGTACGCCTGTCCCGGGAACAGGCGTTCGCGTGGCTGCCCGGCGATGACGTACGCGTCGAAGTAGGGGAGCAGGCGCACACCCCGCGGCGGACCGTCGGGGAAGTCCGTGTCGCCCGCCGCCACCCACGCCGGTGCCGCCTCGAACAGGACCTGCTCGATACGGCCCGCCGCGGCCAACTCGTCGAACAGCGCCATGGCCCAGCCGGGCGGCGCCGCCAGCCACCGCGCGAAGTGCTTCGGCGTGG
Organism: Streptomyces sp. NPDC050674; assembly: GCF_040654575.1. Lineage (NCBI taxonomy): Bacteria > Bacillati > Actinomycetota > Actinomycetes > Kitasatosporales > Streptomycetaceae > Streptomyces > Streptomyces sp. NPDC050674. Next base: position 7,646 of record NZ_JBFAIG010000002.1, read on the forward strand.
CCGGGCCGTACGTGTGCAGATAGCGGTCGACGAAGGCAGCCAGTGCGTCGCTCGGATCCGCCTCCAGGTCCCCGGGGGCCGGCCGCGTGAACGTCGCCTTGCGGCCACGGTTCGGGCCGAAGCACAGCGTGCCCGCCCAACCCGCCCGGTGCATCACCTGGCGCCAGCGCGGCCACATGTCCTGGAACGCCGGCATCACGCGGTCTCCCGCCCAGGGGCCCGTCCGGGCGACGACCTCCTCGGACAGCTCGTCGATGGTCAGATACCTGCCGTCGAGCGCGTCACTGATCGCCGTGACCACCTGGCGAACCTGCTCCTCGGTGAGCCGCGCGTCGGGCGGGAACGGGCTCGGCCCGCTCGGAACCGCGCTCAACGCCGCCGAGAAAAGGGGGAGTTCATGGGTCGGGAGGAGGTGGACGGTGCCCCGCGGGCCGTACGTCTTGATCAGGGACCGTTCCTCCCAGAGCGCGGCCCGTACGTCCGCCCGCGTCACGCCGTCCGCCCGCATTCCCACCGACACCTCGGCCGCGGAGAGCACCTGCGCGTGCGCGCCCCGCATCGCACCCACCACCTCGGCGACCGGGGTGCCCGGGCGCGCCGGTCCGGTCAGATGCTGTCGCTCGGCCCGCCGCGCGCTCGCCGCGTCCCACGTGATCCTGAGGCTCGTCGTCATGCGGCGACGCTAAACGCCATTGAGGACAGCATCCGTCCTAATGGCCTCTGACGGCCCCTGACAGCCCTGACAGCTCCTGACGGCGGGCAGCGTGGGCGGATGCCGCCGGAATCCCTCGTGCATCCGTGGCCGGCCTAGGGTCACTCCTATCGCTCACCGCACTTGCGCAACTCCCGACGAGAGTTTTCACATCGTTATCGCCGGCGGCTCGCCTCCACGTCGTCACTCACGTAAATTCGGACCAGGAGATTCGCGTGAGCAAAGCTGCGCGGGCGGTACCGCGCAGTGGAGGGGGCTGCGCGGTGCCAAGGCCTCCACGCCGAGCCGCAGGGGCGGCGATGTCGTTCGGCAAAGGGCGGCGCTGGGCGGTCGCGGGGGACGCCCCGGTCCAGTGGATGCCGAGCGGGCGGTTCACCCATCGGGGGGATGTCGGGACAAGTCACCCGAGTGGCCCTGACGGCGCGTCCGATCCTCCGGATTCCGTGCCGGTGCATCCTGTTTTCCCTGTACAGGGGCCATGTTTCGGCCAGAAGCGAGCCCTGAACGAGAGCTTCCGCGGTCATCGCCGCGTCGCCGGGCGGCTCCGGAGAGTAGTTGTGGCCCGCCAATGCACGCAGCATCACTTACAAAGGGTTATGGTGGAAACCCCCCCTCGGGCCGGTCCGTCTCCCCCCCACGGACCGGCCCGTTTTTTGTTGGTCCGCCCGGCGGCTCGAACCCCGGGCCGGAACCTTTCGTTCCGCACCCGTTGGCGGCCCACGGCCGCGGCGGGGGTAGGCTTCGCCTCCGGGGACTGCCATACGGGCAGGGACCGCCCGCGGGCCACGACCGGGCCGCACGCCGCGGCCTGTCCGATCCGTACGGAGGGGCTGACAAACACGTGAACCTGCGCGACAAGCTGCGTGGCCTGCTGGTCAGGCTGTACGCACGCCGGGTGGAAGGCCACCTGGACCACGCTCAGGTGCCCAAGCACATCGGCGTCATCATGGACGGCAACCGGCGCTGGGCGAAGGCCGCCGGTTCCAGCACCGTCCACGGCCACCGGGCCGGCGCCGAGAAGATCGAGGAGTTCCTCGGCTGGTGCAGTGAGACCGACGTCGAGGTCGTCACCCTCTGGCTCCTGTCGACCGACAACTTCGACCGGCCGCGCGACGAACTCGTCCCGCTGCTCGGCATCATCGAGGACGTGGTCCGCACCCTGGCCGCCGACGGACGCTGGCGCGTGCACCACGTGGGCACGCCCGACCTGCTGCCCTCCGGCATGCAGACGGTCCTCAAGGAGGCCGAGGAGAGCACCGCGCACGTCGACGGGATAGTGGTCAACGTCGCCATCGGCTACGGCGGCCGCCAGGAGATCGCCGACGCCGTGCGGTCGATGCTGCTCGACGCCCAGGACAAGGGCACCTCGATGGAGGAGCTCGCCGAGGCCGTCGACATCGACATGATCGGGCGTCACCTCTACACGAGCGACCAGCCCGACCCCGACCTGGTGATCCGCACCAGCGGCGAGCAGCGGCTGTCCGGATTCATGCTCTGGCAGACCGCGCACTCCGAGTACTACTTCTGTGACGTGTTCTGGCCGGCGTTCCGCAAGGTCGACTTCCTGCGCGCCATGCGTGACTACGCCGCCCGCCACCGGCGCTACGGCGGCTGACGCACCCGTCGCGCACGGCTGAATCACCCCTCGCGCACCCCCGCGGACGCAGGACGTCCCATGTCCGCAACACCTCCCGGTACCCCGTTGACGGCGCACGTAACGCCAAGTTCACCGGCGCGCCGTCATATGCCGTGGCATGGCGACGCTCGTTCGAGGGCATAACCCAGACAGGTCGACGCCCGAACCACGGGTGTCGGATCTCAGCGGACGGCACGGGGCCGTCCGCCCGGGAGGCCCTTTGCACCAGCCCGATCGTGCGGTCACTGCACGGACGAAGAGGCGGAGGGCCGGTTCTCGGCCCGCGCAGGGCGGCCGACGACCGGTCCAGCTCCATACCGTCGCTCCCCGACCTCATCCGAGGGGGTACGTCCTTCCGTGGTGACCAGCACAAAGCGCCACAAGCCAGACCGGCGCACCTATGTTCTCGACACCAGCGTCCTGCTGGCCGACCCACACGCCCTGAACCGCTTCGACGAGCACGAGGTCGTGCTCCCCATCGTCGTGGTCACGGAGCTGGAGGCCAAGCGGCACCACCCCGAACTCGGCTACTTCGCCCGGCAGGCCCTGCGCCTGCTCGACGAGTTCCGGGTCCGGCACGGTCGCCTCGACGCCCCCATCCCGATCGGCGATCTGGGCGGGACGGTCCGTGTCGAGCTCAACCACTCGGACCCCAGCGTGCTGCCCAGCGGCTACCGCCTGGGGGACAACGACTCCCGCATCCTCGCGGTCGCCCGCAATCTGCAGGCCGAGGGGTTCGACGTCACCGTCGTGTCCAAGGACCTCCCCCTCAGGATCAAGGCGTCCTCCGTCGGGCTCCTCGCCGAGGAGTACCGCGCGGAACTCGCCATCACGGACTCCTCCGGCTGGACCGGCATGTCCGAACTGACCCTGCCGGGCGAGCAGGTGGACATCCTCTTCGAGGAGGGACACGTCTACGTCCCCGAGGCCGCCGATCTGCCGGTGCACACGGGCCTGATGATCCAGTCGGAGCGCGGCAAGGCCCTCGGCCGGGTCACGCCCGAGGGCACCATCCGCGTCGTGCGCGGGGATCGTGAGGTCTTCGGGATCAAGGGCCGCAGCGCCGAGCAGCGGATCGCCCTCGACCTGCTGCTCGACCCGGACGTCGGGATCGTGTCGATGGGCGGCCGGGCCGGCACCGGAAAGTCGGCGCTGGCGCTGTGCGCGGGCCTGGAGGCGGTACTGGAGCGCCGCCAGCACCAGAAGGTGATGGTCTTCCGTCCGCTGTACGCGGTGGGCGGGCAGGAGCTCGGCTATCTGCCCGGCACCGAGGCCGAGAAGATGAGCCCCTGGGCGCAGGCCGTGTTCGACACCCTGTCGGCGGTCACCAGCCGAGAGGTCATCGAGGAGGTGACCGCGCGCGGCATGCTCGAAGTCCTGCCGCTCACCCACATCCGCGGCCGCTCGCTGCACGACGCGTTCGTGATCGTGGACGAGGCGCAGTCACTGGAACGGAACGTACTTCTTACCGTTCTGTCCCGGATCGGGGCCAATTCACGGGTCGTTCTCACCCATGACGTGGCCCAGCGCGACAATCTGAGGGTCGGCCGGTACGACGGTGTGGTCGCCGTCGTCGAGAAGCTGAAGGGGCATCCGCTCTTCGCGCATGTCACCCTGACGCGGTCCGAGAGGTCCCAGATCGCCGCGCTTGTGACCGAAATGCTCGAAGACGGGCAGGTCTGACCGCGCCCAGTAAGTAGGGCCGGTTATGCGATAGTTGGCGCCGTCCGGAAAAGGCGAAGAGCCTAGCCGGGCGGCGCCTTCGCATGTGGACGTTCCTGTGAATCTCCCGCACCAAACGGGATGTGAGCTTTCACACGCAACTCAGAATTGCCTTGCCCCGTCGGGTTACGGCAGAGTCTCAGTCCTGTCAGGCCCCGCATACGACACACCTGTACCCCCAGCGGTACGGCACCACCGAAGCAACAGCATCAACTGCATAGCGATGTCGTATGCCGCCCGAGCTACACACGGCGCTCCCCTCGCGGGAGTTGCCCACCGGGCCCGCGCCTCCCGTGACCCCGCAGTTGGGGAGGCCAGTGCCAGGGGCACGATTGCGTCCGCGAGGGTCACCGAAGCGGGCGATGCTGGAAGGAAAACCGTGTGAGCCGGATCTCGGTCCGGGGATTCGCAGTGGCCTCGGCCACGGCGGTCACCGCTGTCGGAAGCGTCGTCGGAGTTGCCTCGGGCAGCACCGCGCAGAACAACGACGCCGAAGCGACGGCCAGCGGCGCCACCCTGCTCGCGGACATCCCCGCGGGCCAGCAGGCCCAGGTGCAGACCGCGTCGCTGACGCAGCAGGCCGACGCGCAGGCCATCCAGGCCGACGCGAGCGCCAAGAAGGACGCCGAGGAGGCCGCCCGCAAGGCCGCCGCTGAGACGGCCATCGCCAAGAAGGAAGCCGCCAAGAAGGCCGCCAAGGCCGCCGAGGCCGCAGCCAAGGAGCGCGCGGAGGTCAAGGCCGCCGCCAGCCGCTCCAAGGACATCTCGGACTTCCCCGTCGCGAGCTCCTACAGCATCGCCCAGATCCAGGCGATGGCACGGCAGATGGTGCCGTCGGGTCAGTTCCAGTGCTTCAGCAACATCGTGGACCACGAGTCCGACTGGAACTACAAGGCGGTCAACCCCTCTTCTGGGGCCTACGGCATGTTCCAGGCGCTGCCCGGTTCCAAGATGTCGTCCGCCGGCGCCGACTGGCAGACCAACCCGGCCACCCAGATCAAGTGGGGCCTGAACTACATGAACGACCGCTACGGCAGCCCCTGTGAGGCCTGGACGTTCTGGCAGGCCAACCACTGGTACTGAGCCGACCGGCCCCCGTGGCCGATCCGTTGCCCTTCGCGAGCCCCGCACCGTCGTCCGGTGCGGGGCTCGCGCCATGTACGGTCGGACGGACGACTCCCGGGGGGAGTGGTGCGCTGAGACGGGGGAAAAGGACGGATCATGTCGCGAGTGCCAGGGTGGCTCGGCCGGCTCGGTGCCGGGCTGACCGAGATCAGCGAGCGTTACAACGAACGCCGGGCCGAGGCCGAGCGGGAGCGGGACGACTCCGAACCTCCGGTCCTCTCCGACGAACACGTGCCGCCGCCCCCGGACTACGCGCCCGACGTCCCCGCCCGTCCCGATCCGGCACTGGCCGTGCCGTGGGGGGTGCGGGTCGCCGCCGAGGCCGGCTGGCGGCTCCTCATCCTCGCGGGCACCGTCTGGGTGCTGATGCGGATCATCAGCGCCGTCCAGCTCGTGGTGCTCTCGTTCGTGATCGCGCTGCTCATCACGGCGATACTGCAACCGACGGTGGCGCGGCTGCGCCGCCACGGCGTGCCGCGCGGACCGGCGACGGCGCTGACGGCGATGTTCGGCTTCGTCGTCATCGGCCTCATCGGCTGGTTCGTGACCTGGCAGGTCATGGAGAACATCGACGACCTCTCGGGCCAGATCCAGGACGGCATCGACGAGTTGCGGAACTGGCTGCTGAACAGCCCCTTCCACGTCACGGACAAGCAGATCAACGAGATCGCCACCAATCTGCGCGAGGCCGTCGGGGCGAACACCGACCAGATCACCTCGGCGGGGCTCGAGGGCGTCACGGTCGTCGTCGAGGCACTGACCGGGATCCTGCTGTCCGTCTTCTGCACGCTGTTCCTGCTATACGACGGCAAGCGGATCTGGGAGTGGACCCTGAAGCTGGTGCCGGCCGCCGCGCGGCCCGGGGTGGCCGGCGCCGGTCCTGCGGCCTGGCGGACGCTGACGGCCTATGTGCGGGGCACGGTCATCGTCGCCCTGATCGACGCGATCTTCATCGGGCTCGGCATCTACTTCCTCGATGTGCCGATGGCCGTGCCGCTGGCGGTGTTCATCTTCCTGTTCGCGTTCATCCCGCTGGTGGGCGCGGTGGTGTCCGGTGCGCTGGCGGTGGTCGTCGCCCTGGTCACCCAGGGGGTGTTCACGGCCGTCATGACGCTGGTGGTGGTGCTCGCCGTGCAGCAGATCGAGGGGCACATCCTCCAGCCGTTCATCCTGGGACGCGCCGTGCGCGTGCACCCGCTGGCGGTCGTGCTGTCGGTCGCGGCGGGCGGCATGGTGGCCGGGATCGGCGGTGCCGTCGTCGCGGTGCCGCTGGTGGCGGTGACGAACACGGTCGCCGGATATCTTCGGTCGTACTCGCAGAGGGCGGCGTTGCGGCACTCGGTGCGGCCCCGCGGGGCCACGGCGGTGAGCGCGGAGCCCGGCCCGGAGGCGGCCCCGGAATAGTCCCGGAGCCCCGGAACGCCCGCAGGGCCCCGCCCACCGGTTCAGGTGGGCGGGGCCCTGCGTCGTGAGACGTGCGGCCGTGCCTACTCGGCCAGGACCGCCTCGGCGTCCAGCGTGACGCCGACCGCCTGGATCACGGAGGCGATCTTGAACGCCTCCTGGATGACCTCACGGTCGAGGCCGGCCTTGCGCAGCACCTGCTCGTGCGAGTCCAGGCACATGCCACAGCCGTTGATGGCGGAGACCGCGAAGGACCACAGCTCGAAGTCGACCTTGTCGACGCCCGGGTTGCCGATGACGTTCATCCGCAGACCGGCGCGCAGCGTGCCGTACTCGTGGTCCGACAGGAGGTGACGGGTGCGGTAGAAGACGTTGTTCATCGCCATCACCGCGGCGGCGGCCTTGGCCGCCGTGTAGGCCTCCGGCGACAGGTTCGCCTTGGCCTCCGGCTCCAGTTCGCGCAGCACGATCGGGGAGCGCGAGGCGATCGCCGTCGACAGCACCGTGCCCCACAGCTGCTGGGCCGGCAGGTCGGAGTTGCCGATGACCGAGCCCAGGTTGAGCTTCAGGTCCTTGGCGTAGTCCGGTATGGCGGACTTCAGGGCGTCCAGCGACATGTCAGATCACTCCCCGGAGAGCAGCGCGACCGGGTCGAGGGTCTCGTCGCCCTTCGACCAGTTGCAGGGGCACAGCTCGTCCGTCTGGAGCGCGTCCAGGACCCGGAGGACCTCCTTCGGGTTACGGCCGACCGAGCCCGCGGTCACCATCGAGAACTGGATCTCGTTGTTCTGGTCCACGATGAACACGGCGCGCTTGGCGAAGCCGTCCTCGCCCTCGATGCCCAGCTCGCGCATCAGCTCGTGCTTGGAGTCGGCCATCATCGGGAACGGCAGGTCACGCAGGTCGTCGTGGTCCTTGCGCCAGGCGTGGTGGACGAACTCGGAGTCGCCGGAGAAGCCGAGGACCTGGGCGTCGCGGTCGGCGAACTCGTCGTTCAGCTTGCCGAAGGCGGCGATCTCGGTCGGGCACACGAAGGTGAAGTCCTTGGGCCACGCGAAGATGACCTTCCACTGACCCTCGTAGGTCTTGTGGTTGATCTGCTGGAACTCCTTGCCCTTCTCCAGCGAGACACAGGCGGTCAGGTCGAACTCGGGGAACTTGTCACCGACGGTGAGCACACATTCTCCTTGCAGCGAAGAAACACCCGGATCGCGGGCGTTTCCCATGGGTTGGACTGTGTTGATGTTGGCACAGGCTGGATTGATTACGGAAATAGCTACACTCGGTCGGGTTGATCGGAGGTAGTTATCAGTGACGGTCGGTAACAAGCGCAGGCAGCCCAGCCTGGCCCAGCTCCGGGCCTTCGCGGCGGTGGCGGAACACCTTCACTTCCGGGACGCGGCCGCGGCGATCGGCATGAGCCAGCCCGCCCTCTCGGGCGCCGTGTCGGCCCTGGAGGAGACACTCGGAGTGACGCTCCTCGAGCGTACGACGCGCAAGGTGCTGCTCTCGCCCGAGGGTGAGCGGATCGCCGTACGGGCCAAGGCGGTGCTGGCGGAGATGGGTGCCCTCATCGAGGAGGCCGAGGCGGTCCGGGCACCTTTCACCGGGGTGCTGCGGCTCGGGGTGATCCCGACGGTCGCCCCCTATCTGCTGCCGACGGTGCTGCGGCTCGTCCACGAGCGGTATCCGCAGCTCGACCTCCAGGTGCACGAGGAGCAGACCGCCAACCTGCTCGACGGCCTCGCCGCCGGACGGCTCGATCTGCTGCTGCTCGCCGTGCCGCTCGGGGTCCCGGGCGTGGTCGAACTACCGCTCTTCGACGAGGACTTCGTGCTCGTCACCCCGCTCGACCACCGGCTCGGGGGGCGGGAGGGCATTGCGCGGGACGCCCTGCGCGAGCTGAACCTGCTGCTCCTCGACGAGGGGCACTGCCTGCGCGACCAGGCCCTCGACATCTGCCGGGAGGCCGGCCGCGACGACGTGCCGGTCACCACGACCGCCGCCGGGCTGTCCACGCTGGTGCAGCTCGTGGCGGGCGGGCTCGGAGTCACCCTGCTGCCGCGCACCGCCGTCAAGGTCGAGACCTCCCGCAGCAACCAGCTCCTCACCGGGTACTTCGCCGACCCGGCCCCCGCCCGCCGGATCGCCCTGGCGATGCGGGCGGGGGCCGCGCGCGGCGCGGAGTACGAGGAACTGGCGGCCGCCCTCCGGCATGCCCTGCGACCCCTGCCCGTACGGGTACTGGACCGGCACGCCTGACGGTTCGTACGGGCGCCGGGCCGGGACGCCTGGCGGCCAGTACGGGTGCTTGGGCGCGACGCCGACGGTCCGTATGGGTGCCGCGCGGGGACGCCGGCGGCTCGTGCGGGTGTGGGACCGGTACGCCTGGCGGCTCGTACGGCTGCTTGAGCGCGGCGCTTGACGGCCTGTACGGGTGCCCGTCCAGGCCGCCGGACGGCCCGTAGGGGTGTGGGACCAGGGCGCTGACCGCCCATACGGGTGCCGCGCGGGGACGCCGGCGGCTCGTGCGGGTGTGGGACCGGTACGCCTGGCGGCTCGTACGGCTGCTTGAGCGCGGCGCTTGACGGCCTGTACGGGTGCCCGTCCAGGCCGCCGGACGGCCGGTAGGGGTGTGGGACCAGGGCGCTGACCGCCCATACGGGTGCCGCGCGGGGACGCAGGCGGCTCGTGTGGGCGCCGGGCCAGGAAGCCTGGCGGCCCGTACGGGTGCCGGACCAGGACGCCTGGCGGCCCGTACGGGTGCCGGGCCGGGACGCGACACCCGTGCGGGTGTCGGACCAGGGCGCTGACGACCCGTACGGGCTGTGCGCGACAGCGCTACTCGGTGCGCAGGCCGTCCGGCCGCATCAGCCTCAGCAGCGGCGGCAGGCTCAGCAGCGTCACCACGAGTACGACGCCCGCGCCGATGCCGGTCATCGACAGCACGCTCGGCCAGTCCACGCGGACCGACGTGTTGGTCATCCGCAGCAGGACCGCGCCCAGGGCGATGCCCACCGTCGCGGCGAGCAGCAGGCCCAGCCCGATCGGGATGGCCGTCTGCCACAGCACCGAAAGGCTGAGGGTGCGGCGCCGGGTGCCGAAGGCGACCAGGGCCGACAGCAGCCTGCGGCGTTCGCGCAACTGCTCCAGCTGCGAGACCAGCAGACTCGCCCCGATCAGCGCCAGCACGCAGGCGGAGCCGACGGACAGGCCGGTGCGGATGGTGGCGTAGCGCTCGTTGCTCTCGATGCTGTGCCAGGTCATGGGCTGGACCGTGGGGTCGAACCGCGCGGCCGTGTTGCGCACGTGGTCGTAGGCGTCCGGCACCGACGGGTCCACGCTCACGAAGAGCCGGGTGGAGGCGACCGCCGCGAGCTTCGCGGGCAGCGCGCCGGGCGTGATCAGGATGCCGCCGCGCTCGTTCCCGGTGGGGTCCTCGCGGGACCGGGCCGGACGGATGTCCTCCGGCACGGTCCAGGAGACCGCGTGGCCGTCCGAGCGGGCGCCGTCGCGGTCCGGCTCGGCCCGCAGAGCCGTGCCCGGCTCGGACAGGTGGTCACTGTCGCTGTCGTACCGCGAGCCCTTGACCGCGAAGACGTCCCCGTCGCGGCAGGAGGGGAGCGTGGCCACCTCGCGCAGCGACGCGCAGTCGGCGATGGTGATCTGGATGAAGGAGTCCTCCTGGCCCCGGTCGCGCAGATAGGCGTCGGACAGCGCGGTGACCTTGCGCACGCCCTCGGTGTCGCGGTACTTCCCGGCGACGGCCGCGGCGTCGGAACCGTCCGGCACGTCCACGCTCATCTGGGCCCGGGAGACGTCGTACCGCGATGCCGTGGTGTAGGTGCCCTCCACTCCGGCGAACAGCATCTGCAGGGCGATCGCCCCGGCCACCGCCACGGCGATGCCGTTGACCAGCCGGGCGGCCGCACCACTGCTCAACTGGAGTCTGCGCACGGCCAGTTGCCAGGCGACCCCACCCCGGCCCAGCCGGGCCACGACCGTCTCGACCACCCAGGGGAGCAGGGCCGTGACGCCCACCAGCAGGAGCATCACGCCGCCGACGACGAGGTACTGGTTGAAGGTCCCGCCGTCGTCGCCCTGCCCGATCATCGGGGAGAGCAGCGCGAGCCCGCCCAGCGGCAGCAGCAGCCGCCACCACAGCCGGCGCCGCGCCGGCTTGGCCGTGCGCACCACGCCGAGCGGCTCGATGACCACCCCGCGCAGGGCGAGGATCGTCACCAGGACCGCGGCCGCCGGCACCGCCAGTGCGACCAGGACGGCCAGCACGGGCGAGGGGTTCAGATAGCTCGGGAACACGCTGACGCGGAACACCTCGACGGAGGCCGCCAGTTGACGTCCGAGCAGGAAGAACCCGGTGCCGAGGACGAGCCCCAGCACGGAACCGGCGAGTGCCTCGCCGGCGGCGATCCGCCGGGTCATCCGGCTGTCGGAGCCGACCAGTCGCAGCGCCGCCAGCCGGCGGTCGCGCCGTTCGCCGCCGAAGCGCACGGCCGCGGCGATGAACACGGCGACCGGCATCAGCAGCACCACGAAGACGACCAGGACCAGCAGGAGCAGCACCGGGTCCCAGGCCTCGGACGACCCCAGGTCGTCGTTGCCGAAGCGGTCGATCCGGGCCCCGCCGGCGGGACCCTCCAGCACCTTCGCGAGCCCCGTGCCGCCCGCGAAATAGGCGAGTTCCTGTGAGCCGACCAGCCCCTGCTCGCCGATGGTGCCCGAGATCCGGTAGTTCAGCCGCTCCCGCAGCAGCTTGCCGTCGTCGGAGGCGAGCAGTTCCTTCAGTGCCGGGGAGACGACCATCTCGCCCGCCGCCGGGAACTTCGCGACCCCCGGGGGCAGCGGAGCCCGCGGGCCCTCCGGCTCCAGCAACCGGCCGCGCACGTCCAGGTCCCGGAACGTGGTGTCCGCGTCCAGAATGATCAGGGTGTCGTCGGCCTTCGGTATCTCCTGCTGGCCGAACGTGTGGTCGCTGCGCGCCTCCTCGCGCCGGTCCCGCTCCGCGAGCGCGTTCGGGACGGCGGTGGTGAGCAGCAGCAGCGCCACTCCGAGACCGACGCCCACGGCCGTGAGCAGCGCCCGGGTCCACCCCTCGCGTCCGCCGGCGAACGCGAACCGGGTGCCCATGGCCAGGTCCCGGCCCCACTGCCCGAGGCTCATACGACGCGCTCCATGTCACGGGACTTGCCGTCCCGTACGACGATCTCGCGGTCGGAGTACGCGGCCACCCGCGCCTCGTGCGTGACGAGCACCACGGCCGTGCTGGCGGACCGGGCGGCGTCGGTGAGCAGCTCCATCACGCGCTCGCCGTTGAACGAGTCGAGCGCACCGGTCGGTTCGTCGGCGAAGACCACCCGCGGGTTCGTCACCAGCGAGCGTGCGACGGCGACCCGCTGCCCCTGACCGCCGGACACCTCGCCGGGCCGCTTCTTGCGCAGGTCGTCGACCTCCAGCCGTTCCATCCAGGCCAGCGCGGTCCGTTCGGCGTCCTTGCGGGACGACCCGTTCAGCCGCAACGGGAGCGCGACGTTCTCCACGCAGGTCAGTTCCGGCACGAGCTGCCCGAACTGGAACACGAACCCGAACTCCGAGCGCCGCAGCGCACTGCGCTCGGCGTCGCTCATCGCGGTCACCTCACGCCCGTCGTACCTGATCGAGCCCGAGTCGGGCATGACGATCCCGGCGAGGCAGTGCAGCAGCGTCGACTTGCCCGAGCCGGACGGGCCCATCACGGCGACGACCTCGCCGGGGTGGATGGAGAACTCGGCGCCGTCGAGGGCGGTCGTCGGCCCGTAGGACTTGCGCAGGTCCTGGGCGGTGAGGAGCGAACCAGCGGGAATCGTCACCGGGCCACCGCCTCACGGAGCTTGTCCAGACGTGCCGCGGTCAGCTCCAGCCAGCGCAGGTCCGCCTCCAGGTGGAACAGCGCGTGGTCGCAGATGAGCTGGTCGGCCAGGTCGCCCTTGCGCTTGCGGTCGGTGAGGATCCGCATGCTGCGCAGGTGCTCCGAGCGCTGGGTGTCGAGGATGTCACCGGCGTCGCGGTGGGTGAGCAGCGCGAGGACGACCTTGGTGTAGAGGGTCGACTGGAGGTACGGCTCCGGCTTCTCCGGCGTGGCGAGCCAGCGCTCGACGTCGGTGATGCCGGCCTCGGTGATCGCGTACCGCTTGCGCTCGGGCCCGCCGCCCGCCTCGATGCCGTCGACTTCGACGAGACCGTTCTTCAGCAGACGGGACATCGTCGAGTAGACCTGGCCGTAGTGGAGCGGCCGGTCGTGACCGAACTTCTCGTCGAAGGCCCGCTTCAGGTCGTAACCGTGACGCGGGCCGGACTCCAGGAGCCCCAGGAGAGTGTGACCGATGGACATGCCGATGACTCTACACACCGTGTATACGCCCTGTGTATACGTCGGGTGTTCAGTTCATGGCGGGCGGTACGGCCGTGCAGGTCGGGGCCTGTTGTCACGGTTCCGCAACAGCCGTTGCGCCGGTCCGCTCAGGTGGGCGGCGGGCCCGGGGGAGAGCCCCCGGGCGACCCGGGCGGACGCCCCCTGCGGGGCAGCGGCCCGGTCTCCCGCGGCAGCCGCCCCGCCTCGGCCAGCGCCCTGCGCAGCAGGAACTCGATCTGCGCGTTGGCGGACCGCAGCTCGTCCCCGGCCCACCGCGCGAGCGCCTCGTACACCGCCGGGTCCAGCCGCAGCAGCACCTGCTTGCGCTGCTGCTGCGGCCGGCGCTGGGGGCCCGGACCTTCGTCAGGGACCGTCACTGGTAGAGGGACCCGGTGTTGAGGACCGGCTGCGCGGCACGGTCACCGCACAGCACGACCATGAGGTTGGAGACCATCGCCGCCTTCCGCTCGGAGTCCAGTTCCACGATGTCCCGCTCGGTGATGCGGGCGATCGCGGCCTCCACCATGCCCACCGCGCCGTCCACGATCTGCCGCCGCGCCGCGACCACCGCTCCGGCCTGCTGGCGCTGGAGCATCGCCGAGGCGATCTCGGGGGCGTAGGCGAGGTGCGTGAAGCGGGACTCGATGATCTGCACACCGGCCGCCTCCACGCGCGCGTGCAGTTCCACGGCGAGCTTCTCGGTGATTTCCTCGGCGTTGCCGCGCAGCGAGAGGCCGTCCTCCTCGTGGGCGTCGTAGGGGTACTCGATGGCGATGTGCCGCACGGCCGCCTCGGTCTGGGTGGAGACGAACTCGATGTAGTCGTCGACCTCGAAGGTGGCCTGGGCGGTGTCCTCGACGCGCCACACCACGACCGCGGCGAGCTCGATGGGGTTGCCGTAGGCGTCGTTGACCTTCAGGACGGCCGTCTCGTGGTTGCGTACCCGGGTCGAGATCTTGGTGCGCGAGGTGAAGGGGTTCACCCAGCGCAGACCGTCCTGCCGGATGGTGCCCCGGTACCGGCCGAAGAGCTGGACCACCCGGGCCTCGCCCGGCGCCACCATGTTCAGCCCGCACATGGCGAGGAACGCCGCCAGCGCCACCAGGATGCCGCCGATGATCAGCCCGGCCTGCGCGCCGGCCGGGTCCACCGAGGTGGCGAGCGCGATCAGCCCGGCGCCGGCCAGCAGCCCGACCAGGCCCAGCAGCAGGGCGAGGCCGCCGCCGATGCTGTGCGCGGCGAATTCCCGCACGCGAGGCGCCGGCATCTCGGGCACGTCGGCGGTGACCTGCGTGTCGTGAGTGGACATGGGTGGTCCCCCGTTCTCCTGAGAAGCTACTTCCGCATAGCTTCTGTCTAGCTAAGTGATATCACTTTTCCGCGTTCTGGCAACCCTGCGCGTGTCTCGTACGTCGGTTCCGTTGGGATGGGTGCTGATTGTCACGTCCGTAAAGGACCGGATCGGCAGCCCTATCTCTTATCTCCCGGTGTTAGCTTTCTGAGCTGACCTGAGCGGCGAACCTGTGTGACGTGTGAGCACACATGAACGAAGCGGAGCGGATCGGACCGATGGGACGAGCGGAAGAGAGACGCGCCCGACAGCGCGGTGGGCGCCGGGCGGCACCCAAGGGCCGCCGTTCGTCGGGGGCGGCCGGCAAGGGCGGCATACGCAGGCTCTTCACCTGGAAGAAGATCCTCGGCACCTTCCTGGGCCTGTGCCTGCTGGGCATGGGTGCCTTCATCGTGCTGTACATGGTGATCGACATCCCGAAGGGGAACGCCGACGCCAAGTGGCAGAGCAACGTCTACAAGTACAGCGACGGCTCCCTGCTGGGCCGTACCGGCGACCGCAACCGCGAGATCGTGGATCTGGCCGAGGTCCCCAAGCCCGTCCAGAAGACGTTCGTCGCCGCCGAGAACAAGACCTTCTACAAGGACGCCGGCGTCGACCTCAAGGGCACGGCCCGCGGTCTGCTCAACACGGTCACCGGCAAGGGCGCGCAGGGCGGATCCACGATCACCCAGCAGTACGTCAAGAACTACTACCTGACGCAGGAACAGACCGTCTCGCGCAAGCTGAAGGAACTGGTCATCTCGCTGAAGCTGGACCGGGAGAAGTCCAAGGACTACATCCTGGCCGGCTACATCAACACCAGCTACTACGGCCGGGGCGCCTACGGCATCCAGGCCGCCGCCCAGGCCTACTACCGCGAGGACGCCAAGGACCTCTCGGTCGCGAAGGGCGCCTACCTCGCGGCGCTCCTCCAGGCACCGAACCAGTACGACTGGGCCATCGCGTCCGACACCGGTAAGAAGCTGGTGAAAGCCCGCTGGAACTACGTCCTGGACAACATGGTCAAGCAGGGCTGGCTCAGCGAGTCCGAGCGCCAGGGCCTGACGTTCCCGGTCCCCGAGGAGCCGAAGGCCGACCCGAGCCTGGGAGGCCAGACCGGCTACCTGGTGAAGGCCGCCAACGCGGCGCTGGAGAAGCAGCTCGTCGCCCAGGGCACCGCCGAGGACGCCAAGCAGGCGGAGGCCATGGTCGACCAGGGCGGCTGGACCGTCACGCTCAACATCGACAAGAAGAAGCAGGCGGCGCTGGAGAAGTCCGTCCGGCAACAGCTGGACAGCAAGCTCGACCCGGCCAAGCGCAAGGTCGACGGGGACGTCCAGGCCGGCGCCGCGTCCGTGAACCCGAAGACCGGTGCCGTGGTCGCCATGTACGGCGGCCGGGACTACCTCAAGCACTACGTCAACAACGCCACCCGCACCGACTACCAGCCCGCCTCCACCTTCAAGCCGGTGATTCTCGCCGCCGCCCTGGAGGGGCAGGCCAAGACCCAGGACGGCACCCCGATCCGGGCGAACACGGTCTACGACGGCACGAGCAAGCGGCCCGTGGTGGACAACGGCGCCAAGGTGGGGTTCGCCCCGGAGAACGAGGACGACACCGACTACGGGAAGGTCACCGTCCAGACGGCGATGAACAAGTCCATCAACTCGGTCTTCGCGCAGATGGGCGTCGACGTCGGCATGCCCGAGGTGATGAAGGTCGCGGGCGAGCTCGGCATGGACACCAAGGGGCTCCAGGCGGTGCCCGCGCAGACCCTGGGCACCATGGGCGCGAGCCCGCTCCAGATGGCCGGCGTCTACGCCACCCTCGACAACCACGGCCGGAAGGTCACGCCCACGCTCCTGAAGTCCGTCGAGCACAACAGCCGCACGGTCACCATCCCGGACGCGGTCGGCGACCAGGTCATCAGCCGTGAGGCCGCCGACTCGGTCACCTCGGTGCTGACCGGCGTGGTCGACGACGGCACCGCCCAGAAGTCCGTACGGAGAAACCCCCAGCGCGACGGGCAGCAGGTCGCGGGCAAGACGGGTACGTCCGACAACAACAAGTCGGCCTGGTTCACCGGCTACACGCCGAAGCTGGTCACCTCGGTGGGCCTGTTCGGTGAGGACGCCAAGACCCACGCCCAGGTCCCGATGTACAAGGCGGCCGGCGAGCCCCGCATCAACGGCGGTGACTTCCCGGCGCAGATCTGGGCGGCGTACACCTTCGGTGTGATGGGCGAGGTCAGCAAGTTCGACCTGGACACCGAGCAGGGCGCCGCCGTCCAGCCGACGTGGACGCCGACGCCTTCGCGGACGCCGACCGAGGAGCCCTCCCAGGAGCCGACGACGAAGGAGCCGTCGTCGTCCCCGCCGCCCACGTCGGAGAAGCCGTCGTCGTCCCCGCCGCCGAGCCCGTCGACGACATCGCCCACCGCCAGCCCGCCCACGGCCCCGCCGACGACACCGCCGGGCGACGGCCGTGACCCGCTGGACCCGCTCAAACCGCGCGACGACGGATAACAGGCGGACAGCAGGCACGAGAAGGGCGCCCGGTGGACACCGGGCGCCCTTCGGCATGTCGCTGGGCGGGTCAGCCGCGGTTCAGCTCGAACCAGACCACCTTGCCCGTGCTCAGCCGGGTCGCGCCCCAGCGCCTGGCCAGCCGGTTCACCAGGTACAGCCCGCGCCCGCCCTCGTCGGTGGCGCGGGCCTGGCGCAGCCGCGGCAGCTGGGGCACGTCGTCGCCGACCTCGCAGCGCAGCACGTCGGTGCGCAGCAGCCGCAGGGTCACCGGCCTCGACGCGTACCGCACGGCGTTGGTCACGACCTCGCTGACCAGCAGCTCGACGGAGTCGCTGAGCTCCTCCAGGCCCCAGCGCTGCAACGCGCGCCGGGCCAGCCGACGGGCCCGGCCCGGGGCGGCGTCCTCCGGCTCCAGGAACCAGTACGCCACATCGCTGGGCGCGATCCCGTCGAAGCGGGCGGCGAGCAGCGCGATGTCGTCGTCCCGGTCGCCCGGGCCGAGCATGTCGAGCACCTCGTCGCACAGCGCTTCCAGGGGCGGCGGATGGTCCGGCCCGGTGAGCTGCGCGACCGCGGCGAGCTTCTCGCGCAGCTGCTCGATGCCCGTCCACACGTCACGCAGCCGGGACTCGACCAGGCCGTCGGTGTACAGCAGCAGGGTCGCTCCGGCGGGCGCGTCCAGCTCCACCGCCTCGAAGTCCACGCCGCCGACCCCGATCGGGGCGCCGGCGGGCACGCGCAGCACCTCGGCACGGCCGCCCAGGTGCAGCAGGACGGGCGGCGGATGACCGGCGTTGGCGATGGTGATGCGGTGCGATACCGGGTCGTACACGGCGTAGAGACAGGTCGCCATGCGGTCCACGCCCAGGCGCTGGGCCTGTTCGTCGAGGTGGTGCAGGACCTCCTGCGGCGGCAGATCCAGACCGGCGAGGGTCTGGGCCGTGGTGCGCAGCTGGCCCATGATCGCCGCCGAGGTCATCGAGTGGCCCATCACGTCACCGACGACCAGGGCGACCCGGCTGCCCGGCAGCGGGATCGCGTCGTACCAGTCGCCGCCGACCCGGGCCGTCTCCGCCGCCGGCAGGTAGCGGGAGGCCAGCCGCACGCCCGTCGGCCGGGGCAGCGTCTCGGGCAGCATGGTGCGCTGCAACTCGTCCGCGATGTAGGCCTCGCGGCCGTACAGCACGGCCTTGTCGATGCCGAGGGCGCTGTGCGTGGCGAGCTGGGCGGCCACGAGCAGGTCGTCCGGCTCGAAGGCGATGCGCTCGGGGCGGCGCAGGAACAGCGCGGCACCGATCACCCGGCGCCGGCCGCGCAGCGGCGCGAGAATGGCACGCTGCCCGTCCGGCACGGCGAACTCTCCGCCCTCGCCGAGCAGTTCGGGCAGGGCGGCGCGGGCCGCGGGGGCGTCGGTGAACACCGGGCGCACGCCCCGCAACACCTCGGCGAGCGCGCTGCCCGGCCGCACCTCGCACAGCTCGGCGCCGACCGACTCCAGCTCGCTCGGCTCGGGCTGCGCGGCCGGCAGGAAGCCGTTCTCCGTGTCCCGCTCCGCCGGTATCCGGTCGGTGCGGCGCAGCCGCAGCACCAGCGGGCCCATGGGCCGCTCGTCGCCGACGGGCAGCGGGTCACGCAGATACACCAGGATCGCGTCGGAGAAGGTGGGCACGGTGGCCCGGCACAGCCCCATCACGATCTCGTCGAGGTCGATGCCGCGGGCGATCCGCCGGGTGGCGGCCCCCACGAACCTGAGCCGGTCGCCGTCCCGCCGCATCGGCGTGGGCCGGCCCGGCGGCAGGCTCTGCCCGCTGCGGCGCTCGGCCCCGTCGGCGTCCACCGGCGGACGGTCCTGTCCGTCGGCCGGCTGGACCGGAATGCCCTCGGGGGCGGGGCGCGGCCGAGGCGTCTCGCGCTCGGCGGTCTGCTCGGCACCCGGCTGGGAGTGCTCGGAGGCGGGGTCGCTCACGGTGTCCTTGCCCTTGCCGAACGGCGTGGAGGTGCCCGGCTCCGACGTGCCCGGCGTGCTGTGTGCCGTCGTGACCGGAACGGTGACGTCGCCGCCGGGGCGGCCCTGTACCGGTAAGGTGCCCGCGCCCGGCGCTCGCGCCGGTGTCGGGGTGTGCACGAACGCCCCGCGGGGATCCACGGGGTCGACGCCCGGCTGGGGGCGTTCGAACGAGGTCGGCTGCTCCGTCACGCGTGTCGCATCCATCCGTCCGGGGCTGCGCGCCGCGCGCGCAGTTGGTCCCGCCGAAACTCCGATACCCGCAATACATGCCCCAGGAACGGAATTCCCGCGTGGTCAGAGGTTGTTCCTGTGCCACCGGCAGACCGGCCGCGGCCCGCGGGGCCTGCGGCGCAGGCCCTGCCGGTGTTGCCCTCGTACCCCTCGCTCACGTCCTGCCGCCCCTCGGTGACGATCGGTCAAGCCCAGCGCGTGCTCCGGTAGTTGCCGCCGCGCGCCCTTGCGGAGGACGATCCTACGTTTCTTGCCCGGGGGCGCATCAAGGGTCTCATGTGGACACATGCGCGGGCGTACGATCCCAGTCCTCCGGCAGTGACGGTACCCCCCAGGACGGATCCGGGCGCCAGCGCTGCCAGCGTTCCGAGAACGGCGGCCCCCAGTCACGGATCACCCGTACCGCCTCCCGCCCGGCAGCCCGTACCTTTTCGGCCTGTTGGTCGTCCATCAGGCCGTCCCGCCGGGCCTGGGCGAACTCGTCCTCGTCACGCCAGTGCCAACTGCGGTCGGGATGGACGGAGATGTCCAGGAAGTGGTCGACGGAGTCCACGCCGCCCGCCCAACGGGCCAGCGGCTCCTCCAGGTTCACGTACCAGTTCTTGAACTGCCAGCCCGGCTCCCAGAACAGCCACACCGACCAGGGCTCGCCGGGCCGTGCCAGCTTCAGCACGCCCGTGCCGAACCACCGGTCGCGCACCACGGTACGCGGTTTGGTGTAGCGCGACGGAAGCGGTTCCAGGTGCACCGGCGTGCCGTCGGCGAGCACCGGTTTGACGCACTCGGTGCCGGGGGCCAGCCAGACCGCGAGCAGGTCGGCGTCGTCCCGGACGACGGTGACGGGACGCGCGATGTGCACGCGCGTGCCGCCGTTCTCCCGGTAGCGCCACAGGATCCGGCTTCCCGGAGCCCAGAACCCTGCCGCACCACCCGTTTCCACGCGTCTCATCGCTCCACCGTCCGCCATGAACAGATATTAGGTGCCGTAGGCATACGACGCTGCGGCGCGTGTCACGGTTCACGCGCCGGGCACACGTCCGCCCCTGTTGTCACGGGTGCGTCATCCGCAGGACATCCAGCGCCTCGTCGAGCTGCTCGGAGGTCAGGTCCCCGCGCTCCACGTACCCGCCGTCCAGGACGACCTGACGGATCGTCTTGCGCTCGGCCAGCGCCTTCTTGGCGACCTTCGCGGCCTCCTCGTAGCCGATGTACTTGTTGAGCGGCGTGACGACCGAGGGGGAGGACTCGGCGTACTCCCGGGCCCGCTCGCGGTTCGCGGTGATGCCGTCCACGGTCCGGTCGGCCAGCAGCCGTGTCGCGTTGGCGAGCAGCCGGATCGACTCCAGCACGTTCTTCGCGATGACGGGCAGCATCACGTTGAGCTCGAAGTTGCCGGCGGCGCCCGCGGTCGCGACGGTGGCGTCGTTGCCCACGACCTGCGCGGCGACCATCAGCACGGCCTCCGGGACGACCGGGTTCACCTTGCCCGGCATGATCGAGGAACCGGGCTGGAGGTCGGGCAGGGCGATCTCGGCGAGACCCGTGCGCGGCCCGGAGGACATCCAGCGCAGGTCGTTGGCGATCTTCGTCAGCCCGACCGCGATGGTCCGCAGCTGCCCGCTGGTCTCGACGACGCCGTCCCGGGCGCCCTGTGCCTCGAAGTGGTTGCGGGCCTCGGTGAGGGGCAGCCCGGTGGCGCGGGCGACCTCCTCGATCACTGCGGCGGAGAAACCCGGCGGGGTGTTGATGCCGGTGCCGACGGCCGTACCGCCGAGCGGCAGCTCGGCGAGCCGGGGGAGCGAGGCCTCCAGACGCTCGATGCCGTACCGCACCTGGGCGGCGTACCCGCCGAACTCCTGGCCCAGCGTCACGGGCGTCGCGTCCATGAGGTGCGTCCGCCCGGACTTGACCACGTCGGCGAACTCCTCGGCCTTGCGCTCCAGGGAGGCGGCGAGATGGTCCAGGGCCGGGACGAGGTCGCGCGTCACCGCGGCGGTGGCGGCGATGTGGAGGGACGAGGGGAAGACGTCGTTGGACGACTGGGAGGCGTTGACGTGGTCGTTCGGGTGCACCGGGCGCCCGAGCCGCTCACTGGCCAGGGTGGCGATGACCTCGTTGGTGTTCATGTTGGACGAGGTCCCCGACCCGGTCTGGAACACGTCCACCGGGAAGTGCTCGTCCCACCTGCCCTCCGCGACCTCTCCGGCCGCCTCCTGGATCGCCTGGGCGATGTCCTTGTCCAGAACTCCCAGCTCGGCGTTGACCTTGGCCGCCGCGCCCTTGATCCGGGCCAGCGCCTCGATGTGCGCGCGCTCGATGCGCTGTCCGGAGACCGGGAAGTTCTCCACCGCCCGCTGGGTCTGGGCGCGCCACTTGGCGTGGGCGGGCACCCGCACCTCGCCCATGGAGTCGTGCTCGGTGCGGTACTCGGTCCTGTCCTGCTCGTCGGTCATCGACGATCACCTCCACGTGTCACAGCGTCAGCGCCGCGACCACTGTTCCCCGTGGAGGCGAATCGTCACCGCCGGTGTCAGGCGAGTCCGGGACCCCGTACCGGAATGGACGTGAACGTCGGGGCCGGTGCCGGGTCCTGGAAGAAGTCGTTGCCCTTGTCGTCGACCACGATGAAGGCCGGGAAGTCCTCGACCTCGATCTTCCAGACGGCCTCCATGCCGAGCTCCTCGTACTCGACGACCTCGACCTTCTTGATGCAGTCCTGCGCCAGGCGCGCGGCCGGGCCGCCGATGGAGCCCAGGTAGAAGCCGCCGTGGGTGTCGCACGCGTCGGTGACCTGCTTGCTGCGGTTGCCCTTGGCGAGCATCACCTTGGAGCCGCCCGCCGCCTGGAACTGCTCCACGTAGGAGTCCATCCGGCCGGCCGTGGTCGGGCCGAAGGAGCCCGACGCGTAGCCCTCGGGCGTCTTGGCGGGGCCCGCGTAGTACACCGGGTGGTCCTTCAGGTACTGCGGCATCTCCTCGCCCGCGTCCAGCCGCTCCTTGATCTTGGCGTGGGCGATGTCGCGCGCCACGACCAGCGGGCCGGTCAGGGACAGGCGGGTCTTCACCGGGTACTTGGTCAGCTCGGCCAGGATGTCGTCCATCGGCTGGTTGAGGTCGATCCTGACCACGTCGCCGTCGGCGTCGAGCTGCTCGTCCGTCGTCTCCGGCAGGAAGCGCGCCGGGTCCGTCTCCAGCTGCTCGAGGAAGACGCCCTCGGCGGTGATCTTCGCGACGGCCTGGCGGTCGGCGGAGCAGGACACCGCGATCGCCACCGGGCAGGACGCGCCGTGCCGGGGCAGGCGCACCACGCGCACGTCGTGGCAGAAGTACTTGCCGCCGAACTGCGCGCCGATGCCGATCTTCTGCGTCAGCTCGAAGACCTTCTGCTCCAGCTCCTTGTCCCGGAAGCCGTGCCCGAGCTCGGAGCCCTCGGCGGGGATCTCGTCCAGGTAGTGCGCGGAGGCGTACTTGGCCGTCTTCAGCGCGTACTCGGCGGACGTGCCGCCGACCACGATCGCGAGGTGGTAGGGCGGGCAGGCCGCCGTACCGAGCGAACGGATCTTCTCCTCCAGGAACTTCATCATGGAGGACTCGTTCAGGACGGCCTTCGTCTCCTGGTACAGGAACGACTTGTTGGCCGAGCCGCCGCCCTTGGCCATGAACAGGAACTTGTAGGCGCCGCCGTCGGCCGCGTACAGCTCGATCTGCGCGGGGAGGTTGGAGCCGGTGTTCTTCTCCTCCCACATGGTGAGCGGAGCCATCTGCGAGTAGCGCAGGTTGAGGTTCTGGTACGCGTCGTAGATGCCGCGGCTCAGGGCCTCCTCGTCGCGGCCGCGCGTCAGCACGTTCTGGCCGCGCTTGCCCATGACGATCGCCGTGCCGGTGTCCTGGCACATGGGCAGCACGCCGGCCGCCGCGATGTTGGCGTTCTTCAGCAGGTCCAGCGCCACGAACTTGTCGTTGCCCGACGCCTCGGGGTCGTCGATGATCCGGCGCAGCTGCGCGAGGTGGGCCGGGCGCAGGTAGTGCTGGATGTCGTGGATGGCCTCCTCGGCGAGCTTGCGCAGCGCCTCCGGCTCCACCTGGAGGAAGGTGCGCCCGTCCGGCCCCTCGACCGTGGAGACACCCTCGGAGGTCACCAGCCGGTAGGGGGTGGTGTCCTCTCCCTGGGGGAGCAGATCGGTGTACGCGAACTCAGGCATCTCAGCCCATTCCTCACTCGACGGACGGCGGCCCGCCTCCGTTGGCGGGCGCCCACCAGCGTAGAACCTGCCGCCGACGGCGGGCTTGTGAGGTAAGGCTCAGTTCGTCACACTCGGCCCGCGAACCGGGGGTGTCGCGATCTATCGTGTTTCGGTACGCTGCCGTCGTGGACCTTCACCAGCAGGACCAGAAGCCGGCCCTTCAGCAGCAGGAGCCCGCCGTCTCCGCGCTGCCCGCCTCGGACGCCGAGCGCGACCGCATCGCCGACGTCCTCCACGACGCCCTGGCCGAGGGCCGCCTCACCGCGGACGAGCACGCCGAGCGCGTCGAGGGGGTGCTGCGCGCCAAGACGGTCGGCGAACTGGAGGTCTTCATCCGGGACCTGCCCGCCGCCCACCGCCGGGGCCCCGGCCTCTCCCACGCACCGGCTCCCCAGCGCCCCACGGCCGGCGCCATCCCGATCGACCCGGACGACAACGTGGTCGCGGTGTTCAGCAGCGCCGTCCGCAAGGGCCGCTGGCGCGCGGGCCGCCGCATCCACGCGTACGCGATCTTCGGCAGTGTCGAGATCGACCTCAGTGAGGCCCTCTTCGACCACCAGCAGGTGGTGGTCAAGTCGTTCGCGGTCTTCGGCAGCGTCGACATCCGCGTCCCGGAGAACGTGTCGCTGCGCGGCATGGGCGGCGGGGTCCTCGGCAGCTTCGAGGTGGCCACCCTCGACTCGGGCGAACCGGAGGCCCCCATCGTCTACGTCGACGGCTGGGCCGTGCTGGGCAGCGTCGAGGCGCGGCCCCGGCGCGGCAAGGTCGTCGCGGACATCATGGACCGGGTGCAGCGCAAGGTCGACAGGGGTTTGCGCAAACACCTGGGCCATTGACAGTCGCGAACCCTCCGTGCCCGGCGGTTCGGAACTCAGTGCATAGGCGCGCGTACAGCGGGTAGGCCTTGCTGCATCGTCTCTCGCTCGCGAAGCCGTCGTCAGGAGTAGACCGTGCTGCAACCGCCGCATTCGTCCGTGCAGGTAGCTGCCGTTCCGGCCCCGCGGGTGCCAGCGCGAGACAGGGACCAAGACGCCCCGTGGCACACCGAGGCGGTGTGCCGGCGAGACGAGGCAGGCCTGTTCTTCGCTCCCTCCAAGGAGCCGACCGCCGCGAGGCTGTCCCGGGAGGAAGCGGCGAAACGGGTCTGTGCCCGCTGCCCGGTGATGGTCGAGTGCCGTGAACACGCCCTGCTCCAGCCCGAGCCCTACGGCGTCTGGGGCGGCCTCACGGCGGCGGAGCGCCGCGTGGTCCTGGCCCGGCGCCGCCGCCGGGACATGGAGCTGAAGAAGACGGCCCGCCCCGCGAATCAGATAGCGGCGGCGGGCTGACGGTCCGGCGGCACGAGAAGGGCGCCCCCACCGCACCGGGGACGCCCTTTCGTTGTGCCGGTCCGCTTCTGCCCGGGGTCACTTCCCCTTGTCGAAGTCGATCGCGCTGTAGGCACGCAGCTTGCTCAGCCGGTGCTCGGAGGAGATCCGGCGCACCGTGCCCGACCGCGACCGCATGACGATCGAGTCGGTCGTGGCGGTCTCCGCCCGGTAGCGGACCCCCCGCAGCAGCTCGCCGTCGGTGATGCCGGTGGCCACGAAGAACACGTTCTCGCCGGTGACCAGGTCCTCGGTCGTCAGCACGCGGTCGAGATCATGTCCCGCGTCGATCGCCCGCTGCCGCTCCTCGTCGTCCTTGGGCCACAGCTTGCCCTGGATCGTGCCGCCCAGGCACTTCACCGCGCAGGCCGAGATGATGCCCTCGGGCGTACCGCCAATGCCGAGCAGCAGGTCGACGCCGGTGCCCTCCCGCAGTGCCAGGATCGAGCCGGCCACATCGCCGTCGGAGATCAGCCTGATGCGCGCGCCGGTCTCCCGGATCTCCTTGATGATGCCCTCGTGCCGGGGGCGGTCGAGGATCACCACCGTCACGTCCTCCGGCGCGGACCGCTTGGCCTTGGCGACCCGGCGGATGTTCACCGACACCGGGGCGTTGATGTCGACGAAGTCGGCCGCCTCGGGACCGGTGACGAGCTTGTCCATGTAGAAGACGGCGGACGGGTCGAACATCGACCCGCGCTCGGCGGCGGCCAGCACCGCGATCGCGTTCGTCATGCCCTTCGCGGTCAGCGTGGTGCCGTCGATCGGGTCGACGGCGATGTCGCACTCGGGCCCGGTGCCGTCGCCCACGCGCTCCCCGTTGAACAGCATCGGGGCTTCGTCCTTCTCGCCCTCGCCGATCACGACGACGCCGTTCATCGAGACGGTGGAGACGAGGGTGCGCATGGCGCGCACCGCGGCACCGTCGGCGCCGTTCTTGTCACCCCGCCCGACCCAACGGCCCGCGGCCATCGCCGCCGCCTCGGTGACCCGGACCAGTTCCAGGGCGAGGTTGCGGTCGGGGGCCTCGGAGGGCACATCGAGTTCGGTCGGCAAGTGATGGTGCTCGGTCATCGGAGCGCACCTTTCTGTACGACGACGGCCGGATGAGGGTGTTGTCGCACGACTCTATCTCCGTGTCGCCAAAATGAGCAGGGGCCCCCACGGATGAGCGCGGCAGGGACCTGCGACGATAGGGGGCGTGGCAGGCGAGAACGGCAAGCAGAAGACGGCGCGGGACATGATCCTCTCCATGGGAGTCATCGTCCTGGTGGCGGGCTTCGTGTACCTCTTCATCCCGCACGACGACAGCGCGCCCGACGTGAAGGCCGTCGACTACCGGGTCGAGCTGCTCACGGCACGCCGTGCCGCCTCGTACCCCGTGGCCGCCCCCGAAGGGCTGCCCGCCACGTGGAAGGCCACCTCCGTCCGCTTCCAGGGGGACAAGTTCGACGCCTGGCACCTCGGCTTCCACGACCCCGAGGGGGAGTACGTGGCGGTCGAGCAGTCCACTCAGCGGCGCCCGGTCTTCCTCGACGAGGCGACGCAGGGCGCGCGGGAGACCGGCAGGACCGAGAAGATCGACGGCCGGACG
Source organism: Streptomyces sp. NPDC050674 (assembly GCF_040654575.1). NCBI lineage: Bacteria > Bacillati > Actinomycetota > Actinomycetes > Kitasatosporales > Streptomycetaceae > Streptomyces > Streptomyces sp. NPDC050674. Next base: position 33,958 of record NZ_JBFAIG010000002.1, read on the forward strand.
TGGACCCGCTACGAGGGCGGCCGGTACGACGCGCTGGTCCTGGAGGGCACCAAGGGCGCGACGACGGTCGTGACGGGCACCGCGTCGTTCGCGCAGCTGACGAAGATGGCAGGGGCGCTGGAGACGAAGTGAGCCCATGACGAAGGCCCCCGGCGCGTGTGCCGGGGGCCTTCGTCATGCGTCGTGTCCGTCGGTCAGACGGTGGTGACGACCTGGTCGAAGTCCAGTCGCGGGGAACGCGGGTGCCAGGCGTCCGGGCCCGGGCGGCCGATGTTGACGACCATCAGCGGGGTGTGGTCGTCGTCGAGGAACTCCTTGCGGACACCCTCGAAGTCGAAGCCGGTCATCGGGCCGGCGGCGAGACCGGCGGCGCGCACGCCGACGATGAAGTACGCGGCCTGCAGGGCGGCGTTCATCGCGGCGGCGCTCTCACGCGCGGGGCGCTCGGCGAAGAAGGCGTCCTTGGCCTGCGGGAAGGCCGGGAACAGGTGCGGCAGCTCCTCGTGGAACTCGTTGTCCGCGGAGAGGATCGCCACCAGCGGGGCGCTCGCCGTCTTGGCCCGGTTGCCTTCGGCCATGTGCGCGACCAGGCGCTCGCGGGCCTCGGCGGAGCGGACCAGGGTGATGCGCAGCGGGGTCTGGTTGAAGGCGGTCGGACCGTACTTGACCAGGTCGTAGATCGCCTGCACCTGCTCGTCGGTCACCGGCTCGTCGGTGAACGTGTTGGCGGTGCGGGCCTCGCGGAAGAGCAGGTCCTGGGCGGCGGGGTCAAGAACGAGGGACATCGATGCACTTTCTCGCGGCTGGTCCGGAAGATCGGCTGACGTCTCCGACCGTACGCGAATGAAGTTCAACGTTCAACTAAGGTGAGGGTGTCGTACGTCACCCCGAACCGCACCCGGTCCCGGCTACTGCGTGTCCTCGTCCTCCGCGGCCTCCTCCGCCAGCGCCGCGTCCAGCCGCGCCCGGGCCCCGTCGAGCCAGCGACGGCACACCTTGGCCAGCTCCTCGCCCCGCTCCCAGAGCGCGAGGGACTCCTCCAGCGTCGTACCGCCCGCCTCCAGACGCCGGACGACCTCGATCAGCTCGTCCCGCGCCTGCTCGTACCCGAGCGCCTCGCTCATGCCCGGTGCCTCATCAACCTCGCTGGTCATCCACCCACCCTATGTGTCCACTCGTACGGAGAACTCACCCTCGGAGACCCGGGCCCGCAGGGCCTGTCCGGCCTCCACCTCGCCGGGGTCGCGGACCGCGTGCCCGTCCGCCCTCTGCAACACGGCGTACCCGCGCTTCAGGGTCGCGGCGGGGGAGAGGGCCACCACGCGCGCGTGCGTGTGCGTCAGCTCCGAGTCGGCCCGGTCCAGCTGGTGCCGCAGACAGCGCCGGCCCCGGTCGAGCAGGTTCGCCACCTGGTCGGCCCGCTCGTCGATCATCCGGTGCGGATCCTCTATCGACGGCCGCGCCAGCGCGTGCGCCAGCCCCCGCTCCTCCCGCTCCACGATCGCCGCCACACACCGCCGCGCCCGGTCCCGCAGCTGCCGCACCCGCTCGTACTCCTCGCCGACGTCCGGCACGACCTTCTTCGCGGCATCGGTCGGGGTGGAGGCGCGCAGATCCGCGACGTGGTCCAGCAGTGGGTTGTCCGGCTCGTGCCCGATGGCGGACACCACGGGCGTACGGCACTGCGCGACCGTCCGGATCAACTGCTCGTCGGAGAACGGCAGCAGGTCCTCCACGCTGCCACCGCCCCGGGCGACGATGATCACGTCCACGTCGTCCAGCGCGTCGAGCTCCTTCACCGCCTGCACGACCTGCGGCACGGCGTGCACACCCTGCACCGCGACGTTGCGCACCTCGAAGCGGACGGCGGGCCAGCGGTGCCGGGCGTTCTCCAGCACGTCCCGCTCGGCCGCCGAGGCCCGGCCGCAGACCAGCCCGACCAGCTGCGGCAGGAACGGCAGCGGCTTCTTGCGCTCCGGCGCGAACAGCCCCTCGCGCGCCAGGGCCTTCTTCAGCTGCTCCAGCCGGGCCAGCAGCTCCCCGACGCCCACCGGCCGTATCTCGGCGGCCCGCAGCGACAGCTGGCCCCGCGGGGCGTACCACTCGGGCTTCGCCAGGACGACCACCCGGGCGCCCTCGCTCACCACGTCCGCGACGGCGTCGAACACCTGCCGGTAGCAGGTGACGCTCACGGAGATGTCGTACGACGGGTCCCGCAGCGTCAGGAACACCACACCGGCACCCGGGCGCCGCGACAACTGCGTGATCTGCCCCTCGACCCACACCGCCCCGAGCCGGTCGATCCAGCCCCCGATGAGCCGCGACACCTCGCCGACGGGCAGCGGGGCTTCCGGAGTCGTGTTCACAGCCATGCCCGCGAGAGTAGTGGGCGGCACCGACAACCCGGCTCAGCCGCCCTGCGGACACCGGCACCTCACGGGGGCGGCGGCACCGCCCGCCGGCTTCCCTGCACCGCCAGCACCACCAGCCCCACCGCCAGCCACACCGCGCCCACCGCCTGGGCGGTTCCCGACGCCTCCACGATCACGGCGACGGTGATCGCCGCCCCCGCCGCCGGTGCCAGGACGTGGCGCCACCAGACGACCGGGCCGCCCCGGCGCCTCACCGCGAACCAGCCCACCACGCTCGCGTGCAGCAGCGTGAACGCCGTCAGGGCACCGATGTCGACCACCGACACCAGCTGGTCCATGCCGTCGTCCCGGCGGGCCGCCCAGACCGCCGCCACCAGGGTGATCACGGCCGCGCACAGCAGTGCCGGCCGGGGCACCCCGTTGCTCGTCCGGGACAGCGCGTGCGGCAGCCGCCGCTCGCGCCCCATGGCGAACAGCAGCCGGCCCGCCGCGGCCTGCCCGGCCAGCGCCGCGAAGGCCGCACCGATCGCCTTGCTCACCGCCACCAGGTCGTGCAGCCAGGTACCGGCCGAGGCGTCCAGCGTGTCGTAGAAGGCCGTCCCCTGCCGCCCCGGCTCCGCCGCCAGGCGTGCCGACGACACCGGCTCCAGGAGTGCCACGAGGTAGGTCTGGGCGATGAACAGCACACCCGCGAGCGCCAGACAGAACAGCAGCGCCCGCGCGATCTTCGCCGAACCGCCGGTGACCTCCTCCGCGAAGGAGGCGATCGCGTCGAACCCCAGATACGACAGCACCGCCACCGACACCGCCCCGAGCACCGCCGACAGCGCGAACGCCCCCTGCGTGCCGTCCCCCGTCAGCGGCGACAGCCAGCCCCGCTCGGCGCCGTCCCGGGCCAGCACCACGACCGCCGACACGACGAAGACCAGCAGGACCACGACCTCCATCGCCAGGACCACGAAGCCCACCCGGGCGGCGGCCCGTACGCCCCGCAGGTTCAGCAGCGTCGTCACGACCACCGCCAGCGCCGTCCACACCCACCGCGACACCTCGGGGACCAGCGCGTTCATCGCGACCCCGGAGAACAGGTAGGCCACCGCCGGGATCAGGACGTAGTCGAGCATCGCCATCCAGCCCGCCACGAACCCGGCGCCGTGCCCGAGCCCCGCCCGCGCGTAGGCGAACACCGAGCCCGCCTGGGGGACCACCCGGACCATCTGGGCGTAACTGAACGCGGTGAACGCCATCGCGATCGTGGCCACCAGGTAGACCAGCGCGACGGCGCCGTGCGACTTGGCGTCCAGCGTGCCGAACACGCCGACCGGCGCCATCGGCGCGATGAACAGCAGCCCGTAGACGACCAGGTCCCGGAAGCCGAGACTGCGCCGCAGTGCGGGTTCCCCCTCGTCCGCACGGGCCTGGGTTCCGGTCTCGGACATCGCGCCTCCGCTCCCGCCGTACGTCACTCGCGCCGCGCGATGTCAGTCTTCCCGGGGACTCCACACGCCCGCGATCTTTGACCCGCCGAACGCGGCCTTACGATGGGACGCATGTCTGCTTCGCCTGGCCGCCGTGTCCTGCTCGCCGCCCCCCGTGGCTACTGCGCGGGTGTGGACCGCGCCGTGATCGCCGTCGAGAAAGCCCTGGAGCAGTACGGCGCTCCGGTGTACGTCCGCCACGAGATCGTCCACAACAAGTACGTCGTGCAGACCCTGGAGAAGAAGGGCGCGATCTTCGTCGAGCGGACGGAGGAGGTCCCGCCGGGCAACATCGTGATGTTCTCGGCGCACGGCGTGGCCCCCGTCGTCCACGAGGAGGCCAAGCAGGGCCGCCTCGCCACCATCGACGCCACCTGCCCGCTGGTCACCAAGGTCCACAAGGAAGCCGTCCGCTTCGCCGACGACGACTACGACATCCTCCTGATCGGCCACGAGGGCCACGAGGAGGTCATCGGCACCTCCGGCGAGGCCCCCGACCACATCCAGCTCGTCGACGGCCCCGGCGACGTGGCGAAGGTCGAGGTCCGCGACCCGTCCAAGGTCGTCTGGCTCTCCCAGACCACGCTGTCCGTCGACGAGACCATGGAGACCGTCGACGCCCTGAAGGACAAGTTCCCGCAGCTCATCTCCCCGCCCAGCGACGACATCTGCTACGCCACGCAGAACCGCCAGCTGGCCGTGAAGCAGATGGGCGCCGAGTCGGACCTGGTCATCGTGGTCGGCTCCCGCAACTCCTCCAACTCCAAGCGGCTCGTCGAGGTCGCCAAGATCGCGGGCGCCCGCGCGGCCTACCTCGTGGACTTCGCCGACGAGATCGACGAGGCCTGGCTGGAGGGCGTGACCACGGTCGGCGTCACCTCGGGCGCCTCCGTTCCGGAGATCCTGGTCGAGCAGGTCCTGGAGTTCCTCTCCCGGCGCGGCTTCGAGGACGTCGAGATCGTCAAGGCCGCCGAGGAGTCCATCACCTTCTCCCTGCCCAAGGAGCTGCGCCGCGATCTGCGCGAGGAGGCCGCGGCCCTGGTCGCCGAGCGCACCGGCGCCGGGACCGGTGAACATTCCGGGGAGTGATCGGGGAGTGCTCGCGCACAGGCCGGGCGGCACCCCCGTCCGGCCTGTGACGGTCAGTCGTTCGTCGTAACGTAGAGCCATGCAGATCTTCGGAGTGGACATCGGCGGATCCGGGATCAAGGGCGCCCCGGTGGACCTGGACAAGGGCGACCTGGCCCAGGAGCGCCACAAGGTCCTCACCCCGCACCCGGCCACGCCCGACGGGGTGGCCGACGGCGTCAAGCAGGTCGTCGACCACTTCGGCTGGACGGGCCCGGTCGGGGTCACCTTCCCGGGCGTGGTCACCGACGGAGCCACCATCCGTACGGCGGCCAACGTCGACGACAGCTGGATCGACACCGACGCCCGCGCGCTGCTCGGCGAGCGGCTGGGCGGACTGCCCGTGACGGTGGTCAACGACGCGGACGCGGCGGGCGTCGCCGAGATGAACTTCGGCGCGGGCCGGGGCCGCCGGGGCACGGTCATCCTGCTGACCCTCGGCACCGGCATCGGCAGCGCGGTCTTCGTGGACGGCGTCCTCGTCCCCAACACCGAGCTGGGGCACTTGGAGCTCGACGGGCACGACGCGGAGAAGCGCGCCTCCAGCAAGGCCCGCGAGGACCACGACATGACGTGGGAGCACTGGGCGGCACACCGCGTGCGCAAGTACCTCGCCCATGTGGAGATGCTGTTCTCGCCGGAGCTGTTCATCATCGGCGGCGGCGTCAGCCGCAAGTCCCACAAGTTCCTGCCCTACATCGAGGGCCTCAAGACGGAGATCGTCCCGGCGCAGCTCCAGAACAACGCGGGGATCGTGGGCGCGGCGATGCGGGCGGCCGGCCACTAGGGCCGTCGCCGGACTTCAGGCGGCACGGCGGCGGCGGCCGGGCTCAGGGGCATGTCCGGGACTTGAGGTGTCACACCGGGGGCCGGGCTCCGGGGCCCTTCCGGGGCTGAGGCGTCGCACTGGCGGCCGGGCTCCGGGGCTAGTCCCGCACCGGTGGGTGTCGGACCGGGGGCGGGCTCCAGGGCCCTTCCGGGGCTGAGGCGTCGCACTGGCGGCCGGGCACCAGGGCCCGTCCCGCACCGGTGGGTGTCGGACCGGCAGCCGGGCACCAGGGCGTGTCCCGTGCCGGTGGGTGTCAGACCGGTGGGCGGGCTCCTGCCGTCCGCCGCCGGTGCACCATCCGGATCCGCCGGACGATCACGATCAGCCCGGCGATCAGAGTGCCTCCGTAGAGCCAGCCGGCCTGCGTGGCGAGCGCCGTCACCAGGCCCATCAGGGTGCCGCTCGACCCGTCCTCCCCGTCCGCCACCGGCACCAGTCCGACGGCGAAGGCGATCGGCACGACCACGGGCGCGGTCATCAGGTCCCCCCGGCGCACCCAGAGGGCGGTCAGCGCGCACACCGGCAGGAACAGCACGCCGTACGCCGTCAGGGACGCGCCGAACAGCGCCGCGCACAGCGCGCCGAGCAGGAACATCGCCGCCATGCAGAACAGCCCGCTGCCCAGGCCGGTCAGCCGGGGGTTCGGCAGCCGGCCGGCGGCGGACGCCGGTGCGGGCGCGGGCCGCCGTACCGGCGCGGGGCGGGGCCGCGGCTGGGGCGGCCGGGCCGCGCGCACGGGCTCGCCGCCCGCTCCGCGCCCCGCCTGGGACGGCACGGGCTGCCGGGGCGGCCCGGGCCGGTCCCGTCGCGGTCCGTGCGGTCGCGGCCCGTCCTGGCGCGGTGCGTCCTGTCGCGGTGCGTACTGGGGAGATCGCGTCCTGTATTGCTCCACCGCACCAACTTAGGTCGTTCAATATGCCGAATAGGCCTTCTGACACGCCGTGGACCGCGGCTTGGCCAAGCGTTCGATACGTCGCCGGGACGGTTCCGGACACGCCGTAGACTGGTGGATCGGCCGGTCCCCTGGCCTTCTGGCCCTCCACTCACGGGAAGTCGCAACGTGTCGCTCACGATCGGAATCGTCGGTCTGCCGAATGTCGGCAAGTCGACCCTGTTCAACGCCCTGACCAAGAACGACGTGCTGGCGGCCAACTACCCGTTCGCCACCATCGAGCCGAACGTCGGCGTGGTCGGCGTCCCCGACCCCCGCCTGACGAAACTGGCGGAGATCTTCTCCTCGCAGCGGGTCCTTCCGGCCACGGTCGACTTCGTCGACATCGCCGGCATCGTGCGCGGCGCCTCCGAGGGCGAGGGCCTGGGCAACAAGTTCCTGGCGAACATCCGCGAGTCCGACGCGATCTGCCAGGTCATCCGGGCCTTCAAGGACGAGAACGTCGTGCACGTCGACGGCAAGGTCTCGCCCAAGGACGACATCGAGACGATCAACACCGAGCTGATCCTCGCCGACCTGCAGACCATCGAGAAGGTCCTGCCGCGCCTCCAGAAGGAGTCGCGCATCAAGAAGGACATCGCGCCGAAGGTCAAGGCCGTCGAGGACGCCAAGGAGATCCTGGAGAAGGGCGACACGCTCTTCGCGCACGGCCTCGTCCAGGGCAGCGAGCGCGCCGAGCTCCTGCACGACCTGCACCTGCTCACCACCAAGCCGTTCCTCTACGTCTTCAACGTCGACGAGGACGAGCTGACCGACGAGGACTTCAAGAACGAGCAGCGGGCCCTGGTCGCCCCCGCCGAGGCGATCTTCCTCAACGCCAAGCTGGAGGCGGACCTCGCCGAGCTCGACGAGGAGGAGGCCCTGGAACTCCTCCAGTCGGTCGGCCAGGAGGAGCCGGGCCTGGCGACCCTCGCCCACGTCGGCTTCCGCACGCTGGGGCTCCAGACGTACCTGACGGCCGGCCCCAAGGAATCCCGCGCCTGGACGATCAAGAAGGGCGCCACCGCCCCCGAGGCCGCCGGTGTCATCCACACCGACTTCCAGAAGGGCTTCATCAAGGCGGAGGTCATCTCCTTCGACGACCTGGTGGAGACCGGCTCGGTGGCGGAGGCCCGCGCGAAGGGCAAGGCGCGCATGGAGGGCAAGGAGTATGTGATGCAGGACGGGGACGTGGTGGAGTTCCGCTTCAACGTGTGAGCGGATGAACCAGGTCAGACGGGGTCGGCTCCTCCGGGAGCCGGCCCCTTCGTCCATCGTGAATGACCCACACCACGAGCTCTCCGTTGTCGATCGTGTAGACGACTCGATAGTCGCCGACCCGCAGTCGACGGCGGTCAGGCTGGGGGCGGGGTCCTATGCCGTACTTCGTCCGTCACTTCCGTTGATGCCGATCGCGGGCCGCCTGGTTCACGTGCGCTCGCGCACGGCTGAGCGCTCCTGCCGGGACCGGCGGAGGGCGGCGATGCCCGTCGACGCGGTGAGGGCCAGGGCGGCCAGGAGCAGTGCCCGCTTCGCGTGGTCCGGGAGGGCTGGGGGCGGTCGGGGCGGGTCCGGCTCCTGGGAGAGGTCGCGGGTGATGCGCTGCCAGACGCGTTCGGGGGGTGCCGCCGGCAGGTCCACCAGGTGCGCGGCGCGGGCCGCCGTGACCACGCGGGTCAGCATCCGCAGGTCGTCGCGGCAGCGGTCGCACCGTTCGATGTGACGCAGGGCCTCGGCGTCCGTGTCGGTCGGGGCGGCGTTGCGCAGCGCCAGTTCCGCCAGCTGCGCGGGCTCTACGTGGGCCACTGCGCCCTCCCGGCCGGTTCCGTCGCGAGGACGAGGTGGGGCAGGCCGTCCTTCCGCGCGGTGACGCGGGAGCGGCCGGACCCGGAAGGGTCGTCGGGGGCGGCCGTGTCCCCCTGACCGGCGACGCCTGCCGGGCTCACGGATGCGGCCGGGTGCGACGGCCGGTCCGGACAACCGCGGGCGGCTGCCGGAGCGGCAGCCGCCGCGGTCGGACCGGTCGGCCGTCGCCCGCCCTCAGCCAACGCCACGGGGCGAGGACGCCATGCCGCTGAACGTCTGGGTCGCCAGGGCCAGGTTCTTGTCCTCGGCGCTGCCCCAGGCGTAGACGACGTTGCTGGTGCTCGCCGAGAGTTTCAGGTCGGCCGGTCCGATGGCCACGGTGTTCGTACCGGCGAGCACCACATCGGTGTTGAGGGAGCCGGCGTCGACCTCGGCCGTGTCCTCCTTCGGGTTGGTGAGGTTGCTGAAGACCGGCTGGCCGCCCGCCCGGACGTCGACGGCGGGTGCTGCCGCTACATGACGGACCGTCAGCCGGGCCTTTCCGGCGTCCACCTGGGAGACGTCGTTCGTGAAGGTCGTCAGCTCCGGTTCACCGTCGGCGGAGAGGTGGGCTGCGACCGTGGCGTTCGCGCCCTCGGGCACCTCGATCTTCTTCTCCAGGGCCGGAGTTCCGCCGGGACCCTCGCCGGCTTCGAAGATCTGGATGTCGTACGTGCCGGCGGTGAGGGAACGGGGGTCGCTCACCGTGCCGGGCTTGAAGTCGCCGATCAGTTCGTCGCCGTTGGCGTACACGTCCACGGTCATGCCGGGGATGCCGTGGAAGACGGACACCGTGGCTTTGTCCTGCTGGCCGGCCAGGGCGGGAGCGCAGACGCCGAGGGCCAGGGCGCAGGCACCGGCCGAGGCGGCGAGGGTGAGGCGGGTGGAGGAGATGCGGGGGGAGGAGATCATGGGAATCATCCCTTCGACAGCCCTTGGAAGGGCTCTGCGTCGGGTGCGGAGTCTCGGTCCTTTTTCTGGTGCGGGGACCGCGGTGGATGCGTGCACGGCGGCACCTGCTTGGGGTCCGTGTCGGGGACCGGGGGCTGCTCGATGACCGTCCGCAGCCGGTGCAGGCCGCGGCGGGCGTGGCTCTTGACCGTGCCCAGGGGCATGCCGGTCCGTTCGGCGATCTGCGCCTGGGTGAGGTCCTCGTAGAACGCCATGCACAGCACCTCCCGCTGATGACGCGGCAGCCGGGCGAGGGCGTCGAGGAGCAGGACCCGGTCCAGGACGTGGTCCGGTGCCGTCTCGTCGGGCCCCGCGGTGTCCGCGGCGTTGCCGGCCGAGTCGATGAGGGTCAGCCGCCGCGTCCTGGCCGCCAGCGCGTCGACGATCTTCCGGCGGGTGATGCCGACCAGCCAGGCGCCGAGCGGACCGCGTTCGGGGCGGAACCCGGCCCGGCCGTGCCAGGCGCCGAGGAAGACCTGCTGGGTCACGTCCTCCGCCTCGTAGGTGTCGCCGAGCAGTCGGGTGGCCATGGTGTGGACGAGTGAGCCCCAGCGCCGGTAGATGGCGGCGAACGCCTCCTCGTCGGCGGCGACGAGGCCACGGGCCAGCTCCTCCTCGTACCGCGTTTCCTCCGAGGGCGCGTGCGCGGTCGGGGCGGTGGGTCGTGTGTCGGTGATCATGGCCTGGTTCCTCCTGCAGTGCGTCGTGCGGGGACGGAAGGCCGTCTGCCGAGCCGCACGGGTCGCGCTGTGCCGAGCCGCGACCACGGGCTCCAGGCCAGTGTTCGGTGCACAAACGACGCGACTCAACATGCGTCGTTTTTGCGTCGTACAGTCGGAGGCATGGGTGTACACGAACGGGACACCGAGGACCGCGGGCCCCGGGTCCCGCCGGCCGGAGGCGGGCTGACCACCGGCGAGGTGGCCAGGCGGCTGGGGGTGGCGCCCACCACGGTCCGGACGTGGGACCGCCGCTACGGCCTCGGACCCGACGGGCACACCGGCGGCCGGCACCGGCGGTGGGCGCCCTCGGACGTGGCCCGGCTGGAGCGGATGTGCGCCCTGACGGCGACCGGGATACCGCCCGCCGAGGCGGCGCGCACGGTACTCGGCGAAGCGACGCAGCAGGTCGCCCCGGCCGGGGCGACCGCCGACGCGCCCTCGGCGGCCCGTCCGCAGACCTCCCCGACGACCCCGCAGCCTTTCCCTGAGGCGTCCCCGGGCCGTCCGAGCTCCGGCGCTCCGTCCCGGCCCTCCTCCTCGACCCGGGCCCGCAGCCGGGCGGGCAGCGGTCTGCGCCTCGGTGACGCGCGCCAGGAGTGCAAGGGGATCGCCCGCGCCGCCCTGCGTCTGGACGCCGCCGCGCTGGACGACCTGCTCCAGGCCGCGATCACCGAGCACGGGCTGGTCGCCGCCTGGACCGAGGTGATCATGCCGACCCTCCAGGCCGTCGGCCGCTCATGGGAGAGCTCGGGCGAGAAGTACGTCGAGGTCGAGCACTTCCTGTCCTGGCACGTCTCCGGGGCGCTGCGGCGCGCCGCACCGCCCGCGGCCGCCGACCACCCGGGCGCGACCGTCGTGCTCGCCTGTGTGCCGGGCGAGAACCACACCCTGCCCCTGGAGGTGCTGGCCGCCGCGCTCGCCGAACGGGGGCTGCCGGTACGGATGTTCGGAGGTGCCCTGCCCGTGGAGTCCCTGGTCACGGCCGTACGCAGGACGGGCCCCGCGGCGGTGGGGCTGTGGGCGCAGTCCCGCACCACCGCCAGCCGGCCACTGGCCCAGCACGTGGCCGCGATGGAGTGGGGCGTACGGGGCGCCCGCCGCAAGCCGGTCGTGTTGACGATGGGACCCGGCTGGGCCGGCCGGTCCGTCACCGGCCTGCCGCGCCCCACGGGCCTGGCCGAGGCCGTCGCGCTGCTGGAGTCGGTCCTGTCGCGCTAGGGCCTGCCATTTGGACCATGCCGACCCGAGCGGGGCTGCCGCGAGGCGCAGTCGCTCTCGGCCGGCCTGATCCGAACGACAGGCCCTGGTTCCGGCCGGCTGCATCCGAACGCGGCCGCCCGCCCGAAGCGGTGAGCGAGCAGGACACAGTCGACCGGGCGGCCGGGAGCGTGGTGTGGAGATGAGCGGCGCGGCGGACCCGGTGAGCCGGGGGCCCGCCGAAACGTCGGACGTGGTGGTGATCGGGGGCGGCGCGGCCGGCCTCAGCCTCGCGCACCGGCTGGTCGAGACCGGCGCCGCCACCGTGACCGTGGTGGAACCACCGGACGGTCCCACGCGGCCCCCCGAGCGGACCTGGTGCTACTGGGACCAGGACGGCGGCGACCTCGACGCCGCGGTCACCGCGACCTGGCCCCTGCTGCGGGTGCACGGCCCCGACGGCAGCCCGCACACCCTCGACCCGGCCCCCTCGCGCTACCGCATGATCCGCTCCACGGCGTTCGAACGGCTGGTGCACGCCCGGCTGGCGCGTTCCTCCGGCGGGCGGCTGCTGCGGGCGACGGCCGACAGCGTGCGGGACGGGCCCGCGGGCGCGGAGGTCGGCTGCACGGCACCCGACGGCCGGACGCTGACCCTGCGCGCCCGGTACGTCTTCGACTCGCGGCCCCTGCCCGCCCTGCCCCCGGCCCGGACGCAACTGCTCCAGCACTTCCGCGGCTGGTTCGTGCGCACCCGCACCGGCCGGTTCGACCCGGCGGTCGCCGACCTCATGGACTTCCGGGTGCCCCAGCCCCGGCACGGACTCGCCTTCGGTTACGTCCTCCCGCTGGCCCCGGACCGGGCCCTCGTCGAGTACACCGAGTTCTCCCGCACCCCCCTGACCACCACGGCCTACGAGGCGGCGCTCGGCCACTACGCCCGAAACGTGCTGCGCCTGGGCGAGTTCACCGTGGAGACGGCCGAACAGGGCGTCATCCCCATGACCGACGCCCGCTTCCCCCGGCGGAGCGGGGCGGCCGTGTTCCGCATCGGGACGGCGGGCGGCGCCACCCGCCCCGCCACCGGCTACACCTTCGCCGCCGTACAGCGGCACAGCCGTGCCATCGCCGACGCCCTGCGTGACGGCCGCGCCGCCGTGCCCCGGCCGCACGGGCGGCGGGCGCTCGCCATGGACGCGGTGCTGCTGCGGGCCCTGGACACCGGGCGGATCGACGGCCCCGCGTTCTTCACCGGCCTGTTCCGGCGTACGCCCCCGCAACGCCTGCTGCGCTTCCTCGACGGCGCCACCTCCGTCCGGGAGGAGTGGGGCATCGGACTGCGCACCCCCGTGGGCCCGATGCTGCGCACCGCGTGCGAAGTGCCCTTCCTGCCCCGCCGCACCCACCCCGCCCCAGGAACCGGAACCGGAACCAGAACCGGAGAGAGCCCTCGATGACCCTGCTGCGCGACCGCGACCTGGCCCACGCCTTCGACCACGCGTCCGGCACCTACGACCGTCTCACCGGCCTCAACCCCGGTTACCGCACCGACCTGCTGCGCTCGGCCCGCCGGCTGCGCCTCCCTGCGGAAGGGGCCGGTCTGCACCTGCTCGATCTCGGCTGCGGCACCGGCGCCTCCACCCGGGCCCTGCTGCGGGCCGCGCCCCGCGCCCGGATCACCGCCGTGGACGCCTCCGCGGGCATGCTGCGGCGGGCGCTGGCCAAGCCGTGGCCCGACGGGGTGCGCTTCCTGCACCTGAGTGCCGAGGAGCTGCCGACGGCCGGCGAAGGCCCGTTCGACGCGGTCTTCGCCGCCTACCTGTTCCGCAACGTCTCCGACCCGGACGGCGTCCTCGCCACGGTGCGGTTCCTGCTGCGGCCGGGCGGGCGGCTCGCCGTCCACGAGTACAGCCTCGGCGGCTCGCCCGCGCACCGGGCGCTGTGGACGGCCGTGTGCCAGGGGGTGATCATCCCGGTGGGCACGCTCACCGGTGACCGGGCCCTGTACCGGCACCTGTGGCACAGCGTCCTCGACTTCGACACGGCCTCTGGTTTCACCGGGCGGCTGACGAGGGCCGGGTTCACGGGCGCACGTGCCCTGCCCCTCGCCGGGTGGCAGACCGGCATCACGCACACCTTCGTCGCCCGCAACGGGTCAGCCGCGGCCGGGGAGGCCACTCGATGAGTCCTCCGATGAGTCCCTCGGACAGCACACCCGAGAGCCGCCGGGCGCGTACCCGCCCGGCCGCGCGTCGCGGCCGGGACCGCCGGGCCGAGGGGCTGATGCCCCAGCCCGGCCGGGACCGGTTCGCACGCGCTGACGCGCCGTCCGTCGCCGTCGTCGGTGGCGGCATCGCCGGACTCGCCGCGGCCACCGGACTGGCCGAACGCGGCGCCCGGGTGACCCTGTACGAACGGGAGGAGTCCCTGGGCGGCCGCCTCGCCGGCCACCCGACCCGGCTGGCGGACGGCTCGGACGTCACCATGAGCCGGGGCTTCCACGCCTTCTTCCGGCAGTACTACAACCTGCGCGGCCTGCTGCGGCGCACCGACCCCGGCCTCGCCCGCCTCACCCCGCTGCCCGACTACCCCCTGCGGCACAGCGCAGGGCTGACCGACGGCTTCGCCCGCGTCCCGCGCACCCCGCCCCTCAGCGCCCTCGGGTTCGTCGCCCTCAGCCCCACCTTCGGCCTGCGCGACCTGGCCGCCCTGGACGCCCGGGCGGCGCTGCCGCTGATGGACGTGCGCGTGCCCGGCGTGTACACACGCTTCGACCACGTCAGCGCGACCGACTTCCTGGAACGCGTCCGCTTCCCCGAGGCCGCGCACCACCTGGCCTTCGAGGTGTTCTCGCGCAGCTTCTTCGCCGATCCGCGCGAACTCTCCGCCGCCGAGCTGATGCTGATGTTCCACATCTACTTCCTCGGCTCCTCGGAGGGGCTGCTCTTCGACGTGCCCGACGAGCCCTTCCCGCAGGCCCTGTGGGAACCGCTCGCCGACTACCTCCAGCGCCTCGGCACGACCGTCCGCACCGGCACGCCCGTCCTGGCCGTGGACCCCGCCGGTCCCGCCGGGGCCGAGGTGCGCACCGGCACCGGGACCGGCCGGCACGACGCCGTGGTGCTCGCCCTGGACACCGAGGGGCTGCGCCGGGTGGTGGCCGCCTCGCCCGGCCTGGGCACCCCTGCCTGGCGCGAGGACATCGCCGCCCTGCGCACCGCCCCGCCGTTCCTCGTCTCGCGGCTCTGGCTGGACCGGCCGGTGCGCGCCGACCGCCCCGGCTTCCTCGGCACCAGCGGCTACGACGGTCTGGACAACATCAGCGTCCTGGAACGCTACGAGGGCGAGGCCGCCCGCTGGGCCGCGAAGAACGCCGGTTCCGTCGTGGAACTGCACGCCTACGCCGTCGGCCCGGGCGCGGACCCCCGGGGCGTGCAGGACGCGCTGCTCGGGCAGTTGCGGCGGATCTACCCGGAGACCCGTCAGGCGCGGGTCGTCGACGCCCGGCACGAGTGGCGCTCCGACTGCCCGCTGTTCCCGGTCGGCACCCACCATCGGCGCCCCACCGTGGAGACTCCCCACCCGTGGCTCGTGCTGGCCGGGGACGGGCTGCGCTGCGACCTGCCCGTGGCCCTGATGGAACGTGCCGCCACCACCGGCTTCCTGGCGTCCAACGCCCTGCTCGCCGGGTGGGGCGTCCGGGGCCAGGTGCTGTGGACGGTGCCGCGCGCGGGCCGCTCCCGGGTGCTGCGGGCACTGGGCGCGCTCGCGGCCCGCCCACCACACCGGTGACGCCGGGCCGGCCGGAGGGGCCATCCCCGGCAGGTCCGCCCGGCCCGGCACATCACCCGGGAAAACGCCCCGTGCTGCGCAATTCCCAGCGCCGCTCGGCGTAGGCCAGGTCGTCGCGCCACAGGCGCCCGGCCGTGCTCCGCATCAACGGGCGCAGCAACGGGGCCGCGGCCCGGGCCAGGGCGAAGCCGGGCCGGTCCGAGGTGGCGACGACCGCCTCGATCACGGCCGTCCGCGGCTGCCGCGCGTCCGGTGCGGTCAGCGGCGTGGCATGGGTCTCCACCACGGACGTGGCTCCCTCGCCGTCGGTGATGCGCATGACGACGGTGCGTGGCTCCGGCGCGGTGAACTCGGCCCGCACGGGCACCACCAGACGGCCCGCCACCCGGAAGGAGACGTCGACCACGAAGGCGTCGTCCTCGTCGCCCCGCGGCTCCCTCACGACCGTCAGGTCGACGAAGGAGTACGGGTGGAACCAGGAGCCGTGCCACGGGTCGAGGCGGTTGGCCACCACGTCCTGCGGCTCGCACCGCCCGGCCGCCGTGAACACGGCGTCCACCCCGGCTCCGGCGGCGGGACGGGCCGGAACCACCGGCCGCTCCGTCGGCTCCTCACCGCCGGCCGCGTCCAGCCGCACCCACACCAGCACCCCGTCGTCGTGGGCGGGGTACGGCAGCCAGCCCGCGAACGGGGAACCGTCCAGGGCCAGTCCGTGCCAGTGACACATCAAGGTGCCGCACACCACCCGGCTGTCCCGCAGCGGTGCCCCGAGGTGCGGGCAGACACCGGGCCCGGCCCGCAGGTCACCCGACCGCGAGCGCCACAGCACCACCTCCGCGCCGCCGACGGTCCTGCCGTAGGGGCGGCCGGGGCGCACGTCCCGGGAGGCGCCCACCACGAACCAGTTGCCACCGGGCCGTGCGCAGGCCCGTTTGAGCGCGTCCGCGATCAGCGCCGGCCGGGCCGCGCGCCAGGTCGGCGTCTGTTCCGCCCAGCCCGGGCCGCGGCGCCGCCGCAGCGGTGATGTCCAGCGTGCCTTGTCCGCTCGGTCAGCCACGGCCCGGTCCTCTCCGTTCCAGTGCGGCGCGATCCGCCGCGTGCCCCGCACGCCACCGTGCGGTGGCCACCTTCAGGACACCCGCCGCGGCGGTGGCCGCCCGCCGCCGGCGGGGCACCACGGCGCGGTGGTGCAGCACGGTGTAGTCGTGCCGCGCGATCGCGTCGAGGATGCCGCCGTACAGGGTGCAGGCGGCGCTGACGCAGGGGCGCACCCTCGGGTCGAGCATCGCGATGCCCGGCCGTGCCGTCCGGTACACGTCCCTGGTCATGGCCTCGGCCGCAGCCAGCGCCGCCCGGATGCGCGGGTCGCGGCGGCCGGTCCGCCGGCTCCAGAGCAGGAGCGCCCGGTCCACGCCGTGCGCGGCGAGCAGGTCGGCGGGCAGGTAGACACGGCCGCGGTCCAGGTCCTCGCCCACGTCCCGCAGGAAGTTGGTCAGCTGGAACGCCACACCGAGGGCCGCCGCGTGCGGAGCCGCCTCCTCGCGGGGGACGACCGTGCCCAGTACGGGCAGCATCTGAAGGCCGATCACCGCGGCCGAGCCGTGCATGTAGGCCCGCAGATCGGCGTAGGTCGGGTAGTCGGTGACGGTCAGGTCGGCGCGCATCGAGGCGAGGAAGTCGGCGAACAGGTCCACCTCGATGCCGTAGCGCTCGGCGGTGTCCGCCACGGCCCGGACCACCGGCTCGGTCCCGCCGCCGCTGCGCAGGGCGTGCGCGAGGTCGCCCTCCAGCCGCTTCAGCAGCAGGTCCCGCTCGTCGGGGGTCAGCCGCCGGTCCAGGTCGTCGACGATGTCGTCGGCCCAGCGGGCGAAGCCGTACAGCGCGTGCACGGCCGTACGGCGTTCCAGTGGGAGCAGGCGCGTGGCCAGGAAGTAGGTCCGGCCGTGCCGGGCGTTGAGCTGCCGGCACCGGCCGTAGGCGCTGCGCAGGCCGGGGTCGGTGATCCCGGCGGCGTCCAGTTCACGACGGGTCATGGGCACCTGCTCCGGTCGGGGCGGACGGGCGGTGGTGCGGGCGCCGGATCGCCCGGGTCGCCCGGGTGCGGCCCCCGGTGACGCGGGCGGCGGCGAGTTTGCCGCTGATGAGCACGGTCGGGACGCCGACGCCGGGCGTGGTCCCGCAGCCCGCGAGCACCACGTTGTCCAGGTCGCGTACGAGGTTGCGCGGCCGGAAGGGGCCGGTCTGGGCGAAGGTGTGGGAGACGGAGAAGGGACTGCCCGCCGCGTGCCCCTGGGCCGTCCAGTCGAGCGGGGTGACCAGCAGTTCCTCCTCCACGCCGGCCGCGAAGCCGTCGAGGCCGCGGCGTTCCAGCTCGGCGACCAGACGGTCCCGGTAGCGCGGGCCCAGGTCCCGCCAGGCGGCGGCGGAGGGGCCGACGTCGGTGTTGGGGCAGGGCGCCAGGACGTAGTGGAGGTGGCGGCCCGGCGGTGCCAGGGAGGGGTCGTGCGTGGTCGGCCGGGTGATCAGCAGTGACGGGTCGCTCATCAGCGTTCCCGAGCGGGTCAGTTCGTCGAAGGTGTCCTCCCACGCGGCGCCGAAGGACAGCGTGTGGTGGGCGAGGTGGGGCCAGGTGCGGTCGGTCCCGGCGTGCAGGACCACCGCGGACGGCGAGTGCCGCAGCCGGACCGGGCGCCGCGGTGCCCGGCCCAGCAGCCGGTGCGCGGCGGTCAGTTCACAGGTCAGCACCACCGCGTCGCACGGGATGCGCTCACCCGAGGCGAGGCGGACCGCCCGCACCCGGCCCGCGGAGCGTTCCAGCGCGTCCACCTCGGCCGACCAGCGCAGGTCGGCACCGGCCCCGGCCGCCACGTCCGCCATCGCCCGGGGCAGCGCGTGCATGCCGCCCTTCGGGAACCAGACACCGGCCACGGTGTCCATGTAGGCGATCACCGCGTAGGCCGCGAGGGCGCGGGCCGGTGCCACCCCGGCGTACAGGGCCTGGAAGGAGAAGACGCGGCGCAGACGGGCGTCGGAGAGGAAGCGGCCGATGCGGCCGTCCAGACGCCCGAAGCCGCCGAGCGCCGCCAGCCGGGCCAGGTCGGGGTGCGCCAGCTGCAGGGGCGAGTCGAAGTTCGTGTCGATGAACCGGCGCATCTGCGCCCGGTACAGCCGCTCCAGCCACTGGCGCAGCCGGCGGTAGCCGGCCGCCTCCACCGGTCCGGCGAAGCGCCGCACCTCCGCCTCCATGGCGTCGCCGTCGGTGTGCACGTCGAGCGACGTGCCGTCCGCGAAGCCCGCCCGGTAGGCGGGGTGCAGGGGCACCAGCTCGACGTGCCGTGCCAGGCTCTCGCCGACGGCCGCGAACGCCTCGTCGGCCAGGTGCGGCATCGTCAGCACGGTCGGGCCGGTGTCCGCCAGATAGCCGCCGAGCCGTACACGCCCGGCCCGGCCGCCCGGCCCGGCGTCCCGTTCGACGAGCGTGACCCGGCGGCCCGCGCCCAGCAGATGCAGGGCGCAGGCAAGACCGGACAGGCCGGCGCCCACCACCACGACATGGTCCGTGGGACCCGTCACCGTCCTCATACGAGCTCCTCCGCGGGCCGCGGGGCGATGCCCGAGGCCCGCTCGACCAGGGCGGCGAACTCCCGCCGTACGGCCGGTGCGGCGCCGGTCGCCTCGAAGTGCCGCACACCGGCTGCCGCCAGGCCGGCGATCCTCGCCTCGATCTCGGCCCGGGCACCCGTGCGCTCCAGCGCCGCCCGCATCCGCTCGACGGTGTGCTCCGGCCGTGCGTGCGCGCCCGGGGCGAGCAGGGCGGCGGCGTCCCGGTCGCCGGTGGCCTCGGCGAGCCGGACGGCGGCCGCGAGGAGCGGCGTGAGCTTGCGGGAGCGCAGATCGTCGTCGGCCGGTTTGCCGGTCAGCGCCGGGTCGCCGAAGGCCCCGAGGAGGTCGTCGCGCAGCTGGAACGCCAGCCCCGCGCACCGGCCCGCCGCCCGCAGCGCGCCCAGGACGGGTGCGTCCGCACCGGCCAGGGACGCGCCCAGGGCCAGGGGCCGGGCGACGGTGTACCGGGCGCTCTTCAGCACGGCGATGGTCTGGGCCTCCTCGGCACCGGACGAGCCGGTCGCCTGCGCGCGCAGGTCGCGGTACTGCCCGGCGACCATCTCGGTGCGCATGGCCCGCCACTCGGCGTACAGCCGGGAGCCGTGCGGTGCGGCCAGCGCCGTCTCCGTCAGCAGGTCGTCCGCCCACGCCAGCGCCAGGTCGCCCGCGAGCACGGCGGCCGACGTCCCGAACGACTCGGCGGACACGTCCGCCCGGCCCGCCCCGGCCTCCCGGGCCAGGTCCACGTGCATCGCCGGCGCGCCCCGGCGCAGTGGGGAACCGTCCATCACGTCGTCGTGGACCAGGGCGCAGGCCTGGAGCAGTTCGAGGGCGGCCCCCGTGCGCAGGACCGCGCCGGTGTCGCCGGTGCCGCCCGCGGCCCGCCAGCCGCACCACACGAACGCCGTACGCAGCCGCTTGCCGCCCCGCCGGACGAACGCGGCGAGACGCTCGGCCATGTCGTGGGCGAACACGGTGTCGATCTCACGGGCCTGCCGCAGCCGCGTGTCCAGCACCCGCTCCAGGACGTGCTCCACGGCGCGCGTGGCCCCGGGAGCGGTGAGCGGGGCACGGTTCGTCTCCGCCGGTCCGGCCGGCGTCGGCCGCGGTCCAAGCATGCGCAACCCCTTCTCGCTTCCGGTCATCCGCACATCAGTGCTTCCACGGACAGCGGTGTTTCGGATGCGCGTGCCGCCGGGGCTGTCAGCCGCCGCCGCGGGCCTGCCGGAAACGGGCCAGGCCCTCGCCGAGGTCGACGAGCGGCGCGGGGTAGCGCAGCCGGGCCCGCTCGCCGGCGGGCAGCCGCCACGGTTCGTGCACCGCCGCGCCGCCGACATCCGCCAGTTCGGGCACCCAACGGCGTACGTAGGCGCCGTCCGGGTCGTAGCGCCTGCCCTGGAGCACCGGGTTGAGGACGCGGTGGGGGCGGGTGTCGGTGCCGGTGCCCGCGACCCACTGCCAGTTCAGCTGGTTGTTGACGAGGTCGCCGTCCACCAGGAACCGCAGGAAGTGCCGGGCGCCGATCCGCCAGTCCACGTACAGCGTCTTGGTCAGGAAACTCGCCACCAGCAGCCGGGCCCGGTTGTGCATCCAGCCCTCGTGGCGCAGCTGGCGCATGCCCGCGTCGACCACCGGGTAGCCGGTGCGGCCCTCCCGCCACGCGGCGATGTCCTCGGCGGCCTCCTCCTCGCCGCGCCACCGGTCGCCCCGGCCGCGGTAGTCCCGGACGGACGTCTCGGGCCGGGCCGCGAGGACCTGGTGGTGGAAGTCGCGCCAGCACAGCTGACGGACGAACGCCTCCGCCCCGGCGCCGCCCTTCTCCCGGGCCCGCCGTACGACCTCCACCGGCGAGAGCGCCCCGAAGTGGAGGTAGGGCGACAGGCGCGAGGTCGCGTCACCGGCCAGGTCGTCGTGCCGCTCCTCGTACTGGGGCAGGCCGGTGTCCGCCCACCGGGCGAACCGGTCCCGGCCCGCCGTCTCCCCGCCGTCCGGGAGGCGCGGTGACAGGCCGGTCATGCCCGCCCGGGACGGCGGCTCCTCGCCGCGCACCGCGTCCGGGACGCGCACCGCGCGCGGCGCGGGCAGGGGGTCGCGCAGCCGTTCCCTGGACCAGCGGCGCATGTAGGGCGTGAACACGGCGAAGTGGTCGGAGCCGAGCGGTGTCACGGCCCCCGGCGCGACGGCGGTGACCACGCTGTCGTGCACCCGCAGCGCGATCCCCTCGGCGCCGAGCTCCTCGCGCAGCCGCTCCTCACGGCGGTGGGCGAAGCCGGTCACGCCCGCTGCCAGGTGCACCTGCGTGGCGCCGCAGGCGGCGGCGACCGCGCGGACCTCCCGGGCGACCGGGCCGCTGCGCACGACCAGCCGTCCGCCGCGCCGGCGCAGGGCCGCGTCCAGGTCGGCCAGGCAGTCGGCGAGGAAGGCGGCGCGGTTGGGCGCGTCGAAACCGGCGGCGTGGACGGCCGGGTCGCGGACGAACAGGGGCACCACCTCGTCGGCCGCTCGCAGCGCCGCGCGCAGGGGCGGGTGGTCGTGCAGGCGCAGGTCCGAGGTGAACAGGACGACCGCGGCGGTCATGGCGTCACTCCTGGTGCGGTGGTGCGGAATCCGGCTGGTGCTGCCGGGCACTTCGGCGCGCGCGGTGGCGCCGGACGCGCGGGCGCCCCGGGCCTGTGCGGGCGCCGCCACCGGACGCGGCCGCCCGGGCGATGTTGCGCGCCATGCCGCCGAAGACGACGGAGTGGAACGGGGCGACGCTCCACCAGTAGGCGTGGCCCAGCAGGCCGCGCGGATGGAACAGGGCCCGCTGCCGGTAGCGGGTGCGGCCCTCGGAGTCGGTCTCGGCGTACATCTCCAGCCAGGCCAGCCCGGGCAGCCGCATCTCGGCGCGCAGCCTCAGCAGACGACCCGGCTCGATCTCCTCGACCCGCCAGAAGTCCAGCGAGTCGCCGACCCGCAGCCGCTCGGTGTCCCGCCGTCCGCGGCGCAGCCCGACCCCGCCCGCGAACCGGTCGAGCCCGCCCCGGATCGCCCAGGCCAGGGAGGAGGAGTACCAGCCGTTGTCGCCGCCGATGCCCTCGATCACCCTCCACAGGGCCGCCCGGGACGCCTCGACCGGCCGCTGCCGCTCGTCCTGGTAGAGGCTGCCGCCCGCCCAGTCCGGGTCCGTGGGCAGCGGATCGCTGGGCGCCCCGGGCACCGAGGCCGACGACCAGCGCGTGGCGACCTGCGCCTCCCGCACCCGGCGCAGTGCCAGGGCGAGAGCCTCGTCGAAGGGCAGCGGCCGGCCCGGGGTGTCCGGTACGTACCGGGCGATGTCGTGTTCGTGGCAGACCACCTCGTGCCGAAGCGACTCGGTCAGCGGCCGGGCGAGGGAGGCGGGCACCGGGGTGACCAGGCCGACCCAGTGGCTGGACAGCCCCGGGGTGAGGACCGGGACCGGCAGGATGAACCGCTTCGGCAGCCCGGCCACGGCGGCGTAGCGCAGCATCATGTCCCGGTAGGTGAGGACGTCCGGCCCGCCGATGTCGAAGGCCCGGTCGACGTCGTCCGGCATGGTCGCCGACCCGACGAGGTAGCGCAGCACGTCCCGTACGCCGATGGGCTGGGTGCGGGTGTGCACCCAGCTCGGGGTGACCATGACGGGCAGGCGTTCGGTGAGGTAGCGCAGCATCTCGAACGACGCAGAGCCCGAGCCGATGACCACGGCGGCGCGCAGCACGGTGGCGGGGACGGGGGAGGCGAGGAAGATCTCTCCCACCTCGGCCCGGGAGCGCAGATGCGGGGACAGCGCCCCCTCGGGGACGCCACGCGGGGTGAGCCCGCCGAGGTAGACGATCCGCCGCACTCCCGCGGCCCGGGCCTGTTCGGCGAAGATCCGGGCCGCGGCGCGGTCGGTGTCCTCGAACCGGGGGCCGGATCCGAGGGCGTGCACCAGGTAGTAGGCGACGTCGACACCGCGCATCGCGCGGCCGACCGACTCCGCGTCGGTGACGTCCCCCTGGACGGTTTCGGCGTGCGCTGCCCACGGGTGGTCGCGGAGTTTGCCGGGCGAGCGGGCGAGACAGCGGACGCGGTGGCCCTCTTGCAGCAGCTCCGGCACCAGGCGCCCGCCGATGTAGCCGGACGCCCCGGTGACCAGGCAGTGCAACCGCCGCCCGTCCGTCGTCATGGTCGTGCCTCCGTCTCCGGTGCCGTCGACGTGCCGCCGGATCACGGCCGCGACGCGAACACTTCCGGTCCGGCGCCCCCGGCGGATGCACGGCACGGGCGGCTGCGACGGGTTCAGCCGGAGAGCGTGCCGCCGTCGGTCCGTCGCGGGGTCCGGCGGGCCAGGGCGCTCGGCCACCACGCCCGCGGCCCGATGTCGATCATCAGCGCGGGGACCAGCAGCGAGCGCACCACGAGCGTGTCGAGCAGCACCCCGAAGGCGACGATGAACGCGATCTGCACAGGAACGCCAGGGGGATCACCATCAGCGCCGCGAACGTGGCCGCGAGCACCACACCGGCCGAGGTGATCACACCGCCGGTGGTGGTCAGCCCGCGCAGCACCCCCTGCCGGTGGCCGTGCGCGAGCGCCTCCTCCCGGACCCGGGACATCAGGAAGAGTGTTGTAGTCGACGCCCAGTGCCACCAGGAACACGAAGCCGTACAGCGGCACCGACGCGTCCGTGCCGCCGGACCCGAGCAGGTGCGGGAAGACCAGCGCCGACACGCCCAGCGTCGCCAGGAAGTTGAGCCCCACGGTCGCGACCAGCAGCACCGGCACCAGCAGGGAACGCAGCAGCAGCATCAGGATCAGCAGGATGACGGCGAGCACGATCGGCACGATGACCGTCCGGTCCCGGGCGGCGGTCCGCTGGGTGTCGTACTGCTGCGCGGTGTACCCGCCGACCAGCGCGTCGGCCCCGGGCACCGCGTGCACCCGCGCGCGCAGCCGCTCGACCGTCTCCTTGGCGGCGTCGCTGTCCGCGGCCGCCGTCAGGGTGGCGTCGATGCGCACCCGCCCGTCGACGACGAGCGGTGTGCCCGCCCCGGGCCGCCCGGAGGCGGAGACGGCCCCGGCGAAGGCCACGCCCTCGGTGGCGCGCGCGGCGGCCGTCACCTCTGCCGTCCGGCCGGCGTCGGCGATGATGACGGCGGGGTTGCCGGACCCGCCGGGGAAGTGGGCGCCGAGCGTCTGCTGCGCGGCCACCGAGGGCGCGTCGTTCACGAAGATCTCGTCGAGCGGCACGCCCTTGGAGGACAGCGAGGGCGAGAAGGCCGCGCAGAGGGCCAGGACGAGTGCCGTCACCGCCCAGGTCCGCCGCGGACGGCGGCTCACCGTGCCGGCGACCCGGCGCCACACGCCTGTTCCCTCCGCGGAGGTCTGCGGGGGCCTGGGCCGGGAGGGCCAGTAGGCGGTGCGGCCCAGCAGGGCCAGCGCGGCCGGCAGGAAGGTGAGCGTGGTGAGCACCGCGCAGCCGATGCCGATGGCGCCCACCGGCCCGAGGGCGCGGTTGTTGGTGAGGTCGCTCGCGAGCAGGGCCAGCAGGCCGAGCGCCACGGTGGCGGCGCTGGCGGTGATCGCCCCGGACGACCGGCGCACGGCGGCCACCGCGGCCCCGAACCGGTCCTCGCGCAGGGCCAGTTCCTCGCGGAAGCGCGCCGCGAGCAGCAGGGCGTAGTCGGTGGCGGCGCCGATCACCAGGATCGACAGGATGCCCTGCACCTGCCCGTCGACCCGGACCACGTCCCGCTCGGCCAGCGCGTAGACCAGGGCGCAGGCGAGGCCCAGCGCGAAGACCGACCCGAGGATGATCAGGAGCGGCAGCAGGACGCTGCGGTACACCAGCAGCAGGATCAGCAGGACCGCGCCGAGGGCCACGGCCAGCAGCAGTCCGTCGATGCCCGCGAACGCGTCCGACAGATCGGCCTGGCTCGCCGCCGGTCCGGCGATCCGCACCGTGGTGCCCGGCACGGCCCGGGCCGCGTCGCGCACCGCGTCGAGGGCGGTGGGCAGTTCGTCGCCCAGGCCGGGCTCCAGGGGGACGACGGCCTGTATCGCCTGCCGGTCGTCGGAGAGCAGGGCGGGCGAGGGGCGGCCGACGACACCGGGCTTCCCGGCGAGCGCGCCGACGGCCCGGGCGGCCTCGGCCCGCCGCTCCTCGGAGAACCGTTCCCCGTCCGCCGTCCACACCACGATGGCCGGCACCGTCTCGGCCCGGTCGAACGCCTCACGGGCATCGAGCACGCGGGTGGACTCGGCGCTGCGGGGCAGGAAGGCGGCCTGGTCGTTGGTGGCGACCTCGCCGAGTCTGCCCGCGTAGGGACCGAGTGTGCCGCCGACCCCCAGCCAGACGAGGAGCAGGGCGAGCGGAACGAGCCATCGGGCCCGACGCTGTGCGGTTCTCATGCGCATCCCAAGCCGTAGAAAGTGAGCCACGGAAGGAGTAACTCACTCATAAAGTATCTCAATGATTGAGAGATACTAGGCTGGGGGGATGAACGGCTCCGGTGCATCCATGGCATCTCTTCCGGCGGACGACCCCACCGGGTTGCAGACCTTCGCCGTTCTGTTGCGCCGGATGAACAGCGAGTTCAACCGCATCGCCCAGGAGTTCGCCCAGGAACAGGGCCTGCACCTCACGGACATGCAGGCCCTGATCGCGATCCTGGACGCCGGCTCCGACCCGGACGCGGGGGACGAGCCCATGACGCCCGGCCGCCTGCGCGGGCAGCTCAACCTCACGTCCGGGGCGGTGACGGCGTGCCTCGACCGGCTGGAGCGGGCCGGGCACATCCGCCGGGTCCGCGACGCCGGGGACCGGCGCGTGGTGCACCTGCACTACGCCGAAGCGGCCCGGGGTCTGGCCCGGGACTACTTCCGGCCCCTGGCCCGGAGCACCGAAGCGGCCAGGGGCCGCTTCAGCCCCGAGGAACTGGACGTGGTGGTCCGGTTCCTCGCCGAGATGAACGCCGAACTCGTCCTCCTGCGCCGGGGTTCCGGCTGACGCCTTCCCCTACCGGTCGAACCCGGTGTCCCGGCTGCGCTTCTCCCACGCCAGGACCTCGTCGCGGACCTGGTCGAGGTGTCCGAGCACCGCGCTGACGCCGTCGTCGCCGAGGGGCAGGCGCAAAGGAGTGGACTCGGCGTCCAGCGCGGCCAGGATGAGAGCGGCCGCCTTGGCCGGGTCGCCCGGCTGCGTGCCGTCGCCGCCCTCGACCGCGCCGCGGGTCCGGCTCACCTTCCCGTACACCCCGCTGTCCGCGCTCGCCCCGGCCCGCCCGGCCTCGAAAAGCCCGGTGCGGAAGGCCCCCGGCTCCACGATCAGCACCTTGACGCCGAACTCCGCGACCTCGTCCGCGAGTCCCTCGGACATGCCCTCCAGGGCGAACTTCGTCGCGCTGTACGCCGAGAACCCCGCGAAGGACAGCTGCCCGCCCATGCTGCTCATCTGCACGATCGCGCCCGAGCGCCGCTCGCGCATGTGCGGCAGCACGGCCCGGGTGAGGGCGGCCGGGCCGAAGACGTGCACGTCGAACAGCGCCCGCAGCTCGTCCTCGGTGGTCTCCTCGAACGCCCCGACATGGGTCCGGCCCGCGTTGTTCACCAGGACGTCGATCCGCCCGTGCCGCGCCACGACGTCCCGTACGGCGGCCTCGGCGGCGCCGGTGTCGGCGACGTCCAGGCGCAGCGCCTCCACCCGGTCGGGATGGGCGGCGACCAGGTCGTCCAGGGCCTGAGGGCGCCGGGCCGCGCCCACCACCACGTCGCCGGCCGCCAGGGCGGCCTCGGCGATCGCCCGCCCGAACCCGCTGCTCGCGCCGGTGATCAGCCACACCTTGTTCATCACAACTCCCCGTCTCGTGTCGTTGACACCAACCACCCTTGTGTATACGGGTGTTGTACGTCCAAGACTTTCGGTGATAGCCGATGGGCATGACCATGGACGTACACCTGCGGGACCTGCGCTACTTCGTCGCGGTGGCCGAGGAACTGCACTTCACCCGCGCCGCCGAGCGCCTCTACGTGTCCCAGCCCGCGCTCAGCAAACAGATCCGGGCACTGGAGCGGCAGCTGGGCACCGAGCTGTTCCTGCGCGACCGGCACGGCGTAACCCTCACCGACACCGGTACGGCGCTGCTGCCGCACGCGCGCGGGCTGCTGGAGGCGTGGGAGGAGGCCGGGGCCGCGGTCGACGCCGTCCGGTCGGCGCGGCGCGCCGCGCTGGTCGTCGGCATGAGCACCAGCCCCGTCCGCGGCGGCCTGCTGCCCGCGATCCGCTCCCGCTTCACGGCGGCGCACCCGGAGGCCTCCCTGCGCCTGCGGCAGGTGAACTGGGAGGACCCGAGCGCGGGCCTGGCCGACGGCACCACCGACGTCGCGTTCGTCTGGCTGCCGCTGCCGGGCCAGGACCGCTACGACTGGACGGTCGTCGCCGAGGAACCGCTCATGGTCGCCCTCCCGGAGACGCACCCCCTCGCCGGGCGCGCCGCGGTCGACTTCGCCGACCTGCTCGACGAGCCGTTCCTCGCGTTGCCCGAGAGCACGGGCCCGCTGCGCGACTTCTGGCTCGCCCTCGACGCCCGCGGCGGCCGCCCGCCCCGCATCGGCGCCGAGATCGCGAGCACGGAGGAGACCTACGAGGCCCTCACCGCCGGCCTCGGCGTCTGCCTCGTGGCCGCGGGCAACGTCCCCCTGCTCACCCTCGGCGGAGTGACGACCCGCCCGGTCCACGGCGTCACCCCCGGCCGCTACGCCCTGGCCTGGCGCCGCGACGAGGCAGGACGGCCCCTGGTACGGGCGTACGCGGAGGCCTGCCGGCGGGTGACGGGCGGGGAGTGACCCCGGCGGCCGACGCGCACTTCACGCTCTACGACAAGGCGCTTGGGTCCGTGGACGGCCCGGTGACCGTCACGGCGCGCAAGGCCCTCGCGCCGGCGACGACTCCGCCGACCGCCGGGGAGGAGGGGACGCGCCACTCCGCAGCGCAGGTGTAGGGGCCGCCATAGCGGGGAGAAAGTGCCTGCGTAAAGCCCTCAGGGCCGCCATGTCATCACATCGAGTGATTCTCTGGCCTTTGCTTGCACCGCACAACCCAGGGTTGCCACGCTGTTGCTGTCTGTACAACCTGATGGGAGCGGCCAGTGACATTCGGTGAGCAGCCGGCGTATCTGCGCGTCGCGGGTGATCTCCGCCAGAAGATCGTCGACGGTCAGCTGCCACCGCACACCCGCCTCCCCTCCCAGGCCAGAATCCGCCAGGAGTACGGGGTCTCGGACACCGTCGCGCTGGAGGCCCGCAAGGTGCTCATGGCGGAAGGCCTCGTCGAGGGCCGCTCCGGCTCGGGGACGTATGTGCGCGAGCGGCCCGTGCCCCGGCGCATCTCCCGCTCCGGCTTCCGCCCGACCGGCGGGGCGACCGCGTTCCGCCAGGAGCAGGCCGACGGTGACGGCCGCGGCACCTGGGAGTCGAGCAGCGAGCAGTCCGAGGCGAGTGTCGCCGTCGCCGAGCGGCTGGGGATCGAGCCGGGCGAGCGGGTCATGTGCACCAGGTACCTCTACCGAGAGGGCGGCGAGGCGATGATGCTCTCCACGTCCTGGGAGCCCCTCGCCGTGACGGGGCGTACGCCCGTGATGCTGCCGGAGGAGGGGCCGGTCGGCGGCATGGGCGTCGTCGAGCGGATGCGCGCCATCGACGTGATCGTGGACAACGTCACGGAGGAGGTCGGCGCCCGGCCCGGCCTCGCCGAGGAGCTGCTCGTCCTGGGCGGCGTCCCGGGGCACGTGGTGCTGGTCATCCAGCGCACGTTCTACGCCTCCGGGCGCCCGGTGGAGACGGCCGACGTGGTCATCCCGGCCGATCGGTACCGGGTCGCCTACCACCTTCCGGTCAAGTAGCGAACACTCACATCCGCCCCGGCGCGCGCTCCCCGCATGCCCCGCTCACACGACGGCCGCGTGCGCGGACGCGGGCCCGGCCGGTGCGGGCCCCGCGGCCGGCTGTCGTTCACCCAGGTCGAGGCTGGTGTATGCGGTATGCCTCCCACGGGTTGCGCCGTAGTGCGCGGACGGCGCGTTCATCTGCGTGCGCCCCCTGTGTCCTGGCTTGTTGCGTACCTCTTTGTGAAAAGCCGTATTCGCTCCGTGAAGGTTAGGCGTAGGCTCGGGCATATGCGCATTGCGGTTTCCTTAGCGGGTGGGGCACGGCACAGGCCGCGGGTGGGAAGTGGAGGGGCGCGATGAACGACAGCACGGTCACTCTTCCCTGGCTCGTGATACGAGAGGACGACAACGGCAACCGCTACCGCGTGGGCCGGTACGCGACCCGGGCGGAGGCCCAGAAGATCGCGGACAGCCTCGACGGCCGCGGCCACAAGCAGCTGTACTGGGTCGAGCGGCTCGGCCAGAACGGCTCCGCCGTGGTGCACGACTGACTGCCGCGAGGCCGCCCCGGGAGGGGCGGCGGCGATCGGCGGGACTCCCGTAGGCTCCCCCGCATGAGTGAGCGGATCGTCGTAGGTGCCGCGCTGGTCGAGGACGGGCGGCTGCTGGCCGCCCGGCGCAGCGCCCCCGCCGAGCTGGCCGGGCGCTGGGAACTGCCCGGCGGCAAGGTCGAGCCCGGCGAGACGGCCGACGCGGCGCTCGCGCGGGAGCTGCGCGAGGAACTCGGCGTCGACGCCGAGGTGGGCGGGCGCGTCCCGGGCCAGTGGCCGCTGCGGCCCCCTTACGTCCTTCAGGTGTGGACCGCCCGGCTGCGGCCCGGCTCCGCCGCCCCCGAGCCCCTGGAGGACCACGACGAGCTGCGCTGGCTCGCCCCCGACGAGATCTGGGACGTGACCTGGCTGGAACAGGACGTCCCGGCCGTACGGCAGGCTCTCGCACATCTCGCCGTCGCCGGCCGCCTGGCGTCCGGCCACCCCGGCACCGGACCGGTGCGAGAACCCGGCGCCTGACGCAGGACGGGGGCGTGCGGCTTCGCCCCAGCGCTCCACGGGCGCCCCTGCGCCTTTCGTGTCACAGTGCGCCGTCTCGCGCGGTACTCCGCCCTGGATATCGGGTATGTGCCCATTAACCCCATGAAACCGGACATGGGTGAGGCTTCTGCCCGGGAAGTGATCGGCGTGATCGACCCCGAAGGCGGCTGCGCCGAGTGGACCTTTCCCGCCGAGCCGGGCGCCGTGCGCACCGCCCGTCAGGCCGTACGCGGCCAACTCCGTGACTGGAACCTCGACAGCCTCGCCGATCTCGCGGCCCTGCTGGTCAGCGAGCTGGTCACCAACGCCCTGCGGCACGCCACGGGCCCCATCGGAGTACGCCTGGTGCGCCCCTCCGGCCTCGGCGCCGTCCTCCTGGTCGAGGTCTCCGACCCGCTGCCGGACCCGCCCCGCGAGCGCGCCGCACGGCTGGAGGACGAGAGTGGCCGCGGACTGCACCTGGTGGCCTCGTCCTCCCGCCGCTGGGGTACCCGGCCGGGCACCACGGGCAAGACGGTCTGGTTCGAACTCGCGCTGCCGGAGTGAAAATCCGGTGTACGTACGTCCTCCCCCTGTAGAGCGATTGGTTCAGGCCAGTGGCGGTTGCCGGCGGACGGGGTTCGACGACGTGTCCCCTGGTTAGAAGACTGGAAGTGTTGTCACGGTCCGGACCGAAAACCATCGGGACCGTGCTGTGATCGTGAACACCGTGTTGTGCGGCACCGTAGTGCTGGATACTGCGGGCAGCCGCCCCCGGTGACCGGTGCCGGGCGCGGTGAGCTGGAGGGGACGGTTCGCGTGAGCGAGATACCAGCGAGGGCCTCGGAGTCCGGGGACCCGTCGGAGGGCGCGAGGGCGCGGGCTGCCGACAGCCCGGTCCCCGCGGTGGACGGTGCGCCCGCCGCCGAGATGGGGCGCTCCGCGGACGCGATCTGGCAGAGCAGTCCTCCCGGATCCATCTACGACTACATCAAGGTCGCGTCCTTCTCCATCGGCCCCGACGGGCTGGTCGAGCAGTGGAGCCTGCGCGCCGAGCACCTCTTCGGCATCCCCGGCGACCGCGCCGTCGGCATGGACCCCATCGAGGCGTTCATCGACCCGCGCCACCGCGAGCGCGGCATGCGCAAGATGGCCGAGATCCTCGACGGCCGCGAGTGGACCGGCGTGGTGCCCTTCCGGATGCCGAAGGGCGTCGAGGGGGAGTGCGGCCACGAGGGCCTCGCCGAGGTGTACGTCATGCCGACGCGTACCGAGGAGGGCGAGAAGGCGGCCGTCTGCATCGTCGTCGACGTGCGCACCCTGCGCAGCATCGAGACGGACCTGGCCGCCTCGCAGGCCATTTTCGGTCAATCCCCGTTCGGCTTCCTGCTGATCGACCCCGACCTGCGGGTCCGCCGCGCCAACCAGCGCTTCGCGTCCATCTTCGGCGGCACGCCCGACGACCACCGCGGCAAGGGCGTCCACGACTACCTCCCGCGCGGCGAGGCCGAGCGGGTCGCCGCGACCCTGCGCCGCGTGCTGGAGAGCGGCAACTCCATCACGGACATGCACGTCACGGGCTTCGTGCCGGGCTCCGACGAACGCCGGCACTGGTCGGTCAACCTCTACCGCGTGCACAGCGGTTCGGGACGCCCCATCGGCATCGCCTGGCTCGGCACCGACATCACCGCCCGGCGCGCCGCCGCCCGCGAGGCCGCCGCCGCCCGGCGCAACCTCGCCCTGCTGAACGAGGCGGGCGCCCGCATCGGCAACTCCCTCGACCTGGAGACCACCGCCCGCCAGCTCCTCGACGTGGTCGTCCCCGGCTTCTGCGACCTGGCCACCGTCGACCTCTACCAGGGACTGCTGGCCGGCGACGAGACCCCGCCGGGGCTCGCCGACGGCAGCGCCGAACTGCGCCGTGTGGCCTTCGCCAGCGCCGTGTCCGACGAGCCCTTCGCGGGCGCCGGTGTGCCCGTCTCGGTCGGCGCCGTCCACCACTACCCGTTCAACTCGCCCTGCGCGGACGCCCTGCGCACGGCCCGCCCGCAGATCGTCCCGGGCGAGGACGGCGGGCTCGTGCAGGGCACGCTCGCCGTGCCGATGGTCGCCCACGACACCGTCGTCGGGCTCGTGCAGTTCGCGCGCACCAAGGGCAGCGAGCCGTTCGGCGACCGCGACCGTGACCTGGCCGTCGAACTCGCCGCCCGGGCCGCGGTCTGCATCGACAACGCGCGCCTGTACCGGCGCGAGCACGAACGCGCGTTGATACTGCAACGGTCCCTGCTCCCGCCCGGCGACCCCGAGGCATCCGGCCTGGACATCGCCTGCCGCTACCTGCCCGGCAGCGTCAACACCGGCCGGCCCAGCGAGGTCGGCGGGGACTGGTTCGACGTCATCGAACTCCCCGGCCATCGCACCGCGCTGGTCGTCGGCGACGTCATGGGCCGCGGCCTGCGCGCCGCCGTCGCCATGGGCGAACTGCGCACGGCGGTCCGCACCCTGGCCCAGCTCGACCTGGAACCGGCCGAGGTGCTCTCCCAGCTGGACGAGATCGCCCGCAACCTCGGAGCCCCCGGCGGCGTGCAGCAGGCGACCCGGGCGGCCCGCCGCCCCCGCGAGGCGGACCTGTCGGAGGTGTACCTCGCCACCTGCGTCTACGCCGTCTACGACTCCGTCACCCGGCGCTGCACCTTCGCCAACGCGGGCCATCTGCCGCCCGTCCTGGTCGAGCCGGGCGAGCCGGCGCTGATGCTCGACGTGCCGCCCGGCATGCCGCTCGGCGTCGGCGGGGAACCCTTCGAGGAGGTCGAGGTCGAACTGCCCGAAGGCGCCCTGCTCGCGCTCTACACGGACGGCCTGGTCGAAAGCCGTGACCACCCCCTGGACGAGGGCCTCCAGGCCTTCGTCAGCGCTCTCGCCGACCCCACCCAGCCGCTGGAGGACGTCTGCGACCACGTCCTCAACACCCTCGACACCCATCACGGCGAGGACGACATCGCGCTGCTGATGGCACGTGTACAGGGACTGCCCACGGACTCCGTCGGCGACTGGACCCTGCCGCGCGAGCCGCGCAGCGTGGGCCGGGCCCGTGAGTACGCGCGCGCCCAGCTGCTCGCCTGGGACATGGAACCCCTGGTCGACACCACGGAGCTCCTCGTCAGCGAACTGGTCACCAACGCCCTGCGCTACGGCGAGGGCGAGATCCGCCTGCGCCTCCTGCTCGACCGCACCCTCGTGTGCGAGGTCTGGGACTCCGGCCTGGTCCAGCCCCGCCGCCGCCGAGCACGCGACACCGACGAGGGCGGCCGCGGCCTCCAGCTCGTCGGCCTGCTCAGCGCCGCGTGGGGCTCCCGCCGCACGCCCCGGGGCAAGACGGTGTGGTTCGAACTGCCCCTGCCCGGAGGCGACACGAGCCTGACGGATCCGGCGGAGGCGCTGCTGAGCCTCTTCTGACCCGCAACCGAACACGCATGCTGATCGTCCTCTCCGGCAACGTCAACGCGCCACCGGGGGGAGACGGCATGGCCCGCGCGGAAGCCGCCGACAGCGAGAACGCCGCAGCGCCCGAGGCGGACCCCGCGCCCGGTCATGACCGCCGCACGAGGCGCCGGCGCCTGCTCCGACGCACGGCCATCGCCCTGACCGTGCTCCTCCTGCTCCCCGTCCTCTGCGCGCTGACGGCCCTGCGCATCACCTACATGGGCGACCCGGCCGACGGCACCCGCACCCGCGGCCGCGACGCCCTCTGGCTCGGCCACGCCTGGATCGACGGCCGCAAGAAGGACGCCGACGTCACCGCGCTGGCCCGGCGCCTCGACGGCACCGGCATCCGCGACCTGTACGTCCACTCGGGACCGCTGGAACACGACGGCACCCTCCCCGAGTCGGCGTACCCGAGGGCGCGCTGGTTCATCGACGCCGTGCACGACAAGCTCCCCGGCGTCCGCGTCCAGGCGTTCCTGGGCGACGTGCTGGCCACCGAGAGCGAGGAGGGCATGCGCCTGGAGGAGCCGGGGACGCGCGCCGCCGTCCTGCGCTCCGCCCGCCAGATCCTGGACACCGGTTACGAGGGCGTCCACCTCGACCTGGAGCCGCTGCACTCCGGCGACCGGAACTACCTCGCCCTCCTCGACGCCCTGCGCGCCGAGACCCGCTCCCGGGGCGCCCGGCTGTCGGTCGCCTCACACCAGATCGACCCGCTCCCGGCCTTCCACACCCTGTGGGGCGGCGTCACCGGCCACCCCAAGTGGTGGTCGCAGGAGTTCTTCGGCCAGGTCGCCCGCCGCGTCGACCAGATCGCCATGATGTCGTACGACACGATGCAGCCCCTCGAGAGCACCTACGGCGGCTATGTCGCGCAGCAGACCTCCCTCGCGCTGGAGGTCACCCCGCCCTCCACCGACCTGCTGATGGGCCTGCCCTTCTTCCACGAGAACCGCTTCGGGCACTGGGACCACGCCGAGACCGTCCCCGCCGCCGTACGCGGTGTCCGCCTGGGCCTGTCCCGCACGGACGCCGACCGGGCCCGGTTCGGCGTCGCGCTGTACATCGACTTCGCCGCCACCGAGGCCGACTGGCGTGCCTACAAGGAGGACTGGGTGCGATGACCGGGTCCGAGCCGCCCCGTCAGCCTGCCGAGGAGCGCCTCCTGATCTTCGAACCGAGCCACACCAGCGGGTCGTACTTGCGGTCGGCAGCCCGTTCCTTCAGGGGGATCAGGGCATTGTCGGTGATCTTGATGCCCTCGGGGCAGACCTCCGTGCAGCACTTGGTGATGTTGCAGTAGCCGAGGCCGTGGTCGTCCTGGGCGGTGGTCTTGCGGTCCAGGCCCGCCTCCGCCGCCGCGTCCAGCGGATGCATGTCCAGCTCCGCCACCCGCATCAGGAAGCGGGGCCCGGCGAACGCCTGCTTGTTCTCCTCGTGGTCCCGCACCACATGGCAGGTGTCCTGGCACAGGAAGCACTCGATGCACTTGCGGAACTCCTGCGGCCGGTCCACGTCCTCCTGCATCATGCGGTACTCGCCGGGCCCCACACCGGCCGGCGGCACGAAGGCGGGGACCTCCCTGGCCTTCTGGTAGTTGAAGCCGACGTCCGTGACCAGGTCGCGGATCACCGGGAAGGCGCGCAGGGGCGTGACCGTGATCGTCTCCGCCCGGTCGAAGACCGACATGCGCGTCATGCACATCAGCCGCGGGCGGCCGTTGATCTCCGCCGAGCAGGAACCGCACTTGCCGGCCTTGCAGTTCCAGCGCACGGCGAGATCGGGCGCCTGGGTGGCCTGGAGGCGGTGGACGATGTCGAGCACCACCTCGCCGTCGTTGACCTCGACCTCGAAGTCCTCAAGGCCGCCGCCGCTCACGTCCCCGCGCCACACCCTGAAGTGGGCCGTATAGCCGCTCATTCGTGGAGCTCCTCTTCGGCGAGGTACTTGACCAGCTCCTCCTTGTCGAACAGGGCGAGCAGGTCGGCACGGACGGGTTCGGTGGTCTCACGGGTGAGGGTGATCTGGCCGCGGACCGGGTCCGTCGCCGCCAGGCCGCCCGTCGGGTCGGTGAGCGCGCACAGCAGGTTGATCCGGCGCCACGCGCGGTCCATGCCCGGGTGGTCCTCCCGGGTGTGCCCGCCGCGCGACTCGGTGCGCTCCAGCGCGGCCCGCGCCACGCACTCGCTGACCAGCAGCATGTTCCTCAGGTCCAGGGCGAGGTGCCAGCCCGGGTTGAACTGCCGGTGCCCCTCGACCCCGGCCCGGCGCGCCCGGACCCGCAACTGGGCCAGTTTCTCCAGGGCCTGCTTCATCTCCGTCTCACGGCGGATGATGCCGACCAGGTCGTTCATGGTCTGCTGGAGTTCCTGGTGCAGGGCGTACGGGTTCTCCGGCGGGCCGCCCGCCGGTTCCTCGGTCTCCGCCTCGGCCGAGAAGGGCCGCAGGGCCTCGGCCGCCGCCGCGTCGACCTGGGCGTCGTCCACCGCGGGCCGCGTCCCGCCCAGCTCCGCCACGTACTCGGCCGCGTGCCGGCCCGCCCGGCGGCCGAACACCAGCAGGTCGGACAGGGAGTTGCCGCCCAGCCGGTTCGAGCCGTGCATGCCGCCGGCGACCTCACCGGCCGCGTACAGCCCGGGCACCCCGCGCGCCGCCGCCGTGTCGGACTCGACCGCGACCCCGCCCATCACGTAGTGGCAGGTCGGCCCGACCTCCATCGGCTCGGCCGTGATGTCGACGTCCGCCAGCTCCTTGAACTGGTGGTACATCGACGGCAGCCGCCGCTTGATCACCTCGGCGGGCATGCGCGTCGACACGTCGAGGAACACGCCCCCGTGCGGGGAGCCGCGCCCCTCCTTCACCTCGGCGTTGATCGCCCGGGCGACCTCGTCGCGGGGGAGCAGCTCGGGGGGACGCCGGTTGTGGTCCGGGTCGTCGTACCAGCGGTCGGCCTCCTCCTCCGTCTCGGCGTACTTGTCCTTGAAGACGTCGGGGACGTAGTCGAACATGAACCGCTTGCCGTCGGAGTTGCGCAGCACCCCGCCGTCGCCGCGCACCGACTCGGTGACGAGGATGCCCTTGACCGACGGCGGCCAGACCATGCCGGTCGGGTGGAACTGCACGAACTCCATGTTCAGCAGGGGAGCGCCCGCGAGGAGGGCCAGCGCGTGGCCGTCGCCGGTGTACTCCCACGAGTTCGACGTCACCTTGAAGGACTTGCCGATACCGCCCGTCGCGATCACCACGGCCGGTGCCTCCAGCACGAAGAAGCGGCCCGACTCGCGCTCGTAGGCGAAGACGCCCGAGACGCGGCCGTCCTCCTTCAGGACACGCGTGACCGTGCACTCCTGGAAGACCTTCAGCCGGGACTCGTAGTCGCCGGTCTCCTTGAAGTCCTCCTGCTGGAGGGCGACGATCTTCTGCTGGAGGGTGCGGATCAGCTCCAGACCCGTGCGGTCGCCGACGTGGGCGAGGCGCGGGTACTCGTGGCCGCCGAAGTTGCGCTGCGAGATCCGGCCGTCCTTCGTCCGGTCGAACAGCGCGCCCCACGTCTCCAGCTCCCAGACCCGGTCCGGGGCCTCCTGGGCGTGCAGCTCGGCCATGCGCCACTGGTTGAGGAACTTGCCGCCCCGCATGGTGTCGCGGAAGTGGACCTGCCAGCTGTCGTTGGGGTTGGCGTTGCCCATGCTGGCCGCGATGCCGCCCTCGGCCATCACCGTGTGGGCCTTGCCGAACAGCGACTTGCAGATCACGGCCGTGCGGGCGCCGCGCTCGCGTGCCTCGATGGCCGCGCGCAGGCCCGCGCCGCCCGCGCCCACCACGACGACGTCCCACTCCTGCCGGTCGACCACGGACATCAGAACAACCTCGGATCGTCGAAGGCACCGGACGCGACCAGATAGACGTAGAAGTCGGCGAGCGCCACGCTCACCAGCGACGCCCAGGCGAGCTGCATGTGCCGGGCGTTGAGCTTCCCCACCCACTGCCACATCCGGTAGCGCACGGGGTGCCGGGAGAAGTGCTTGAGCTTGCCGCCGACGATGTGCCGGCAGGAGTGGCAGGAGAGGGTGTACGCCCAGATCAGCACGATGTTGACCAGGAACACCAGCGTGCCGAGACCCATGTGGCCCCAGGCGTAGGTCTCGTCGCGGAAGGCGAGCACGGTGTCGTAGGTCAGGATTCCGGCGACCACGATCGCGGCGTAGAAGAAGTACCGGTGGATGTTCTGAAGGACCAGCGGGAAGCGGGTCTCACCGGTGTACTTCTTGTGCGGCTCGGCCACCGCGCAGGCCGGCGGCGAGGCCCAGAAGCCCCGGTAGTAGGCCTTGCGGTAGTAGTAGCAGGTCAGGCGGAAGCCGAGCGGGAAGACCAGGATGATGATCGCCGGCGAGATGCCCCACCAGCTGCCGAAGATCTCCCAGTTCGGACCTGACCGCATCGGCTCGCACCGCTCCGCCAGGCAGGGGGAGTAGAAGGGCGAGACGTACGGTGCCGCGTAGTAGTCGGTGTCGGCGAAGGCCCGCCACGTCGAGTAGACGATGAAGGCGAGCAGGCCCGCGGCCGTGCCGGCCGGGGCCAGCCACCAGCGGTCGGTGCGCAGGTGCGGGGCGGTGATCGCGGCCCGCGCAGCGCCCCGCACACCGCCGCTTCGGGGCTGGGGTTCGGTGGCAGGGGGTTCCGTACCAGTGGCCACGTGACGACTCCGGTCGGTTTCGGGTTGAGGTGCCGGTCGCGCTCGACTCCTCCCCGGGTCAGGGAGCGCGCCGGTCCCGGGCGCCCAGACCCTCGTCGTCCGAGTCGACCCACAGCGACGGGTCGTACGGCGCGTCCGAGATGGTGACCAGCTCGGGGCGGTTCGGCGCGGTCGGTGACGCGGCGGCGTCGCGCAGCAGGGCGACGCTCTCGCGCAGGTGGCTGGCGTCGGCCCGGACGCGGCGCATCTCCAGGCCGCCGGTACCGAGCTGCTTCT
Organism: Streptomyces sp. NPDC050674; assembly: GCF_040654575.1. Classification (NCBI taxonomy): domain Bacteria; kingdom Bacillati; phylum Actinomycetota; class Actinomycetes; order Kitasatosporales; family Streptomycetaceae; genus Streptomyces; species Streptomyces sp. NPDC050674. Next base: position 72,199 of record NZ_JBFAIG010000002.1, read on the forward strand.
CCAGGCGTCCCAGCGACCGGAACACTTCGTCGAGACTGCGCTGGACTGACATCAGTTCGTCGTGAACGGACATGACTTGCCCTCACTTCCGCGGGTCCTTCGGTGGCCCAAGGCGGCAACGTCCATGCGCCTGCGAGTGTTGCGCGTCACACCTTGTGCTGTGAAGGGATGTGCATCGATTGGCCGAGGCGCGTGGGTGCACTGTGCGGTGCGTTGCGCCGCACGGGTGGCTTCCCGTCCGTGACCGCCGTGTCGCCCTGTGTTGCCGAACCCTTTCCTCTTCAGTGGCCGCATACATCAGATGAACTCCAAATACCGCCAAAAGTGATCATAACGCCCGCGGCTTCCCGGAGGTACCACAGATGTCCCAGCACGGCGTCGGCCCGCGTGCGGTCACGCGCTCGGTCGCCTTCCTCACCGCGGGTGTGCTCGCGGTGCCCGCGCTCGCCGGATGCGGCTCCGACGACCCGTCCGGCAAGCCGCTCGCCGGGCAGGACATCCAGCCCGCCCCCCGCGACCGGATCTCCGACGGCGGCACCCTGCGCTGGGCCGTCGACTCCGTTCCGGACACCCTGAACACCTTCCAGTCGGACGCCGACGCCACCACCAGCCGCGTCGCCCAGGCCGTTCTGCCGTCGATGTTCCGCATGGACGCCTCCGGCCGCCCGGAGCGCAACGCCGACTACCTGGAGTCCGCCGAGATCGTCGACACCGAGCCCAAACAGGTCGTCCTGTACAAGCTCAACCAGCAGGCCGTCTGGAGCGACGGCCGGGAGATCGGCGCCGCCGACTTCGCCGCCCAGTGGCGCGCCCTGTCCGGCAAAGACACCGCGTACTGGACCGCCCGCAACGCCGGCTACGACCGCATCCAGAAGATCGAGCGCGGCGACAACGCCCTGGAGGTCCGGGTCACCTTCAGCCGGCCCTACGCGGACTGGCGCTCGCTGTTCTCGCCGCTGTACCCGAAGGACGTCATGGGCACCCCGGACTCCTTCAACGACGGGGCCCGCAAAAAGCTCCAGGTCACCGCCGGCCCCTTCACGGTGAAGGAGGTCGACCGCAAGGACGAGCGGATCACCCTCGCCCGCAACGCGCGCTGGTGGGGCGAGCCGGCCAAGCTCTCCGAGATCGAGCTGCGCACCGTCCCGCGCGACAAGCGGGCCGCCGAGCTGGCCGCCGGCACGCTGGACCTGGCCGAGATCGACCCCGTGGCCGCCCGCCGCATCACCGTCGCCGCCCGCCCGCACGGCTCCGCCAGTGCGCTGATGGGCCCGGGCGCCGACCGGTCCGCCGCGGACTCGCTGCGCTCCTGGGCCGTCGCCAACGGCTCCGACGAGGACGCCGCCGACGAGGAGACCCTCGCCCGCAAGAAGCTGCGCAAGGCGGCCGCCAAGGCAGCCCGGCGACAGCAGGCCCTCAGCGGCTTCGAGGTGCGCAAGTCCCTGGAGCCCGCCTACACCCAGCTCGCCCTGAACGGCGCCGAGGGCCCGCTCACCGACGAACGCGTCCGCCGGGCCGTCGCCCGCGCCCTGGACCGCGAGGAACTGGCCGAGGCCGTCCTCAAGCCCCTCGGCCTGCCGGCCGTGCCGGTCGGCAGCCACCTCGCCCTGTCCGGCCAGGCCGCCTACGCCGACAACAGCGGCGCCCTCGGAGGCCAGGACACCAAGGAGGCCCAGGCGCTGCTCGCGGACGCCGGGTGGGTGCGCGGCGGCCCGGTCGAGGAACAGAAGAAGAAGGAGAAGGCGGCCGGCTCCGAGGGCGACAAGGCCGACGCCGGCTCCCGTGAGGCGTCGGACGGCGACGGCACCGGGGCCGAGGACAACAAGGCACACCGGGGACCGGACCCGGCCGAACACCTAGCCCACGACGGCAAGCAGTACAAGCCGCACCAGGGCGGTGCCCCCGGCGCCTACGCCCCCCGGGGCACCGCCGCCCCGGCGAACCAGGAGACCGCCCCGCTCGCCAAGAACGGCAAGCCCCTCACGCTGCGCTTCGTGCTCCCCTCCGGGCCCGGCTCGCAGAGCTTGCGCACGGTCGCGGACCGCATCTCCCGCATGCTGGAGCGCGTCGGCATCGGCACGGAGATCTCCAAGGTCTCCGACGAGTCCTACTTCAAGGACCACATCGCCTCCGGCCAGTACGACCTCGCCCTGTACTCCTGGCCCGCCACGGCCTTCCCCGCCACCGACGCCCGCCCCGTCTACGCCAAGCCCGTCCCGGCCGCCGACGGCTCGCTCAACGTCGAGCAGAACTACACCCGCGTCGGCACCGACCAGGTCGACCAGCTCTTCGACGAGGCGGTGTCGACCCTCGACGAGGAGGAGTCCCGCTCGCTGATCCGCAAGGCCGACTCCCGCATCTGGGCGGCGGCAGGCTCGATCCCGCTCTTCCAGCGCCCCCAGCTCCTGGCGGCCCGCAAGAACCTGGTCAACACCGGCGCCTTCGGTTTCGCCACCCCGGTCTACGAGGACATGGGCTTCCTGAAGAAGGGCGCGAAGCCGGCCTCGGGCCCCTCCGCGAAGGGCTCGAGCGCCCCGTAGCTCTGAGAACGCTCAAACGGCTTGCCGTCCTTTGCCCGGCGTCCGCACCATGAGACCAGCAGCGATCATGGTGCGGACGCCGGGCGTCCGTGCACGGGGGGCGGGGCAGGCGGATGCGCGGCATGGTGGGGCGGGCCTGCGGGGCCGGGCTGGTCGTCGGGGTGCTGATGACGGGGTCGACGGCTTGTTCGGGGGACTCGGGCCAGGACGAGGCCGGCCGGGCACGCGGAACGGCCGGGCCGGTGGCGACGGCCTGCGCGAACGGCACCTTCACCTGGTCCCACCTCACCGAGCGGGACCGTCTGACGGGCGTCTCCGACCCGGAGCGGCTCGGTGAGGGCGGCGGGGCGCTACAGGGCCCGCTGCGGCGGGTGCACACCCCCAGCCCCTCGGTACGCGCCCAGGGAGGACCCGCCCCGTCGGCCGCCGAGACCCTCTTCTCGCTCGGCAAGAAGACCGGTGTGATCGACTCCGACGCGCGCACCCTGGCGGAGGCGGGCGGTGAGACCTGGCCCTTCACCGACGTCCGGCAACCGGCCCCGAAGCTCGACAACGACCGCGTCAAGCCCGACGCGGGGGGCGAGTTGGTCCAGTACGCCGGGGTGCGTGAGGTGTCGGCCGACTTCCGCTACCGCTGTCCGGACGGCAGGACCGTCTCCGGTCACGCCCGCAACTGGACGGTCGACCTCGCGGGCCTGATCGACTGCGACGAGCGCCCCGGCTCCGCCCTGGGCAGGGAAGCCGCCCGGCGCTCCTGCGAACCGGCGGCAGCCTCCGGCCCGTCCGGCGCTTGAGGGCGGGGCCGTCCAGGCTTTGAGCGGGGGTCGGGGGGCGACAGCCCCCAGGAGGGCCCGGAGGCCGGGTCCGGGCGTCTCGAAACTGGGCCTGACCTGCACCGAAGCATCCCGGCTAACCCCTACGGCCGCAGCCCCGTACCATGGGGAGTGGCCGTGGCATGTTGAGCCCGGCAGGGCCCGCGCACCGCAGACGTCCGCGCAGGGCATTCCTCACACTCCGGGAGAACGCCGCAATATGGCCACGCGCCACGACATCCGCAACGTCGCTATCGTCGCCCACGTCGACCACGGCAAGACCACCATCGTCGACGGCATGCTGAAGCAGGCGGGCGCCTTCGCCGCCCACCAGCTCGAAGGCGTCGACGACCGCATGATGGACTCGAACGACCTGGAGCGTGAGAAGGGCATCACGATCCTCGCCAAGAACACGGCGGTGAAGTATCACCCCAAGGACGGCGGGGAGCCCATCACCATCAACATCATCGACACCCCCGGCCACGCCGACTTCGGTGGCGAGGTCGAGCGCGGTCTGTCGATGGTGGACGGCGTCGTGCTGCTCGTGGACGCCTCCGAGGGCCCGCTCCCGCAGACCCGCTTCGTGCTGCGCAAGGCGCTCCAGCAGCGGCTGCCCGTCATCCTCTGCATCAACAAGACGGACCGCCCGGACTCCCGGATCGACGAGGTCGTCAACGAGACGTACGACCTCTTCCTCGACCTGGACGCCGACGAGGAGCAGATCGAGTTCCCGATCGTCTACGCCTGCGGCCGCGACGGCATCGCCTCGCTGACCAAGCCGGACGACGGCACGGTCCCGGCCGACTCCACCAGCCTGGAGCCGTTCTTCTCCACGATCCTGGAGCACATCCCGGCCCCGACCTACGACGAGGCCGCCCCGCTCCAGGCCCACGTCACCAACCTGGACGCCGACAACTTCCTCGGCCGTATCGCGCTGCTCCGCGTCGAGCAGGGCGAGCTGCGCAAGGGCCAGACGGTCGCGTGGATGAAGCGCGACGGTTCCGTCAGCAACGTCCGCATCTCCGAGCTGATGATGACCGAGGCGCTCACCCGCAAGCCCGCGGAGGTGGCCGGCCCCGGTGACATCTGCGCGGTCGCCGGTATCCCGGACATCATGATCGGCGAGACGCTGGCCGACCCGGAGAACCCGGTCGCGCTGCCGCTGATCACCGTCGACGAGCCGGCGATCTCCATGGTCATCGGCACCAACACCTCCCCGCTGGTCGGCCGTGGCGCCACCGGCAAGGGCGCCGACAACAAGGCGGCCGTCAAGGACCGCAAGGTCACCGCCCGCCAGGTCAAGGACCGCCTCGACCGCGAGCTGATCGGTAACGTCAGCCTCCGCGTGCTCGACACCGAGCGGCCGGACGCCTGGGAGGTGCAGGGCCGTGGTGAGCTGGCGCTGGCCATCCTGGTCGAGCAGATGCGCCGCGAGGGCTTCGAGCTGACCATCGGCAAGCCGCAGGTCGTCACCAAGGAGGTCGACGGCAAGACGTACGAGCCGGTCGAGCGCATGACGATCGACGTGCCCGAGGAGCACATGGGCGCGGTCACGCAGCTCATGGGCGTCCGCAAGGGCCGCATGGACAACATGTCGAACCACGGCTCCGGCTGGGTCCGCATGGAGTTCGTGGTGCCGTCCCGCGGTCTCATCGGCTTCCGGACCGAGTTCCTGACCCAGACCCGCGGCACCGGCATCGGCCACTCCATCCACGAGGGCTTCGAGCCCTGGTTCGGCACGCTCCAGACCCGTAACAACGGCTCCCTGGTCGCCGACCGCGCCGGTGCGGTCACCGCGTTCGCGATGACCAACCTCCAGGAGCGCGGCGTGCTCTTCGTGGACCCCGGCACCGAGGTGTACGAGGGCATGATCGTCGGCGAGAACTCGCGCTCCGACGACATGGACGTGAACATCACCAAGGAGAAGAAGCTCACGAACATGCGGTCCGCCTCGGCCGACTCGTTCGAGGCGATCGTCCCGCCGCGCAAGCTGTCGCTGGAGCAGTCCCTGGAGTTCTGCCGTGACGACGAGTGCGTGGAGGTCACCCCGGAGGCCGTGCGCATCCGCAAGGTGAACCTGGACGCCCGCGAGCGTGCCCGCGCCGCGAGCCGCGCCAAGCACGGCTGACGCCCTTTCCGACGGCACCGGGCACCCCGCATGGGCGGGGTGCCCGGTGCCGTTGTGTAAAGAAGGGGGAACGCGAAGGAAAGGGGTAGGGAAAACCCTCGATTTGCCGGTGACGGCCGTCAGGGGCGGTTTTCTCCCACTACCCTGCTCCGGAAGCGCCACGCCGCCCCGACCCAGGGGAACGCGCAACGGCCTTGCCGCACAAGCTTCTTGAGCGCGCGACAGACTCCGGTGGCACCCTGCACGGGACCCACGGTACGTCGCAAGCGGTTTATCTCGCTCTCGCGTCCGGAATGCGGACAGCCGACACCGATAGATGTGTAACAAGTCCGTTTCGCAGGGATCTTTCACCAAACCCTTTGTCCGGATTTTGGAAGATGTAGGCGAGAGCTGTGATCGAACCGAGACCTCGAGAGTGTGGTTCGGTCTTGGTGTTTGGCAGATAGTTAGGCGCGTAGAGCTCGGATGTACGGGTCAGTAGCCGGTAGCGGCGCGACTCACGAGCGCGGGGGCACTCGACGAATTCCGGCACCGGCGACGGGCGGGGGCCGTGATGTGTCGTGTGCTCCCTTCGCGGTGAACCAATGACTTCATAGGAGGAACCCATGCGCGGTGCCAAGAGCGCCAAGTGGGTCGCGGGGGCGATAGTCGTCGCCCTGGCCGCCACCGCCTGCGGCGGCGGCGACGACAGTGCCGGCGACGACATGAACAAGGGGAAGGCCGACCCGAACGGCATCGTCACTGCGCAGCTGAGCGAGCCCCAGAACCCGCTCCAGCCGGCCAACGCCAAGGAGAGCCAGGGCAGCCGCGTGCTGCGCACGGTCTTCGCCGGCCTGGTCGACTACGAGCCCGGCACCGGCAAGCTCGAGTACATCAACGCCGAGTCGGTCACGCCGAACAAGGACTCGTCGGAGTGGACCGTCAAGCTCAAGCCGGGCTGGAAGTTCCACGACGGCACCCCGGTCACGGCGAAGTCCTACGTGGACTCCTGGAACTGGTCCGCCAACATCAAGAACAACCAGACCAACTCCAGCTGGTTCTCCGACATCGTCGGCTTCGCGGACGTGCACCCGGAGAAGGGTGACCCGAAGACCGACAAGATGTCGGGTCTGAAGGTCGTCGACGAGAACACCTTCACGATCAAGCTGTCGCAGCCGGTCTCGTACTTCGCGTACAAGCTGGGCTACGACGTGTGGGCGCCGCTTCCCGAGGCCTTCTTCAAGGACCCGAAGGGCTTCGGCGAGAAGCCGGTCGGCAACGGCCCGTACAAGTTCGTGTCCTGGGAGCACAACAAGCTCATCAAGGTCCGCAAGTTCGCGGGCTACAAGGGCCCGAACGTCGCCAAGAACGGCGGCATCGACTTCAAGAACTACACGACCGCCGACGCCGCGTACTCGGACCTGCGCTCGGACAACGTGGACTGGATCGAGCAGGTCCCGACCACCGCGCTGACGAACTACAAGTCGGACCTCGGCGACCGCGCGATCGACCAGCCGTACTCGGCCATCCAGACGATCGTCCCGGCCTTCTACGGTAAGCAGTTCAAGGACATCGACCCCAAGGTCATCCAGGGTCTGTCCATGGCGATCGACCGCGAGACGATCACCAAGACCGTCCTCCAGGGCACCCGCACCCCGGCCGACTCCTTCGTCGCTCCGGGCGTGCTCGGCTACAAGAAGGGCGTGCTCGGCGACATCGTCAAGTTCGACCCGGCCCAGGCCAAGAAGCTCATCCAGGAGGGTGGCGGCGTCCCGGGCAACAAGATCTCGATCCAGTACAACGCCGACCAGGACCACAAGCCCTGGGTCGACGCGGTCTGCAACTCGATCCGCAAGTCCACCGGCGTCGAGTGCACCGGCGCTCCGAAGCCGACCTTCCAGGCCGACCTGGACGCCCGCGACAAGCACCAGGTCAAGTCCTTCTACCGCAGTGGCTGGGTGCTGGACTACCCGGTCAACTCGAACTTCATGCGTGACCTGTACGGCACCACGGCGGCCGGCAACGTCAGCGGCTACTCCAACAAGGAGTTCGACAAGCTGAGCTCCGAGGCCGACAAGGCGAGCTCCATCGACGAGACCGTGAAGAAGTACCAGGAGGCGGAGCAGCTCCTGGTCAAGGACATGCCGGGCATCCCGCTCTGGTTCTACAAGGTCAACAGCGGTCAGTCCAAGCACATCCTGGGCAAGATCCCTTACGGCCAGGACGGTGACCCGATCTTCGACGAGATCCAGGTCAAGCAGAAGTAACCAGACAACCGCAGGCCGGTGCCGCCCCTCCCGCACAAGGGGAGCGGCGGCGCCGGTCCGTAGGCACAGGCCTCCACCTCACCCCCGACCTGCGGTAGATGAGTGCGCAGGCCTCGCCGACCCCTCACGGCATGGAGGCGCAAGATGGGGCGCTACGCCGCCAGGCGACTGCTCCAGATGATCCCGATCTTCATCGGGACAACTCTGTTGATCTTCCTGATGGTCCACATTCTTCCGGGCGACCCGGTCCGGGCCATCTACGGGGACAAGGCTCCCGATCCCGCACAGATCGCGCAGATCAAGCGCGAGTACGGCTTCGACAAGCCCGTCCTCGAGCAGTACTTCCACTACATGCTGAATCTCCTCAAGGGAGACTTCGGCAACAACCTCGCGGGCCGCCCGGTCGTCGACCTCATGGCCGAGGCCTTCCCGGTCACCCTGCGGCTGACGCTGCTGGCCATCACCATCGAGATCATCATCGGTGTCGGCCTGGGCGCGTGGGCCGGTCTGCGGGCCGGCAAGGCCGCCGACACCGGCGTGCTGGTCTTCACCCTGACGGTGATCTCCATTCCCGTGTTCGTGCTGGGCTTCATCGCCCGGTTCATCTTCGCCGACGAACTCGGCTGGCTGCCGCCCAACGTCCAGGACTCCACGGACTACGCACAGTTGTTCCTGCCGGCGTTCGTCCTGGCCATGCTGTCGATGGCCTACGTGGCCCGGCTGACCCGGACGACCTTCGCCGAGAACCTGCGGGCCGACTACATGCGGACCGCGCTCGCCAAGGGCCTGCCCCGGCGCCGCATCATCGGTGTCCACCTGCTGCGCAACTCGCTGATCCCGGTGGTCACCTTCGTCGGCACCGACGTCGGCGGCTTCATCGGCGGCGCGGTCATCACCGAGGGCATCTTCAACATCCAGGGTGTCGGCAACCTCCTGTACAGGGCGATCCAGACGAGCGAGGGCTCGACGGTCACGGGTGTGGTGACGGTCCTCGTCCTCGTCATCCTCCTGATCAACCTGCTCATCGACCTGCTGTACGCGGTCCTGGACCCGAGGATCCGGTATGCCTGACGTGACCAAGGCCCAGACCGCAGACGCCGCGGCCGTGGACGCCATCGCCCCGCCGGCCGTCGACGCACCCGGCAAGGAGAGCACGCAGAAGAGCGAGAAGCCCCGCTCCCTGTGGGGCGACGCCTGGTACGACCTGCGGCACCGGCCCATGTTCTGGATCTCCTCCGTGCTGCTGGTCCTGCTGCTCGTGATCGCCGCGTTCCCCGGCATGTTCACCAGCGTCGACCCCCGCGACGGCGACCTGGTCCACCACTACCTGGGCAAGCCGGAACTGGGGCACTTCTTCCAGGCCGACTGGTTCGGCTACGACCAGCAGGGCCGCTCGATCTACTCGCGTGTCATCCACGGCACCCGTGCCTCGATCCTCGTCGGCGTCTGCGTCACCGCGGCCGTCACGCTGCTCGGCGGCCTGCTCGGCATGCTGGCCGGCTACTTCGGCGGCTGGGTCGACTCGGTGATCTCCCGGATCGTCGACATCTTCTTCGGCCTGCCGTTCCTGCTCGGCACGATGGTCGTCCTGAACGCCTTCACCGAGCGCAAGGTCTACGTGGTCATCCTGGCCCTGGCCTTCCTGGGCTGGACCTCGATCGCCCGCGTCATGCGCAGCTCGGTGATCACGGCCAAGCAGGCGGACTACGTGACGGCGGCCCGGGCGCTGGGCGCCGGCACCACGCGGATCCTGTTCCGCCACGTGATGCCGAACGCCGTCGCGCCCACCATCGTCGTGGCCACGATCGCCCTCGGCGGTTACATCTCGGCCGAGGCGACGCTGTCGTTCCTCGGTCTCGGCCTCAGCGACCCGACGATCTCGTGGGGCATCGACATCTCCGAGGGCAGCAAGGTGATCCGGGACAACCCGCACACGCTGCTGTTCCCCGCGGGCATGCTCAGCCTCACGGTCTTCGCGTTCATCATGCTCGGCGACGCGGTCCGCGACGCCCTTGACCCGAAGCTGCGCTGAGGAGGGCGTACGTGACCACCATCGACAAAACCCGGAACGTCCCCGAGCCGCGCGGCGCGGCCGAGGGTGACGTCCCCCTGCTCGAAGTGCGCGACCTGCACGTCGAGTTCCACACCCGTGACGGCGTGGCCAAGGCCGTCAACGGCGTCAACTACACCGTGAACTCCGGCGAGACCCTCGCCGTGCTCGGTGAGTCCGGCTCCGGCAAGTCCGTGACCGCCCAGGCGATCATGGGCATCCTCGACATGCCGCCCGGGCGGATCCCGCAGGGTCAGATCCTGTACCGGGGCGAGGACATGCTCACCATGTCGGGCGACGCCCGGCGCAAGATCCGGGGCCGGAAGATCGCCATGATCTTCCAGGACGCGCTGTCCGCGCTGAACCCCGTGCTGTCCGTCGGCTACCAGCTCGGCGAGATGTTCCGCGTCCACCAGGGCCTGAGCAAGAAGGACGCCAAGGCCAGGGCCATCGAGCTGATGGACCGCGTGAAGATCCCGGCCGCCAAGGAGCGCGTCGGCGACTACCCGCACCAGTTCTCCGGCGGTATGCGCCAGCGCATCATGATCGCGATGGCGCTCGCCCTGGAGCCCGACCTGATCATCGCCGACGAGCCGACCACGGCCCTCGACGTGACGGTCCAGGCCCAGGTCATGGACCTGCTCGCGGAACTCCAGCGCGAGTACAACATGGGCCTGATCCTGATCACCCACGACCTCGGCGTGGTCGCCGACGTCGCGGACAAGATCGCCGTGATGTACGCGGGCCGGATCGTCGAGACCGCGCCCGTGCACGAGCTGTACAAGCGGCCCGCGCACCCCTACACCAAGGGCCTGCTCGAGTCGATCCCGCGCCTGGACCAGAAGGGCCAGGACCTGTACGCGATCAAGGGCCTGCCGCCCAACCTGACGCGTATCCCGTCCGGCTGCGCCTTCAACCCGCGCTGCCCCATGGCGCAGGACATCTGCCGTACGGACGTCCCGCCGCTGCACCCGGTCACCGAGCGGGACGGCGGCGAGCTGGTCGGCCGCGGCAGCGCGTGCCACTTCTGGAAGGAGACGATCCATGGCTGAGCTGGGCAAGAAGGACGAGTCCATGGACGCCACCCCCAACGTCACCGAGGTGGAGACGGTCGACGCCGCCACCGACGAGGAGGCCGTGGCCGCCATCGAGGCGCCGGTCGAGCGCGGTGAGCCGATCCTTCAGGTGCGCAACCTGGTCAAGCACTTCCCGCTGACCCAGGGCATCCTGTTCAAGCGTCAGATCGGCGCGGTCAAGGCCGTGGACGGGGTCTCCTTCGACCTCTACCAGGGCGAGACGCTCGGCATCGTGGGCGAGTCCGGCTGTGGCAAGTCCACGGTCGCCAAGCTGCTGATGATGCTGGAGAAGGCGACCGCGGGCGAGATCTTCTACAAGGGCCAGGACATCACCAAGCTGTCCGGGCGCGCGCTGAAGGCGGTCCGCCGGAACATCCAGATGGTGTTCCAGGACCCGTACACCTCGCTCAACCCCCGTATGACGGTGGGCGACATCATCGGGGAGACCTTCGAGATCCACCCCGAGGTGGCGCCGAAGGGCGACCGCCGCCGCAAGGTCCAGGACCTCCTGGACGTCGTCGGCCTCAACCCCGAGTACATCAACCGCTACCCGCACCAGTTCTCGGGCGGTCAGCGCCAGCGCATCGGCATCGCCCGCGGCCTGGCCCTGAACCCCGAGATCATCATCTGCGACGAGCCGGTCTCCGCGCTGGACGTGTCCGTCCAGGCGCAGGTCATCAACCTGATGGAGAAGCTCCAGAACGAGTTCAACCTCTCGTATCTCTTCATCGCGCACGACCTGTCGATCGTCCGGCACATCTCGGACCGCGTGGGCGTGATGTACCTCGGCAAGATGGCCGAGATCGGGTCGGACACGGAGATCTACGACCACCCGACGCACCCCTACACCCAGGCGCTGCTGTCGGCCGTCCCGGTCCCCGACCCGGAGTCACGCGAGGGCCGCGAGCGGATCATCCTCACCGGTGACGTCCCGTCCCCGGCCAACCCGCCCTCGGGCTGCCGCTTCCGCACCCGCTGCTGGAAGGCTCAGGACAAGTGCGCCCAGGAGGTCCCCCTCCTGGCCATCCCGGAGCGTTTCCAGGGCACGGACACCCCGGCGGCCCACGAGTCGGCGTGCCACTTCGCGGAGGAGAAGGACGTGGTCCACGCGGCCTGACCCGGCCTCCTCATTTCCCGGCACCCCCAGGGGTGCCGGGAAATGCCGCTGTCCGGCCCGGCCCCCGGCCGCCGCGGTCACCCCGCCAACTGCGTTAACACGCAGGCAACTTCGCTGACCCGGTTCCGATATACGGACGCGTCAGGCTGGTCAGCGTACGGCCGTGCGGGTGCCGTGAGCGGGCCGGGGCGCCGAGAGGCGTCCCGGCCCGTTGCCGTGTCAGGGGGCCGTGATGCCCAGGGAGCGCTTCAGGAAGTCGACCTGGAGCAGGAGCAGGTTCTCGGCGACCTGTTCCTGCGGGGTCATGTGGGTGACGCCGGACAACGGCAGCACCTCGTGGGGGCGGCCGGCGGCCAGCAGCGCCGAGGACAGGCGCAGGGCGTGGGCGACCACGACGTTGTCGTCGGCGAGGCCGTGCACGACCATCAGGGGCCGGTGCGGCTCGGCCGGCGAGGACAGGCCCTCCGCGGTGACCAGGGAGCTCTTGGCGTAGGCCGCCGGGTGCTCCGCCGGCGTGCCCAGGTAGCGCTCGGTGTAGTGGGTGTCGTACAGGGCCCAGTCCGTCACCGGCGCGCCCGCGATGCCCGCGTGGAAGACGTCCGGGCGGCGCAGGACCGCCAGGCCCGCGAGCCAGCCGCCGTAGGACCAGCCGCGGATCGCGACCCGGGTCAGGTCGAGGGGGTGGCGCTCGGCGAGGTCCTCCAGCGCCTCCACCTGGTCGTCGAGCGACAGCGTGAAGTCCTGGTGGATCGCCTTCTCCCAGGCGGGGGAGCGGCCCGGTGTGCCGCGGCCGTCCGCGACGATCACCGCGAAGCCCTGGTCCGCGAACCACTGCGACGTCAGGTGGGCGTTGTGCGCGGCGACCACCCGCTGCCCGTGCGGGCCCCCGTACGGGTCCATGAGCACCGGCAGGGGGGTGTCACCGTCGTAGTCCCGAGGCATAAGCACGGCGCACGGGACGCGGCGTGCGCCCCCCTCGGTGAGCATCACGCGGGGGGACAAACCGGGATCCTCGGCGTACGACGGGACAGTCGTGGTCGGTTTCCCGTCGCGCAGGACCTGCACCCGCGAACCTGGCCGGTTCAGCGTCGCCGAGACCAGGACCGTCACCGCCCCGGCCCGCACCGCCGCGTGCACCCCCGGCTCCTGCGACACCCGCTCCCAGCCCAGCTCGTTCACCCGGTACACGTGCACCTGGCCCGTCTCCGGCTCGCCGGCCTCCGCTCCCGCCGACGCGGAGACCAGCACGTCGTGCTCGGAGACGTCCAGCACGGCCCTGACGTGCAACTGCGCTCCGGTGAGCGGCCGTTCCCCGACCGCCAGCACCCGCGCACCCCCCTCGTCGGCGATCCGCACCAGCTGCCCGGACGGGCTCCAGCACGGCACTCCGGGGAAAAGTTCAAGCCATGTTCGATCTTCGTCGGCGTGCACCATCCGGGTCGCGCCCGTGTCCGGGTCCACGGCCAGGATCAGCTGGCCGCGCTGGTCGCGGGCCTGGACGAGCAGCAGCGGCGCGCCTGCCGCTGACCAGTGGACATGCGCCAGATACGGGTACCGTGCCCGGTCCCAGGCGACCTCCGTGCGCACCCCGTCCAGCCCGATCACGAACAGCCGCACCTCCGCGTTGGCGGTGCCCGCCGCCGGATACGGCACCCGCTGCGGCTCCCGTTCCGGATGGGCGGGGTCGGCGATCCACCACCGCCGCACCGGCGTGTCGTCCACGCGCGCCATGAGCAGCCGGTCCGACTCCGGAGCCCACCAGAAGCCCCGCGAACGCCCCATCTCCTCGGCCGCGATGAACTCCGCCAGACCGTACGAGACGTTCTCCGACTCCGGTTCGGCGAGCGCCCGGTCGCCCTCGCCCTCGGCTCCCACCACCCGCAGCGCACCCCGCGCGACATACGCGACGTGCCGCCCGTCGGGCGACGGACGCGGGTCGATGACCGGCCCGGGCGCGGTCAGCTCACGCGCCGTCCCGGCCCGCAGCTCGGCCGTGAAAAGCCGCCCTGACAAGGCGAAAGAGGCCAATTCGACGGCCGTGTCGGTGGCGTACCCGACGATGCCGGCCCCGCCCTCACGGCTGCGTTCGCGCCGGGCCCGCTCCTCGGGCGAGAGGTTCTCCGAGGCGCCGCCCAGCAGGGCGCGCGGGTCGGCGGCGACGCGCTCCCCGCCCTCCTCCAGGTCGAGGACCCAGAGCGAATTCGCCCGGTCCGTACCGGAAGCGGAGCGCAGGAACACGACACGCGAACCGTCGGGCGCCACGGTGAAGGAACGCGGCGCGCCGAGCGTGAAGCGCTGGGTACGGGCGTGCCGTCGGGGGAAGGAGTGAGGCTCGGTCGTCATGCCCTGACCATATTGGCCATGCGCCCCCTTGTGCGGCTGTGCGCCGAGCGATGCGCGCAGCCGGATAGTTATGATCAATGTCGCATAGTGGGTATGAACCTGCTGGCTGCTGTACGGATTTGATGCCCCCATAGTCCGACCCCCCGCGCCCTCGTGGATCTTTGGAGGTGAGCCGCCGTGGCACTCTCGATTTCGGCGGTGGTGCTGCTGGCGATCATCGTCTTCCTGCTCGTCAAGAAGTCGGGACTGAAGGCGGGGCATGCGATCGTCTGCATGCTGCTCGGCTTCTACCTCGCCTCCTCGACCGTCGCTCCCACGATCAACGAGCTGACGACGAACATCGCGGGCATGATCGGCAGCATCAAGTTCTGACCGCCCCGGGACCTCGTAGGGTGGTCCCATGACGGAACTGCCCGACCGTCGTCTACTGCTGGTGCACGCGCACCCGGACGACGAGTCGATCAACAACGGCGCCACCATGGCCAGGTACGCGGCCGAGGGTGCCCACGTCACCCTGGTCACGTGCACCCTCGGTGAGCGCGGCGAGGTCATCCCGCCCGAGCTCGCGCACCTGACGGGCGCCGCCCTGGGCCGGCACCGCCGCAGCGAGCTCGCCGCCGCCATGGCCGAGCTCGGCGTCCGGGACGTCCGCCTGCTCGGCGGCGCCGGGCGCTACAGCGACTCCGGGATGATGGGCCTGCCCGACAACGACGACCCGGCCTGCTTCTGGCGGGCCGACGTCGACGAGGCCGCCGCGCACCTCGTCGAGGTGATCCGCGAGGTACGCCCCCAGGTCCTCGTCACCTACGACGACAACGGCGGCTACGGCCACCCCGACCACATCCAGGCCCACCGCGTCGCGATGCGCGCCGCCGAACTGTCCGCCGAGGCCGGCCTGCCGATCGCCAAGGTCTACTGGAACCGGGTCCCCCGGCCGGTTGTGGAGGAGTCCTTCGCCCGCCTCCGGGAGGACCTGCCCGACACGCCGTTCACCAAGACGGCCGATGTCGACGACGTGCCAGGTGTCGTGGCCGAGGAGCGGATCACCACCGTCGTCGACGGCACCGCCCACGCCGCCGCCAAGGCCGCCGCGATGCGCGCCCACGCCACCCAGATCACCGTCGCCGAGCCGTACTTCGTGCTGTCCAACGACCTCGCCCAGCCGATCCTCACGACCGAGTACTACGAGCTGGTACGGGGTGAGAAGGGCCCGGGTGAGCGGGAGACGGACCTCTTCGCCGGTGTCGAGGGGGCCTCATGAGCGACCGGACGCCGATGCTCGCCCAGCCGCTGCGACCGCCCACCGCCGGACGGGCCGGGGCCTTGCTCGGGTTCTTCGTGCTCGGGGCCCTGGTGAGCGCGGCCGGGGCGCTGGTGCAGCCGGGGTGGTTCCCGGGTGGGCTGCTGCTCGCCCTCGCCGCCGAGGCCGGAGCCGTCCTGGGTGCCGCGCGCGTCCTGCGGAGCAGGTCAGGGGGCGTCGCGGTGGCGGCCGGCTGGATGGTGGCCGTCATCCTGCTCACCGCCAGCCGCCCCGAGGGCGACTTCCTCTTCGCCGCGGGGAGCGGCTCCTATCTCTTCCTGCTCGGGGGCATCGCCGTGGCTGTGATCTGCGCCACGCTTCGCCCGGGGCGGCAACCGGACGGTGACCACGTCCGACTTGGCGAGTGACGTACCACTTCGCCGGGACATGCCCGTGGGGGTCCGGTGTGAGTTTCCCCGGCGGTCCCGGGATACGGGTGAGAAGTGGCCAGTATGGTGGTGCGCGCCGCCGAGCTGCCCGCGTGAGGTCGTGTCGGGCGGCGGAGCCAACCGGGAGAACCTGCCTTGAGTCGTGAAACTGACACTCCGTCCTCCGGGCCCAACGGGCGCGGCGGAGCCGCCTACCCGTCGGGTACGCCGCCGTACGGGACCCCGACGGTCTCCGACGCCGGTGCGGACGCGGGCCGTTCCGCCACGCGGCCGGAGGAACGCAAGACCGAGACCACGCTGACGACCCGGATCCGGATCAACATCCCCGGATCGCGGCCGATTCCGCCGGTCGTCGTGCGCAAACCCGTCGCGGAGGCGGAGGGCCCGGCCGACACCGACACGCGCGGTGAGGCCTCGGCGGGTCCGGACACCGCCCCGTCCCCGGCCCCGGCCGAGCCTCCCGCCGAGCCCGCGCAGCCGGGCGACGACAAACCGGCCAGCGACTGGTTCGCGCCCCGCAAGTCCGGCGGCGGCAAGGGCGGTCCGGGCGCCGGTTCCACCAACGGGGCCGGACTGCCGGGCGGTTCCGCACCGGCGCCGGGCACCGGCTCCGGTGCCGGTGCGCCGGGTGGGGCCCGGCCCGGTGCCGGGCGGCCCGGAGGCGTGGTCGGCTCCATGAGCGCGCCGGGCGGCTCCCGGTCCGGCGGTACGAACGGTGCCGGACTCCCGGCCGGCGCGACCGGCGGCCCCGTCGCGCCCGGGCACGGCGGCGGCACCGGCTCCTTCGACGTGACCGAGGCCCTGGCGGCGGGCCCGCGCGGCAACGGCTCGCGTCCCGCCCCGGGCGGCGGCGAACCGCGCCGCGACGACCTGCCGTACTTCTCCGAGAACGGGCAGGGCGGCTACGACGGTCAGCACGGCGGCCCCGGCGCCGCCAACGGCTTCGGTGAGGCGCCCGGATCCCGGGGCCCGGCAGGCCCGACCGGCGGACCGGTCACCGGCGACGGCCCGATGGTGCCCCCGGCCGGCGGCCAGGGCGGCTTCGACGCACCCGGTGGCGGGAGCGGCCCCGACGCCTTCCACGCCCCGGGCGGCCCCGGCACCCCCGGCCCCTTCGGCACCGAGCCGGGCGGCCGGGGCGTCGGCCAGGGCGCCTACGCTCCCGGCACCCCCGGCGGTTTCGGAGACCCGGGTCGGCCCGGTGCGCCCGAGTCCTTCGACGAGCCGGGCCGCTCCGGTGGCCCCGGCGGTTTCGGTGAGCCGGGCCGGCCCGGTGCTCCCGGGGCCTTCAACGACTCCGGCAGGCCGGGAGGCCCCGGCGCGCCCGCCGGGCCCGGAGCCATAGGCGGCGGCCCCGGTGGCCCGGGCGCGCCCGGAGCTCCTGGCGGCCCCGCGGGTCCGGCCGCCCGGGGCGGTGCCCCCGGCGCCCAGGTGCCCGGCGGCGGCATGAGCGACGACACCGCCATCCTCACCCCGCAGAAGCCGGCCCCCGACCCGTCGGACGGCCCGGGCTACGGCCCCCGGCACGACAACGTCTCCGGGCACACCGTCACCAGCGGCATGCCCGTCGTGACGCCCGGTGCGGCCTCTCCGTTCGGCCCCGGCACACCCGCCGACGGCCCGGTGCCCCACGCCGCCCCGAAGCTGCCCGAGCCGGTCTCCCCGCCCCCGGCGAGCTCCTCGAAGGCGCCGAAGAAGAAGGGCCGCAACAAGCTCGTGCTGCTCGCGGTCGGCGTGGTCGTGGCCGCCGGTGGCGTCTACGGCGCCGGGCTGCTGATGAACCGCACCGACGTGCCCAAGGGCACCACCGTGCTCGGCGTCGACATCGGCGGCACCACCCGCGACGGCGCGGTCAGGAAGCTCGACGAGGCCTTCGACGGCAACGCGGGCAAGCCGCTGAAGCTGTCGGTGGGCGGCAGGACCGTCGCCCTCGACCCGGACAAGGCGGGCCTGCAGTTCGACATGGACGCCACGGCCGACGCGGCGGCCAAGAGCGACTACAACCCGGTCTCCGTGATCGGCTCGCTCTTCGGCGACCACCGGGTCGTCACGCCGGTCATGCCCGTCGACGAGGAGAAGCTGCACGTCTCGCTGGAGGAGGCGGCGGGCGGCTCCGGCGCGTCGACCGACGGCACGATCGAGTTCAAGGGCGGCAAGGCCGTCCCCGTGTACGGCAAGGTGGGCAAGGGCGTCGACCTCGCCAAGGCGACGA
The DNA here is from genome assembly GCF_040654575.1 of Streptomyces sp. NPDC050674. NCBI lineage: Bacteria > Bacillati > Actinomycetota > Actinomycetes > Kitasatosporales > Streptomycetaceae > Streptomyces > Streptomyces sp. NPDC050674. The sequence goes on from NZ_JBFAIG010000002.1 coordinate 90,412, forward strand.
CGACGGTGGAGGAGGCGTACCGCACCCAGGTGGAGACCGGCACCGCCGGCACGGTGAACCTGCCGACCACCACCCGGCAGCCGACCGTCTCGAACGCCGAAGTGGACCGGGTCCTGAAGGACTTCGCGGAGCCCGCGATGTCGGCCAAGGCCATCGTGCAGACCGACGCGGCGCACAGCATCCCGTTCGGCGCGCTGTCGCTGCCGAAGATCCTCAGCTTCAAGGCCGTCGACGGCAAGCTCGTGGACACGTACAACCTCAAGGCGCTCAAGGAGGCGTACGGCGCGACCTTCGACGGCGTGCAGATCGAGGGCGCGAGCGGCAAGCGCGACGTCACGCCGCAGGACGTCGTCACCGCGCTGCGCAAGGCCCTGCGCGGCAAGACGCCCGCGGAGCGCGTCGGAGTCATCGACACCAAGCCGAACTGACCTCCGCCCGTCGCCGCACGAGAGCCCCCGCCCGGTTGAGGACGGGGGCTCTCGCCGTCACCCCGCCGGCATGACACCTGTCATGCGGCACTCCGGACACCCGGCACTGCCCCCGCCCGCGCCCGCGAAGCCACGATGTCCGCATGACAACGACAGCCGTCGCGTTCGACCGGGTGAGCAAGGCCTACGGCAGCGTCCGGGCCGTGGACGCACTGACCCTGGACCTCGGCCCGGGCCGGACCGTCGCCCTGCTCGGCCCCAACGGCGCCGGGAAGTCCACCACCCTCGACCTTCTCCTCGGCCTCAAGAAGCCCGACAGCGGCACGGTCCGGCTCTTCGGCACCGGCCCCCGGGAGGCCATCGTCGCCGGACGCGTGGGCGCCATGCTCCAGAGCGGCGGCCTCATGGACGAGGTCACGGTCGCCGAACTCGTGCGGCTCGCCTGCGACCTGCACCCGAAGGCGTACCGGCCCTCCGAGGTCCTGTCCCGCGCGGGCATCACGCAGATAGCCGACCGCAAGGTCAACAAGCTCTCCGGCGGCCAGGCCCAGCGCGTCCGCTTCGCCCTGGCCACCGCCGGGGACAGCGACCTCATCGTCCTGGACGAGCCCACCACCGGCATGGACGTCACCACCCGCCAGGCGTTCTGGGCCACCATGCGCGAACAGGCCGACCAGGGCCGGACCGTCCTGTTCGCCACCCACTACCTCGAAGAGGCCGACGCCGTCGCCGACCGGGTCCTGGTGCTGCACCGGGGCCGGCTCCTCGCCGACGGCACCGCCGCCGAGATCAAGGCCAAGGCGGGCGCCCGCCGCGTCTCCTTCGACCTGGAAGGCACCCTCGACGCATCCGCCCTGCGCGCCCTGCCCTTCCTGACCGGCATCGACATCTCGGGCCGGACCGTGCGCATCCAGTCCTCCGACGCCGACGCCACCGTCCACGCCCTTTACGGCCTCGGCGTCTACCCCCGCAACCTCGAAGTCGCCGGGCTCGGCCTGGAGCAGGCCTTCGTCGCCATCACCACCGCCGAGGAGGCGAAGTCGAAGTGAACAGCCTGATCAAGCTGGAACTCCTGCGCGCCCTGCGCAACCGCAAGTTCCTGTTCTTCTCCGTGATCTACCCGTCGGTGCTGTTCCTGATCATCGCGGGCAACGCCGACAGCACCACGAAAGTCCCCGGCAGCGCCCTGACCCTCCCGACCTACATGATGGTCTCGATGGCCTCCTTCGGCGCCCTCACCGCCGTCCTCATGGGCAACAGCGAACGCATCGCCAAGGAACGCGAGGGCGGCTGGGTACGGCAGTTGCGTCTGACGACGTTGCCGGGACGCGGCTACGTCCTCGCCAAGACCGCGAGCGCCGCGGTCGTCAGCCTGCCGTCCATCGTCATCGTCTTCGCCGTCGCCGCGGCCGTGAAGGACGTACGCCTGGACGCCTGGCAGTGGCTCGCCCTCACCGGCGCGATCTGGGCCGGCAGCCTCGTCTTCGCCGCGCTCGGCGTGGCCCTCGGCTATCTGGCCAGCGGGGACGCGGTCCGCCCGATCACCATGATCACTTACTTCGGCCTGTCCATGCTCGGCGGCCTGTGGATGCCCACGACGACGTTCCCGGACTGGCTCCAGGCCATCGCCAAGTGGCTTCCCACACACGCGTACGCTGCCCTCGGACAGGCCATCGAGCAGAGCCGCGCCCCGCACGTCCAGGACCTCGCCGTCCTCGTGGTGTCCTTCGTCCTGTTCGCGGGCGGCGCGGCCTGGCTGTACCGGAAGGACACCCTGAAGGCGTGAACGACGTCGGCGTCGGGATCGGGCAGCGCCCGGTCAACCGCAGGCAGAAGGTGGTCAAGTCCCTGTGGACCGGCATCTGGCTGGTCTACCTGAGCGCACCCGTCACCGACCTGCTGCACGGCGGCCACAGCACGGGCGTGCGGATCCTCGGCTGGCTGGGCCTGGCCGCCTTCGTCACCTGGTACATGCTGCTGGTCTTCCGCACCGGGCGCGGCGAACGCAACGGCCTGGTGCTCGGCTCGCTCGGGGTCCTCGCGGCCCAGTCCGCCCTCCTCGCCCTCACCCTGGGCCGCGAGTGGCTGGTGCTGTTCGTGTACGTGTCGATCGCCTCCGGCGCCGCCCTGCCGCCGCGCATGGCCCGCTGGACGATCCCGGGCACCTGCGCGCTGCTGACCGCGGTGTCCTTCGCCGTGCCGGACGGCCACTCCTACCTGGGCGGACTGCTCATCCCGGCTCTGCTCGGCGGCTTCGCCATGACCGGCGTGCGCGAACTCGTCCGCACGACCATCGCCCTGCGCGAGGCGCGCGCCACCGTCGCCCAGCTCGCCGCCAACGAGGAGCGTCTGCGTCTGGCCAGGGATTTGCACGACCTGCTCGGCCACTCGCTCTCCCTCATCACGCTCAAGAGCGAGCTGGCCGGGCGGATGCTGCCCGGGCAGCCCGAGAAGGCGGCCCAGCAGGTCGCCGACATCGAGCAGGTCAGCCGCCAGGCCCTCGTCGACGTCCGCGAGGCCGTCACCGGCTACCGCCGCGCCCGGCTGGGGGCCGAACTCGCCGGTGCCCGGGTCGCCCTGACCGCCGCCGACGTCGTCGCCGAACTGCCCGCCGAGCCGGGCCTGTCCGGCCTGCCCGAGGAGAGCGAGACCGCCCTGGCGTGGGCGCTGCGCGAGGCGGTCACCAACGTCGTACGGCACAGCGGCGCCCGCCGCTGCACGGTCGAACTGCTGCACCGCCAGACCCTCGACGGCCCGGTGCTGGAGCTCACCGTCGAGGACGACGGCTCGGGCGGCGGGGGCACCGGCCACGGCAACGGCCTCACCGGCCTCACCGAACGCCTCGCCAAGGCCGGCGGCACTCTGGAGGCGGGCCCGCTCAAGCACGGCTTCCGCCTGGTCGCCCGGGTGCCGACGGCCCGGCCGGCGGACATAGGATCCCCGGCATGAGCCGCACGATCAAGGTCCTGCTCGCCGAGGACCAGTCGATGGTCCGCGAGGCCCTGGCCGCCCTGCTCGGCCTGGAGGAGGACATCGAGGTCGTCGCCCAGGTGGCCCGCGGCGACGAGGTCCTTCAGGCGGCCCGCGAGCACGCCGTGGACGTGGCCCTCCTGGACATCGAGATGCCCGGTGCGACGGGCATAGAGGCCGCGGCCCGCCTGCACGCCGAACTCCCCGCGGTGAAGCTGGTCATCCTCACGACCTTCGGCCGCCCCGGCTACCTGCGCAGCGCCATGGAGTCCGGCGCCGACGCCTTCCTGGTGAAGGACGCGCCGGCCGCCCAACTGGCCGAGGCCGTCCGCAAGGTCCTGACCGGCGAACGTGTCATCGACCCCACGCTCGCGGCGGCGGCCCTGGCGGAGGGCGCCAACCCGCTGACGGACCGCGAACGAGAGGTCCTCCGGGCGGCCGCCGACGGCTCCACCAACGCCGAACTGGCAGCGGCCCTGCACCTGTCCCAGGGCACGGTCCGCAACTACCTCTCCACGGCGATCCAGAAGCTGGCGGTACGCAACCGAGCGGAGGCGGTCCGGGTGGCCCGCGAAAAGGGCTGGTTGTGAAACGCGCCTTCTCGGGGGCGCGGGGAACCGCGCGACAAGCCACAACGCACCCGCACGCGCCCGACCACACCAAGCCCCGAGGCGAGACGGCTCAGTTCAACATCGCCCTGGCCGCGAAAGCCTCCCCCCGCACCCGCTTCGCGGCCCCCTCGTCCACCGCGGAGACGACCTCCGCATAGGCCTCCAACTCCACGGCCCCGGCCACGAACTCCCCCCGCTGCACCAGCAACTGCGCCCGCTCGTACCGCAACCGAGCCGGACGCGACGGCAGCAGCAACGACAACTCCACCGCCCACAACGCCACCTCCGACCGCTCGGGACGGGCCGCGGCCCACGCCCGGACGTTGTTCAGGATCCGCAGCACCACCTCCAGCGGATCCGCCGGCCGCAGCATCGCCGCGTCCAGCCGCGCCCCCGTCGCCCCGGCCACCAGCAGCTCCGCGTCGGGCCCGCTCAGCACCCGGCCCCCGTCGAACGGGTCCGCGAGCACCTGCTCCTCGCCGGTGCCGAACCCGACCACGAAATGCCCCGGCAGGGCCACCCCGTGGACCGGGGCGCCCGCCCGCCGCGCCACCTCCATCCACACCACGGACAGCAGGATCGGCAGCCCCCTGCGCCGCCGAAGCACCTCGTGCAGCAGCGAGGACTCCAGACGCCGGTAGTCGGCGGGGGTGCCGTGGAACCCCGCCCGCTCGCCCAGCAGCTCCCGCAGGGCGGCGGCCCAGGCCCGCGGGCCGCCGGGCTTGTACGGCAGCAGCCCGGCCAGCCGGTCCAGTTCGACCTGCGCGGCGTCCAGGCCCGGCTCGTCCAGCTCCCGGTCCGCCACGGCGCCCACCAGCAGGCACAGCGCCGACAGGTCGGGCCGCTCGGAACGGGCCTCTTCGGCGAACCGGCGCCGCAGCTCGGCGGAACGCTCGGGGGAAGGGGGAAACGGGGGACGCATGGCTGGCTCGTGCCCTCTCGCGACGATCGGTTACCGTCCGGTGCCGCCGGCGTCCGGCGCCCGGTAGTGGTGGTAGGCGTGGTGCGCGGCGAAGCCCATCCCGGCGTACAGCGCCCGCGCTCCCGCGTTCTCCGCCTCGACCTGGAGCCACGCGGCCGAGGCGCCCTCGTCGAGCGCGCGGCGGGCCAGCGCGGCCATCACGGCCGTGGCCAGACCCTGCCGCCGCAGCGCCGGATCGACCTCGACGGCGGCGAACCCGGCCCACCGCCCGTCGACGACACACCGCCCGATGGCGGCCGGCCCCGCCGGCCCGGGCACGCTCGCGAACCACACCGACGGCCCGCCGGCGAGTACCCGCAGCGCCACCTCGCTCACGCCCTTGCGCTGATACCGGCCCAGCCACCCCTCGTCGGCCTCCCGGGACAGCACGACGGGCGCCGGGTCACCCCGGTCGGCGACCGGCGCCAGCGGCCCGGTCCACAGCTCGGCGGTCACCTCCCGCCGCCAGCCGCGCTCCTCCAGCTCGGCGCAGAGCAGTTCCTGCGTGCCCTCGGCGCCGGTCGCGGTCTGGACGTAGGCGGGCAGCCCGCGCTCCGCGTACCACCGCCGCACGGCGTCGAGGGCCTCGTCGAGCGGCAGGCCCGGCGTGCCCAGCGGGAGCACCGAATTGGCCCGCCGGGTGAACCCGGACGCGGCCCGCAGCTCCCAGTCACCCAGCCGGTCGCTCTCCACCGGCCGCCACGCCCGCGCGGTGACCCGGGCCAGCTCCCCGTAGGAGGCGGCCGGACCGCGGCGACGCGCCGGTGCGGAGGGTACGACCTTGCCCGCGACCAGCGCCGATTCCGCGATGCGGACGCTCTCGCCACTCTTGCGTGTGATCAGCAGCACACCGTTGTCCCATGATGTGAGAACACCGACCGTGTCGGTGAACTTCTCACCCGGAGCTCCATGTTCGATCAAGCTCCGTACGGAGACCCGTTTGCCCACGTCAGCAGCGGTGATACGGACCTCGAGTCGCCCGGCGGCAGAGATTTCCACAGGTCAGTTCACCCCTCCTGTTCGGATCATGCCCAGGAACGGAGATACTAGGGGCGGGCATCGACGACGCCGCGCTCCCGCGCGCCAGGCGGCGGAGCCTGAGGAGGCCCGCCAGCGCCCTATCGAGGAGGAACGACAGCGTGACCTACGTCATCGCGCAGCCTTGTGTCGACGTCAAGGACAAGGCGTGCATCGAGGAGTGCCCGGTCGACTGCATCTACGAGGGCCAGCGGTCCTTGTACATCCACCCGGACGAATGCGTCGACTGTGGTGCCTGTGAGCCGGTCTGCCCGGTCGAGGCGATCTTCTACGAGGACGACACTCCCGAGGAGTGGAAGGACTACTACAAGGCGAACGTCGAGTTCTTCGACGAGCTCGGTTCGCCCGGCGGCGCCAGCAAGCTGGGCCTGATCGAGCGCGACCACCCCTTCGTCGCCGCGCTGCCGCCGCAGAACCAGTAAGAGCGGTCCGCACCAGCGCCGCCTCGGTCCCGTACGGCCCGATCAGCCCGCTGATCGCCGTACGGGGCCGAGGCGTTTGCCGTGACCGGCTCGTACGTGCCAGAAAGTGAGCCCGAACCCGTGTCCGCAGTCTCCGACCGCCTTCCCACGTTCCCCTGGGACAAGCTGACGCCGTACAAGACCACGGCCGCCGCCCACCCGGACGGCATCGTGGACCTGTCCGTCGGCACCCCGGTCGACCCGGTCCCCGAGCTGATCCAGAAGGCTCTGGTCGCGGCGGCGGACTCGCCGGGCTATCCGACCGTCTGGGGCACGCCCGAGCTGCGCGACGCGATCACCGGCTGGGCCGAGCGCCGCCTCGGCGCCCGGGGCGTCACCCACCGCCATGTGCTGCCGATCGTCGGCTCCAAGGAACTCGTCGCCTGGCTCCCCACCCAGCTGGGCCTCGGCCCCGGCGACCGGGTGGCCTACCCGCGCCTGGCCTACCCGACGTACGAGGTCGGCGCCCGGCTGGCGCGCGCCGCGTACGAGGCCTACGACGACCCCACCGAGCTGGACCCCGAGGGTCTGAAGCTCCTGTGGCTGAACTCCCCGTCGAACCCCACGGGCAAGGTCCTGCCCAAGGAGGAGCTGACCCGGATCGTGGCCTGGGCCCGCTCGCACGGCATCCTGCTCTTCTCCGACGAGTGCTACCTGGAGCTGGGCTGGGAGGCCGACCCGGTCTCGGTGCTGCACCCGGACGTCAACGGCGGCTCGTACGACGGCATCGTCTCCGTGCACTCCCTGTCCAAGCGCTCGAACCTCGCCGGCTACCGCGCCGCGTTCCTGGCCGGCGACCCGGCGGTCCTCGCCCCGCTGCTGGAGATCCGGAAGCACGGCGGCATGATGACCTCGGCTCCGACGCAGGCGGCGGTGATCGCGGCCCTGGGCGACGACGACCACGTGCGCGTCCAGCGTGAGCGCTACGCGACCCGCCGCGAGCTGCTGCGCGAGGCCCTGGTCACCCACGGCTTCCGCATCGAGCACAGCGAGGCCAGCCTCTACCTGTGGGCCACGCGCGGCGAATCCTGCTGGGACACCGTCGACCACCTCGCCAAGCGCGGCATCCTCGTGGCCCCCGGCGACTTCTACGGCCCGGCGGGCGCCGAGTTCGTGCGGGTGGCGCTGACGGCCACGGACGAGAGGGTGGCCGCGGCCGTTCAGCGGCTGTGACCGCGCCACCGAGCACACCGAAGGGGTCCGGGAAGCTTCCCGGACCCCTTCGGCGTCGGTGCGTCGGTGCGTCAGCCGACCGGCAGGCTCTTCACCGGCAGGGAGTCGGCGGACGGCACGCCGCCCTTGGTGAGGGAGTCCGTCGGCAGACCGCCCTTGGCCGAACCGGCCGTCTCGCCGACGAGCTGCCCGGCGGAGCCGGCCGCGTCACCGGCCGCCTTCTGCGCCACGGGGGTGGTCTCCTTGACCGCCTTGCCACCGGTCTTGCCCGCGGCCGGCACCGCCTTCTTGACGGTCTTGCCGCCGGTCTCACCCGCGGACTCGGTGACCTGCTGCGCCGCGCCGTCGACGGTCTTGCCGACGTTCGCCCCGTCCACGGCGGTCAGACCACCGAGGCTCGGGGTGGCGGGCAGCTCGGGGGCCGCGCTGGCCGAGCCGGCCGCACCGACCCCGGCAGCCGCTCCCGCAGCGACGATCAGCGCGGCACGGGCGATCCGGCGGGTCAGGGGGAGGGACATGGTGCTCCTTCGACGGAGAGAACAATGCTTCGTGAATCGTCCGACCGGGTCCGGCAGTTGATCGACCGGCTGTGGATCATCCCCGGCTCGGACGCAGTGACTACCGCTCGAAGCCCGCGAAGGTTGCGGCGCCGCAACGTAAAGAGTTGGTAATGCGTCGCATTATCGGCTGCGGATAAAAACGGGCAAAAAGGCGGTTGCCCGCAACCCCGCCGAATCCTTCCAGCCCTGTGTTCCCAAGGGTTTTTCCGGTTTCCGGGGTGAGGGGGCGAAAACCTGAGCACAGGCGCGCCGCCGACCCGTGCGGGTGACCCCTGCGGGTGAGCCCCCGTACCCCTGCGCGATCTCTAGCCCATCGTGACGATACGGACCGCGTCCGCGTCCCGTTCCGCGCCCGCGGTGCCCTTCGCGGGGAGGTCCCGCCACTGGCTGGCGGTGTTTCCGGCGACCCACTCGCGCCCCGCGTAGACGACCCGGGCGATGTGCAGCTCGGAGGCGTTGGCCACGGCCCAGTGCGCCAGCTGCCAGCCCCGCTGCCGCGGGCTCCGCCCGGCCGTGGAGCCGGGGTCGGCGGTCACCGGCAGGGTCACGGTCCGCCCGCCGGACGCGCCCGTGCCGCTCGGTGACGGCGCCGGCGTGGCCGTCGAGGAGGCGCCGACCTCGGCACCGGCCGGCTCCAGCACATCCCGCCCGAAGTCCCGCACGAGCGCGGCACGCACGCCGTCGGGACCCGAGGCCCGGGTCGCTGCCGGGCGGCCCTCGCAGGTCAGCGTGGCCGCGGACTGGCCGGTGAGGGCCGCGGCGAGCAGCGCGGCGTCCGGCTCGTGTTTGGCGTAGGCCTGCGGGAAGCCGCTGCGCTGGACGCGCTGCGCGGCGACGGTGAGCGGCAGCCGGGTGTAGCCGGGCACCTTGACCAGGTGGTCGTAGAACTCACCGGCCGAGTACGTCGGGTCCATGATCTCCTTCGGCGTTCCCCAGCCCTGCGAGGGCCGCTGCTGGAACAGGCCGAGGGAGTCCCGGTCGCCGTGCCTGATGTTGCGCAGGGCCGACTCCTGGAGGGCCGTCGCCAGGGCGATGGTCACGGCCCGCTCGGGCAGCCCGCGCGCGGTCCCCACGGCGGTGATCGTCGCCGCGTTCACCGCCTGCTCGGGCGTGAACTCGTACGACGCCCCGTCCCCGTTGCCGGAGACGACCTTGCAGCCCGGGCCGCCCGACCCCCCGGTGATGTACTGCACGACGAGGTAACCGGCGACCGCGAGCAGGGCCACGAAGGCGGCTCCGCATCGGAAGAGGCGGCCACGGCGCTTGGGAGAGGACGGCTCTGGCACGCCGTACAAGGTACTGGAGAGTACGGAGTCACAGGAGCCGGGTGGGAACAGTGGGGCCGTGCTCCGGGCGCGTTAGGGTCGACGGTATGGCCGACACCTCGCTTGACCTCACGCTGGACGCCGCGGAGCTCACCGCCCGGCTCGTCGACTTCCGTTCCGAGAGCGGCACCGAGAAGCCCCTCGCCGACGCGATCGAGACCGCGCTGCGCGCCCTGCCCCATCTGACGGTCGACCGGTACGGCAACAACGTCGTGGCCCGCACGAACCTCGGCCGTTCGGAGCGGGTCGTCCTGGCCGGCCACATCGACACCGTCCCGATCGCGGACAACGTCCCGTCGCGGCTCGACGAGGACGGCGTCCTGTGGGGCTGCGGCACCTGTGACATGAAGTCCGGCGTCGCCGTGCAGCTGCGCATCGCGGCCACGGTCCCGGCCCCCAACCGCGACCTCACCTTCGTGTTCTACGACAACGAGGAGGTCGCCGCCGAGCTGAACGGCCTCAAGCACGTCTCCGAGACGCACCCCGAGTGGCTCGAGGGCGACTTCGCGGTCCTGCTGGAACCGTCGGACGGCCAGGTCGAGGGCGGCTGCCAGGGCACGCTGCGGGTGCTGCTGAAGACCACGGGCGAGCGGGCCCACTCGGCGCGCGGCTGGATGGGCTCCAACGCGATCCACGCCGCCGCCCCGATCCTGGCCCGCCTGGCCTCCTACGAACCGCGGTGGCCCGTGATCGACGGCCTGGAGTACCGCGAGGGCCTCAACGCGGTCGGCATCGGCGGGGGAGTGGCCGGCAACGTGATCCCCGACGAGTGCGTCGTCACCGTCAACTTCCGCTACGCGCCCGACCGCACCCCCGAGGAGGCCGTCGCCCACGTCCGGGAGGTCTTCGCGGACTGCGGGGTCGAGGAGTTCGAGGTCGTCGACCACAGCGGCGCGGCGATGCCCGGCCTGTCCCACCCGGCGGCCAAGGCGTTCATCGAGGCGGTGGGCGGCACCCCGATGCCGAAGTACGGCTGGACCGACGTCTCCCGCTTCTCGGCGCTCGGCGTCCCGGCGGTCAACTACGGCCCGGGCAACCCCCACTTGGCGCACAAGCGGGACGAGCGGGTGGAGATCGCCAAGATCCTCGCGGGCGAGGAGCGCCTGCGGAACTGGCTGACCGCCTGAGCCTGCCGGGACGACCTCGTGTTTACGGCGCTCCATCGCGGACATGCTCACGTCCCTCGTTCGTAACCCGCGTAGATCTACGCTGAGGTGGAAAGACAGGCACGACGGAGGGAGCGCACATGGCGACCGGCAACCCCGAGGGGAAGAAGCAGCCGCCGGAGGAAAAGCGCCTGGGCCCGCTCCTCCAGCGGCGGGATCAGGTGCAGGCCAGCACCACCGATCAGCGGCTGCTGGACGAGCGAGCCCCCTCCGACTGGGTCCACACCGACCCCTGGCGCGTGCTGCGCATCCAGTCGGAGTTCATCGAGGGCTTCGGCGCGCTGGCCGAACTGCCCCCCGCGATCAGCGTGTTCGGATCGGCCCGGACGCCTGCCGACTCACCCGAGTACGAGGCGGGGGTCCGGCTGGGGCGGGGCCTGGTGGACGCCGGTTTCGCGGTCATCACGGGCGGCGGACCGGGCGCGATGGAGGCGGCCAACAAGGGCGCCCTGGAGGCGAAGGGCATCTCGGTCGGCCTCGGCATCGAGCTGCCGTTCGAGCAGGGGCTGAACCCGTACGTCGACATCGGCCTGAACTTCCGCTACTTCTTCGTGCGGAAGATGATGTTCGTGAAGTACGCCCAGGGCTTCGTCGTCCTGCCGGGCGGTCTCGGCACCCTCGACGAGCTCTTCGAGGCCCTCACGCTCGTCCAGACGCAGAAGGTGACCCGCTTCCCGATCGTCCTGTTCGGCAGTGACTACTGGGGCGGCCTGGTCGACTGGCTCCGTGACACGGTGATCGCCCAGGGCAAGGCGGCGGAGAAGGACCTGCTGCTGTTCCACGTGACGGACGACGTGGACGAGGCGGTGGCCCTGGTGTCGAAGGAGGCGGGCCGCTGAAGGGCTTTTCGAGCCCAGCTTCCGGTCCGACCGCTTCGGCTGGCGGGAGGGCGCAGGCCGGGGGGCCAGGGGGCGGAGCCCCCTGGTGTCCGGGCTAAGCCAACCCGCGCCGGGCGACAGCAGGACGCCGATGACCCGCGATCGCCGCGACCATCTCCAGCACCTGCCGGGTCTCGGCGACCTCGTGCACCCGGTACACCTGCGCCCCCAGCCACGCGGACACCGCCGTGGTGGCCAGTGTGCCCACCACCCGCTCCTTGACGGGCCGGTCCAGCGTCTCCCCGACGAAGTCCTTGTTGGACAGCGACACCAGCACCGGCCACCCCGTGGCGACCATCTCGTCCAGCCGCCGCGTCGCCTCCAGGCTGTGCCGCGTGTTCTTGCCGAAGTCGTGCCCCGGGTCGATCATGATCGACTCGCGTGGCACACCCAGCGCCAGCGCCCGTTCGGCCAGCCCGACCGTCACGTCCAGGATGTCCGCCATGACGTCGTCGTACGTGATCCGGTGCGGCCGCGTCCGCGGCTCCGCCCCGCCGGCGTGCGTGCACACCAGCCCCACCCGGTAGCGCGCGGCGACCTCCGCCAGACCCGGATCGACACCGCCCCACGCGTCGTTCAGCAGATCCGCCCCGGCCTCGCACACGGCCTCGCCGACCTCGGCCCGCCAGGTGTCCACACTGATGATCACGTCCGGGAAGCGCCGCCGCACCTCCGCGACGAACCCGACCGTCCGCCGGGCCTCCTCCTCGGCGGTGACCTCCTCGCCCGGCCCGGCCTTGACCCCGCCGATGTCGATGATCGCGGCGCCCTCGGCCACGGCCCGCTCCACGCGCGCGAGCGCCGGCTCGTCGCGGAAGGTGGCGCCCTGGTCGTAGAAGGAGTCCGGGGTGCGGTTCACGATCGCCATGATCACCGGCTCGTGCGTCCCGAATTCCCGCTTGCCCAGCCTGAGCATCCCCTGTGACCTTTCGTAGGACGTCCCGTCTTCCGCCGCCTGCGACCCTAACGGTCCCCCTCGCATGGCACGATCGGAGCCTGACAGCATCCGACTCGGAGGACCTCCGACGAGTCCGATCCATCCGACCGTGGGGGCCCCGCGATGGTTATGTTCCTGTTCCTGGTCGTCGCGCTCGCCGTCGTGGTCGGCGCGGTGACGCTCGCCGTGGTGGGCGGCGGCGACAACGGCCCGCTGCCCGAGGCCGCCCCCGAGCGGCTGCGCGACCCGCTGCCCCCGGACCGTCCGGTCGGCCGCGCAGACGTGGAGAACCTGCGGTTCCCGCTCGCCGCCCGCGGCTACCGCATGGCCGACGTGGACGACGCCCTGAGCCGCCTGGGCGCCGAGCTCGCCGAGCGGGACGCCCGCATCGCCGACCTGGAGTCCGCCCTGGCCGGTGCCCGCACGGCCTCCGCCCACGGGCCGGCGCACCCGCCCGCGGAGAACCGCGTGCCCATGGACAAGCCCGCCCCCCGGCCGGAGGAGCGGCCGTGAGCGACGGCGCCGCCCTGGCCGGTCCGGACGGCGCGCCGCGCTGCCCCTGGGCCCTGTCCGCCCCCGAGTACGTGGCCTACCACGACGAGGAGTGGGGCCGCCCGGTCCACGGCGACGACGCGCTCTTCGAACGGCTCAGCCTGGAGGCCTTCCAGTCCGGCCTGTCCTGGATCACCATCCTGCGCCGCCGCCCCGGGTTCCGCGCCGCCTTCGCCGACTTCAAGATCGCCTCGGTGGCCGCTTTCACCGACGAGGACCGCGAGCGTCTGCTGGCCGACGCCGGCATCATCCGCAACCGCGCAAAGATCGACGCGACCCTCGCCAACGCGCGTGCGCTGACCGAGTGGGCCCCGGGCGAACTGGACGAGCTGATCTGGTCCCACGCCCCCGACCCGGCCGCCCGCCCGGCCCCGAAGACGCTCTTCGACGTCCCGCCCGTCACCCCCGAGTCGACGGCCCTGGCCAAGGCGCTGAAGAAGCGAGGCCTGCGGTTCGTCGGCCCGACGACGGCGTACGCGCTGATGCAGGCGTGCGGCCTGGTGGACGACCACCTGGAATCGTGCGTGGCCAGAAGCGCCCGGTAAGGGCGCGGGGAACCACGCGATCAGCCACAGGGGACCCGCAGCCCCACGGCGCGACGCCCCGGCCTCACCGGCCCAGGTACTTCGGCTTCTCCTTGTTGACGAAGGCCTGCACCGCGATCGCGTGATCCTCGGAGGACCCGGCCCGCGCCTGCAGTTCGTCCTCCTTCTCCAGCGTCTCCTCCAGCGAGTGCGTCAGCCCGTACGCCACCGACTCCTTCAGCGCCGCCAGCGCCACCGTCGGCCCCTCGGCCAGCGCCCGCGCCACCTTCTCGGCCTCCGCCCGCAGCTCGCCCGCGGGCACCAGCCGGTTGGCGATGCCCAGCTCGTACGCCTCCTGCGCGCTGATGCTGCGCGGGAAGAGCAGCAGGTCAGTGGCGCGCCCGGGTCCGACGACCCTCGGCAGGGTCCAGGAGACCCCCGAGTCCGCCGCCAGCGCGACCCCGGCGAAGGAGGTGTTGAAGGCCGCCGTGTCCGCGACGATCCGGTAGTCGGCGGCGAGCGCGAAACCGAAGCCCGCCCCGGCCGCGACCCCGTTCACGGCGGCGACCACCGGCTTGGCCGCCCCGGCCAGCGCCCGCACGATCGGGTTGTAGTGCTCCCGCACCGTGCCCATGGTCTGCCCCGATCCGGCCTCCCGGTCGGCGGCCAGCAGCCCGATGTGCTCCTTGAGGTCCTGCCCGACGCAGAACGCCCGCTCGCCGGCCGCGGTCAGCAGCACCGCCCGTACGGCGCCGTCGTCCGCCGCGGACCGGACCGCCTCCCGCAGAGCGACTTTGGTCCGCACGTTCAGCGCGTTCATCGCCTCCGGGCGGTTCAGCGTGATCGTCGCCAGTCCGTCGCTCACCTCGTAGAGCACGGTGTCGGTCATGGCGTATCCCCTCCGAGTCGCGGATGGGGACGTACCGGCCGGTACGCCCCGCGTCTGCAGGACAGCATGACGGAGATCGCCGACGGCGCACCGGACCGGACGTGTGACCTGCGTCAAAGAATTCTCGCCCGGATCGGTTCGGCGGATGTGTGCGCGGTGGCGGAGTATCGCAGTCTCATCGCCGAATTGAGTGGTTTTGCTCGCGTGCGTTGCCCAAGCGATGCCGACTGATGTTGGTCATCGGGTCCTGCGATGCGGGATAATGGCCTGGAAGCAATGTGTTCGATGCCGGTGACGCGTGTCCTGCCACATGGACCGCGCACGTGTGCCCTTCTTCAGGGCCGTCGGCTTTGACGATGAGCTGGGTTTCAGGAAGGGGAACGAGCATGGCGGCCATGAAGCCGCGAACGGGTGATGGCCCGCTCGAGGTGACCAAGGAGGGGCGGGGCATCGTCATGCGCGTTCCGCTCGAAGGCGGCGGTCGACTCGTCGTCGAGCTGACCCCTGACGAGGCCGACGCGCTCGGCGACGCCCTCAAGAAGGTCGTCGGCTGACGCGCAAGCGACCATACCCTTTCAGTCGCCCCGGCATCATCCGTGATGCCGGGGCGGCTGTTTTCTCACCGGTGAGACTCGCCTGCCCAGCTCCGCGCCGCGCTAACGTGCGACCCGGCTACCGCTTCACCGCGCACAGCAGCCCGTCGCCCACCGGCAGCAGCGACGGCACCAGCTCCTGGCTCTCGCGCACCGCGCGCAGCAGCTCGCGCAGCCGCAGCACCTCCGTGGGCTGCGGACCGGAGTCCACCGTCCGGCCGTTCGCGAAGGCGCCCTCGAAGACGACCAGCCCGCCGGTGCGCAGCAGACGCAACGATTCAGCGAGGTAGTCCATCACCTCGAGGCGATCGCCGTCGCAGAAGACCAGGTCGTAACCGGCGTCCGCGAGGCGGGGCAGCACGTCCAAGGCGCGGCCCGGGATGAACCGGGCCCGGTTGCTGGCGAAGCCGCAGGCGCGGAAGGCCTGGCGGGCGAACTGCTGGTGTTCCGGCTCCGGGTCCACGGTCGTCAGGACGCCGTCGGGCCGCATACCGTGCAGCAGGTGGATCCCGGAGACACCGCACCCGGTCCCGATCTCCGCGACGGCCTTCGCGTCGACGGACGCGGCCAGCAACCGCAGCGCGGCGCCCGTGCCGGGCGTCACCGAGCGCAGCCCTGCCTCACGGGCCCGGTCCCGGGCCCAGTGCAGCGCTTCGTCCTCGGCGACATAGGCGTCGGCGAACGCCCAGCTCGTCTGCCGGTTGCCGGTAATGACCCTCTCCTGTCCCCGTGAATGCCTGGGCGTGACTGTATCCGTTGGGCACGGGAACCCGCAGATGGGACCGGTCGTTTGAAGAGAAGGGCAAGTGACGCGGGTCAGGACGGGGGGTGGGCGGTGGATCAGGACACCGAGCAAGTGCCGACGCAGCAGTACGAGGCGTATCAGCCCAGATCAATTTCTCGTAAAACCGCTTATCCGGTCCTAACGGGCGAGGTGGCTATGGTAGGGGCTCCACTGGACACCACCAGAGCTGACAGGGGAGGTGCGGCTGCGCCTGTGGTCCGCGCAGGAGTGCTCCGGCGCTTCCTCGGATCGGCGGGCAGGCCGACATCTGTGAACGACACCGCTGCTGACCACAGTCACGCCGCTGACCACGCCCAGACCGCGACCTTCACCACCGACGCGGACGGGCAGGCGTGGACTCCGCCCACGTGGGAGGAGATCGTCAGCACGCACAGCGGCCGGGTCTACCGGCTCGCCTACCGTCTGACCGGCAACCAGCACGACGCGGAGGACCTCACGCAGGAGGTCTTCGTCCGCGTCTTCCGCTCCCTGTCGACGTACACGCCGGGCACCTTCGAGGGCTGGCTGCACCGCATCACCACGAACCTCTTCCTGGACATGGTCCGCCGCAAGCAGCGCATCCGCTTCGACGCGCTCGGCGAGGACGCGGCCGAGCGGCTGCCCAGCAAGGAGCCCACCCCGCAGCAGATCTTCAACGACGCGCACTTCGACGCCGACGTCCAGCAGGCCTTGGACACCCTCGCCCCGGAGTTCCGCGCCGCGGTCGTCCTGTGCGACATCGAAGGACTGTCGTACGAGGAGATCGCCGCGACCCTCGGCGTCAAGCTCGGCACGGTCCGCTCGCGCATCCACCGCGGCCGCTCCCAGCTGCGCAAGGCCCTCGCGCACCGCTCGCCGGAGGCACGTGCCGAGCGCCGCTCCTTCGTGCCCCGTGTTCCCGCACTGGGAGGAGGGGGCGCGAGCGCGTGAGCGGATCACGGCCTGAAGCTTCCGAGGATCACCTCGCAGAGCAGCATCTGGGAGACCGACTCTCCGCCCTGGTGGACGGAGAGCTCGGTCATGACGCGCGTGAGCGCGTCCTGGCGCACGTGGCCACCTGCCCGAAGTGCAAGGCGGAGGTGGACGCCCAGCGCCGGCTGAAGAACGTCTTCGCGGAGGCGGCCCCGCCGCCCCCCTCCGAGAGCTTCCTGGCCCGCTTGCAGGGACTACCCGCGGGCTGCGGCCCGGACGGTGATGTCACACCGCCGGGCGGGGGAGGGCTGCCCGGGGGACTGTCCGGGCGGTTCGGATCCTCCGGGGCCTTCGGAGTGAAGCGCGGCGAGCGGTTCGACTTCGGGTACGCCCCGTCCCGGCCGCACCTGCCCGCGCTGACCTCCCCCTCGGGCGGCCGCGGCCTGCCCGCCGACCGCGGCGCACTGCCGTCCGGCCACCGGGGCCTGCCCGGCGGGAAGGGCTTCGGCATCCACGACGTCGGCCGGCCCGACAGCGACCGGTCCTCCTCGCGGCTGCGGTTCGCCTTCGTGGCCGCCGGTGCCGTCTCCCTCGCCGCGATCGCCCTGGGCGGGGTCAACACCGTCACCCCGGTCGACGCGGAGGCCCGCGGCGGCCAGGGCACGGGGAGCAACGTGACACCGATGCGCACGCAGGGCACCGGCGCCGCCACGCCGCCCGAGTCCCAGCGCCGCCGGACGGCGCCGCTGCTCGGGCAGGCGCACGGCCAGAGCGCGCTCGGCCACACCCCGGTCGCCCCGACCGAGGTGTCCGCGCCGCTGCTGCCCGGGGTGCCGACCGCCGCCCGGCAGCACGCGCTGCACGCGCTGACCGCCCCGGTGATGGCCGGTGCCGCCGTCATGTCCCCCCTGATACGTCCGCTCGAAGCGGCCACGCCGGCCGCCCTGACCTCGCTGTCCTCGGTCCCCGAGATCACGGCGCCGCTGTGGACCGTGCCCCTCGCGGACCCGACCTCGTCCCCCTCTTCCCCCGCCTCCTCGCGTACGGCTCACTGACCGGCTCTGCGCAGCGCCCCGCGAACCTGATTGAATCCGGGGGTTGTCGCCCGCGGCCGAGGTGTGGCCGGGCGCCGATTCGACGAAACGCGGCCACCGCGACGAGCCGTGCCGCGGCTGTGGGGAGAGCATGAACGAGGGGAAGCCCACGAAAGCGAAGTGGTGGAGCCGTCCACGGCCGCAGGACCTCACGGGAGAGCCGGAGGGCACGGACGGGGTGGCCGCGGACGACGGGGCCGTGAACGGGCCGCACGAGTCGGCCCGGGTCCCGGCCCCGGCGGACGAGCCGGGCATCGACGGGGACTTCGAGCTGGCCCGGCCCCTGGCCCGACCTGACGAGGCCGGGGGCGACTACGAGTTGCGGCGTCCCGAGGCAGCTGCCGAGGCCTCCGCCCCGGTCCCCGCCGCCCGAACCGACCAGGACGCCCCCGTCGGCCCTGCCGAGGACGCACGAGCCGGGCAGGACGTCCCCGACGCCCCTGCCGTACCGGCCGAGGGTGCCCGGGCCGGGCAGGACGTTCCCGTCGCGCACGCCGTGCCCGTCGAGGGCGCTCCCCGGCCACTGCACGATCCCGACCCGTACAGCACCCCGCCGTACGGCGAACCCGGTCCCTGGGCACCCGCGCCGCCCGTCCAGCACCCGGCGGCGACCCCGGCGCAGGGCGTACCGGCACCGGCCCCGCCGACCGTGCCGGGCACCCCCGCCGTCCCACCACCGCACGGAACGCCGGCACAGGGCATGCCGGGGCACGCCACACCCCCGCACGGCACACCGCCTGCGCCGGACTCCGGCAGCCCCACCCTGCCCGCCCCCGCCCCCGCAGGCCCGGCTCACACCGACGCCGCCGCGCCCGCACCGGCCCCGGCCGGTGACCCCTGGCAGCGTTACGACCCCTGGGCGGCCCCCGGGCTCGCCGCAGGGCACGGCCCCTTCCAGCAGAACGGCGCCGCCGTGCTCAGCACGGAGCAGCGGCGCAAGCGGGGCAGGAAGTCCCTGGTGCTCGGGGCCGTGCTGCTCGCGCTCGTGTCCGGGGGCATCGGCGGCGGCGTGGGGACGTATCTGGAGCGGAACGGCGGCGTCGGGACCATCACGCTGCCGCAGGCCGGGAAAGAGCCCTCCACGCGGGCCGCGGACAGTGTGGCCGGGATCGCCGGCCGGGCCCTGCCCAGCGTGGTCACCCTCCATGTCAGCGGCGCCGGCGAGCAGGGGACGGGCACCGGCTTCGTGCTCGACGCCCGCGGGCACATCCTCACCAACAACCACGTCGTGCAGCCCGCCGGATCAGGCGGCGAGATCACCGTCACCTTCAACGGCGGGGAGAGCGCCCAGGCCGAGGTCGTCGGCCGGGACAGCGGCTACGACCTCGCCGTCGTGAAGGTGAAGGGCGTCAGCGGACTCACCCCGCTGCCCCTCGGCAACTCGGACAACGTGCAGGTCGGCGACCCGGTCGTGGCCATCGGCGCCCCCTTCGACCTGGCCGGCACCGTCACCTCCGGCATCATCAGCGCCAAGCAGCGGCCCATCACGGCCGGTGGCGAGAAGGGCGACGGCAGCGACGTGTCGTACGTGGACGCGCTGCAGACCGACGCACCCATCAACCCCGGCAACTCCGGCGGGCCCCTGCTCGACGCCCGGGCCCGGGTCATCGGCATCAACTCGGCCATCCGCTCGGCGGGCAGCGGCTCCACCGAGGACAGCGGCCGGTCCGGCTCGATAGGCCTCGGCTTCGCCATACCGATCAACCAGGGCAAGCGCGTCGCCGAGGAGCTGATCAACACCGGGAAGGCGACCCATCCGGTCATCGGCATCACCCTCGACATGGACTACTCGGGCGACGGCGCCCGCGTCGCCTCCGAGGGCAGCGAGGGGGGATCGCCGGTCACCCCGGGCGGCCCGGGCGCCAAGGCCGGGATCAAGGCGGGCGACGTCATCACGGAGGTCGGCGGTCAGCGGGTGCATTCCGGTGAGGAACTGATCGTCAAGACCCGGGCGCACCGCCCCGGCGACCGTCTGGAGCTGACGGTGGAGCGCGGCGGCAAGGAACGGAAGGTCTCACTCGTCCTCGGATCGTCCGGTGGCTGAGGTGAGCCCCGGGGCCCGCGAAGTCGTCTCAACAGGCCGCATGAGGGACCGACAAGGCAAACAAACGGGAAAGCGCTCCCACCTCCCGCACACGGAGGCCCCGGGACGGTACCGGTCGGACAGGATCGCCGGGTACCGTGGATCCGGCCCGGACCACGGCAAGACCCGCACCGACCACGAGGGCCGAGGGCCGAGGACATCGCTAGGAGCTTCAGGTGTTCAATGACATAGGACCACTCGAGCTGGTGACGCTCATCGTCCTTGCCGTGCTCGTCTTCGGTCCGGACAAGCTCCCCAAGGTCATCCAGGACGTGACGCGCACGATCCGGAAGATCCGTGAGTTCTCGGAGAGCGCCAAGAACGACATCCGGGAGGAACTCGGCCCGGAGTTCAAGGACTTCGAGTTCGAGGACCTCAACCCCAAGACCTTCATCCGCAAGCAGCTGGACAACGAGGACCTGGGGCTCAAGGAGATCCGCAACGGCTTCGACCTGAAGAAGGAGATGGCCGAGGTCACCGACGCCGTCCACAGCCGTGACTCCGACACCTCCTCGGCGTCGTCGGCAGGCGCCGCCGGTTCGTCCGGTGGCCGCATCGACATGACGAAGAAGCCGGAGACGCCCGCTCCGGACGACCGGCCGCCCTTCGACGCGGACGCCACCTGAGCGACGAGCCAGGGGCGCACGCCCCCGGGCACGTGACGCGTTTCATACTCCGGTCGGGCTGTGTACGGCCCGATCCGGGCGCCCGTGCGGCCCACGCGCCGGGCGGTTTCCCTGCTGCTCGCAGCGGTGTGGCTATGCTGCCGAGTTGTTGTGCGGACCGTGACGAGTACGCCCGAAGGGGGGCGGGCCGTTCCGGTCCGACTAGAGCGAGGAGGCGTCCGGGCACATGGAGACGACGAGTCGGGCAGTCGCGCAGACGCCGGCCGCGGAAGGCGGGCAACAGCTCCCCTCCGCCCGGCGTACGGTCGACGGCTACCTGCGTGCGCCCTTCCCGTGGTACGGCCTCGACGAGGCCTTCACGGGACCGCGCTGGCTGATGCAGGTCGGGACGACGGCCGACGGGGCCGTGGAACACGGGTCGGTCGGGCACGGTGACGAGCCCACGCTGCGCAACGAGCTTGCCGCGGGCGGCGACCAGGAGGCCAAGGAGAAGTTCGCGGTCGTGGTGACCGTGGCGGGCCATCCCTCACGGCGCACGGCGGACGGAACGGGCCTGCTGGAGGCCACGTCCGTGTCCTCAGCGGCGTGGCTCGCCGGGGTGGGGCTGCTGTCCTTCACCTGGCCCGGGCAGATGGACCACGCGCTGCGGGACGACTGGCTGGAGCAGCAGACCGAGACGGCCTGGGTGCTGGCGGACGACCTGGACGGCGCCGACTGGTCGACGCTGTCGCTTCCCGTGGACGGGGTGCCGACGGCGTTCCACTACCGGGAGTCGGAGTTCGGCTGGGTGCTTGCCGGGTCCACCTCGGCCGGGGTCCATGTCGGGGCGTACGGCAGGGGCATGAGCGCGTACGGGCTCGGCTTCGCCGTGGTGAAGGACATCGCCGCGTACGCGTGAGTCCCCGGGGCGCCGCGAGTTTCGGCGCCCCTTCACCGTGGGGGTTCCGGGTGCGGGCGGCTGCGGGTCCTGCGTGGTTGCTCGCGCAGTTCCCCGCGCCCCCGAGGTCGGTTCAGAACTTGTTCCTCGGAGTGATACCGAGCGACAGGCCCGACAGGCCGCGCTGGCGGCCGCCCAGCTTGCCGGCGATCGCGCGCAGGGCCGAGCCCGCCGGGGAGTCCGGGTCCGACAGGACGACCGGCTTGCCGTCGTCGCCCCCCTCGCGCAGGCGGACGTCGATCGGGATGCTGCCGAGGACCGGGACGTTCGTGCCGGTCGTGCGGGTCAGGCCGTCGGCGACCGTCTGGCCGCCGCCCGTGCCGAAGACGTCGACCATCTCGTCGCAGTGCGGGCAGGGCAGGCCCGCCATGTTCTCGACGACACCGACGATCTTCTGGTGGGTCTGCACGGCGATGGAGCCGGCCCGCTCGGCGACCTCGGCGGCGGCCTGCTGCGGGGTCGTCACGACCAGGATCTCGGCGTTCGGGATCAGCTGCGCCACGGAGATCGCGATGTCGCCGGTGCCCGGCGGCAGGTCCAGGAGCAGCACGTCCAGGTCGCCCCAGTACACGTCGGCCAGGAACTGCTGGAGGGCGCGGTGGAGCATCGGGCCGCGCCAGACGACCGGGGCGTTGCCCGAGATGAACATGCCGATGGAGATGACCTTCACGCCGTTCGCCGACGGCGGCATGATCATGTTCTCGACCTGGGTGGGACGGCCGTCGGCGCCCAGCATGCGCGGCACGGAGTGGCCGTAGATGTCGGCGTCGACGACACCGACCTTCAGGCCGTCGGCCGCCATCGCCGCGGCCAGGTTGACCGTCACCGAGGACTTGCCGACGCCGCCCTTGCCGGAGGCGACCGCGTAGACGCGGGTCAGGCTGCCCGGCTTGGCGAAGGGCACCTCGCGCTCGGTCTGGCCGCCGCGCAGGGCGGACGCCAGCTCGCGGCGCTGCTCGTCGCTCATCACGTCGAGCGTGACGTCGACGCGGGTGACGCCCTCGACCGCGGAGACCGCGTCCGTCACGCGCTGCGTGATCGTGTCCCGCATCGGGCAGCCCGAGACCGTGAGGTACACGGTGACCGCGACCGCCCCGTCCGCGCCGATCTCCACCGACTTGACCATCCCGAGTTCGGTGATGGGCTTGTGGATCTCGGGGTCGTTCACCGTCGCCAGTGCCTCGCGCACCGCGTCTTCCGTAGCCATAAGGACGATGGTACGGCGCCGTACCGGTGCGTAGGAAAGTGTCTCAGCGGTCGTCTGCGTCACGTCCCCGTGACCGTTCCGCCGGGAATACGACGGGGTCGCGGTGGCCGTTCTGCCGTTCCTCCATCTCCTTGACCATGTCCTGCAGCTCCGAGCGGATCCAGTCGCGGGTGGCGACCTCGCCCAGGCCGATGCGCAGGGCGGCGATCTCGCGGGTCAGGTACTCGGTGTCCGCGATCGACCGCTCGTTCTGCTTGCGGTCCTGCTCCAGGTTGACCCGGTCCCGGTCGTCCTGCCGGTTCTGCGCGAGCAGGATCAGCGGAGCCGCGTAGGAGGCCTGGAGCGACAGCATCAGGGTCAGGAAGATGAACGGGTACTCGTCGAAGCGCAGGTCGCGGGGCGCGAAGATGTTCCACACCACCCACAGGATGATGACGACCGTCATCCAGACGATGAACCGCCCCGTGCCCAGGAAGCGCGCGATGCGCTCCGACAGCCGCCCGAAGGCCTCCGGGTCGTACTCGGGCAGGAACCGGCGCCGGCGGGGCAGCGGCTGGTCGAGCCGGGTGCGCGGCCGAGAGGCGGCCGTGGCGCCCGCCGGGGTGCGTTCGCGCGGGCTCTCGCGCTCAGGAACCATCGGTCGCCACCTCCTCGTCCAGGTGGAACTCCTGCTCCCGCCAGTCCTCCGGGAGCATGTGGTCGAGCACGTCGTCCACGGTGACCGCGCCCAGCAGCGATCCGGCCTCGTCGACGACGGGCGCCGCGACCATGTCGTACGTGGCGAAGAACCCGGCGATGGCCGGCAGCTCGGCCTCCGGGTCGAGCGGCTGGAGATCGGTGTCCACGATCGAGCTGACCAAGGACGGCGGTGGCTCGCGCAGCAGCCGCTGGAAGTGGACCGTGCCCAGGTACTTGCCGGTCGGTGTCTCGTCCGGCGGCCGGCAGACGTAGACCTGGGCGGCCAGCGCGGGGGAGAGGTCGCGGTTGCGGACGCGGGCCAGGGCGTCGGCGACGGTGGCGTCCGGGCGCAGCACGATCGGCTCGGTGGTCATCAGACCGCCCGCCGTGCGGTCCTCGTACGACATCAGGCGGCGCATGTCGGCCGCGTCGCCGGGCTGCATCAGGCTCAGCAGCCGCTCCTGCTCGTCCGTCGGCAGCTCGCCCAGCAGGTCGGCCGCGTCGTCGGGGTCCATGGCCTCCAGGACGTCGGCGGCGCGCTCCTCCTTCAGCTTGCCGAGGATCTCGATCTGGTCGTCCTCCGGGAGCTCCTCCAGGACGTCGGCGAGCCGGTCGTCGTCGAGGGCGGCGGCTACCTCGGCGCGGCGCTTGGGGGAGAGGTGGTGCAGGACGTTGGCGAGGTCGGCGGGGCGCAGCTGCTCGAACGTGGCGAGCAGGTTCTCGGCGCCCTGCCCCTGCTCCTCCAGGGAGAAACCGGTGACGGCGGTCCACTCGACGGTCAGCGCCTCGCCCTTGGCCCGCCGGAAGGCACTGCCCTTCCTGCCCTTGCGGACGAAGACCCGGTCGATCTCCCACTCCCGGCGGGCCGGCAGCTGATGCACCGACAGGTCGAGGACGGTGACCTCCTCGCCGGTCTCGCTGAGCATCACGCGCCGGTCCAGCAGCTCCCCGAAGACCAGCCGTTCGGTGGGCCGCTGCTCGAAGCGGCGGACGTTGAGCACGCCGGTGGTGATGATCTGGCCCGACTGGATGGCGGTGACCCGGGTCATCGGCAGGAAGATACGGCGGCGGGTGGCGAGTTCGACGACGAGGCCGAGCAGCCTCGGTGGCCGCTGCCCCACCCGGAGCATGACGACCAGATCGCGCACCCGCCCCACCTGGTCACCGGCCGGGTCGAAGACGGCGACACCTTGGAGGTGCGATACGAAGATCCGGGGGGCGCCCGCTGCCATGGCCGCGGCTCCTTTTCGTGCGGGGTGGTTCGTGGTGGCTGTCCGGGTGGCTGTCTTTGTGCCTGTGTCTTCCGAATTGCCCGCTCGGGTGGGCTTCAGGCTAGCCCGTCCTGATCGCGGTCGCGTCGGCGGGCGGTCCGGACGGACTGGCTCCGATCCGCCCGCACGACCCCGGTACCCTGCGGTACGCCGTTCAGGTCTCCCGTCAGAGAGGCAGCCCCACCTGTGACTCCGATTCGCCCGAGCCGCAGCCGCAGTCGCAGTGCCGCACTCGCCAGCGCGACGTGCGCGCTGCTCGTGACGGGAATGGTGCTCACCGGCTGTGCGGAGGATCCGAACGAGGGCACCAACGGCGTCGGCAGACTTCCCGCAGCCAAGATCCAGGGCAGGACCCGGTCGGCCGCCGAGTCCGCCGGGGCGGTCCGGGTGCACGGCAATGTCGTCAGCGGCGGGCGCACGTACGCCCTCGACATGCGGCTGAAGGACGACGGCGGTGACGGCTCGGTCACCACCGAGGGTGCGACCTTCAAGCTGCTGCGCATCGGCGAGCAGCTCTACGTCAAGGCGGACGCCGCGTTCTGGGCTCATGGCAGCGGCCAGGGCGAGGACGGCGAGGGGGACGCGGCGGCGGCCTCCAAGCTCGGCGGCAAGTACGTGAAGGTGCCGCAGGGCGACCCTTCGTACAAGAAGTTCAGCGGGTTCACGGACAAGACTCTCCTCCTCGACGGTCTGCTGACCCTGCACGGGACGCTCGCCACGGACGGCCACGACGAGGAGGCGGGCGTCCGCACCATCCGCGTCACCGGCGACAAGGGCTCCGGCGGCACCCTGGAGGTCTCCCTGGAGGGCAAGCCGTATCCGCTGCGCCTGGAGCGGGCCGGCGGAGCGGGCACCCTCACGCTCTCCGCCTGGGGCGAGGACTTCTCCCTGCGGGAGCCGGAGCGGAACGAGACGGTGGACTACGGCAAGCAGCTGCCGGCGTCGTAGGCCGTCAGGCCCGTTTGCGCCGCTTCAGCAGCAGGCGGGGCAGCCCCGCCGGGATCGGCCGACGGGTGATCGCCGGGGACGGCAGGGGCGGCTCGGACAGGGAGCCGTCGGGCAGCGGCGCCGTCGCACCGGTCGGCTCCAGGCGCAGCACCCGGCACTCGCGGGCCCAGCGCTCGGGCATGGCCTCGCCGTCGGGCGCGTTCAGCCGCTTGCCCTTGAGCTCGGCGACCGCCGCGTCCCACGCCTCGGAGCCCGGTGCGAGCCGGGTGACGCGGGCCGTCCAGGTGACCAGCCGGCCGCCCTTGTCCTTGCTGCGGACCGTCACCGTCGCCTCGGCGCCGTCGGCAAGACCCGTCAGCGGCTGCTCGCCGGGCCCGTCGCCGACCAGGCACGCGGCGCCCTCGTGCCACACGTGCCACAGCGCGCGCGCCGGGCCGTCGGGGCCCTGGACCCAGACGAGGCCGGACTTCTTCGTGGCCTCCTCGACGAGGGCCTGGTCGAGCAGCTCGCTTGTCATGGGCCCCAGCCTAACCAGGCCGCTCACAGCCACCCGTTCCGCTTCAGGGCGCGGTGGATGCCGAGACAGACGACCACCGTGAAGCCCAGGATCACCGGGTAGCCGTAGCGCCAGTGCAGCTCGGGCATGTAGTCGAAGTTCATGCCGTACACACCGCACACCATCGTCGGCACGGCGATGATCGCGGCCCACGAGGTGATCTTCCGCATGTCCTCGTTCTGGGCGACGGACGCCTGCGCGAGGTTGGCCTGGAGGATGGAGTTGAGCAGTTCGTCGAAGCCGAGGACCTGCTCCTGGACGCGGGCGAGGTGGTCGGCGACGTCCCGGAAGTACTTCTGGATGTCGGGGTCGATCAGCCGCATCGGCCGCTCGCTCAGCAGCTGCATGGGCCGCAGCAGCGGCGACACGGCCCGCTTGAACTCCAGTACCTCGCGCTTGAGTTGGTAGATCCGCCCGGCGTCCGAACCGCGCGGCGAGCCCTTGCGGCCCGGGGAGAAGACCTCGGTCTCGACCTCGTCGATGTCGTCCTGCACCGCGTCGGCGACGGCGATGTACCCGTCGACCACGTGGTCCGCGATGGCGTGCAGCACGGCCGAGGGGCCTTTGGCGAGCAGCTCGGGGTCGTCCTGGAGGCGGTGCCTGAGGGCCCGCAGGGAGCCCTGCCCGCCGTGCCGGACGGTGATGAAGAAGTCCCGCCCGGTGAAGCACATGACCTCGCCGGACTCCACGACCTCGCTGTTGGCGTCGAGCTGGTCGTGCTCGACGTAGTGGATGGTCTTGAAGACCGTGAACAGGGAGTCGTCGTAGCGCTCCAGCTTGGGCCGCTGGTGGGCCTGGACGGCGTCCTCCACGGCCAGCGGGTGCAGCCCGAACTCACTGGCGATGCCGGAGAATTCGGCCTCCGTCGGCTCGTGCAGGCCGATCCACACGAACCCCCCGTCACGGCGCACCAGGCGCACCGCCTCGTGCGGGGTCAGCGCGTTCTCGGTCTCGAGGCGGCGGCCGTCGCGGTAGACGGCGCAGTCGACGACGGCGGAGGACGCTGCGGGACTGCGGGTGGCGTCGTAGGCGCCGCCCTCCTTGCGCAGCGACACACGGGACGGACGGACGACTGCGCGCAGGTCGCGGATCATCGACATGGCGGGCTCCTTCGCGGGCGTGCAACGAACGGCGCCGGCGACGGGTGGAACAACCCGGAATGAGGACGTAGGAACTACGGATGTTTGGCACGTCCACAAAGCGGGGAGCACCGCACCGTCGCGGTGGCCGGTTTCGTTACTGATTCAGCTACTGAGGCAGATCAGGCAAAGCGAAACGAAGCGCTCTTCCGCGGTGAAGCGAGTGCGAGAGGTGGCAGCCAGGTACAGAAGCAGCTACATCGGCGGCGCGAAGAGCGTGGTGCTACTGCACGGTCGACTTCGATCCATTGCAGCCCCACCTCCTCCGGCCGGTCCCTCGTAAGGGAGTTCCTTCGGCGTCGGGGCTTGATCGCGACGCTTCTGCGTGCTGCCCCGAACCACCGGGCAAGAGTAGCAGCCGACACAACTGTCAAGGTGCTGCTTTGCCCGCTACTGGCGAGTTCTATGCTCGCCGCATGGCAGATGTTCTTCCTCTGGTCGAGGCCCGGTTGCGTACCGCGCTGGGCGAACCGGACGCGCGCGCGGCGGTCACCTTCCTGGGCACGGACCGTATCGAGGTGCTCCGCTTCCAGGAGGGCGGCATCGTCCGCTACGCCACGCTGGGCATGTCCGCGCACCCCATGACGGACCCCACGGCGGTGGTCGCCGACCCCGTCAAGGGGCCGCGCGCCGAGCTGGTCCTCTCCGTCCGTTCCGGGCGGGCCGACACCGACAAGGCGTTCCGGCCGCTCGCCGTGCTCGCGGCGTCTCCGCAGGTGGAGGGTTTGGTCGTGGCCCCCGGCGCGTCCCTCGACGTGGGTGAGCCGCTGTGGCCGGGCGCTCCGTTCACCTCGGTCCTGGTCGCCGAGCCGGGCGGTCTGGTGGAGGACCTGGAGCTCGACGAGCCCCTCGACCCCGTGCGGTTCCTGCCGCTGCTGCCGATGACGCCGAACGAGGCCGCCTGGAAGCGGGTGCACGGCGCGCAGGCGCTTCAGGAGAAGTGGCTCAACTCCGGGACGGACCTCCGGGATCCGTCCCGGAAGTCCGTCCCACTGGAGTGAGGAAGCTCACCAACGCCGGTCCGCGAAGCGTCAGTTGGCGAACACGGTGACGCTGCCCTCGGTCG
The DNA here is from genome assembly GCF_040654575.1 of Streptomyces sp. NPDC050674. Classification (NCBI taxonomy): domain Bacteria; kingdom Bacillati; phylum Actinomycetota; class Actinomycetes; order Kitasatosporales; family Streptomycetaceae; genus Streptomyces; species Streptomyces sp. NPDC050674. The sequence continues at coordinate 118,779 of NZ_JBFAIG010000002.1, forward strand.
CGTGCCTCGGCTCGGGTTCCGCCGCCTCGTGCGTGAGCGCCTTGCGACGCACGACGACCACGGCCGCGCCGAGGACCGCGGTGACCGCCGCCACCACGAACGGGACGTGGGCGTCGGTCCACTCCTCGATCTTCGGCGCGAAGAACGGAGCGGCCGCCGCCGCGAACCAGCGCACGAAGTTGTAGCCCGCGCTCGCCACGGGCCGGGGCGCGTCGGAGACGCCGAGGGCCAGTTCGGTGTAGACGGTGTTGTTCACGCCGATGAAGGCGCCGGACAGGATGGTGCAGACCACGGCCGTGGTGTGGGAGCCGTAGCCGAGCACCAGCACGTCGGCCGCGAGCAGCACCAGCGAACCGCCGAGCACCTTCAGGGAACCGAACCGCTTCTGGAGCCGGGGCGCGACGATCACCGAGAAGACGGCGAGCAGCACACCCCAGGCGAAGAACACCGCACCCGACCGGTACGGGCTCATGTTCAGCACGAACGGCGTGAAGGCCAGCACGGTGAAGAACGTGTAGTTGTAGAAGAACGCCGAGACCGCCGCGGAGGCGAGACCGCCGTGGCCGAGGGCCTTGAGGGGGTCGAGCAGCGAGGTCTTGCGGGCCGGCTTGGGCTGCTCCTTCAGGAACACAGTGATGCACAGGAAGCCGACGGCCATCAGGAACGCCGTGCCGAAGAAGGGGTAGCGCCAGCTGGCGTCGCCGAGCAGGGCGCCCAGCAGCGGGCCGCAGGCCATGCCGAGGCCGAGGGCCGACTCGTACAGCAGGATCGCCGCGGCGCTGCCGCCGGCCGCCGCTCCGACGATGACCGCGAGGGCGGTCGAGACGAACAGCGCGTTGCCCAGGCCCCACCCGGCCCGGAAGCCGACCAGTTCGCCGACGGATCCGGAGGTGCCCGCGAGTCCGGCGAACACCACGACGAACGCGAGGCCGAGCAGCAGGGTCTTGCGGCCGCCGATCCGGCTGGAGACCCAGCCGGTCACCAGCATCGCGACGGCGGTGATGAGGAAGTACGACGTGAAGAGCAGGGAGACCTGGCTCGCCGTGGCGTCGAGACCCTGGGCGATGGACGGCAGGATCGGGTCGACGAGCCCGATGCCCATGAAGGCGACGACCGACGCCCCGGCGGTCGCCCACACGGACGTGGGCTGCTTCAGGAGGCCGCCCGCTCCGGCGTCGAAGGGGTCCATTGCTCGCTCCCTTTCCCGAGACTGGGGTAGTTGGTATATGCACACACTAAGTTAGCCAAGCTAATTAATGCAAGCTACATCTAATGTGGCTGGTGAAGGGTTCCCTCCGGATGGGTGATCGTCCTTGACGCGGCGCGGCAGGGGTAGGACCGTGGGGCCCTATGAGGGGCGAACCCAGTTGCCCGAAGTGCGGTGGCCGGGTCAGGGCTCCCGGCCTCTTCTCCGACTCGTGGCAGTGCGATGTGCACGGCACCGTTCACCCGGTGCAGCCCGTGATACCGCCCAGCGTCGACGCCCTCGACGTCGTGGTGCACCGCACCCGGGTCCCGTTGTGGATGCCGTGGCCGCTGCCGGTCGGGTGGCTGTTCACGGGCGTGGCCTGCGCGGGTGACGACCGCACCGGCGGCCGCGCGACCGCCGTCGCCTGCACAGGCCCCGGGCCGCTCGGCGGCATGGGTGAGCTGATCCTGGTGGCCGAGGAACTGGGGGTCGGGCTCGGCGCGCGGTACGCGGGCATGGACGGCCCCGACCCCGGGCCCCACATGGACGTCGAGAAACCGCCCCAGGCGAAGGTGCTGGCCGCCGGGCGTCCCACGCCGTTGTGGCATGTGGCCGGGGCGCCGGAGGACCGGGCCGTCTTCGCCGGTGAGGCGCTGGGCATGTGGCTGTGGGCCGTGGTGTGGCCCGAGCAGTCAGGGCTGCTGATGTACGACGAACTGGTGCTGACGGACCTGCGCGATGCCGGTGCGGAGGTCGAGCTGGTCCCCTGCGGCGCCCTGTCCCCGCGGTTGCTCGGGCCCTGAGGGAGCGGGCCGGAGAGCGGGGAGCGCCGGGAGTGTAGGGGGCGCCTGGCGGGTTCGGGTGTGACATCCGGGGTGGAAAAGCCGGTTATCCTGGAGCAGCCCTGTTCGTGCCGTCCCCGTCTGGAGTCCGTGTCGTGCGCATCGACCTGCACACCCACTCCACCGCTTCCGACGGCACGGACACCCCGTCCGAGCTGGTGCGCAAGGCCGCTGTGGCCGGGCTGGACGTCGTCGCGCTGACGGACCACGACACCACCCGCGGGCATGCCGAGGCCATCGCGGCGCTGCCCGAAGGGGTCACGCTGGTCACCGGGGCCGAGCTCTCCTGCCGGCTCGACGGGATCAGCATGCACATGCTGGCGTACCTCTTCGACGCCGAGGAGCCGGCTCTGCTCGCCGAGCGCGAGCTGGTCCGGGACGACCGGGTGCCGCGCGCCCAGGGGATGATCGCCAAGCTCCAGGAGCTGGGCGTGCCGGTGACGTGGGAGCAGGTGGCGCGGATCGCCGGTGAGGGGTCCGTCGGACGCCCGCACGTGGCGAGCGCGCTCGTCGAGCTCGGTGTCGTGCCGACCGTGAACGACGCCTTCACCCAGGACTGGCTGGCCGACGGCGGCCGGGTCTTCGTGGAGAAGCACGAGACCGACCCCTTCGAGGCCATCCGGCTGATCAAGGGCGCTGGCGGAGTCGCGGTGTTCGCGCACCCCGCGGCCAGCAAGCGGGGGCGCACGGTGCCGGAGGCCGCCATCGCCGAGATGGCCGCCGCCGGGCTGGACGGCCTCGAGGTCGACCACATGGACCACGACGCCGACACCAGGGCGCGGCTGCGGGGGCTGGCGAAGGAGCTCGGGCTCCTCGTCACCGGGTCGTCGGACTACCACGGCAGCCGCAAGACGTGCGTGCTCGGGGAGTACACGACGGACCCCGAGGTCTACGGGGAGATCACCCGGCGGGCCTTCGGGGCGTTTCCCGTGCCGGGCGCCGGCGGAGCCCTCTGAGGTTCTCCCGCCGTAGGCCCGTTCCTCACTTCTTCCTTCTCTCTCACTCGGCGCTGCGCGCCGTGCCCGCCCGTTCCCGCGGAACGGCCCGGCCACGGCCGTAGCCCCCTGCGCAAGGCTCACTCATGTTCGACCTCGCCGTCTTCGGCTCCCTGTTCCTGACCCTCTTCGTCATCATGGATCCCCCCGGGATCACCCCGATCTTCCTCGCGCTCACCGCCGGCCGGCCCGGAAAGGTGCAGAAGCGGATGGCCTTCCAGGCCGTCTGCGTGGCCGGTGGGGTGATCACCGTGTTCGGGCTCCTCGGGCACCAGATCCTGAACTACCTGCACGTGTCCGTGCCCGCGCTGATGATCGCGGGCGGACTGCTGCTCCTGCTGATCGCGCTGGACCTGCTCACCGGCAAGACCGACGAGCCCAAGCAGACCAAGGACGTGAACGTCGCCCTCGTGCCGCTGGGCATGCCGCTGCTGGCCGGGCCCGGGGCGATCGTGTCGGTCATCCTCGCCGTGCAGAAGGCCCACAGCGTCGCCACGCAGGTGTCGGTGTGGGCGGCGATCCTCGCCATCCATGTGGTGCTGTGGCTGGTGATGCGCTATTCGCTGGTGATCATCCGGATCATCAAGGACGGCGGTGTCGTCCTGGTGACCCGGCTCGCGGGCATGATGCTCTCCGCGATCGCCGTGCAGCAGATCATCAACGGTGTCACACAGGTGATCCAGGGCAGCTGACGGCCCCTGCGGGTCCAGAGGTGCTCACGGCCCGCGCGGGTCCAGAGGTTCCGACGGCCCCTCACGCCTGGTGGGTCAGGACGCCGCGGATCTCCCGGGCCACCGCCGGGTGGCCGAGGTACTCGTCCATCTTGTGCGCCCGCTCCCGGCCGTTGCGGACGGCCGGCTGGGAGAGCTTTCCCCACCGTTCGTCCTCCAGGGGGCAGCCGATGGCCACCGCGTCGGTGGGGCACCAGGCGTTGACCCAGTCCCGCACCCGGGGCGGCCGGTGCGGGCCCCGGGCGAGCAGCCGCTCGTTGACGCCGTCCAGCCCGAGCGGGCTGCCCGCGGTGACCAGCAGGACCGGGTCCAGGGTGTCGGGGAGGCGGGTCAGGAGGTCCATGCCCACGACCGTGCCCAGACTGTGCGTGACCAGCACCAGCTCACCGCTGGTGGGCATCGTCTCCATGACGCTGTCCAGCACCGCCTGCCGCACCGCGCCGTCACCGAGGTACAGGTCGACGTCCCGCAGGAACGTCGCGATGGTCCACTCGTCCACGTCGGACTTGGCGGCGAGCCAGCTCAGGGGGCGGTGCAACGCCCCGACCAGGCCCGCACCGAAGCCCTCCGTGGTCGCCGGCCCGTTCTGCGGCATGCCGGCCCGGGCGGCGGCCTCGTACAGCAGCCGTTCGTAGGAACCCGTCGGCGACTGCGCGGCGAACACCTCGGCGGCGACCGCGGCGCTCACCCGGTCCAGGCCGATGGACTCGGCCGCGATGCTCTCCCTGCCGCTCACGAGGTCGTGCAGGCGCACGCCGTAGAACGGGAACCACGCGTCCTGCGGGTCGAGCGGGGGCAGGGACGCGAGGGTGAGCCCGCGGTTCAGGCCGGCCGTCCAGGTACGGCGCAACTCGGCGGGGTCCTGTTTCTGCTGGTCCCGGCCGTGCAGGAAGACCAGGTGCTGCCGGCCGCCGAAGGCGGTGGCGCGGGCCCGGAGCCCGACCTTGGGCCCCTCGCCCCCGGTCCCGGTCTCGGTGACCCGGACGGCGGGGACCGGCGGGCTCGTGACGCCGCCTCCGCCCGGCACCGGCGCCGTCGCCCCGCCGGGCTGCGCCCGGAGGCCGGGCATGGCCGTGTCGGGCTGCGCCCCGAGGCCGGGGGACGCGGGGCCGGGAGACGCGAGGCCGGGTGCCGTGAGAGAGGCCGGCGCGCCTGCCAAGGCCTGGTCGAGACCGCTGTCCGGGCCCATCTCCGCCAGCAGCGCACCCCGCTGTGGGGTGAGGTCCAGCCCGGCCAGGTGCTTGAGGATCGAGCTGATGCGGACGCCTTCGTTCGCGACCCACTCGACGGTGTCGCCGTCGCCCTCCTGCCAGGGCCGGCCGTCCTTGCGCAGCACACGGCCCTGGTCGTCCCGCTTCGGCACGCCGCTGTGGTGCAGCGCCACGACCTCCCACTGGTCGTTGAAGACCGGGGAACCGGAGTTCCCCGGTTCCGTGTCGGTCGTGTAGTGCACGAAGTCGTCGAGCCGGACCAGCACCGCGTTGTCGCGCAGCGCGATCTCCTTCAGCCGCCCCTGAGGGTGGCCGATGATGTTCACCTTCTCGCCGAGCACCAGCTTGCCGATCTGCACGCTCAGCCGGTTCCAGCCGAAGACCTCACCCGGTGGCGGGCCGTCCGGGGCGGGCGCCACCGCCACGAGCGCGAAGTCGAGCCGTCCGTCCGCCGCGAAGAAGGCCCCGGGGTCGAGCTCCATCCGGACGACGGTGTCGGGCTGGTTGTCGGCCGTGACCTGGGCGTTGAACTCCACGAAGCAGGTGCGGGCGAAGCTCTCGTCCGGAAGGACGTGGTGGTTGGTCATCAGCAGCCGCGGCGAGACCAGGAAGCCGGTGCCGTGCGGCAGCTCACGGCCGTCGCGCCGCCGGGTGATCCGGGCGACCGTGGCCCCGGCCCTGACACCGCGCGGCAGGAAGCTCCAGGCCTGGAGCTCGTTGGACAGGTCGATGATCCGCTCGTTGGCGTCGGGCAGGGCCATGGCCTCGCGGTGGATGTCCGCCACCACCGCCGAGGGCGACAGACCGCCCCGGTCCATGATCCGGTCGGCGCGCACGGCGAGCGCGTCAGGGGAGTCCGGGAACCGCACACCGGCCGCCAGCCGGTCCTCGACCCGCTCGCGTTCGGCGGTGGAGTCCTCGTAGCGCCGGGCGGCCTCGGCGGCGGCCCGCTCGTGCAGCTCCCTGTGCGACTGGTCCGTCACCGACATGCTCCACCGTCCCGTCCTGGTTCGCGTGCCCCCCAGCCAGTACGCCCCCGGCCGGTGAGGTCCGCAACAGCGGAGCCCCCGCACGGCCGATGCCGGGCGGGGGCTCCGCGTACGGGAGAGCTGCGCGCGTTATGAGGCCGTGGTCTCGGCCGGGCGGATCCAGAGGCGCTGCCCTACGGCGGCCGCCTGCTGAACGATGCGGTTGACGGAGGCGGCGTCCACGACGGTCGTGTCCACCGGTGTGCCGTCCACGTCGTCCAGCCGCATGATTTCGAAGCGCATGGGCTTCTCCCTTCGTCTGGTCATCCTCCTGAGGAGAACTACTTGGTGGTGCTGCGTTGTCCGGTCCACCGGGTCCGTGCCCGGTGTTCCGTATGAGTCAACAGCGATGGGTGCATCAAACATTCCCTACGCTAAGGAAATTTTTCGAACGGCTAATTACCGAGACGTAAGAGTGTGGTTACGGGACCGACCGGGACCGGTTGTGTTCGCAGTGTGACCGCCCGGACAATGGAGGTGATGAACGACGACCCAGCGGCTCTCCACGCCCGCATCGACCGCACGAACGAGCTGCTCCAGCGCATGCTCGCCGAGGTGGCGAAGACGCCCTCCACCCACGCGATCTTCGTGGACGCGGGGTATCTGTACGCGGCCGCGGGACGCCTCGTCGCCGGCACGGAGGACCGCCGCGCCTTCGACCTGGACGCCGAAGGCCTGATCGACGCGCTCATCGACAAGGCCCGCACGATCTTCGCGGACAGCCGGCTGCTGCGGGTCTACTGGTACGACGGCGCCCGGCGCCGCATCCACACGGCCGAGCAGCAGACCATCGCGGAACTGCCGGACGTCAAGGTGCGCCTGGGCAACCTCAACGCCAACAACCAGCAGAAGGGCGTCGACTCCCTCATCCGCTCCGACCTGGAGTCCCTAGCCCGGCACCGCGCCATCAGCGACGCCGCCCTGCTCGGCGGCGACGAGGACCTGGTGTCGGCGGTGGAGGCGGCCCAGGGGTACGGCGCCCGGGTCCACCTCTGGGGCATCGAGGCACCCGAGGGCCGCAACCAGGCGGAGCCCCTGCTCTGGGAGGTCGACAGCCAGCGCACCTTCGACCTCGACTTCTTCAAGCCGTACGTCTCCCGCCGCACAGCCGCCGTCCATGAGCCGGGAGCGGCCCGGCCCGGCCGTGAGGACGTGCGGTTCGTGGGCGCCCAGATCGCCGCGAAGTGGCTGGCGGCACGCGGCCGGGACACCCTGGTGGAACTGCTGCCCGGACACCCGTACCTGCCCGGTTCGGTGGACCAGGACCTGCTCGTGGAGGCGGAGGGACTCCTGCAGTACTCGCTGCGCGGTCAGGCGGACCTGCGGCGAGCCCTGCGCGACGGCTTCTGGGAGCACCTGAGGACGCAGTACTGAGCCCCGCTCCAGTGCGGGTCGGCCGGATGGCTAGGCCCGCCGCAGGCCGTCCCAGAAGTCCGCGAGGGCGTGGGCCGTCGGAACGGGCCGGTCGGCGTTGGGGGAGTGCTCCGCCCCTGTGATGACGGTGCGGTGCGCGTTCAGCCGCCGGGCCATGTCGTCGAGGATCGCCACCGGCCAGGTGTCGTCGTGCGCGCCCGACAGCACGTGGAACGGCAGCGGCAGCGCCGCCAGTTCGGCGACGCGGTCCGGCTCGGTGCACAACTGGCGTCCGGTAGCGAGCAGTTGGGCAGGACTGTGGCCCAGCCAGCGGCGGCGCAACTGCTCCTCGGTCCCGAGGCCGCGGGCGGGTCCGCCCACCTCCTCCGGCGGGCCCATGGCCCGGATGGCCCCCCACACCTCCTCCATCGACAGCACGGCGAGCGCGTCGCGCAGCAGCTTCACCCGCTGCTGCTGGGAGACGGAGATCTCCGCCGGGCCGGACGAGACGAGGGTGAGGGAGAGGAAGGGGGAGTGGTCGAGCAGCACGGCCGCACGGGCGATCTGCCCGCCGAGGGAGTGCCCGACGAGGTGCACGGGGCCGCCCAGCGCCTCGGCCTGTGCGAGCACGTCCCGCGCCAGTTCCCGCTGGGCGTAAGGGGTTTCGTCGTCCAGGGGGCCGCCGGACTCGTGCTGTCCCCGCCCGTCCACGGCGACGAGCCGGTATCCGCGCTCGGCGAGCGGCTCGTGCAGCAGCCTGAAGTCCTCCTTGCTCCCGGTGAACCCGGGCAGCATCAGGACCACACCCGCGGTCCGCACGCCCGCCACCGGCGACGAGTCGACGGCGGCGAACTCGCCCCGTGAGGTGCGCAGGCGGCGGGCACGGGCGCCCGGGGGCGGAGGGAAGACGGGGTGGCTGGTCACGGGGTGAGGGTAGCGGCTGGGACACCGGCCCGGTGCCCCGGTGAACGCCGGACGGCCCGGCCCCCTGTGAGGGGGACCGGGCCGTCCGAGAGGGGTGTGTCAGCCCTCCGTGGACTCCGCGGCGGCCGTGGCCTTGCGCGGGCGACGGGTCCGGGGCTTCGCCTCGGCCGCGTCCTCAGCGGTCGCGGTGGCCGTGGTCGCCTTGCGCGTCCGGCGCGGCTTGGCGGCGGTCTCCGGCTCCTGATCCGCCTGGGCGGGGATCTCGGTGGGCTCGGCGGCCTTACGGGCGCGGCGGCGCGGCTTGGCCTCCGTGCCATCGGCCGTGTCGGCGCTCGCCTCGGCCGCCGCGGCGGTCTTCCGCGTCCGGCGTGGCTTGGCCTCGACGGCCTCCCCGTCCGGAGCGGCGGCAACCGCCTTGCGCGTCCGGCGCGGCTTCGCCTCCGTGCCCTCGGCCGTGTCGACGCTCGCCTCGGCCTTGGCGGCCGCCGCCTTGCGGGTACGCCGCGGCTTGGCCTCGGCGGTCTCCGGCTCCTGAACCGACTGGGCCGGGATCTCGGCGACGGCGGGTGCGGCCTCGGCGGCCTTGCGGGTCCGGCGGCGCGGCTTGGCCTCGGTGCCCTCGGCCGTGTCGACGGCTTCCTCGGCTGCGACCGCGGTCTTGCGGGTGCGGCGGCGCGGCGCGGCCTCGGTGGCCTCCGCCGTGTCGACGGCCGACTCGGCCGCGGTCGCCTTGCGCGTACGCCGGGGCTTCGCCTCCGCCGCCTCGACGCCGTCCTGTGCCGCCGCGGCGGTCTTGCGGGTGCGGCGGCGCGGCGCGGCCTCGGTCGCCTCGGCCGTGTCGACGGCCGACTCGGCCTGCGCGGCCGTCTTGCGGGTGCGGCGCGGCTTCGTCTCCGACGGCTCCGGAGCGGACTCGGTGGTCCCCTCGGCCGTGTCGACCGCCGCCTCGGCCGCGGAGGCCGTGGCCTTGCGGGTGCGGCGGCGCGGCGTGGCCGCGGCCTCGGGCAGCGCGGCGTCCACGGTGGCCGGGGCGTCGGTCACGACCGTCGCCTCCGGGGCCGACGGCGTCACCGCGGTCTCGGTCTCGACCGCCGTCGGCTCCGAGCGGCGCGTGCGGCGTCGACGCGGCTTGGCAGCCGCCTCAGGCGCCTCGGCCGCAGCCTCGGGCGTCGATCCGGGAGCCGTCGAGGCCGTGCCCTCGGCCGTCGCGACGGCGCCTGCCGCCTGCGCGGACGTGGGGGCCTCGACCGCCGTGACGGAAGCCGGTTCGGACTGGGCACCGCCGCGGGTGCGGCGGCGGCGACGCGGAGTGCGGGGAGTCGTGACGGCGTCCGCCTCGGCGGCGCCCTCGGTGGCCGTGGCCGTGGTCTCCTGGGTGGTGCCGCCGACCGACTCCGGCGCACCGTCCAGCGCGGCACCGCCACGGGTACGGCGGCGGCGACGCGGCGTACGCGGCGACCGCTCGCGGTCGGCCGAGCGGGATTCCTCGCGCTCGCCGCGGCCACCTCGGCCGCCGCGCCCGCGCGGCCCGCGGCCGCCCGGCTCGCCCAGGTCCTCCAGCTCCTCCGCGTCCAGCCCGGCGCGCGTACGCTCCGAGCGCGGCAGGACGCCCTTGGTGCCCTCGGGGATGCCGAGGTCCGTGTACAGGTGCGGAGAAGTGGAGTACGTCTCCGGCGGGTCGTTGAAGCCCAGGTCCAGCGCCTTGTTGATCAGCTGCCAGCGCGGGATGTCGTCCCAGTCGACCAGCGTGATCGCCGTACCCTTCGCACCCGCGCGGCCGGTGCGGCCGATGCGGTGCAGGTACGTCTTCTCCTCTTCCGGCGACTGGTAGTTGATGACGTGCGTGACGCCCTCGACGTCGATGCCGCGGGCGGCGACGTCGGTGCAGACGAGCACGTCCACCTTGCCGTTGCGGAAGGCGCGCAGCGCCTGCTCGCGGGCGCCCTGGCCGAGGTCGCCGTGGACCGCGCCGGAGGCGAAACCGCGCTGCTTGAGCTGGTCGGCCAGGTCGGCCGCGGTGCGCTTGGTGCGGCAGAACACCATGACCAGTCCCCGGCCCTCGGCCTGGAGGATGCGCGCCACCATCTCGGGCTTGTCCATGTTGTGCGCGCGGTAGATGAACTGCTTCGTGTTCGCGACCGTCGCGCCGGCGTCGTCCGGGGAGGTGGCGCTGATGTGCGTGGGCTGCGACATGTAGCGGCGGGCGAGACCGATGACCGCACCCGGCATGGTGGCCGAGAACAGCATGGTCTGGCGCCGCACCGGCAGCATGTTGATGATCTTCTCGACGTCGGGCAGGAAGCCCAGGTCGAGCATCTCGTCGGCCTCGTCGAGCACCAGGCACTTGACGTGCTTCAGGTTCAGCTTCTTCTGTCCGGCGAGGTCCAGGAGCCGGCCCGGGGTGCCGACGACCACGTCGACGCCCTTCTTCAGGGCCTCGACCTGGGGCTCGTAGGCCCGGCCGCCGTAGATGGCGAGGACGCGCACGTTGCGTGCCTTGCCGGCGGTCAGCAGGTCGTTGGTGACCTGCGTGCACAGCTCGCGCGTGGGGACGACGATCAGTGCCTGCGGGGCGTCGGTGAGGTCCTCGGGCTCGGCGCGTCCGGCCTCGACGTCGGCGGGGACGGTGACGCGCTCGAGGAGCGGGAGGCCGAAGCCCAGCGTCTTGCCGGTGCCGGTCTTGGCCTGGCCGATGACGTCCTTGCCCGAGAGGGCGACGGGGAGCGTCATCTCCTGGATGGGGAAGGGGGCGACGATGCCGACGGCCTCCAGGGCCTCGGCGGTCTCGGGAAGGATTCCGAGCTCTCGGAACGTAGTCAGGGTGCTGCCTCTTCTGTGTGGGCGGCGCGAGGCGAGCGCGGGGGTCGTGTCAACCGTGCCGGGGGACGTCGGCTGCCTACGGGCGGGCCGTAGAGCACGGGACCGCGCCGACGCTCTAGCGCTCGTGCCGCTGAGGGTGTCCCTCTCCGGGTCTCGTACGCACTGTGGCGGACGGCCGGGGAAGGCTGTCGGGTCGGAGCCGATCGGGCCACCGACCGGGCATCCTCATACGTGCGGCCTGTCGAGGTACGACGACGTACCAGCAGGCGCATTACCACCATACCCCGGAATCGCGCACATGCGATGGCCGATTTGGTCACGTAGTCGTCGTCACAGTGATCGGCCAGATCCTTACGCCTCCCGGCAGGCGGGCTATTGTGCGCTTCATGACGAGCTCTGACAAGCCTGAGAACGCCTCGGACACCGCCGCCGCCCCCACCTCCGTCGCCGCCCAGGACTGGGCGACGGCCTCGGCCGACCCGCAGTACCGCGCCGCGGTCGTGGACCTGCTCGGCGCGCTCGCGTACGGGGAGCTCGCGGCGTTCGAGCGGCTCGCGGAGGACGCCAAGCTGGCGCCGACGCTGGCGGACAAGGCGGAGCTGGCCAAGATGGCGTCGGCGGAGTTCCACCACTTCGAGAGGCTGCGCGACCGGCTGGCCGAGATCGGGGAGGAGCCGACCCGGGCGATGGAGCCGTTCGTCGCCGCGTACGACGGTTTCCACAAGCAGACGGCCCCCTCGGACTGGCTGGAGGGCCTGGTGAAGGCCTACGTCGGCGACTCGATCGCCAGCGACTTCTACCGCGAGGTCGCCGCCCGGCTGGATTCCGACTCCCGCGACCTGGTGCTGGCCGTCCTCGACGACACGGGACACGGCGGCTTCGCCGTGGAGAAGGTGCGCGCCGCCATCGACGCCGACCCCCGCGTGGGCGGACGGCTCGCGCTCTGGGCGCGGCGGCTGATGGGCGAGGCCCTGTCGCAGTCCCAGCGGGTGGTCGCCGACCGGGACGCGCTGTCGACCATGCTGGTGGGCGGTGTCGCGGACGGCTTCGACCTGGCCGAGGTCGGCAAGATGTTCTCCCGGATCACCGAGGCCCACACCAAGCGGATGGCCGCGCTGGGACTGGCCGCCTAGCCCGGCGCCGTCCGGTCGGCGCCCGTCGTCATCGGCGCCGCCACCACCGGCGATGCCTCAGGCGGTCGCCGACCGGCGGCGCAGTCTTCCCGCGGGGCGCAGCAGCAGCGACAGCGAGGCCACCGAGACGATGACCGCGCCGAGCAGGACGAGCAGCACATGCCCGGCGTCCAGCGCGCTGTGCATGACGAAGGCCCCGAAGAGAGCCCCCGCGACACCGGTGGACAGCACCATGGAGCGGGCCGGGAGCCGGTGCGCCCAGCGGTGCGTGGCCGCCCACGCCAGAGCCAGGCCGAGGATCGCGGAACTCAGCGCTTCCAGGAGCATGTCGGGGTCCCTCCCACATGGCCGGCCTGCCCAATTCGGTCGTAGCCCGTCTTACCCCTGACCTGCGGATTCCAATCCACCCCTGTGGGCGACTTGTGGTCCATCCGTGAAGGAACCGGTGCGCCGCAAGGGGAAGCCGAGCGTTACGGGGGAGGAGTGTCCGAGGGAGGCCGACGCAAACGGGGAGACAGGCGCAAACGCGGACACCGACGCGAACGGGGACACTGACGCGAATGGGGACACTGACGCGAATGGGGGCATCGACGCGAACGGGGTCACCAAGGCGGACGGGGACACCAACACAAAGGGGCGGGACGGCCTCTGGCCGTCCCGCCCCTTCGCGCGTATGCGCCTACAGCGCTCCGAAGCCCACCTTGCGCGGGGCCGGCTCACCGATCTCGACGTACGCGAGACGGTCGGCCGGGACGAGGAGCTTGCGGCCGTGCTCGTCCACGAGGCTGAGCAGCTGCGACTTTCCGGCCAGCGCTTCGGCGACCACGCGCTCGACCTCCTCGGCGGTCTGACCGCTCTCCAGAACGATCTCGCGGGGCGCGTGCTGCACGCCGATCTTGACCTCCACGGCTATGTCCCTCCGACGGTCAGTGATGTGCGCGACCTTCCGCGCCGTACGCAGCACACATTAGCCCGGTGAGGGGACGTACATGCTCCGCCCGGGAACGCCACGAGCGAACACCGGGCGGGAACAAAGTGCCGTCAGTGCTGTGGCTGGTCCATGCCGTGCAGCGGGAAGCCCGCGATGCCGCGCCATGCCAGCGAGGTGAGCAGCTGCACTGCCTGGTCGCGCGGCACGCTGCGGTCGCTGTGCAGCCAGGACCGCGCCACCACCTGGGCCAGGCCGCCCAGACCCGAGGCGAGCAGCATCGACTCCGCGCGCGACAGGCCGGTGTCCTCGGCGATGACGTCGCAGATCGCCTCCGCGCACTCGTTCGTGACCTTGTCGACGCGCTCGCGCACGGCGGGCTCGTTGGTCAGGTCCGACTCGAAGACCAGGCGGAAGGCTCCGCCGTCGTCCTCCACGTAGGCGAAGTACGCGTCCATCGTGGCCCGGACGCGCTGCTTGTTGTCGGTCGTCGACGCGAGCGCGTGGCGGACGGACTGGATGAGCGACTCGCAGTGCTGGTCCAGCAGCGCGAGATAGAGGTCGAGCTTGCCCGGGAAGTGCTGGTAGAGCACCGGCTTGCTGACACCGGCACGCTCCGCGATGTCGTCCATCGCGGCGGCGTGGTAGCCCTGGGCCACGAAGACCTCCTGGGCGGCACCCAGGAGCTGGTTGCGTCGGGCACGGCGCGGCAGGCGTGTGCCCCGCGGGCGAACCGCCTCTGTCTGCTCGATGGCTGTCACGCCGCCTCCCATAGTCGTCCACATGCGGATCTGGCCGCGTCGCCATCGTACTTTTCGGTAACCCTGGTGTGCGCGGTGAGAACGCAGAATTTCACGGACCGGACGGATCCGAAAGCGGTTGCCAAGGTTTCAAACAGGGTCAGAGCGGGCAAAATGCAGCCCCTTTCCTGTTCTCTGGGGCTCCTCGTCGCCGGTCGGCGGCGAACGTCACCGGTAGTCGTCCTCGTCGAGCGAGACGATCCGGGTCTGCTCCACCAGGTCGGCCTCGTTGGCGCGGTCCGGGTCCACGGAGGTCAGCGGGTCGTCGCGGTCCGGCGCGAGATCGGCCTGCTGCTCCGCCGCGTCGACCTCGGGGGCCTCGACGTCGAACTCCCGCGCCTCCTGCGCCTCCTCGGCCTCGAACGTCTCCGGGTCGGTGGGGTCTACGGCCATGCTGGGCTCCCTTCCTACGAACGTCCCTGGGAATGCAGGGGCCACACGCGGGTGCCCTCCCTATGAGCCTAGGAGACACCCGGTCCGGACGCTATGCGATCCGCGTCCGGGACGTGACACAGTGCTCATCCCGTTGACTGCTACCCACGCGCACCCGGGTGCCTCCTCCCGACCCCTCCCAACGGCCGATTTCCTGTGACGGCGAACACAGGCGAACGCATGAGTCACTGCGTGATCGTCTCGTAACATTGCCGCATGTCTTCGACCGAGCTGCCCTTCGTGCCGCCTGCCAATGTGCTGCCGAAGGTGGGGACCGTCCGGGTCGCGGAGGGCGAACGGCTGCGGTCGGTCGAGCTGCCCGGCGTCACCTTGACGGTCCGGTCGAGGCCGCCCGCGCGCGAGGGGCTCCCCCCGGCGCTGTACGTGCACGGGCTCGGCGGCTCCTCGCAGAACTGGTCGGCGCTGATGGCCCTGCTGGACGAGTGCGTGGACAGCGAGGCCCTCGACCTGCCCGGCTTCGGGGATTCCCCGCCGCCGGACGACGGCGACTACTCCGTCACGGGGCACGCGCGCGCGGTCATCCGCTACCTCGAGGCCTCCGGGCGCGGTCCCGTGCACCTGTTCGGGAACTCGCTCGGTGGCGCAATCGCCACCCGTGTCGCCGCGGTCCGGCCCGATCTGGTCCGTACGCTCACGCTTGTGTCGCCCGCCCTGCCCGAGATCCGCGTGCAGCGCACCGCCGTGCCCACGGGGCTGCTGGCGGTGCCCGGAGTCGCCCTGCTCTTCACCCGGCTCACCCGGCAGTGGACGGCGGAGCAGCGGGTGCGTGGCGTGATGGCGCTCTGTTACGGGGATCCGGGGCGGGTGACGCCGGAAGGATTCAGCAACGCGGTGCAGGAGATGGAGCGGCGGCTGCGGCTGCCGTACTTCTGGGACGCGATGGCGCGCTCCGCGCGCGGGATCGTCAACGCCTACACCCTGGGCGGCCAGCAGGGTCTGTGGCGCCAGGCCGAACGAGTTCTCGCGCCGACCCTCCTCGTCTACGGCGGCCGTGACCAGCTCGTCGGCTTCCGCATGGCCCAGAAAGCGGCCCGGGCCTTCCGTGACGCGCGGCTCATGACGTTGCCGGACGCGGGACATGTGGCGATGATGGAGTACCCGGAGACGGTGGCCAAGGCGTTTCGCGAACTCCTCGCAGAATCAGGGGAGTCGGGCACGCAGCGAGCGAGGCGGGCCGGCCGGGCGGACGCCGGGGGCGACGCCCTCGACGGAGCGGGCACCGACGGAAGCATGGGGGGCTGAGGCGCGACGTGGGACGCCACAGCCGCCGCGGGCCGGTCGTCAAGGGCGACAGCGCGGACACAGCGGACACCACCGCAGTACGGAACGGCAGGACCAGGTCCGCGCAGGGCCAGGACCGAGGCCAGGAGCAGGCGACGGACACGGGCCGCAGCGGCCGTCCGGCGCCGCCCGCGGGCCCCACGCAGGGGACTTGGCAGAACCCGGGCCCCCGCCGGGTTCCAGGACCCCGCCCGGCCGACGGCACACCGCCGCAAGGCATGCCACGCCTCCCGGACGGCTGGCTGCCGGACGGCACACCGGCGAGGGGGCTCCCACGGATTCCTGACGGCACGCCACCCCAGGCGGCACGACGTCTTCCTGACGGCACGCCAGCGCAGGGGATGCCGCGCCCTGCTGACGGGGCGTCCGCGCAGGGGATGTCGCGGTCGGCGGCGGACGGTACGCCCGCGCACGGGATTCCCCGGATGTCCGACCGGACCCCGGCTCGGGGCGTTCCGCGGTCGCCCGGCGGGACGGCCGCGCGTGGGAAGTCCCGGGGTGCCGACGGGAGCTCGCACGCCCGGGGCGGTCATCCCGAGCAGCGGGAAGCCGGGGGCGGCTGGGGTGAGTTGAAGGGGAACGGCAGGGGCCCCGCCGGTGTCGGTGCTCCCATACCGCGGCAGCGCCGGGCCTCCGTGCCCGGGCCGCGGCAGGACTATCTCGACGCCTTCGTGGAAGAGGAGGACGACGTCTTCGCGCCCCGTACGCCCGCCTCCGCGCATGCCGCGGACGCCTACGCCTCCGTCACGGACTGGAGCGTCGGCACCCCGGCCGACTCCGGGTCCGGCCACGACGACGCGGGACCCACCCGTGCGCCCGCACCGGGCAGGGGCGGCAAGGGCCGTACCTTCACCGGCATCGCGGCCGCGGCGGTCACCACCGTGCTGGCCGTCATCGTCGCCGGACAGGTCACCGACGACCACGCCGGTGCCGGGGTGCGGTCGCAGTCCGCCACCGACCAGGCCCGCGACGTCCGGGACGCCGCGTCCCGGGCCGACGGCCGGGCCCCCGCCCCCGAGGCCGCGCCGCTGACCTACGACGAGAAGATGGGCCGGACGTACCCGCTCGGTGCCGAGCTCAAGGGATCGGGGAAGTTCGACGCCGTTCCCGGCATCGCCAAGGCGCCGGGCGCCGGGCAGAAGTTCACCTACCGCGTGGACGTGGAGCAGGGGCTCGGGCTCGACGGCGCCCTGTTCGCCGAGGCCGTGCAGAAGACGCTCAACGACCCGCGCAGCTGGGCCCACAACGGAGCGCGGACCTTCGAGCGCGTCTACTCCGGCAAGCCCGACTTCGTGATCACTCTCGCCAGCCCGGGCACCACCGCCGAGTGGTGCGCCAAGTCGGGTCTGGACACCACCCAGGACAACGTCTCCTGCGACTCGGCGGCGACCGAGCGCGTGATGATCAACGCCTACCGGTGGGCACAGGGCTCGGAGACCTACGGGGACGGCAAGATCCACGCCTACCGGCAGATGCTGATCAACCACGAGGTCGGCCACCGCCTCGGCTACGGCCACGTCACCTGCGACAAGGACGGCGACCTCGCGCCGGTCATGCAGCAGCAGACCAAGTTCCTCGACCACGACGGCGTCCACTGCCGCGCCAACCCCTGGCCCTATCCCGGGAGTTGACAGGCGCCACAGGCGATGTGGCGGGGCTCGCGTTGACATGCTCGAAAAGTTCGTTCATATTTCTGGGCATGTCGCCCCGTCACGCCTCCGTTCGCGCCGCCATCGAGCTGGCGCTCATCGGCGTGACCCCGCTCTGCGTGGCCGACATTCACTGTTGCTGACGCCCGCCTCAGGCGCGCGTCGGCGAACCTTCCCGTGACGGTGTCACGGCTTCCTCGACGACCCGGCGCCGGGCAGATGTCTGTCTTCTTCCGTCTCACCCTTCGTCACTTCGTCTCGCGATCCGAGATCAGCGATCCAAAAGATCATGATCCGCGATCCGGACGCCTTCCGAGAGGTCGTCATTCCGATGCGCCAACCGTCCGTCACAGCGCGCCGCGTGGCAGCGGCATCCGTCAGCCTGGTCCTGGCAGCGGGTGCCGCCGCCTGCGGGCCGAAGGACAACGATGCCAAGGGCGCCGGCGGCGACTCGACGCCCCACAAGGGCGGCACCCTCACGGTCCTCAACGCCAACCCGCAGCAGGACTTCGACCCGGCCCGCCTGTACACCTCCGGCGGCGGCAACGTCCCGTCCCTGGTCTTCCGCACCCTCACCACCCGCAACCGCGAGAACGGCGCCGCCGGCGCGAAGGTCGTCCCCGACCTGGCCACCGACACGGGGCGTCCCAACAAGGACGCGACCGTGTGGACGTACACCCTGAAGAAGGGCCTGGCGTACGAGGACGGCACGCCGATCACCTCGGCCGACATCAAGTACGGCATCGAGCGCTCCTTCGCCCCCGAGCTGTCGGGAGGCGCCCCCTACCTGCGCGACTGGCTGGTCGGCGCCGCCGACTACCAGGGCCCGTACAAGGACAAGAAGGGCCTCGACGCGATCGAGACGCCGGACGAGCGGACCATCGTCTTCCATCTGAACAAGCCCGAGGGCGAATTCCCCTACCTCGCCACGCAGACGCAGTTCGCGCCCGTCCCGAAGAGCAAGGACACCGGCACGAAGTACGAGGAGCACCCGGTGTCCTCCGGGCCGTACAAGGTCGTGCGCAACGACAACGACGGCGAGCGGCTGGTCCTGGAGCGCAACCCGCACTGGTCCGCCGCGACCGACGCCGAGCGCAAGGCCTACCCGGACAAGATCGACGTACGGTCCGGACTCGACTCCTCCGTGATCAACCAGCGGCTGTCCGCGTCCCAGGGTGCGGACGCCGCCGCGGTCACCACGGACACCAACCTCGGCCCGGCCGAGCTGGCCAAGGTCAGCGGGGACAAGGACCTCGCCTCGCGCGTCGGCACCGGGCACTTCGGCTACACCAACTACATCGCCTTCAACCCGTCCATCAAGCCCTTCGACAACCCCAAGGTGCGGCAGGCGATCGCCTACGCCGTCGACCGGTCGTCCGTGGTGAACGCCGCCGGCGGATCCGCCCTGGCCGAGCCCGCCACCACCTTCCTGCCGGACCAGAAGTCCTTCGGCTACACGCCCTACGACCTCTTCCCGGCGGGCAAGGCCGGTGACCCGGCCAAGGCCAGGAAGCTGCTGAAGGAGGCCGGGCACCCGAACGGGCTGACCGTCACGCTGACGCACTCCAACGCCAAGGACTTCGAGACCAGCCCCGAGATCGCGACCGCCCTCCAGGACGCCCTCAAGAAGGCCGGCATCACGGTCAAGCTCCAGGGTCTGGAGGAGAACGACTACGCGGACAAGATCCACGACGTGAAGACCGAGCCCGGCTTCTTCCTTGCCCACTGGGGTGCCGACTGGCCGTCCGGAGGGCCGTTCCTCGCGCCCATCTTCGACGGCCGGCAGATCGTCAAGGACGGCGCGAACTTCAACACGGGCCTGCTGAACGACAAGGCCGTCAACGCGGAGATCGACGCGATCAACAAGTTGACCGATCTCGGCCAGGCCGCCGAGCGGTGGGGCGCACTGGACAAGAAGATCGGCGAGAAGGCCCTGACCGTCCCGCTGTTCCACCCCGTCTACAAGCGCCTCTATGGCGAGGACGTCAAGAACATCGTCATCAGCGACTGGACCGGGGTGCTGGACATCTCGCAGGTCGCGGTGAAGTGACGCCGTGAGTGAGGCACTTCTCGCCGCCGAGGCGGCCGTGACGGATCCTGCCGTCCCGGCCGCCTCGGGGGCCCGTCAGTTCTGGCGGCGGCTGCGCACGCAGCGCGCCGCCCTGGTCGCGGCCGTGGTCGTCGCGCTGCTCGTCCTGGTCGCGCTCGCCGCGCCGCTGCTCACCGCCGTCGAGGGCCAGGACCCGACCACCTACCACCCCTCCCTGGTGGACTCCGCACGCGGCGGCGTGCCCGTCGGGTCCCTCGGCGGGGCGAGCGCCGACCACTGGCTCGGCGTCGAACCGCAGACCGGCCGGGACCTGTTCGCGCGGCTGGTGTACGGCGCGCGCGTGTCGCTGGGCGTCGCCCTGGCCGCGACCGTCGTGCAGGTCGCCGTCGGGATCACCCTGGGGGTCGCGGCCGCGCTCGGGAAGCGATGGGTCGACCAACTGCTGAGCCGGTTCACGGACATCATCGTCGCCATGCCGCTCATGATCATGTCGTTGGCGCTGCTCGCGGTCGTGCCGGCGAGCTTCCCGCGGCCCGTGCTCGTCGCGCTCGTGATCGGCCTGATCGGCTGGGGCAACATCGCCCGGATCGTGCGGGCCCGGACACTCACCCTCAAGGAACTCGACCACGTCGCCGCGGCCCGGCTCAGCGGCTGGGGCACCTGGAGCATCGCCCGCCGTGAACTCCTGCCCGGGATCGCCGCGCCCGTCATCACCTACGCCGCGCTGCTCGTCCCGACGAACATCACCGTCGAGGCCGCGCTGTCCTTCCTCGGCGTGGGCGTGAAGCCGCCGACCCCCTCCTGGGGACAGATGCTCACCGCCGCCGACGTCTGGTACCAGGCCGCCCCGCAGTACCTGCTGCTGCCCGCGGGCGCGCTGTTCGTCACGGTGCTCGCCCTCACCGTCCTCGGTGACGGCGTCCGCACCGCCCTCGACCCCCGCGCGGCCTCCCGGCTGCGTGTCGGCACGGGACGCAAGCGGGAGACGAGGACCACCGAGGGAGGCACGGCATGAACGGCCTCCCCGGATTCCTCCTGCGCCGCACCGTCGGTGCCGTGATCACCCTGCTCGCCATCTCGGTGATCGTCTACGTGGTCTTCTACGCCACCCCCGGCAACGTCGCCCAGATCACCTGCGGCCCGCGCTGCTCACCGGAACAGGTGCACCAGGTGGCCCGGCAACTGAACCTGGACGACCCGCTGTTCGTGCGGTACGGGCACTTCCTCCAAGGTCTCCTCGCCGGCCAGGACTACTCGACCGGTACGTCCGTGCAGCACTGCTCCGCGCCCTGCCTGGGCCTGTCGTACCAGAGCGACCAGCAGGTCACGCGGCTGATCTGGGCGAAACTCCCGGTCAGTCTGTCCCTGGTGACCGGCGCGATGGTGCTGTGGCTGATCCTCGGCGTCGGCACCGGGGTGCTCTCCGCCTGGCGGCGCGGCCGGTTGACCGAGCGGGTGCTGACCGGCCTCACACTCGCCGGCACGGCCACCCCGGTCTTCGTCATCGGCCTGGTGCTGATGATCGTCGTCTGCGGCGAACTGAGCCTGCTGCCCTTCCCGCAGTACGTGGCGCTCGGCGACGACCCCGAGCAGTGGGCGTGGAACCTGCTGCTGCCCTGGCTGTCGCTCGCCCTCATCGAAGCCGCCGCGTTCGCCCGGTTGACCCGGGCGTCGATGCTGGAGACGCTGGCCGAGGACCACATCCGCACCTTCCGCGCGTACGGCGTCGGCGAACGGTCGATCGTCGGACGGCACGCGCTGCGCGGGGCGTTCGCGCCGGTCATCGCGCTGAACGCCAACAACGTCGGGTCGGCGATCGGCGGCGCGGTGCTCACCGAGACGCTGTTCGGCCTGCCCGGCATCGGACAGGAACTCGTCCACGCCGTCAAGGTGGTCGACCTGCCGGTCGTGGTCGGCATGGTCCTGGTCATCGGATTCTTCGTGGTCCTCGCCAACGCCGTCGCGGACGTCATGTACGCGGTGGCCGACCGACGGGTGGTGCTGACATGAGCCTGGTCGACGTGACCGGCCTGCGCGTGGACTTCGGCGCGCTGCGCGCCGTCGACGGCCTCTCCTTCCGCCTGGAGGAGGGCGCCGCCCTGGCCCTGGTCGGTGAGTCCGGCTCCGGCAAGTCGACCGTGGCGTCCGCCCTGCTCGGCCTGCACCGCGGCACGGGCGCGCGGGTCGAGGGCTCGGTCGAGGTGGCCGGCATCGACGTGCGGCGTGCGTCCGACGAGGAACTGCGCCGGCTGCGCGGCGGACGAGCCGCCATGGTGTTCCAGGATCCGCTGTCCTCCCTCGACCCGTACTACGCGATCGGCGACCAGATCGCCGAGGTGTACCGCGTGCACACCCGCGCCTCCCGGCGGGCGGCACGCGCGCGTGCCGTCGAGGTGCTGGACCGGGTGGGCATCCCTGACGCGGCCCGACGAGCGCGGTCCCGGCCGCACGAGTTCAGCGGCGGCATGCGCCAGCGCGCCCTGATCGCCATGGCGCTCGCGTGCGAGCCCCGGCTGCTGATCGCCGACGAGCCGACGACCGCCCTCGACGTGACCGTCCAGGCCCAGGTCCTCGACCTCCTGCACACCCTGCGTGAGGAGACCGGCATGGGCCTGCTGCTCGTCACGCACGACGTGGGCGTCGCCGCCGAGAGCGCCGACGAGGTGCTGGTGATGCGGCACGGCCGGGCGGTCGAACACGGCCCGGTCACCGGCGTGCTGGGCGCGCCCGCCGAGCCGTACACCCGGGAGCTGCTGGCCGCGGTTCCCCGGCTGGACGCGCCGCGCGAGACCCCGACGGCGCCCGGGGAGGTCGTCCTGGAGGCGACCGGCCTCCGGCGCGCGTTCGGACGCGGGAAGCGGGCGGTCACAGCCGTGGACGACGTGTCGCTGACCCTGCGGCGCGGCGAGACCCTCGGCATCGTCGGCGAGAGCGGCAGCGGCAAGACGACCCTCGGGCGCATGCTCGTCGGACTGCTGGAGCCGACGGCGGGATCGCTGACCTTCGACGGCCGCGCGCACACCGGGGTGAACCCGGCCGTGCAGATGGTCTTCCAGGACCCCGTCTCCTCCCTCAACCCCCGCCGCAGCGTGGGCGAGGCCGTCGCCGACCCGCTGCGGGCCCGGGGCGAACGGCAGGAGGGGCGCATCCGGGAGCGCGTGGGAGAACTGCTGGAGCGCGTGGGGCTCGAAGCGGCGCACTACGACCGTTATCCCCACGAGTTCAGCGGCGGGCAGCGCCAGCGGGTCGGCATCGCCCGGGCCCTCGCGGCCGGCCCGCGCGTCATCGTCTGCGACGAGCCGGTCTCGGCCCTCGACGTCACCACCCAGGCCCATGTCGTCGCCCTGCTCGGCGAGTTGCAGCGCGAACTCGGGCTCGCGCTGGTCTTCGTCGCGCACGACCTGTCCGTGGTCCGCCAGGTCAGCGACCGGGTCGCGGTGATGCGACGGGGCCGGATCGTCGAGGAAGGGCCCGTCGGGGAGGTGTACACGTCGCCGCGCGACCCGTACACCCGGCAACTGCTGGCCGCCGTACCGGCGCTCGGCCCCGAGGCCGCCGCGCGCCGCCGGGCACGACGACGGGAGTTGGCCGCGGCATGACGATCCGTGTCCGCTTGATCTCCTAGCGCGACGGAACGCGACCCGCACGGGAAAGTTACGACCGTTCACCCCTTTTGGTGGTGCGATGGACAACCGTCCGTCGCACCACCGCCTTGTCCGCATACGTTCGTCCCGCTGCGAGCCGCCGGGCAACGGCGGCTCCCCATACGGGAGATCGGGGGTGCACTCGTGCGCATCGGACTGCTTACGGAGGGTGGCTATCCGTATGTGAGCGGTGACGCCAGGCTCTGGTGCGACCGGCTGGTCCACGGACTCGCCCAGCACGAGTTCGACGTCTACGCGCTCAGCCGCAGCCAGCACCAGGAGGACGAGGGCTGGATCCCTCTGCCGCCGAACGTCCGCCGGGTCCGCACCGCGCCGCTGTGGACGGCCGAGGACGACGAGGTGGTGCTCGGGCGTCGCGCGCGCCGGCGCTTCACCGACTGCTTCGGGGAACTGGCCGCCGTGCTCTGCGGAGCGTCCGGGAGCGCCTCCTCCACGGGGCGGCCCGGGAGTGCGCCGACCTCTGAGGCGGACCGTTTCGCCAACGCTCTGTACGGGCTCGCCGAACTCGCCCGCGACGAGGGCGGGCTGGTGGGGGCCCTCCGCTCGGAGACCGCCGTACGCACCCTGGAACGCGCCTGTCGTGCGCCCGGCGCACACCGCTCCGCGCGTGAGGCCCGCGTACCGGCCCTGCTCGCTGTCGCCGCGCACCTGGAACGCACCCTGCGCCCGCTCTCCCTCGACTGGTACGAGGACGCGGGGCTCGGTGCGGTCGACCTCTGCCACGCCGCGTCCGGCGGCACCGCCGCCCTGTCCGGGCTGCTGGCCCGGCACTTCACCGGCGTCCCCCTGATGGTCACCGAGTACGGCGTGCGCCTGCGCACCCACTACCTCTCCGCCCCCGACGCCCCGCCCGCCGTGCGGTCCCTGCTGGCGGCCTTCCACGGCCGGCTCGCCGCCGAGGCCTACGGGCGCGCCGAGGTGGTCACCGCCGGCAACACCCACGCCCGCCGTTGGCAGGAGCGCTGCGGCGCCGACCGCGACAAGCTCCGCACGGTCTACCCCGGCATGAACGCCCGGCCCTTCGCCGAGGTGGGCGAGTCCCCGTACGGCGCCGACCCGGCCACACTCGTCTGGGTCGGCCGCGTCGAGCCCGCCAAGGACCTGGTCTCCCTGCTGCACGCCTTCGCGGAGATCCGCAAGCGGGAGCCCAAGGCCCGCCTGCGCATCGTCGGCGCCCCGGCCGGCCCCGAGGGCGCGGCCTACCTCGGCCACTGCCGGACCCTGGCCGCCCAGCTCTTCCCCGACGAGGCCGAGGGCCCGCACACCGCGGGCGACAACCCGGTCTCCTTCGAGGAGGTCGGCGGCCCCGAACTCCCGGCCGCCGCCGACGCCTACGCCTCGGGCGCCGTGACCGTCCTCTCCAGCGTCGTCGAGGGCTTCCCCCTCAGCCTCGTCGAGGCCATGCTCTGCGGGCGCGCGACGGTGTCGACGGACGTCGGCGCGGTCGTGGAGGTCATCGGCGGTACGGGGCTCGTCGTGCCGCCGCGCAATCCACGGGCGCTCGCCGAGGCGTGCGTGGCGCTGCTGCGCGACCCCGAGCGCCGTGCGCGACTGGGCGCCGCCGCTCGCGCCCGTGCCCTCGAACTGTTCACGGTCGAGCAGAACATCGAGGCATTTCACGGCATCTACCTGGAGATCGTCTCGCGTGCGCCCGTCCGCCGGGTCCTCGACGGGGCCGGAGATCCGCTGCCGTTCGCGGTTCCCGCCGAGGCGCACGTGCCGGTCCGCTGGAGCGCCGCGTCACCCCCCCTCGCCCGCGGCGCATCCGGCTGGCCGGGGGGCAAGCCCGTACGCGCCACCACGTCCGTCCACGCCCCGGAGGCAGCGCGATGAACGACTTGGGCGAACTGGACCGCCCGGGAACGGGAACCCCGACCGGCCCCGGGGCGCGGGATGCCCACTCGGAGCGGGATGCCCACCCGGAGCGGAAAGAGGAGCGGGGGAGGGAGCGGGATCCGGCGACCATGGACTCACCCGGTCCCGGCACCGACGCGGGAAGGGCGGAGCCGGGGGAAGGCACGCCGCCGGGGGAGCAGGGTGCCGCTACGGGGGCCGCTACTGGGGGCAAGACGCCGGTGCAGTGTGAGTCGGCCACCGACCGTGAGGTGCCGTTTGAGCGGCGCGAGTCGGCCACCGACCCCGATGCGGCGTCCGTTCGGCGTGAGCCGGCCGCCGGCCGCAAGGCGTCCACCCCGCGACGGGGGGCCGCCGATCCCGTGAAGGCGCTGATGCACCGTCACCGGGAACTCTGCGAACGCGCGGTGGACCCCCTGGAGATCGCCGCCGGCCTGGAAGCCCACGGCATCACCGACCGGACCGCCGCCCGCTTCCGCCACCGGGACGTCTTCTCCCTCGCGGAGGAGATGTACGCCCGAGTGTCGCCCGACGGAGACACGCCCCCGCCCGCGCCGCCCGCCGCGCCCCGGGTGCGCGCCGACTGGGCCCTCCTGACGCTCCTGCCCGGGGCGCTGTGCGCCGCCGCCGTGACCGCCATGCACCTCACCCATGGCCGGACGCGCCTGTTCGCGGCCGCTGCCGGTGTCCTCGCCGTGGTCCTGGCCCTCCGCGCGGCCCTGCGCCGAGGGCCCCTGAGCAGGACCGACGCGGACCGGCCCGGACCGCGTCCCGGCGCGACCGACGGCCGAACCGCGCCCTGGACCCTGTGGCTCGTCACCTACTCCCTCCTCGGCAACGGTCTGCTTCCCAACGCCCTCTCCGGAGGCCCCGACGTGCTGCCCGACGGCACGACCGACGGTCCCTGGCCCCTCACCGTCGCCCCGGTCCTGGCCCTTGCCCTGGCCTGCGCGCCCGCCGCCTGGACGGCGTACCTCTTCAGCACGCGGGCCCGCCGCCGACTGGCGGCCAGCCGTGGCCTCGAGGACTTCGCCGCTGCCGTCCGGCCTCTCCTGCTCGGCGCGATCGCCCTGTTCCTGGGTGCCCTGACGGTCCTGCTCACCCTCTGCGCGACAGTCCTCGACGAGCCCGCGGCCTACGCGGAGGTCCTCACCCTGGGCGCCCTCCTCTTCCTCGCCCGGCTCCTCACGACGTACGGCTTCACCTACGCCCCGGCGGTCGTCCTCACCGCGGCGGCCACGGCGGAGGCGGCCGCCCTCGCCTCCGTCTTCGCCTCCCGCCTCCCCGGTCTCGGCCTCCTGGCCACCCCCGCCGACACCCTCGTCACCACCTGGGGCACCGGCAGCGTCCCCACCCTCGCCTGCGGAGCGGCGGCCCTGGCCCTCCTGGTCCACACCACCCGCAAGCTGACCCGGGCCTCGGCCCACGCACCGCCGGAGTCCGCGCGGTGACCGCTGCGGCCACCGGCCCCACCGCGACAGGCACCGGCGCCACCGCCGCAGGCAGGAACCGCACAGGCAGCAACACCCGCCCCACCCAATCCCCCTTCCTTCCCGCATCGAGGAGAACCGCATGATCACCCACCCAGGAACCCCGGCGAACAGGGGAGCCGCGCGATGAGAGTCCTGCTGATCGGAGCCAATGGCTACATCGGCCGCTTCGTCGCCGACCGCCTGCTCGCCGACCCGGCCGTGCAGCTCACCGCCCTCGGTCGTGGTGACGACGCCGACGTCCGCTTCGACCTCGCCTCCGGCAGCCCCGGCGCCCTCACCCGCTTCCTCGACGCGGTCCACCCGGGTGTCGTCGTCAACTGCGCCGGCGCCACCCGCGGCGGGGCCCGCGAGCTGACCCGCCACAACACCGTCGCCGTGGCCACCGTCTGCGAGGCCCTGCGCCGCAGCGGCTGCGGAGCCCGCCTGGTGCAGATCGGGTGCAGCGCCGAGTACGGCCCGAGCCAGCCCGGCTCGTCCACGGCCGAGGACGCCGTGCCCCGGCCCGGCGGCCCGTACGGCGTCAGCAAACTCGCCGCCACCGAACTCGTCCTCGGCTCCGGCCTGGACGCCGTCGTCCTGCGCGTCTTCTCACCGGCCGGACCCGGCACCCCCGCCGGCTCCCCGCTGGGCCGTCTCGCCGAGGCCATGCGCCGGGCCATGCAGTCCGGCGACGGCGAACTGAAGCTCGGCGGCCTCGGCGCACAGCGCGACTTCGTCGACGTCCGCGATGTGGCCCGCGCCGTCCACGCCGCCTCGCTGTCCGCCGCGCAGGGCGTGATCAACATCGGCTCCGGCCGCGCCGTGCGTCTGCGCGACGCCGCCGCCGTCCTCGCTCGCGTCGCCGGATACGGCGGTGCCCTCCACGAACTCGACGGTCCGCCCGGCGCCCTGCGCACCGCCATCGGCCACCCCCGCCCCGACCCGGACCACGCACCGCCCGTCGCATACCCGTACCCGGACGGCTGCGGCAGCTGGCAGCAGGCCGACGTGCGCACCGCGCGCGACCGGCTCGGCTGGCGCCCGCGCATCGGACTGGAGGAGTCCCTCGCCGACATCTGGATGGAGGCGGCATGCCGCATCTGACCAGCACCCGGCGGCGCACCTCGGACACGGAACTCCGCCCCGGCGTCGGAGTCCCGGGGTACGCGCATCCCCTCCTCGCTCCCACCGAGTGGGGCGAACTGACCCGCCCCGGCACCCCACTGCACTGGGTGGTCCTGAACGTGGCCGACGGCCCCGGAGCCCGCCCCGACCCGCACTGCCTGGAAGCGGCCGGGCGTCTGCGCAACGCGGGCGTGCGCGTCCTCGGCCATCTCGACACCCGGTACGGCACCCGGAACTTCGGCGAGCTGATCTCCGACGCCCACCGGTTCGTGGACTGGTACCAGGTCGACGGGTTCCTCCTGGAGCGCTGCCCGGCGGACCACGCCGGGCTGCCCGAGGTACGCCGCACGGTCGCCACGCTGCGAGTGATCCGTGACGCTGCCCACATCGTCCTGGCGCACGGCATCCACCCGCACCCCGGCTACGTCGAGCTCGCCGACCAGCTCGTCACCTTCTCCGGCCCCTGGAGCGACTACCGCTGGTCGCAGGTGGCCGAGTGGACCACCGACCATGAGCCCGGGCGGTTCTGCCACTTCGTCCACGGCGTGCCCCACCCCCACCTGGCCGAGGCGTTGCGCATCGCCCGCCGGCAAGGCGCCGGGACGGTCTGGATCACCGACCACACGGACCGGGGCGGTCACACCGACCCCTGGGAGGCCATGCCCGGCTACTGGGACGAATTCGTCTCGCGTGTCGGAACAGGTGTCTCGGAATGAAAAAGGGCATGGCACTGTTACGGGGAGAACAACCGTAGTGATTGACCGACCAACGGAGTCCCCGTGTCGCTGCCACCCCTGGTCGAGCCGGCTTCCGAGCTCACCGTAGACGAGGTCCGCAGGTACTCCCGCCACCTGATCATCCCCGACGTGGGGATGGACGGGCAGAAGCGGCTGAAGAACGCCAAGGTGCTGTGTGTGGGCGCCGGCGGCCTGGGCTCGCCGGCGCTGATGTACCTGGCCGCCGCGGGCGTCGGCACCCTCGGCATCGTGGAGTTCGACGAGGTCGACGAGTCGAACCTGCAGCGCCAGATCATCCACAGCCAGGCCGACATCGGCCGCTCCAAGGCGGAGTCCGCCCGCGACAGCGTCCAGGGCATCAACCCGTACGTGAACGTGATCCTTCACGAGGAGCGGCTCGAGGCCGACAACGTGATGGACATCTTCAGCCAGTACGACCTGATCGTCGACGGCACGGACAACTTCGCGACCCGCTACCTGGTCAACGACGCCTGCGTGCTGCTGAACAAGCCGTACGTATGGGGCTCGATCTACCGCTTCGACGGCCAGGCGTCCGTTTTCTGGTCCGAGCACGGTCCCTGCTACCGCTGCCTGTACCCGGAGCCCCCGCCCCCCGGCATGGTCCCCTCCTGCGCCGAGGGCGGTGTCCTGGGCGTGCTGTGCGCCTCCATCGGCTCCATCCAGGTCAACGAGGCCATCAAGCTCCTCGCCGGCATCGGTGAGCCGCTGGTCGGCCGGCTGATGATCTACGACGCCCTGGAGATGCAGTACCGCCAGGTCAAGGTCCGCAAGGACCCGAACTGCGCGGTCTGCGGCGAGAACCCGACCGTCACCGAACTCATCGACTACGAGGCCTTCTGCGGCGTCGTCTCCGAAGAGGCCCAGGCGGCGGCCGCCGACTCGACGATCACTCCCAAGCAGCTCAAGGAGTGGATCGACGACGGCGAGAGCATCGACATCATCGACGTCCGCGAGCCGAACGAGTACGAGATCGTCTCCATCCCGGGCGCCCGGCTGATCCCGAAGAACGAGTTCCTCATGGGCACCGCCCTGGAGAGCCTCCCGCAGGACAAGAAGATCGTCCTGCACTGCAAGACGGGTGTCCGCAGTGCGGAAGTCCTCGCGGTCCTCAAGTCCGCGGGGTTCTCGGACGCGGTCCACGTCGGCGGTGGCGTGATCGGCTGGGTCAACCAGATCGAGCCGTCCAAGCCGGTCTACTGAGCCGCATCCGGCTCGCCTTTGTGAACGGCGGGGGTTTCGCGCACCACGGGTGCCCGGAACCCCCGCCGTCGTCATGAGCAGACCTTGCCGTCCTTCGGCACCGAGCCGTCCAGCAGATACGCGTTCACCGTGGAGTCGAGGCAGTCGCTCCCACTGCCGTAGGCGCCATGACCCTGGCCGCGCCAGGTGAGCAGCACTCCGACACCCTTGCCCAGCTCGCCGGCCATCCTGCGGGCCCCCTCGTACGGTGTCGCCGGGTCGCCCGTGTTGCCGACGACCAGGATCGGTGCCGCGTCGGGGGCGCTCACCTCCGGGGTGTCGTGCTGTCCGGCCACCGGCCAGTCGTGGCACCAGCCGGCCGTGTCCCAGCCGAGGGAGGTGCCGAAGACCGGAGAGATCTCCTCGAACCGGGGCAGCAGCTTTTTTGTCTCGTCCGGGGTGGGCCGCTGCCTGTCGTCCAGGCACGATATGACCCGCTGGGAGTGGGTGGTGGTGCCGTAGCGCCCCGAGGGGTCGCGTTCGTTGTAGCGGTCGGCGAGGACCAGCAGCTCCGAGCCGTCGCCCTTCTCGGCCGCCTCGAGGGCACCCGTGAGGGCCGGCCAGCTGTCCTTGCTGTACAGCGGCAGGATGATGCCGGTGATCGCGAGGCTCTGCGTCAGCTTCCGCCCGGGTGTGCCCGTGGGGAGGGGGCGCGCGTCGATCCGCCGCAGCAGGGCCGCGATCTTCCGTGAACCCGCCCGGGGGTCCTGGCCGGTGGATGCGAGGTAGCCGTTCAGCGCGAGTTGGAAGCCCTGGGCCTGGTTCCGGGCGTGGCCCACGGTGTCGGCGGTGGGGTCGACGACCGCGTCCAGCGTCATGCGTCCCACGTTCCTCGGGAAGAGGTGGGCGTAGGTGCCGCCCAGTTCCGTGCCGTAGGAGATGCCGAAGTAGTTCGTCCTGGTGTCGCCGAGGGCCTTCCGGATGCGGTCCATGTCGCGGGCCGAGTCGGCGGTCGACACGTGCGCCATCAGCTTTCCGGCGTGCTTCTGGCAGCCCTTGGCGAAGGCGGCGGCGTCCGCGAAGTACGCCTTCTCCTCGGCCGGGGTGTCCGGTGTGGCGTCCACCGATTCGGCGGCCTGGATCTCCTTGTCGCCACGGCAGCGCACCCCTTCGCTGGCGCCCACACCGCGCGGGTCCCAGCTCACCAGGTCGTACCGCTCACGCAGCGAGGAGACGGTCGGGGCGTACGACGGCATCATGGACACGCCCGAGGCGCCCGGGCCACCGAAGTTGAACAGCAGCGATCCGGCGCGGTCCTCGCCGCGGGCCCTGGCGCGGATCAGTGCCAGACCGATCGT
The DNA here is from genome assembly GCF_040654575.1 of Streptomyces sp. NPDC050674. Taxonomy (NCBI): domain Bacteria; kingdom Bacillati; phylum Actinomycetota; class Actinomycetes; order Kitasatosporales; family Streptomycetaceae; genus Streptomyces; species Streptomyces sp. NPDC050674. The sequence continues at coordinate 149,577 of NZ_JBFAIG010000002.1, forward strand.
CTCGCCGTCCGGCTTCGACCAGTCCAGCGGCACCTTCAGCGTCGCGCACTGCCATTCGCTGCTGGGCGCGGGAGCGTCGGCGGTGGCCTTGCAGCGGCTCCACGCCAGGCCGCTCTTGTCGTCGTCGGACGAACCGCCGCCGCAACCGGCGGCCAGCAGGGCCGAGGCGGCCGCCAGAGCGGTCCACCGAACGTAGCGCGTCATTGCCCATCCCCCCTCGCAGGCCGTCCGCTCGGTGCCGCGGATGGCGTCAGGCCATGGTAGGCAGATCCCCACTTCGGCCGTTTCGGCCTGTGGATAACCTTCTGACCTGCATGTTCGTCGCGAGGCGTGTGGGCGTCAGGTGCAGACGGTCCCTGTCGGCGGCACCTTCCCGTCCAGCAGATATCCGTTCACCGCACCCTGCACGCACGGGTTCTTGCTGTCGTAGGCGCCATGCCCCTGACCCCGGTACGTGAGCTCGACACCGACGCCCTTGCCCAGCGCGTTCACCATCGCCTTCGCGCCCTCGTACGGCGTGGCCGGGTCACCGGTGTTGCCGACGACCAGGATGGGCGCCGAACCCGGAGCGCTCACGTCCGGATGGTCGGCCGCGCCCGCCACGGCCCAGTCGGTGCAGCCGATCATGCCCCAGGCCAGGGAGTCGCCGAACAGGGGTGAAGCGGCCCGGAACTCCGGCAGCCGACGCTCGACGTAGGCGGCGTCGTAGCGCGGTTTTGCGTCGGCGCAGCTGATGGCGGTGAAGGCGGCGGTCGAGTTGTCGTACTCGCCGTTCTCGCTGCGTCCGTTCATCGAGTCGGAGAGGAGCATCAGGGTGCTGCCGTCGCCGTCGTAGGCCTCCTCCAGACCTTCGGTGAGGAACTCCCAGAAGTCCTGCGAGTACAGGGCCTGCAAGATGCCGCTGGTCGCCGCGGTCTGGGTCAGCCGGCGGGGGAAGATCCCCTGGATAGGATTGCCGTCGAGGTCCTTCAGCAGCGTGGCGATACGGTTCTTCACGTCCTGCGCGCTGTCCCCGATCGGGCACTCCTCTGTCTTCGACACACAGTCCTCGGCGAAGTTGTCGAGCGCGAGCTGGAAGCCCTTGGTCTGCCCGAGCGTGCTCTGTTCGGGGTCCTGGGTGGGATCGACGACGGCGTCGAACACGGCACGGCCGACCCGCCGGGGGAACAGGTGGGCGTAGACGCCGCCCAGTTCGGTGCCGTAGGAGATGCCGAAGTAGTGCAGCTTGTCGTCGCCGAGGACATGGCGCATCAGGTCCAGGTCGCGGGCCGCGTCGGTGGTGCGCACGTGCGGGAGGATCTTCTTCGACTCCTGCTCGCAGGCGTCGTTGAACTCCTTGGTGCTGTCCAGGAGCTGGGTGCGCTCGGCGGCGTCGTCGGGGGTGCCGTCCTGCTGGAAGTAGGCGTCGAGCTGCTGGTCGTTCTCGCAGATCACGGGGTCGCTGCGGCCGACGCCGCGCGGGTCGAAGCTGACCAGGTCGTAGCGCGTGCGCAGTTTCTCGTAGTCCTTGGCGAAGGCGGGCAGCGTCGCGACGCCCGAGCCGCCGGGGCCGCCGAAGTTGAAGAGGAGCGAGCCGATGCGTTCGTTCCCGGTGCCGGTGCTCCTGACCCTGATCAGTTCGAGGCCGATCGTGTCGCCCTTGGGGTCGTTCCAGTCGAGCGGGGCCTTCATCGTCGCGCACTGCCATTCACCGTCGTCCGGCAGGGGAGTGGGTGCCGGGCCGCCGCCCTGGGCCTCGTCCGGGGCCGGGCAGGCCTTCCAGCTCAGTTCCTGCCGGGTCACGTCCTCGTCCTGGGCGTCGTCGCCGCAGCCCGCCAGCACGCTGGAGAGCAGCACGGCGGAGGCGGTCAGGGCGGCGGCGCGCAGCCGGAGGCGGGTTGGCATGGTTCCATCCTGCGGCGGCCCCGGGCGGGGCGCGCGGGACGCGTGCCGTATGAGGGAGCAGTGGCCGGCGAGGCCGACGGGGCGCTTTCGCCCCGGTCGCGTCAGAGGGCCTGTTTGCGCGTGAGGTGGGTGAAGGCCAGCCAGCCCGGCAGCACGGGCAGCCACAGGGTCAGCAGGCGGAACAGCAGGACCGCCGGTGCCGCGACCTCCTTGGGCAGCCCGACGGCGATCAGACCGACCGTCAGGGTCGCCTCGACCGCGCCCACACCACCCGGTGTCGGCGCCGCGGACCCGAGGGCGTTGCCCGCGAGGAAGACGACGGCGACGCTGGCGATGCTGATCGAGGTGGACTCGTCGCCGAACGCGCGGATCGACGCGTCCAGGCACATCACGAAGCAGGCGGTCAGCAGCAGCATGCCGCCGATGCCCGTGACCAGCTTCTGCGGCCGCTGGAGCACGTCCAGCATGCGCGGTACGACACCCGCGAACAGCGACCGCACGCGCGTGACGACGAACTTCCGCAGGAACGGCACCGACGTCACCACCAGCACCAGCACCGCCACCGTCAGCAGACCGGCGATGACCGTCCGGGAAGGCGACAGCGAGGGCGTCTTCTCGGTGCCGGTCAGGTAGCCGAACGACAGCAGCATCAGGATGTGACAGCCGAGCCCGAACAGCTGCGACGCGCCGACACTCGCCACCGCGAGCCCCGGCCGCACACCCGCGCGCTGCAGGAAGCGCGTGTTCAGCGCGACCCCGCCGACCGCCGCCGGGGCGACGATCTTCACGAACGACCCGGCGACCTGGGCCGCCACGGTCCGCACGAACGGCACCCGCTCGGGCACGAACCCCAGCAGCGCCATCGCCGCGGCGACGTAGCTGCACATCGAGAACAGCACGGCCGCGGCGACCCAGCCCCACTCGGCGTGCGCGATGAGCGGCCCGAACTCGATGTGCGTGAGCTGCGTCAGCAGGAAGTACGCGCCGATCGCGCCCGCGATGAAACTGATCAGGGTGCGCGGACGCACCCGCTCCAGCCGGGCCGGCTCGACGGGTGCCTGCGGCCTGATCCGCAGCACCGCGTGCCGGATCTGCGTGAGCAGGTCCTCCTCGCGTGCCTCTTCCAGGGCCTCGTCGATCGCCCGCTTCTCGGCCCGCTGCTCCGCCCGCACGGCCTTCTTGTCGGGCTTCTCCAGCACGGACACGGACTCGTCCGCGTCCTCCTCCAGCCGGGCCTGCTTGGCCTGCCGGGACGCCTCCAGCACCGCGTCCCGCTCGCGCTGCGCCCGCTCCCGGGCCAGTCTGCGCAGCGTCGCGCGCGTGGAGCGGCTGAGCGCGATGGGCTGGAGCATCGGCAGGCAGTTCGCGACCGCGTCCGGGCCGAGCACGCCCACCGCCGAGGCCACCGCGCGCTCGGCGCCCACCCGCAGGCCGAGGGTCACCAGCAGCTGGGAGGTGTCCATGCGCAGCAGCAGATCGCCGGCCGCGATCTCGCCGACGCGCAGGTCGGTGAGGATCACCGTGCCGGAACGATCCACCAGGATCGCGTCTCCCACCAGCCTGCGGTGCGCGATGCGCCGCGACTGCAGGGCCTTCACCTGGTGCCAGGTGTCCCGCAGCAGGTCGTCGGTGATCTCCTCGTCCGGCAGCGAGTCGAGGGTGCGCCCGCCACTGTGCTCGTAGACGAGCATCACCGCGTCCGGGCCGAGCTCGGAGGTGGCGATCAGCTTGGGGGCGTTGGCACCGGCCGCGATGGCCGCGTACGCCAGCAGCGCCTCCTGCTCCAGGGCCTGCCGCAGCGACTGGAGGCTGCTGCGGGTCGCGAAGCCTCGCAGGGTGAGGTTGCGCCAGGCGCGGTAGAAGAACCCCTGCGCCTGCTGCTCCCGGTCGACCACGGTCACGTCCAGGGGCGGACCGTCCTCCAGGGTGACGAAGTAGCGCCGGCCCCGGTCTCCGGTGTCCGGGTTGTCCGAGGTGTCCTCGCGGGACGCGCTGACCGGGCGGAACCCCACGGTCCGCAGACCGGCCATCAGCGTCTGCCCGGTGGGCCGGACGTTGGGCGAACCGACCGCGTAGAGGGTGCCGTAGGCCACGGTCCAGCCGATCAGCACCGTCAGGATGATCGAGAACGGAGTCGTGTAGCCGGTGACGAGCATCGAGAAGGCGTCGAGGAGCAGCACGACCCACAGCACCGCGCGCCACCTGGGTCTGCGCGACATGCCGACGGCCGTCATGTAGGCGATGACCGGGGCCAGGTAGCCGTGCACGGGGTCGGTCAGCGCGTGGATGTCGCCGGGGGAGGGCTGGGTGAGCGCCTCCTGGATCGAGTCGGGCGCGGCCCGGGCGACCCACAGGTCGGTGGCGAGGGTCACACCGTGTGCGAGGACCGCCGCCAGGACGCCGTCGGCGATCCGCAGCCCGTCCCGCTTGATCAGCCGCTCGATGGCGAAGGCGACCGGCACCAGCAGGATCGCGATGCTGGAGGCCAGTCCGGCGATCTTGATGAGCAGGTCCGGCGCCTGTCCGGTGCCCTTGTTGATGTCCTGTTCGAGGCCCGAGGTGGTGCCGTGCGCGAACGCGGCGATCCCGATCAGGATCGCGACGGCGAGCACGCCCACCAGCAGACGCATCAGGTCGGACGGGCGGTGCACGCGCGCGGGGAGCAGCGGTTCGTCGCCCTCCACCTCGTCGATGTGCGCGAAATCGGGCTCCTCGCCGGACGTCCGGGGCTTCTTCGCGGCCCCCTTGGGACCGTCGTCCGGAGCGGCCGGGCGCGACGAAGCGTCAGAGGTGCCTTCCGCGTCCTCCGGGTGCGCACCCTGCTGCTTCATCGTCTCTTCTTGGTCTCGTATCACCGATCACCGCCCGCACGATGGTGGCATGCCGCACCGGCACACGGGGCATTCAGGGTGCACATGCGGGGGCGGACAGTCTGCCCGACGCGCTCCCGCCGGGCGAGGAGAACGCCCGGGAACGCCCCAGGCCCGTTGTCGGTGGGGTGCGGCAGGATGGGACGGATGAGTGAGCAGAGCCCTGAGGGGGGCCGGTACGAGGACGGGCCCGCGCAAGCGCTGCCCGAGTACGCCGAGCGGGTCCTCGACGTCGCCGAACTGATCCCGCCGGGCCGTGTCATGACCTACGGGGACGTCGCCGAGTGGCTGGAGCAGGGCGGTCCGCGGCAGGTCGGCCGCGTGATGGCGCTCTACGGGGGAGCCGCCCCGTGGTGGCGGGTCGTCCGCGCGGACGGCGTCCTGCTGCCCGGGCACGAGCAGCGGGCGCTCGGCCACTACCGGGCGGAGGGCACGCCCCTGAAGGAGGCGAGCCGCGCCGCCGAGGGCCACCTGCCGCGCATCGACATGAGACGGGCGCGGTGGGACGGCGGCGATCGCGCGGAGGGTCACACCTGACAGCTTCCGCCATCGGACGGCCTCTCGTGTGACCCGTGATCCGTACGGGGGAATCGGGACACTCCGGGGGGATGACGTACGTTCGTGAGGCGAGGGGCATGAGTGCCAGGCGTGCCGGCAGTGACCGGCGGGAAAAAGGGGAAGCCCTGCTTCCGCCTCATTACCCGGCGTAGCGTCGGCTGCGCGTGCCCCCGTCACCCTGCGGCCACCGCCCGACACACGGTGGCCCGCCAACCAGCACTTCCACCAGAACCGGCGAACCACGTGAGCTCCTCTTCCTTCACCAGCGGCCTGTCGCACCCCCGGGTACGGCGGGGGAGCCGTGGCGCTTACCGACTGGTACGTACCCCTCCTGCCCGGGTGGACCCCCCTCGTCTGGACGCCTCACAGCGCTCCGTGGTTGACCACCCGGGCGGCCCGCTGCTCGTCCTGGCGGGTCCGGGCACCGGCAAGACCACCACGCTCGTCGAGTCCGTGGCCCGGCGCGTCGCCCGGGGCGCGGATCCCGAGCGCGTGCTGGTGCTCACCTTCAGCCGCCGCGCGGCCGTCGAACTGCGCGACCGCATGGCCCTGCGCACCGGGGCGGCCCGCGCGCCCCGGGCGACCACCTTCCACTCGTTCTGCTACGCCCTGGTCCGCGCCCACCAGGACAGCGACCTGTTCGTGGAGCCGCTGCGGCTGCTGTCCGGCCCCGAGCAGGACGTCTCCGTGCGCGAGCTGCTCGCGGGCCAGACCGATCTGGAACGGCTCGGGCTCGCCCACGTGCGCTGGCCGGACGAACTGCGCGCCTGCCTGACCACCCGTGGTTTCGCCGACGAGGTCCGCGCGGTCCTCGCCCGCAGCCGCGAGCTGGGCCTGGGCCCCGACGCCCTGGACGCCTTCGCCCGCCGCACGGGACGCCCCGACTGGCGTGCCGCGGCCGCCTTCCTCGCCGAGTACCTCGACGTGCTCGACCTCCAGGGCGTGATCGACTACGCGGAGCTCGTCCACCGCGCGGTGCTCCTCGCCCGCCGCCCCGACGTCGCCGCATGGCTCGCCGCCCGGTACGACGCCGTCTACGTCGACGAGTACCAGGACACGGACCCCGCCCAGGTGCGGCTGCTGGACGCCCTGGCAGGCGGCGGCCGCACCCTCGTGGCCTTCGGCGACCCCGACCAGTCGATCTACGCGTTCCGCGGCGCCGACGTGAACGGCATCCTGGACTTCCCGCACGCCTTCCCGCGCGCGGACGGCCGCCCGGCCCCCGTCTCGGTGCTGCGCACGTCCCGCCGCTCCGGCGCCGGCCTGCTGGCCGCCACCCGGCTGCTCACCCGGCGCATGCCGCTGACCCGCCTGCCCGCCGAGAAGGTGCGCGCCCACCGCGAACTCGCTCCCGTGCGCGACGGCGGCCACGTCGAGGTGTACACGTACCCGACGTCCGGTACGGAGCTGGACAACATCGCCGACATCCTCCGCAGGGCCCACCTGGAGGACGGCGTCCCGTGGCGCGACATGGCCGTGCTGGTGCGCGCCGGCTCGCGCACCATCCCCGCGTTCCGCCGCGCCCTCACATCGGCGGGCGTCCCCGTGGACGTCGACGGAGACGACGTGCCGCTGCGGCACGAACCGGCGGTCGCACCGCTGCTGACGGCACTGCGGGCGGTGGCCACGGCGGAGGCCGGAACACCCGAGGCCCAGGAGCCCGAGCCGGATGACCCGCCCGAGGACGCCCCCGCCACGCACCAGGACACCTCCTGGCTCGACACCGAAACCGCCCTCACCCTCCTCACCTCCCCCCTGGCCGGCATGGACGCCGCCGACCTGCGCCGCCTCGGCCGCGCCCTGCGCGACGAGGAACGCGCAGCGGGCAACCCCTTGCCGCCGCCCTCCGACGTGCTGCTCGCACGGGCGCTCGCCGAACCGGAACGCCTGACCGTGCACGACCCCACGTACGCGCGTGGCGCCCAGCGCCTCGGCGCGCTGCTGCGCAAGGCCCGCGAGCGCCTGGCCGGCGGCGGCACCGCCGAAGAGGCGCTGTGGGACCTGTGGGAGGGCACACCCTGGCCCGGCCGGCTGGAGCGGGCCGCCCGCCGGGGCGGCGCCGCCGGTCGCAACGCGGACCGCGACCTGGACGCCGTCTGCGCCCTGTTCGCCACCGCCGCCCGCGCCGAGGAGCGCATCGGCGGCCGGGGCGCCCTCAACTTCCTGGAGGAGATCGACGCCGAGGACATCGCCGCCGACACCCTCACCCGGCGTGCCGTACGCCCCGACGCCGTCCGCCTGATGACCGCGCACCGCTCCAAGGGCCTGGAGTGGCGTCTGGTGGTCGTCGCGGGCGTCCAGGAGGGTCTGTGGCCGGACCTGCGCCGCCGCGGCTCCCTCCTGGAGGCCGACCGCATCGGCCGCGACGGACTCGCCGAACCCCTCACCCCCGGCGCGCTGCTCGCCGAGGAACGACGCCTGTTCTACGTGGCCGCCACGCGCGCGCGTGAACGCCTCGTCGTCACCGCGGTGAAGGCCCCCGCGGACGACGGCGACCAGCCCTCCCGCTTCCTGACCGAACTCGGCGTCGAGCCCAAGGACGTCACGGGCCGCCCCCGCCGCCCGCTGTCCGTCGCCGCACTCGTCGCCGAACTGCGCGCCACCACGGTCGACCCGCGCGTCTCCGACGCCCTGCGGGAGGCCGCCGCGCACCGCCTGGCCCGGCTCGCCGCCCTCGCCGACGAGGACGGCCGCCCCCTGGTGCCGTCCGCGCACCCCTACCGCTGGTGGGGCATGTTCGAGCCGACCGAGTCCAAGGTGCCGCTGCGCGACCGCGATCAGCCCGTGGTGCTCTCCGGCAGCGCCCTCGACCAACTGGCCAACACCTGCGCCCTTCAGTGGTTCCTCGGCCGCGAGGTGAAGGCCGACGCGCCCGCGACGGCCGCCCAGGGCTTCGGCAACGTGGTGCACGTCCTCGCCGACGAGGTCGCCTCCGGGCGCACCCCGGCCGACCTCGGCGTCCTCATGGAACGCCTCGACTCCGTGTGGAACGCCCTCGCCTTCGACGCGCCGTGGAAGTCGGCCCAGGAGAAGGACAACGCGCGCGTGGCGCTCGAACGGTTCCTCCAGTGGCACGTCATGAACCGCACCGGGCGCACCCCGGTGGCCAGCGAACACGACTTCGACGTCACCCTCGAAGCGGGCGACTACCAGGTGCGCATCCGCGGCCAGATGGACCGGGTCGAGGCGGACGGTGAAGGCCGCGCCTATGTGGTCGACTTCAAGACCGGCAAGCAGGCGCCCAGTTCCCACGAGGTGGAGCGGCACCCGCAGCTGGCCGTCTACCAGCTGGCCGTCCGCGAGGGTGCCGTCGACGACGCCTTCGACGGCGTACGCCCCGAGCCAGGCGGCGCCGAACTCGTCCACCTCCGGCAGGGAGCGGCCAAACGCGACGGCGGCGAGACCCTGCCCAAGGTGCAGGCCCAGGAGCCGCTGGAGGGAGAGTGGGTCGGCGACCTGCTGGCCACCGCCGCGGGCAAGGTCCTCGACGAGCGGTTCACCCCGTCCGCCGGCCAGCACTGCACGCACTGTGCCTTCCGGGCCTCGTGCAGCGTGCGGCAGGAGGGGCGTCACGTCGTCGAGTGAGGTAACGCACCACATGTGCTGACCTGCGCTCCTTCCGCCCCTGAGGCCGATCCGGTCACCGCTGTCAGTGGGCGCCGCTAGCCTTTCGATGTGCCCGCCCGTATCACCGATCCCGAGCAGCTCAAGGAGCTCCTCGGCATCCCCTTCACCCCGGAGCAGACGGCCTGCATCACCGCGCCGCCCGCCCCGCAGGTGATCGTGGCCGGAGCCGGCTCGGGCAAGACGACGGTGATGGCTGCGCGCGTGGTGTGGCTGGTCGGCACCGGCCAGGTCGCCCCCGAGCAGGTGCTCGGCCTCACCTTCACCAACAAGGCCGCCGCCGAACTCGCCGAGCGCGTCCGCAAGGCCCTGGTCAAGGCCGGCGTCACGGACCCGGACGTCATCGACCCGGACAACCCGCCCGGCGAGCCGGTGATCTCCACGTACCACGCCTTCGCGGGCCGCCTGCTGACCGACCACGGCCTGCGCATCGGTCTCGAGCCCACCTCCCGGCTGCTCGCCGACGCCACCCGTTTCCAGCTCGCCGCGCGTGTCCTGCGCGAGGCCCCGGGGCCCTACCCGGCCCTGACCCGCTCCTTCCCGGACCTGGTCGGTGACCTCCTCGCCCTCGACTCCGAGCTCGCCGAGCACCTCGTACGCCCGGAGGCCCTGCGCGCGTACGACGCCGAGCTGCTGCTGACCCTTCGGGGCGGCAAGCTCAGCAACGCCGATCTGCGCAAGGTCCCCGAAGCGGCCGCCGCCCGGCGTGAACTCGCCGAGCTGGTCACCCGCTACCGGACCGCCAAGCGCGAGCGGGACCTGCTCGACTTCGGCGACCAGATCGCCCTGTCGGCCCGCCTCGCCGGTGTCCCCGAGGTGGGCGGCGCCCTGCGCGACGAGTTCCGGGTCGTCCTGCTCGACGAGTACCAGGACACGTCGGTCGCCCAACGCGTCCTCCTGGCAGGTCTGTTCGGCGAGGGCACCGGCCACCCCGTCACCGCGGTCGGCGACCCCTGCCAGGCGATCTACGGCTGGCGCGGCGCCTCGGTCGCCAACCTCGACGACTTCCCCGAGCACTTCGCCCACGCCGACGGCCGCCCCGCCACCCGCCAGGCCCTCAGCGAGAACCGCCGCAGCGGCGGCCGCCTCCTCGACCTCGCCAACGGCCTCGCGGAGCCCCTGCGCGCCCTCCACGCGGGCGTGGAGGCCCTCCGCCCGGCCCCCGGCGCCGAACGCGACGGCATGGTCCGCTGCGCCCTGCTGCGCACCCACGCCGAGGAGATCGACTGGGCCGCCGACTCGATCGCCCACCTCGTCCGGACCGGGACGGCACCCGGCGAGATCGCCGTCCTGTGCCGCACGGCGACCGACTTCGCCGAGATCCAGGGCGCCCTGGTCGCCCGGGACGTCCCCGTCGAGGTCGTCGGCCTGTCCGGGCTGCTGCACCTGCCGGAGATCGCCGACCTCGTCGCCGTCTGCGAGGTCCTCCAGGACCCCGGCGCCAACGCCTCCCTCGTACGCCTGCTGACCGGCCCGCGCTGGCGCATCGGCCCGCGCGACCTCGCCCTGCTGGGGCGGCGCGCCCGGCTCCTCGTGGCCCACGCGCGCGTGGCGGACGACGACGACCGGGACCGCCGCCTCGCCGAGGCCGTCGAGGGGGTCGACCCGTCCGAGGTGATCTCCCTCGCGGACGCCCTCGACACGTTCCTCGAAACACCGCTGGACGGCCGCGGGGACGACGACGGCCTGCCGTTCTCGCCCGACGCGCGGGTGCGCTTCGCCCGGCTGGCCACCGAACTGCGCGAGCTGCGCCGCTCCCTGTCCGACCCGCTGATGGACGTCCTGCACCGTGTCCTCGCCGTCACGGGCCTGGAGGTGGAGCTGTCGGCGTCCCCGCACGCCCTGGCCGCCCGCCGCCGCGAGACCCTGTCCAACTTCCTGGACGTCGCCTCGTCCTTCGCCGCCGGCGACAACGAGGCGTCCCTGCTGGCCTTCCTCGCCTTCCTGCGCACCGCCGCCCAGTACGAGAAGGGGCTCGACAACGCCCTGCCCGGTGGCGAGAACACCGTCAAGGTGCTCACGGCCCACAAGTCCAAGGGCCTGGAGTGGGACGTCGTGGTCGTCCCCGGCCTGGTCACCGGCACCTTCCCGAGCAGCAAGGGCCGCGAGAAGTGGACCTCCCAGGGCAAGGTCCTGCCGCACGGACTGCGCGGTGACGCCGACACCCTGCCGGACGTGACGTCCTGGGACGCCAGGGGGCTGAAGGCCTTCCACGAGGCCATGAAGGACCACCAGCACACCGAGGAACTCCGCCTCGGCTACGTCACCTTCACTCGCCCCCGTTCCCTCCTCCTGGGCTCCGGGCACTGGTGGGGGCCGACCCAGAAGAAGCGCCGGGGACCGTCCGCGTTCCTCCAGGCCCTCTACGAGCACTGCCGGGCCGGGTACGGAGAGATCGAGGCCTGGGCGGACGAACCCGCCGAGGACGAGGAGAACCCGGCCCTGCACCAGGCGACGGCCGACCAGGTGTGGCCCCTGCCCCTGGACGCGACGGCCCTCGCCCGGCGCCGTGCGGCCGCCGAGACCGTCCTGGCCCACCTGGAGGACCTCGCCTCCCAGGAGCACGGACACCCCACGGCCGTGCACGCCCCGGACGGCCGCGTCGACGACCCGGAGTGGCCGCCGCCCCCCGAGGACGACGAGCCTCCTTATGAAGGGCCTCCGTACGACGAACCGGACCCGTTCGAGACGGATCCCTTCGACATGGATCCCTTCGACGCGGACCCGTTCGACACGGACCGGATCGACACGGACCGGATCGACACGGACCGGATCGACACGGACCGGTTCGGCGAGCACCCCTCCGGCGAGCACCCCTCCGGCGAGGACCCGGTCGTGGCCGAGGCCGTCGTGGAGAACCCCGTCGACGACGCCTGCCGAGAAGCCCCTGCGGGAGCGGACGCCCGGAAGGAGAGCCACCCCACCGTCCCCCACCAGGCGGCCCCGGCGGAGCCCCCGCCGGTCCGCGCGCACCCCGGTGCACCCGAGGCCCCCGGCCGCGGAGGCCGCGACCACTCGCGGCTCACCCCGGAGGAGGCCCGCACCATCGCCTCCTGGGACCGTGATCTCGACGCCCTCACCGGCGAGCTGCTGCGCGCCCGGGACAGCGTCACCGACGTCCCTCTGCCGGTGTCGCTCTCGGCGACGCAGCTGCTGCGCCTGGCCGCCGACCCGGACGGCTTCGCCCAGGAACTGGCCCGCCCCATGCCCCGGCCGCCCCAGCCCGCGGCCCGGCGCGGCACCCGCTTCCACGCCTGGGTCGAGTCCCGCTTCGAGGCGCTCACGCTGCCCATGCTGGAGCCCGGGGAACTGCCCGGCAGTGACGCCGAGATCGCCGACGAGCGGGACCTCGAAGCGCTCAAGGAGGCCTTCGAACGCACCGAGTACGCACGCCGCACGCCCTACCGGGTGGAGGCCCCCTTCCAGCTCGCGATCGCCGGCCGGATCGTCCGGGGCCGCATCGACGCCGTCTACAGGCAGGGCGAGGGGAAGCACGCGACGTACGAGATCGTCGACTGGAAGACCAGCCGCTCCCGCACCGCCGACCCGCTCCAGCTCGCCGTCTACCGTCTCGCCTGGGCCGAGCAGCAGGGCGTCTCCCCGGAGTCGGTCACGGCCACCTTCCTGTACGTGCGTACCGGCGAGGTCGCCCGCCCGCGCGATCTCCCCGGCCGGGCCGCCCTGGAGCGACTGCTCCTGGACGAGCCGGCGGGAGGGGAGCTCGGTGAGCAACCGCACTCGGAGGACGTCGGTGCGGGCCGATAGGCTCGTGACCATGAGCCAGACCCCGGACAGCGTCGTCCGTACGTACATCCAGCAGCACCGCGCCGCCTTCCTCGACGACCTCGCCGAGTGGCTGCGCATCCCGTCGGTGTCCGCCCAGCCGGACCACGCGCCCGACGTACGACGCAGCGCCGACTGGCTCGCCGCCAAGCTGACGGAGACCGGCTTCCCGACGGCCGAGGTCTGGCCCACCCCGGGCGCGCCCGCCGTCTTCGCCGAGTGGCCCTGCGACGACCCGCAGGCGCCCACGGTGCTGGTCTACGGCCACCATGACGTGCAGCCCGCCGCCCGGGAGGACGGCTGGGACAGCGAGCCCTTCGAGCCGGTCGTGCGCGGCGACCGCCTCTACGCGCGCGGGGCGGCCGACGACAAGGGCCAGGTCTTCTTCCACACCCTCGGAGTCCGCGCCCACCTCGCCGCCACCGGGCGCACCACCCCGGCCGTGCACCTCAAGCTGCTGATCGAGGGCGAGGAGGAGTCCGGCTCGCCGCACTTCCGCGCCCTGGTCGAACAGCACGCCGAGCGGCTCGCCGCCGACGCCGTGATCGTCTCCGACACCGGCATGTGGTCCGAGGACACCCCCACGGTCTGCACCGGCATGCGCGGCCTCGCCGAGTGCGAGATACGCCTGTACGGCCCCGACCAGGACATCCACTCCGGGTCCTTCGGCGGCGCGGTGCCCAACCCGGCGACGGCCGTCGCCCGGCTGGTCGCCGCCCTGCACGACGAGCACGCGCGCGTGGCGATCCCCGGCTTCTACGACGGCGTGGTCGAACTCACCGACCGCGAGCGCGAACTCCTCGCCGAACTGCCCTTCGACGAGCAGCAGTGGCTGCGCACCGCCAAGTCGCACGCCACCGGGGGAGAGGCCGGCTACACCACCCTGGAGCGGATCTGGGCCCGCCCCACCGCGGAGGTCAACGGCATCGGCGGCGGCTACCAGGGCCCCGGAAGCAAGACGATCATCCCCTCCTCCGCCCTGGTGAAGCTGTCCTTCCGCCTGGTGGCGGGGCAGGACCCCGGCCATGTGGAGAAGGCCGTCCGTGCCTGGGCCGCGCAGCAGGTGCCGCCCGGGATCCGCTGCGACATCACGTTCAGCGGGGCCACGCGCCCGTGCCTGACGCCGCTGGACCACCCGGCCCTCCGGTCGGTCACCCGCGCCATGGGCCGCGCCTTCGAGAAGCCGGTCCGCTTCACGCGCGAGGGCGGCTCGGGCCCGGCGGCGGACCTCCAGGACGTCCTCGACGCCCCGGTGCTGTTCCTGGGCATCTCCGTCCCCTCGGACGGCTGGCACGCCCCGAACGAGAAGGTCGAACTCGACCTGCTCCTCAAAGGCGTCGAGACCACCGCGTACCTGTGGGGTGACCTCGCCGAGAACTGGCGCCATGCGCCCTGAGTGACCCGAGCCGTCCGGACCGGGCACGCGCGCGGGGGCACACTGGAAGCGCCGCCCCGCACCGCCCGAGCCCGAGGCCCCGGTCCCCTCCTGCCGTACGTCCCGCCGAACCGCCTGCCGAACCCGACCGTCCCACCGGGGAGTTGGAAGCACCCGTGACCACCTGGACCGACCACAACGCCGACCGCCCCATCTCGCTCACCGCCCCGAGCGGCATCGACCGGGCCGCCCACCACCGGCTCGACGAAGCCTGGCTCGCGGCGGCGTGGAGCCACCCCACCACCCGCTGCTTCGTGGTCTCCGGCGGACAGGTCCTCATCGACGAGACGGCGGACGGGCGCACCGAACTCGTCATGACCCCCTCTTTCGAGGCACCCCTGACCGAGGCGCACCGCTACTTCCTCGGCATCGACGAGGACGGCGTCAGCTACTTCGCCCTCCAGAAGGACTCCCTGCCCGGGCGCATGGACCAGTCCGCGCGCCCGGCGGGTCTGCGTGAGGCGGGCGCGCTGCTGTCGGCCCGCGACGTGGGTCTGATGGTGCACGCCGTGGGTCTGGAGAACTGGCAGCGCACCCACCGCTTCTGCTCGCGCTGCGGCGAGCGCACCGTCATCGCCGCCGCCGGGCACATCCGCCGCTGCCCGGCCTGTGGCGCGGAGCACTACCCGCGCACCGACCCGGCGGTGATCATGGCCGTGAGCGACGAGGACGACCGGATCCTGCTCGGCCGCCAGGTGCACTGGCCCGAGGGCCGCTTCTCCACGCTCGCGGGTTTCGTCGAGCCCGGCGAATCCATCGAGGAGTCGGTGCGCCGCGAGGTCCACGAGGAGGTAGGGATCAGCGTCGGCCAGGTCGAGTACGTCGCCAGCCAGCCGTGGCCCTTCCCCTCCAGCCTCATGCTGGGCTTCATGGCCCGTGCCACCTCGACCGAGATCGAAGTCGACGGGGACGAGATCCACGAGGCACGCTGGTTCTCCCGCGACGAGCTGGGCGCCGCCTTCGAGTCCGGAGAGGTGCTCCCGCCCTACGGCATCTCGATCGCCGCCCGCCTGATCGAACTCTGGTACGGCAAGCCCCTCCCGACCCGGAGCGCCGCCTGACAGGAGCCGCCGGCATGGCTGGTCCGCACTCGGCCGACCCCTACTGGAATCACAACGTCCATCACCACCCGGCCGTCCTCGCCGCCGTGCCGGGCGGCTGCGCCGCGGCCCTCGACGTGGGCTGCGGCGACGGCCTGCTCACCCGCAAGCTCGCGGCCCGGGCGGCCTCCGTCACGGGGGTGGACCGGTCCCCGGAGATGATCAGGCTCGCCCGCGAGCACGCGCACGTGCCCGCCAATGTGCGGTACCGGGAGGCGGACTACCTCCTGGACGCGACCCTGGCCGAGGGCGCGTACGACTTCGTGAGCGCGGTGGCCGTGGTCCACCACGCCCCGTTCGAGCAGGCCGTCACCCGTCTCGCGCGGCTCACCGCGCCCGGCGGCCGTCTGGTGATCGTCGGCATGGCCGCCAACCGGACGGTGCCTGACTGGCTCATCAGCGCCTGCGGCGTACCCGCGAGCGTGCTGCACGCCCGCCGCCACGGCGGCAAGCGCGGTCCGGTCGGCATGCCGATGGAAGACGTGCACATGTCCTGGTCGCAGATCCGGCGGGCGCTGCGCCGCCTCCTGCCCGGCTGCGACGTTCGCCGCACGCTGCTGTGGCGCTACGTCGTCCTGTGGGACCGTCCACGAGAAAGCGGCCCCTGAGTCGCCTCAGAAGCCGCCTTCCCCGCACCGCCACACGGCGACTAGGCGCCGATCTTCTGCTTCACCTGCGCAAGCGAGGGGTTCGTGAGCGTCGAGCCGTCCGGGAACAGGACGGTGGGCACCGTCTGGTTTCCGCCATTCGCCTTCTCCACGAACGCGGCGGACTCCGGGTCCTGCTCGATGTTGATCTCGGTGTACGCGATGCCCTCGCGGTCCATCTGGCTCTTCAGCCGGCGGCAGTAGCCGCACCACGTGGTGCTGTACATCGTCACAGTGCCCAGCATGTGTCTCGTGCTCCTTCGTTGGCTCGGGGCGGGTGGTCGCAGTGAGGGAACGTATGTGAAAGGTCCAGCATTCCCGTGCCCCGGGCGCGGCCGGACATGACGCCTGCCGCATTGATACGACTATCGGTGCGTGCCTGTGGACAACCGGCGCGGCCGTCTCTCGCGACCTGGCAGCATGGCTGTGTGACAGCAGCAACGCACTCCACCCTGTTCCCGCAGGTACCGGACTCCGCCGACGCGGTGCTCGAGGGGCTCGACCCCGAGCAGCGCGAGGTGGCCACGGCCCTGCACGGTCCGGTGTGCGTCCTGGCGGGCGCGGGCACGGGCAAGACGCGGGCGATCACCCACCGCATCGCCTACGGAGTGCGCGCCGGCATCCTGCACCCCTCCAGCGTCCTCGCCGTCACCTTCACCAACCGCGCAGCGGGAGAGATGCGGGGCCGGCTGCGCCAGCTCGGCGCCGCCGGGGTCCAGGCGCGTACGTTCCACTCCGCCGCCCTGCGCCAGCTCCAGTACTTCTGGCCGAAAGCGATCGGTGGCTCCATGCCCCGGCTCGTCGACCGCAAGATCCAGCTCGTCGCCGACGCGGCGGCCGCCTGCCGCATCCGGCTCGACCGCGGCGAGCTGCGGGACGTCACCGCGGAGATCGAATGGTCCAAGGTCACCCAGACCGTCCCCGCCGACTACGCACCCGCCGCCGCCAAGGCCGGCCGCGTGTCCCCCCGCGACCCGGCCGAGATCGCCCAGCTCTACGCCGCCTACGAGGACGTCAAGCGCGAGCGGTCCGTCATCGACTTCGAGGACGTGCTGTTGCTGACCGTGGCCGTCCTCCAGGACCGGCACGACATCGCCGAGCAGATCCGCGCCCAGTACCAGCACTTCGTGGTCGACGAGTACCAGGACGTCAGCCCCCTCCAGCAGCGCCTGCTCGAACTGTGGCTGGGCGAGCGGGACAGCCTGTGCGTGGTCGGGGACGCCAGCCAGACGATCTACTCGTTCACCGGCGCGACCCCGGACCACCTGCTCGACTTCCGCACCCGCCACCCCGGTGCCACCGTCGTCAAACTGGTCCGCGACTACCGCTCCACCCCCCAGGTCGTCCACCTCGCCAACGGACTGCTCGCCCAGGCCCGGGGACGGGCCGCCGACCACCGCCTCGAGCTCGTCTCCCAGCGCGCGCCCGGTCCCGAGCCGGTCTACGCCGAGTACACGGACGAGCCGGCCGAGGCGGAGGGCGCGGCCCGCCGGATCCGCGAGCTCGTCGACTCCGGGGTCCCCGCCTCCGAGATCGCCATCCTCTTCCGCACGAACGCGCAGTCCGAGACCTACGAGCAGGCCCTGGCCGACGCCGGAGTGCCTTATCAGCTGCGCGGTGCCGAACGGTTCTTCGACCGCCCCGAGGTGCGCAAGGCGGGCATCGCACTGCGCGGCGCGGCCCGCTTCGGCGGCAACGACGCCCTCCTCGACGACGTCGTCGACCTGCCCTCCCAGGTGCGCGCCGTGTTGTCGGGCGAGGGCTGGACGTCGCAGCCACCGGCGGGCTCCGGCGCCGTCCGGGAGCGCTGGGAATCCCTGGCCGCCCTCGTGAACCTCGCCCAGGACTTCGCCGCCGCCAAGCCGGGCGCCACCCTGGCCGACCTCGTCGCCGAACTCGACGAACGGGCCAACGCCCAGCACGCCCCCACCGTGCAGGGCGTCACCCTCGCCTCCCTGCACTCGGCCAAGGGCCTGGAATGGGATGTCGTCTTCCTGGTCGGCGTCGCCGAGGGCATGATGCCGATCACCTACGCCAAGAGCGACGAGCAGATCGAGGAGGAACGCCGTCTCCTCTATGTCGGGGTCACCCGCGCGCGGGAACACCTCCATGTCTCCTGGGCGCTCTCCCGCTCACCGGGCGGCCGCCCCAGCCGCCGCCCCAGCCGCTTCCTCGACGGGCTGCGCCCCGGCTCGACGGCCACCGTGGGCCGGACCGCCGCCGGCGGAGCGGGCGGAATCGAGCGCGGAATCCCCGGAACCAGGGGGTCCGCCCCGAGACGGACCCAGCGTGTCCCCGCCCGCTGCCGGGTATGCGGCCGCACGCTCACCGACCCGGGCGAAATGAAGCTGATGCGGTGCGACGACTGCCCCTCCGACATGAACGAGGGCCTGTACGAGCGACTGCGCGAATGGCGTGCCGGCCAGGCCGCCAGCAGTGGTCAGCCCGCGTTCTGCGTGTTCACGGACAGGACCCTGATGGCGATCGCCGAGACCGCTCCCGACGACGAGCGCGCACTCGCCCGCATCCCGGGCGTCGGCATGCGCAAGCTCACCCGCTACGGGGCCGACGTACTGGCCATCTGCGCAGGCCAGTCGGGCGCGCAGACCACAGAGGACGACTGACACGAACTCGTCGAAAAAATAGTTTGCGCATGCCCCAGCAATCCCCATAGGTTCTTAGGCACGAGAACAGCGGCCTTCTCCGAGGCCCTGATCCCGTGATGTACTTGCATATCCGTAGGACTGGTTCGTCCAGTCCCCCGAGACGCCGAGAGGAGGCGAGTCCAGTGATCAGCATCAACACCAGCTCCGTCAGCATCGTGAAAATGACCGATCGCTCGGCCGTCTCCGCGTGCATGCTCGGCGTTTCGAACCTGGGCACCGGTCTGTCCGGCATTCGTGCCGTCCGTCCGGCGTCCTCCTCCGTCGCTCCCGCGGGTCTTCCCGTTCGTGAGCGCAATGAGCGACCGACCAAGGCACTGGAAGCGGCAGTAACGGCACAGGCGCAGGCCTATGCCTTTACGGCGACCGGTGCCGGATTCCGGAAGCAGACGACGCAGCACCACCAGATGTGGGCCTTCCGTGGGCCAGAACCCTGGAGTGATCCAGCCTGATCGTCGATCAGGCCGGCGCCTTCAGGGCCGCGGAACCCCATCCGGGATCCGCGGCCCTTCTGTTTGTCCCTGAACAGGGATGACGGACCGAAGGAGCCTCGGGACAAGCAAAGAACCCGGTACCACCACCCCCGGCCAACCGGCCGGAACGACCAGACGAGGAAGACGACCCGTGCAACTCGAAGCGCACGCCCCGTCCGTACCGCCTTCCGACACGATCCCCAAGCCCGGCTCCACGGAGGACCCCGCCTTGACCCCGCTCACCGCGCTCACCGCGCTCGACGACGCCATCGAGAACCTCGGCGTACCCGTCCCGTGCCGTTCCTACGACCCGGAGGTCTTCTTCGCCGAGTCGCCCGCGGACGTCGAGTACGCCAAGTCCCTCTGCCGTACCTGCCCGCTGGTCGAGGCCTGCCTCGCCGGCGCCAAGGAGCGGCGTGAGCCCTGGGGCGTCTGGGGTGGCGAGCTGTTCGTCCAGGGTGTCGTCGTCGCCCGGAAGCGGCCGCGTGGCCGCCCGCGCAAGAACCCGGTCACCGCATGAACACCGCAGGAACAATCGACCGTCCCCTCACGCACGACCCCCAGAAGCAGGCCCCGATGAAGCCGTCCACTTACGAGCCCGCCGGCTCCGCTACCCAAGACTTCACCATCAGCGGCGCGAAGGACTCGCGTCAGAACAGGACCCGAGAGATGCAACTCATTCCAGAAGCCATGGCTCGTGCGCATATGCGCGACCGACTGCAAGAGGCGGAGCGAGACCGACAGGCAGTGCGCCTGGTGGCCGCCCGCCGGATGCAGCGCAGGGCGGAGCGCGCCTCACTGCGCGCCCGCCGGGCGCTCGCCCTGGCAGTCATGCAGTGATCCACCGCACCTGAAGCGGGCGCCTCCCGACCGGGAGGCCGCATGTCCCACGCGGGGGCCGGACCGTGCCAACGGGTCGGCCCCCGCCGGGCGTTGTAGGGGGCGGGACGGCGCGCGGTGTCCGTGCCGGGGCAGCCGCGCCCACTTGGCCGAGGTGTTGTGCGCCATATCGGCAAGGGCATAGCGGCTTCCCAGTGAGGGCTTTTGCGCTCTCCCGGCGCGGGTGGCGCACCGGCGAAGCCCCACGGCGCTGTGCCCGGCGAGCCGCCCGGTGCGGGGATATCGTCGGTGGATGACGAGTCCTCCAGGAGTCGGCGACGACGGATCCGCCGCCGAGCCGCGGCGCTTCGTCTGCGCCCGTTGCGGTACGACGGCCGATGTCCCGACCGAAGATCCGCCCCTGACCTGGACCTACTCCATTGAGGGCGGGGCCCGCCGTCTCTACTGCGAGGCCTGCTCCCGGGAACACCTCAGGTCAATCGAAGGGCGCCTGGAGTCGGACTGGTGGTGAGGCCCGGGCGGGAGCTCACCCTTCCGCCACTGCCTCCTCGTCATCCGCCAGGTCCTCCGGTACGAACCCCGGCAGCCACTCCTCCAGCTCTTCGCGCAGCCGCACCGTGGCTCCCAGCTGACACAGCACACCGATGGTGCTCAACGTCACCCGGTGGATCAGCAGGTAGGACGGGGGCAGGTTGAGCTGCTTTCCGAGCTGGTAAGCGGGGGAGCGTGGGTCGGCGACCCGGGCCGCCTGGCTGCGCATCCAGCCCCGGGTGAAGGTGAACTCATCGACCTGGGCCGGCTCGATGATGGGCAGCAGGTAGTCCATGACGGCGTCCGGGTCCAGCTCTATGGTCTCCTTGACGAATCCCTCGGCGCACAGCAGCTCGTAGACCGCCTCGGCCTCCCCGTCGAGGGTCATCCGCAGGGACTCGCCGATGGTGGCGGGCAGGCCGCCCGGAAGCCGGTCGACCGTGCCGAAGTCCAGGACGCCGAGCCGCCAGTCGTCCTCACCCTCGGGTCCGCCGGGCAGAAGCCGGAAGTTGCCCGGGTGGGGGTCGGCGTGCAGCAGGCCCGTGCGGGCGGGGCCGGAGAACAGGAAGCGGGCCAGGAGCTGGCCGGCACGGTCGCGCTGCTCCTGGGTGCCGTCCGAGATGACCTCCGACAGCGGGATGCCGTCCATCCACTCGGTGACCAGGACCTGGTCGGACTGGTGCACCACCTGCGGCACGACCACGTCCGGGTCGTCCGTGAACTCCTCCGCGTGGGCCCGCTGGGCCTGAGCCTCCAGGCCGTAGTCCAGTTCCTCCGAGACACGGTCCTTCAGCTCCGTGATCAGCGGCTTGATGTCCATGCCGGGAATCAGCGGACCGAGCAGGCGTGAGAAACGGCTCAGCTGGTTCAGATCCGACAGCAGGGCCTCGCCGGCGCCCGGGTACTGCACCTTGACCGCCACCTCGCGGCCGTCGTGCCACACCCCTCGGTGGACCTGGCCGATCGAGGCCGCCGCGGCGGGCTT
The DNA here is from genome assembly GCF_040654575.1 of Streptomyces sp. NPDC050674. Lineage (NCBI taxonomy): Bacteria > Bacillati > Actinomycetota > Actinomycetes > Kitasatosporales > Streptomycetaceae > Streptomyces > Streptomyces sp. NPDC050674. The sequence goes on from NZ_JBFAIG010000002.1 coordinate 170,970, forward strand.
GTCCTCGAACTCCAGGAACAGCTCGTGCCAGCCCTCGCCCAGCCGCTCAGTGAGCACCGCGTGCACGGTGCGGGTCGGCATCGGCGGCGCCGCCTCCTGGAGCTTGGTCAGCGCGGCCCGGTAGGGGCCGGCCACCTCCTCGGGCAGCGCGGACTCGAAGACGGACAGGGCCTGCCCGAACTTCATCGCGCCGCCCTTGAGCTCGCCGAGCACCTTGAACAGCTGGTCGGCTGTGCGCTGTTGGAGTTCGCGGCCGACGAGCTCGGCGGATTCACCGACGATTCGCTTGCCGAATCCCCAGGTCGCCCGCCCGGCGATGCCGAGCGGGAGCGCGGCGAGCTTGGCGGTCCGGGTAACCGCCTTCCGGGGAAGATCAGACATGCGCCCTCCAAGTCCCAGCCGGCCGTTCCGCCCCTGCCTCACGGCACTGCTCCGACGGCCGTCGCACCGCCATTGTCTCGTGTGACCCCCCATCCTCCGAGAGGTGCTCCCCATTTCCCTTCTTCGCCGCCGCGCACGGGCATGCCGGATGGGCCCAGATCGGCCGCGCATGCCAGTGCAGACCAGGGACGGAGACCTCCCAGCGCGCCCCGGCGCTGGAGGGGACCCGGCCGTCGAGGAAGGCGAGCGCGTGGGCCGCCGCCAGCCCGGCCACGGTCGTGGCCAGCGTGAGGTCGCAGGGTCGTACCTGGCGCTGCCTGCCGGAGCGCCACTGGGCGACCAGCCGCGGCCAGACCGGGTCCCGCTGGACACGGCCTTCGTGCAGACATCCCGCGCAGCTCGTCTCCCCGGGAAGGACGAGCGGGCCGACCATGCCGGTGCCTTCCACCACACCGGCGTACAAGTGGGGTGTTCCGGAGGCCATCAGCGGCTCGGCCGTGGCCGGGTCGGGCGCGTGCACGGCGACATCGTCGCGCGGTGCGAGGACGACCAGCGAGAACCCCGGCTCGCCCGGCTCGGGGGACGTCTGGACCGCCGTGCGGCGTGGTGGCCGGTCCGGGGCCGCCCGGCGCGCGGCTCGGCGGGCCGATTCGTCCCTGCGGTCGCCGACGGCTTCCGCCGGGTGCCCGCCCGGTGCCACGTCCCACGGCTCCACTCGGCCACCGTCGAGCACGTCCACCTCGCCCACGCCGGCTCCCGCCAGGAGCGAGGCCAGCACGGCCCCCACCCGGCCGGCGCCGCGTACCTGCACACGCTGTGATCGCCGGGCGGCCAGCCGACCGATCGCGTCGCCCGGGGCCGAGGTGGTCAGGGAGAGGGAGGCCAGGTCCGGGCGCAGCCGGTCGAGGACCTCCTTCTTCTTGCGCAGGGCGTCGGCGCCCGGGCCGCCGCCCCGGGCGTCGTCCAGAAGTCCGGCTCGCTCGAGCCCGCTCACCAGCCCGTCGACATGACCGTCGGGCAGGTCCATGCGGCGTCCCTCCTCGCGCAGCAGCTCCAGCCCCCGCGTGCCGTTCAGCAGGTCGAGGAAGCTGCCCGTCGCCTGGTCCATCGGGCCGAGCGTCATCGCGTGCGCCGGTGTCATCCCGAACTGCACGGTCTTGAGGTCGCGCCAGCCGCGCCTGAGCGCCGGCTTCACCATCGGATGCATGACCGCCCCCGTTTTTCTCGGATCGTCCCCGTTTGCCGGCCAGGCGAGTCGCGGCCCGGGCAGATCATGCCGAGGCCGGTCGTGGGCACGGCCCCTGGACAGGCCGAACCCGAGCGCAGACAGCCCCCTGGTCCCGGGGCCGACTGAGCCGTCGCTTCGCCGACGGGATCCAGCATGCCCAACCCCGCCGTCGGCTGCCGAAAGTTGTCCACAGGCGCGGGGATTCGTCGTACAAATCCGGCGGCCGGTGGGAGCGGCGGGACCCAACCGTCCCGGAGCCGGGACTTCCCCGGGTGCAGCGGGTAACGTCGGGGCGTGCCCGCCGACCCACTGCACCGCGCCGGAAAGCCACCGCGCAGCACGACGAGCCAGCCGCCGAGCGGCTCGGGGGCGAGCGCGATCGAGGTCCGCAGGAGTACCCGCCGACGCCGGACGGTCTCCGCGTACCGCGAAGGCGATCGCACCGTGGTGCTCATCCCCGCCCGGATGTCCGAGGCGGAGGAGCAGCGCTGGGTGACTGTCATGCTCGACAAGCTGGCCGCCCAGGAGAGCAAGCGGGCCCTCGGCGACGCCGAGCTGGCCGAGCGGGCCCGGCGCCTGTCGGAGCAGTACTTCGGTGGACGGGCCCGGCCCGTGTCGGTGCGCTGGGTGACCAACCAGAACACCCGCTGGGGCTCCTGCACTCCCGCCGAAGGCAGCATCCGCCTGTCGCACCGGCTCCAGGGCATGCCGGAGTACGTCGTCGACTACGTCCTCGTCCACGAACTCGCCCATCTGCTCGTACCCGGTCACGGACCACGCTTCTGGGAACTCCTGGAGGCCTATCCGCGCACGGAACGGGCCCGCGGTTACCTCGAAGGGGTCGTCGCCGCCGAGAGGTTGCCCCATGTGCCCGGCGCGCGGGGAGACAGTCCCACCGGGTGACCGACCGCTTTCCGCGAGCGAACAGCCGATACGGCTGAGCGAGCGTTCTGTACCGGCTCTGTACCGACCTCGTCCGGTGTCCGAGTTTGCCGTTAGCCTGGCGCGACGCACTCACGTTCTGGATGGGGGACGGTCGTTACGCATGGCCAGGGAATTCCAACGCGGCCACAAGGCCAGGATCAGTGACCTCACAGCGGGCACGGATCTGTACGTAGGTGTACAGATCACCGGCCCCGGGCTGAGCTTCGACATCAGCTGCTTCGGCCTCGACGCCGACGAACGGCTCTCCGACGACCGGTACTTCATCTTCTTCAACCAGCCGAAGTCCCCCGAGGAGTCCATCCAGCTCCTGGGCGCCCAGGCGGGCGACACGGAGTCCTTCCGGGTGACGCTCGACCGGATCCCGCCGCAGATCCAGAAGCTCTCCTTCACGGCGACGATCGACGGCGCCGGACAGATGTCGCAGATCGCCTCCGGCTACATCCGCATCGTCGCGGGCGGCGAGGAAGTGGCGCGCTACTCCTTCAACGGCTCGGAGTTCTCCACCGAGCGGGCCGTGATGCTGGGCGACTTCTACCTCAAGGACGTCTGGCGGTTCGCCGCCGTGGGACAGGGCTTCGACGGAGGCCTGGACGCGCTGCTGAAGAACTTCGGCGGCGAGGTGGCCGAGGAGGAGACTCCCGCGCCCGCCCCGCAGCAGCCGCAGGCCGGCGCCGCTCCGGGGTTCGCGCCGCCCGCGTTCGGCGCCCCCGCCACCCCGGAACCGGCCCCCGCGCCGGCAGCTCCTCCGGCCCCCGTCCCGCAGCCCGCGCAGGGCTTCGCGCCCTCGCCCGGCTCCACCCCGCCTCCCGCGCCCCCGGTGCACGCCGCCCCGACCATCGTCGCGCCGTTGCACACCCCGCCCGGCGGCTCCCCGGTGCCGCCCCCGGTCCCGGCGCCTGCGCCGTACGGCCAGCCGGGCCAGCAGCCGCCGCCTTACGGCCAGGTCCCCGGGCAGACGGCCCCGCCGCCCCCCGGCTACGGCCAGCCCCATGCGCCGCAGGCACCCCAGGCCCCCGCCCCGCCGCCCGGTTACGGCCAGCACACCCCGCCCCCGGGCTACGGCCAGCAGCCGCCCTACGGCCAGGCCCCCTACGGCGCTCCGCAGGGCGCTCCCCAGGGCGGCGCCGCCCAGGGCCCCGGTGTGTCCGCCGCGCTCCAGCAGTTCAAGGAGACGCCCACCGGGCAGCGCTGGACACAGCAGAACAAGAAGCTCGTCCGCGTCGACCTCGGCGTCGGCGGGCAGCCCGTGCTGGCCCGGCAGGGCAGCATGGTGCTCTACCAGGGCAAGGTCGACTTCAGCTACAAGGGCGCCGGGTTCGCCGGCCGGATCGTGGGCAACGCGACCGGCCAGGAGATGCAGCTGATGCGGTGCACGGGCCAGGGACAGGTGTTCCTCGCCGAGAACTCGACCATGCTGCACCCGCTGGAGCTCCAGGGCGACGCCGTCTGCGTCTCCGCCGAGAACGTCCTCGCCTTCGACGAGAGCCTCACCTACGAGGTCCGCCGCATCGAGGGCCACGGCATCCCCGGCGGCGCGCTGTTCACCATGCAGTTCCAGGGCACCGGCACCATCGTCGTGAAGACGCACGGCACCCCCGTGGTGCTGCCCGTCACGCCGACCACGTTCGCCGACTGCAACGCCGTCGTCGCCTGGTCGGCCGCCGCCCAGGTCGTCGTCTCCAGCCAGGTGCGCATGCGCCGTAACTCCTACCCCGGCGACACGGGGGAGAGCGTCAACCTCCAGTTCCGGGGAGCGCCCGGGAACTTCATCGTCGTCCAGCCGTACGAGGTCTGAGGGAGCCCGTCATGACACAGCAACTCGCGGGCCACGCCCCCGCACCCGTCACCGCCCGCATGGAGAACCACGGCAACCACATGCTGAAGGTCGCCATGCAGACCGGCAACGACCTCCTCGCGCGCGTGGGATCGATGGTCGCCTACGAAGGGTTCGTGCAGTACGAGCCCAACCCGCCGGCCGTGCGCCAGATCGCCAAGGACTGGCTCACCGGCGAGGGCGCGCCCCTGATGAAGTGCTCCGGCGACGGTCTGCTCTACCTGGCCGACTACGGGGCGAACGTCGTCGTCATCAACCTCAACGGCGACGGCATCTCCGTCAACGCCACCAACCTGCTGGCCTTCGACGCCCACCTGACGTGGGGCGTGGAACGGGTCAAGGGCCTGGCGAAGTTCGCCGGGCAGGGCCTGTGGAACACCAAGATCTCCGGCCAGGGCTGGGTCGCGCTGACGTCCCGGGGCAAGCCCATCGTCGTGGACTGCGGGGGCGGCGAGGACGAGACCTACGTCGACCCCGACGCGCTCGTCGCCTGGTCCCCGAACCTCAAGGTGAAGGGCAAGCGCAGCTTCCGGGCGCAGTCGCTGATCGGCCGCGGCAGCGGTGAGGCCTACCAGATGGCCTTCTCCGGTCAGGGCATCGTCGTCGTCCAGCCCAGCGAGGACAACACCGACCGCCTCCGATTCCGGGGCTGAGGGGGAGCCAGAACGTCATGCAGAGCCCGATTTTCGGCTACAACGAGCAGCAGACCCAGGAACGCTGGAGCCTGCAGAACAAGCAGATGCTGCGCGTCGCCCTGGACGGCCACGACGACATCCTGGCCCGCAAGGGCACCATGGTCGCCTACCAGGGCCTCGTCGAGTTCGACGCCGAGTTCCAGAGCAACCAGCAGTCACGCGCGCGTGCGCAGACCGGCGAGGGCCTCGACCTGATGCGCTGCCACGGGCAGGGCACGGTCTACCTGGCCAACCTCAAGCAGCACGTCCACGTCCTGGAGGTGGACCAGGACGGCCTCACCGTCGACAGCAGCTATGTGCTGGCGATGGACTCCTCCCTGCACCACGAGGGCATCGCCGTGGACAGCCTCTACGGCATCTCCGGCTCCGGGAAGTACCAGCTCAACATCTCCGGCCGGGGCAAGGTCGCCCTGATGACCTCCGGCATGCCGCTGCTGATGCAGGTGACCCCCGACAAGTACGTCAACTGCGACGCGGACGCGATCGTGGCCTGGTCGACCGGCCTGCGGGTGCAGATGCAGGCGCAGACGCACTCCTCCGGGGTGTGGCGGCGGCGCGGCAGCACCGGTGAGGGCTGGGAGCTGAGCTTCATGGGCACCGGGTTCGCGCTCGTCCAGCCGAGTGAACTGCTGCCGCCGCAGAACGCCCAGATCGGCTCGGGCCTCGCCGCGCAGTACGGCATGGGCCAGCAGGGAGCGCGGGGGCAGAACCAGGGCAACGTCTGGAGCTGAGCGCTCCGCGGGTTCGGCTGTGAGGTGCGGGGGGTGTGCGGTCTCATCCGGGCCGCGCGCCGTGCGCGGCCGGTCGCGCAGTTCCCCGCGCCCCTGGAGGGGCGCCCGCCGTCAGGTCCCCAGCAGTAAGGGGCGGCCGCTGGAGCGGGCGCCCCTTACTCGTACCTCAGGCCGCGAGCCTCGCCCGCGTCGCCTCCAGCAGGCGGACGACCGAGGTGTCCGCCACCTTCGGCACCTCGTCGTAGCCGAACCAGCGCACGTCGAGCGACTCGTCGCTGATCGCGTGCGCGGCGTCCGGCGGTGCCACGACCGCGTACTGGACGTCGAAGTGCCAGTGGCACGGCGCGGGGATCGGGTGCCGGTCCAGGCGCACCGGGCCGCCGGGCAGCAAGGAGAGCCCCGAGACGCCGGACTCCTCCGTCGCCTCACGCAGGGCCGCGTCCGCCAGGGACACGTCGCCGGGCTCGCAGTGGCCGCCCATCTGGAGCCACATGCGGAGCTTCTTGTGCAGGGTGAGCAGCACCCGGCCGCCCTCGGGGTCGATCACCAGGGCGCTCGCCGTGATGTGCCCCGCGTGGCAGGACTTCCACAGGCCGTCCGGGTGCTCGTCCAGGTGGTCCAGGTAGGCCTGGCGCAGCTCTGCCTGGTCCTCGTACCCCTTCAGCACGAGGACCGTGTCGTCGTAGAGGCTCACCCGGCGTCGTCGTCCTTGCCGTCGTCCCCGCCCTCGTCCTTCTTCTTGAGGTCGGGCTTGTCCGCCGCCTCGCCGAGCATCTTGTCCAGCTCGGAGAAGTCGATCTGCTCGCGGTGCACGAAGCCGTCCGGGTCGTCCAAATCGGTCGCCGTCGGCAGCATGTCCGGGTGGTGCCACAGGGCGTCCCGGCCGTCGACCCCACGCGCGTCCGTGAGCGAGGCCCACAGACGGGAGGCATCCCGCAGCCGGCGCGGACGCAGCTCCAGACCGATCAGCGTGGCGAACGTCTGCTCGGCCGGGCCACCCGAGGCGCGGCGGCGGCGCAGCGTCTCACGCAGGGCGTCGGCGGCCCCGAGACGGGGCTTGGCGGCGGCGTGGACCACCGCGTCCACCCAGCCCTCGACAAGCGCCAGAGCCGTCTCCAGACGGGCCAGGGCCGCCTTCTGCTCGGGCGTGTCCTCCGGCTGGAACATGCCCTGCTGGAGGGCTTCCTGCAGCTGCTCCGGGTTCTGCGGGTCGAACTGGCCGACCACGTCCTCGAGCTTGGCCGTGTCGACCTTGATCCCGCGGGCGTAGCCGTCGACCGCGCCGAACAGGTGCGATCGCAGCCACGGCACGTGTGTGAAGAGGCGCTGGTGGGCGGCCTCGCGCAGGGCGAGGTACAGCCGCACCTCCTCCTGGGGGACGCTGAGGTCCTTGCCGAACGTCTCGATGTTCACCGGCAGCAGGGCGGCCTTGCCGGCCGGGCCCAGCGGAAGGCCGATGTCGGACGAGCCGACGACCTCACCGGCGAGCACGCCGACGGCCTGGCCGATCTGGGTGCCGAACATGGCGCCGCCCATCGAGCGCATCATGCCGATCAGCGGGCCGGCCATGGCCTGCATCTCCTCCGGCAGGACGTCGCCCATGGCGGTGCCGACGCGCTCGGCGACCGGGTCGACGAGCTCCTTCCAGGCGGGCAGTGTGGCCTCGACCCACTCCGCGCGGCTCCAGGCCACCGCCGAGGCGGCGCCCGACGGCAGCGAGGTGGCGTCGTCGAGCCACAGGTCGGCCAGGCGGACGGCTTCCTCGACGGCCCTGCGGTCGGCGGGCCCGACGCTGGCGTCCTTGGTGCCGTCAGGGCTGCCCTGGGAGACCGTCTGGCGGGCGATCTGCTTGGCCATGTCCCAGTTCACCGGGCCGCCCTCGTAGGAGAGCATCTGGCCCAGCTGCTGGAACGCGGCGCCCAGGTCGGTGGGGTTCAGCGACCCGAACATGGCTGCGAACGGATTGTCCGCACCGGGGCCGCCGGGGCCGCCAGGGCCTCCGCCGAAGCCTCCGGCTCCGGGCAGGCCGCCGAAACCGAACGGGTTGGCCGGTCCCTGACCACCACCGCTCTGCTGGTCCTTCTTCTTGCCCTCGTCGCCGTCGTCCGGCTCCTCCGGCGGAAGGCCGAATCCGAATGGGGTGTCACTCACGGGATTCCTCGGCTGGTAGGGCCGCCGGTTCTTTCCGGCGGCACGGCTGCCCGACAACACCACCCAGCGTAGACACCTGGGGCGGATCGGGCCTCGGTGCTTCGCCGACTGACGGCCTGCGGCAGGATGGATGCCACCTGGTACGCACGCGTCGGACGCGCTCGTACTGAAGACAACCGCTGGAGACGCCCGGTGAGTTCCCCAGATCCGCAGGTTCGCGCAGCGCGAAACCAGTCAACCAGTTCCGCGAGCCCGTCGGCGCGCGGACCCGTCGTCGCGGTCACCGGCGCCGCGTACGGCGTCGGCGCGCTGCTCACGGAGCAGCTTGCCGCATCCGACGAGATCAAGCAGGTCGTGGCCATCGACGAGCGGCGCGGCGAGTGCGCGGCGGCGCAGTGGCACATCCTGGACGTCCGGGACCCGGCCATCGCCGACAAGCTGCGCGGGGCCGACGTCGTGGTGCACCTGGCGCTGGATCTCGATCTGGAGACCGACGCCGCCGCCCGAACGGCCTACAACGTACGGGGGACGCAGACCGTCCTGACGGCGGCCGCGGCCGCCGGAGTGCACCGGGTCGTGCTGTGCACCTCGGCGATGGTCTACGGGGCGCTGCCCGACAACGAGCTGCCGCTGTCCGAGGACGCCGAGCTGCGGGCCACGGCCGAGGCGACGGGTGTCGGCGACCTGCTGGAGATCGAACGGCTGGCACGGCGCGCACCCCGGGCGCACCCGGGACTGAACGTCACCGTGGTCCGGCCGGCCGTCCTGGTGGGCGGTGGCACGGACACCGCGCTGACCAGGTACTTCGAGTCTCCGCGGCTCCTCGTCGTCGCCGGGTCGCGGCCCGCGTGGCAGTTCTGCCACGTCGAGGACCTGTGCAGCGCGCTGGAGTACGCCGTCCTGGAGAAGGTCGACGGGGAGCTGACCGTCGGGTGTGACGGCTGGCTGGAGCAGGAAGAGGTCGAGGAGCTCAGCGGCATCCGCCGGATGGAGCTGCCGTCGGCGGTCGCGCTCGGTGCGGCGGCGCGACTGCACCGGATCGGGCTCACGCCCTCCCCGGCCGGGGACCTGGCGTACACGATGTACCCCTGGGTGGTGAGCGGCAGCCGGTTGCACGACGCCGGGTGGCGGCCGCGGTACACCAATGAGGAGGTGCTGGCGGAACTCCTGGAGGAGGTCTCCGGCCGGCACACGGTCGCCGGGCGGCGGTTGGGCCGCAAGGACGCCACGGCCGCGGGCGCCGCGGGTGCGACGGTGGCGCTGCTGGGCGCGGCGGCGGTCGTACGACGGGCGCGCAAGGCCCGGCGGCGCATCTGAGGGTCGTCCCTGCGGGAACACCGGACCGGGGCACCCTTGCGGGAACCCGAACAGGGGCACCCTTGTGGAACACCGGACAGGGCGCCCCTGTAGGAGGCTCCAAACGCGCACGCGCGCGTGCCGGGCGATAGCTCTATTCCGCGCTGTCGGCCGTGTGCGGCACGATGGAGGCATGGCAACCACGAGCGATCATCCCGGTGAGCAGGCGGCGCAGGACCCGATCAAGCTGATCGCGATCCGGGACACGGCCCTCTCGCTGGACGAGGTGTTCCGGGCGGTCGGGGACGACTCGGCGGGGGGCACCGCGCTCTTCGTGGGAACCGTGCGCAACCACGACGGGGGCGCCGATGTCGACGAGCTGGGGTACTCCTGCCACCCCAGTGCCGAGGCGGAGATGCGGCGGATCGCCGAGAAGGTGACCGCCGAGTTCCCGGTGCGGGCCCTGGCGGCCGTGCACCGCGTGGGGGACCTGGGCATCGGGGATCTCGCCGTGGTCGTCGCCGTCTCCTGCCCGCATCGCGGAGAGGCCTTCGAAGCCTGCCGGAAGCTGATCGACGACCTCAAGCACGAAGTGCCCATCTGGAAGCACCAGAAATTCTCCGACGGCACCGAGGAGTGGGTCGGCGCCTGCTGATCCCGTAAGCCGTCTTCCGGTTGCGTAACCGCACCCCTGGCGTGAGCGTTGTCACTGCGGATGGTTAATCTGCTGATCAGTCAGTTGCGGACGCTCAAAGGGGTTGGAGGTCGGCATGGCGGCGCTCGCCTGGTTGCTGATTCCGCTTGTGGCTGCCATCGGCGCGGGGCTCTGGGGGAGTTGGGCGAACCGGACCCGCAAGGCCCGTAACGACGGGCCGGAGCTCATCGGCTACGCCCGCTTCCGAGAGGCCATGGAGAAGCCCCGCACGGGTGGCTGACGACCGAAGAACAGCAGGTCACAGTGGCTGGAAGCGCAGGGCCGCCCCGGACGGGCGGCCCTGACGGTGCGCTGACAGGACCGTCCCGTAATGTCGAGTCATGCCACGCCGCACCGCGACGATGCTCGCCTCCACCCTGATGCTGATCGCGCTCCTGTGCGCGGGAGTGTTCATCCCCGTGCCCTACGCGGAGATGTCCCCGGGGCCGACGGTGAACACGCTGGGCGATCACGACGGTGAGCCGGTGCTGCAGATCGCGGGGAAGAAGACCTACGCCACCAGTGGCCATCTGAACATGACCACGGTCCGGGTCACGAGCGCCGACTACCGGATGAACCTGGTGGAGGCCGTCTACGGCTGGCTCGCGCACGACAACAAGGTCGTGCCGCACGAGACGCTCTACCCGGACGGCAAGACCGAGGAGCAGTCCACCCAGGAGAACGCCGAGGAGTTCAGCCAGTCCCAGGAGAGCGCCAAGGTCGCCGCCCTGAAGGAGCTGGACGTCCCGGTGAAGTCCTGGGTGATCGTCTCCACGGTCGTCAAGGGCTCCCCGGCCGAGGGCAAACTCCATGCGGGGGACGTGATCAAGGCCGTCGACGGCACGACGGTGAAGGAACCGGCCGACGTCGCCAAGCTCGTCACCCGGCACAAGCCGGGCCAGGAGGTCCGCTTCACGATCGTGCCGGCCAAGGAGCAGGCCGCCGCGGAGAAGGAGAAGCGGACGCCGACGAAGACGCAGGACATCACCATGACCACGACGGCGTCCGCCGACGACGGCGAGAAACGCGCCATCGTGGGGATCCAGGCGGGGACCGACCACACGTTCCCGTTCACCATCGATATCAAGCTGGCCGACGTCGGCGGGCCGAGCGCCGGTCTGATGTTCGCGCTCGGCATCTACGACAAACTCACCCCGGGCAGCCTGACCGGCGGAAAGTTCGTGGCCGGCACCGGCACGATCGACGACGCGGGCAAGGTCGGCCCGATCGGCGGCATCGAGATGAAGACCGTCGGCGCGCGGGCCAAGGGAGCGCAGTACTTCCTGACCCCCGCCGACAACTGCGCGGCCGCCGCCAAGGACACCCCCGACGGCCTCACCCTCGTCAAGGTGGGCACCATCCGGGACGCCCTCGGGGCGCTCAAGGACATCCGCAGCGGCGACACCGCGGACCTGCCGAAATGCGGTAGGTAGCCCGGGGCGGTGGGGCCCGGCGAGCCGGACCCCACGGGCTCGCGAGGGTTACTCCTCGAACGTCGCCGCCAGTGCCTCCGCCAGCCCCGGGACCAGGTCCGAGCCGGTCAGGACCTCGGTGGGGGAGTCCTTCTCGCGCAGGCGCAGGGCCGACTCGCGGCTGCCGTCGCGCAGCACCGCGACCGTCATACGGACCTCCTGGCGGTCCGGGTGGTCCGCCACCCACTTCGTGAGCGCGGCCTCGCTCAGTCCGCTCGGCACCTGCGCCTCCGCCGACGGCGGCAGCATCAGGCGCTCCACGGCGAGGGCGCAGCCGACCACCGCGTCGGGCCAGGCGATGGTGGCGAGGAACTCGTCGAGCGGCTTGCCCGTGGGGACCTCGTCCTGCTCGATCGGGGTGAGGCCGGAGTTCTCCGCCTCTTCCCCCAGACCGAGCCGGTCCGCGAGCGAGGGCTGTTCGGCCCGTAGCCGGGCGGTGTCGACAAGGGCGAAAAGGCGGGCCGGCTGGTCCCAGCCGAGGCCGGAGACGTACTCGTCGATCTCGAGAACGGCCCGGGTGAGCGGGTTCGCAGCCATGGGAGTGTTGGACATGGTCACAATCCTGCCTCGTTCCCGGCCGGAATCGGGAACCGAGTAAACGGTGAGTAAGTTGCATAGGTGGGGGCCCACGATCACGGGGGCCACGCACGGTCCGTGAAGACGCGGGCGTGACGAATCAACAGCGAACTTCGAGGTGCGCACCTTGGCTTTCCAGATGCCGGACCGCGGCGGAGGCCCGACAGGGCCGCGGATGAGAGTGGGCCGCCCGTCCCGGCGTGTCCGGACCCTGCTCATGACACTGGGCGTCCTGGCCGTTCTCGGCATGGCGTTCACCATGTTCGCGGGCTTTTGGACGGACTGGCTCTGGTACCGGTCGGTGAACTACTCCTCGGTCTTCACCACCACCCTGTGGACCAAGATCGGGCTCTTCTTCGTCTTCGGCCTGCTCATGGCCCTCGCCGTCGGCTTCAACATCTGGCTGGCGCACCGGCTGCGGCCGCCGCTGAGCGCCATGTCGATGGAGCAGCAGAACCTCGACCGGTACCGGATGGGCATCGCGCCCTACAAGAAGTGGCTGCTGGCCGGGATCACCGCCCTGGTGGGCCTGATCGCCGGAGCCTCCGCCTCCGGCCAGTGGCGCACCTGGCTCATGTGGGTCAACGGCGTGCCCTTCGGCCAGAAGGACCCGCAGTTCAAGCTGGACGTCTCCTTCTACGCCTTCGACCTGCCCTGGTACCGGTTCCTGCTCGGCTTCGGCTTCGCCGCCGCGATCCTGTCCGTGATCGCCGCCGCGCTCACCCACTACCTGTACGGCGGTCTGCGCGTCACCAGCCCCGGCGCCCGCGCCACGGCCGCGGCCACCGGGCACCTGTCGGTGCTCATCGGTGTCTTCGTGGCCCTGAAGGCCGTCGCGTACTGGCTCGACCGGTACGGACTCGCGGTGAAGTCCAGCGACTTCAGGGCGACCGACAACTGGACGGGCCTGCGGTACGTCGACGCCAACGCCTACCTGCCGGCCAAGACGATCCTGTTCTGCATCGCCGTCATCTGCGCGCTGCTGTTCTTCGCCACCATCTGGCGGCGCACCTGGCAGCTGCCCGTCATCGGCTTCGGCCTGATGGTGCTCTCCGCGATCCTCATCGGCGGCCTGTACCCGGCGATCGTGCAGAAGTTCCAGGTCCAGCCGAACGAGCAGGCCAAGGAAGCGCCGTACGTCGAGAAGAACCTCGAGGCCACGCGCCAGGCGTACGGCATCGACGGCACCAAGGTCACGGACTACTCGGGGTCGAGCAAGACCGAGGACAAGACCACGCTGCGGGACGACGTCCCCTCCACGGCGAGCATCCGGATCATGGACCCGAACATCGTCTCGCCGACGTTCCAGCAGCTCCAGCAGATCAGGAACTACTACGCGTTCCCGAACAACCTGGACGTCGACCGCTACGCCAAGGACGGCAAGGATCAGGACACGGTGATCGGCCTGCGTGAGCTGAACCTCGCGGGCATCCCGAAGAAGAACTGGATCAACAACCACTTCCGTTACACCCACGGGTACGGAGTGGTCGCCGCCGAGGGCACCAGCGCCGACGCCCAGGGCCGGCCGAACTTCACGGAGTCCGACCTGCCCTCCGAGGGCGACCTCGGCACGTACGAGCAGCGGGTCTACTACGGCGAGAAGACCACCACGTACTCGATCGTCGGCGGCCCCCAGAAGGAGATCGACTACTCCGACGACAACGGCGAGAAGACCACCAGCTACAAGGGCGACAGCGGGGTCAACCTCTCCAACCCGGTCAACCGGGCCGCGTACGCGGTGGCGTTCGGCGAGCCGCAGATCCTCTACTCCGGCGCCATCGGCGAGGGCTCGCGGATCCTGTACAACCGCACGCCCAAGGAGCGCGTCGAGGCGGTAGCCCCCTGGCTGACCATCGACGGAGACGCCTACCCGGCGGTCGTGGACGGCCGGATCCAGTGGATCGTCGACGCCTACACGACGACGAACGGCTACCCGTACTCCTCGCGGACGACCCTCGGTGACACCACGGCCGACTCGCTGACCGCCACCAACGACAACCGCGCGGTGGTGGCCCAGCAGAACCAGGTCAACTACATCCGCAACTCGGTGAAGGCGACCGTCGACGCGTACACCGGCGAGGTCAAGCTCTTCCAGTGGGACACCAAGGACCCCGTCCTGAAGACCTGGATGAAGGCCTTCCCGGGCACGGTGGAGCCCAAGAGCGACATCTCCAAGTCGCTGATGGACCATCTGCGCTACCCCCAGGACCTGTTCAAGGTCCAGCGGGAGCTGCTCACGCGCTACCACGTGAAGGACGCCACGACGTTCCTCAGCGGCAGCGAGGTGTGGCAGGTGCCGGACGACCCGACGAACCGGTCGGGCAGCGCGGTGCCGCCGTACTACCTGAGCATGAAGATGCCCGACCAGAAGGCGCAGGCGTTCTCGCTGACGACGACCTTCACGCCCAACGGCCGGGACAACCTCAGCGCGTTCATGGCGGTCGACGCCGAGGCGGGCACGTCCGACTACGGCAAGATCAGAATTCTGAAGCTGCCGACCAACACCACGGTCAACGGACCCAAGCAGGTCCAGAGCCAGTTCAACTCGCAAGAGGACATCGCCGAGTCCATCAGGCTCCTGAGAGGCGGCGACTCCGAGGTCGAGTACGGCAACCTGCTGACGGTCCCGCTCGACGGCGGACTGCTGTACGTGGAGCCGGTCTACGTACGCGGTGGCGGACTGAAGTATCCGCTGCTGCGCAAGGTGCTGGTCACCTACGGAGGCCAGACCGCCTTCGAGAACACTCTCGACGAGGCCCTCAACAAGGTCTTCGGTGCGGACGGTCCGTCCACCGAGCCACCGGACGAGGGCGAGGGCGACACGACCAAGCCACCGCCGACGTCCGACAACCCGACGGTCCAACAGGCCCTGGAGGACGCCCAGAAGGCGTTCGACGCGGGCCAGGAGGCCCTGAAGAAGAACGACTGGGAGGCGTACGGCAAGGCGCAGAAGGACCTCGAGGACGCCCTGCGGCGGGCCGAGGACGCGCAGGACGAGGCGAGCCGGAAGGGCGGCGCCGGGGGCGGCGAGAGCAAGCCCAGCGGCAAGCCGAGCGGCAGCCCGAGCCCGAAGCCGAGCAGCTAGGGCCCTGGCCTGGTGAAATGCCCATCCCGCGCCGTGGTACGGTTGTGAACACAACGGCGCGGGGTGGAGCAGCTCGGTAGCTCGCTGGGCTCATAACCCAGAGGTCGCAGGTTCAAATCCTGTCCCCGCTACTGAAGTCGCGATGTCCGAGCGGCAGCGTGACACCGAAGGCCCGGATTCCACACAGGAATCCGGGCCTTCGTGATGTGCGTGAACGCATGTGCTGACGTGGGTTTGGTCGCGCCGCCGGGGCGAGTTGGTCCATGTGTGTTTGACTTGTCTCTCTGTGGGCATGTCGACAAAACGCTGAAGTGACCTCACTGGCTGCGGTATACGAGGTGTACCCAGGTTGCAGGTGGTGCGACGATGGACGTTATGGGGGACAAGGCAACTCTGTTCGAGACAGGGCGTTTTGTGCAGCCTTCCAGCCGGGAGGACACCGAGACCCCGGACGAGACCGGGGAGATCGCCGACGAGGCGGCCGAGGAGCTGCGGCAGAGACTCGCCGCGGAGGCCGGCGACGTCGAGGCGATGAGTGTCCTCGGGGCCATGCTGCTGCGCCGTGGTGATCTCGACGGTGCCGAGCCTCATCTGCGTGCCGCCACAGCCGCGGGCGACCGGGCGGCCGCGAACAATCTGGGAGTCCTCCTGCACCAGCGGGGGTACGCCGACGAGGCCGCCGGGTGGTGGCGGATCGCCGCGGTCGCCGGATCCACGGCCGCCGCGCACGCCCTCGGCCGGCACCACCGCGAGCGGGGTGACGAACCCGCCGCCGAGTACTGGCTGCGCCAGTCCGCCGAACAGGGCCACACCCTGGCCGCGTACGCGCTCGCCGATCTGCTGGAGCACCGCGGGGACGCCGGGGCCGAGCAGTGGATGCGGGTCGCGGCCGAACGCGGGCACCGGGAGGCCGCGTACCGGCTGGCCCGGGCGCTGGACCGGAGGGCCGCACGGGAGGCCGACGGTGACAACGGTGTCCAGGGCGCCGAGGAGGCCGAGCAGTGGTACCGCCAGGCTGCCGCGCGCGGCCATCGGCGGGCCGCGCTGCACCTCGGGACGATCCTGGAGCGGCGCGGCGAGCTCAAGGAGGCCGGGCGCTGGTACCTGACCTCCGCCAAGGACGGCGAGGCGCGGGCCGCATGTGCCCTCGGTTTCCTGCTGCGCGACGCCGGCGACACCGAGAACGCCGCCGTGTGGTGGCTGCGGGCCGCGCAGGACGGCGACGGCAACGCGGCGAACGCGCTGGGCGCGCTGCACGCCGAGCGGGGCGAGACCCAGACCGCCGAGCGGTGGTACCGGGCCGCGATGGACGCCGGTGACGTCAACGGCGCGTACAACCTCGGCCTGCTCTGCGCCGAGCAGGGGCGGACCCCGCAGGCCGAGCAGTGGTACCGGCGCGCGGCCTACGCGGGGCACCGGGAGGCCGCGAACGCGTTGGCGATCCTGCTGCTGCGGGCCGGCGACGAGACGGGTGCGGAGCCGTGGTTCTCCAAGGCCGCGGAGGCCGGGAGTGTGGACGCGGCCTTCAACCTCGGCATCCTGCATGCCGGGCGGGGTGAGGAGCAGGCCGCTCTGGGGTGGTACGAGCGGGCGGCCGCGGCCGGGCACACGGAGGCGGCGCTCCAGGTCGGCATGGCGAGGCTGCGCGAGGGCGACGAGCAGGAGGCCGAGCGGCACCTGCGGTGCGCGGCCGGGGGCGGTAGCGCCGAGGCGGCGTACCGGCTGGCGACGGTGCTCGACGCGCGCCGGCCGCCCGAGCCCGCGCACGAGCTCGGGGAGCCCGTGCACCGGCGCAGCGAGTGCGAGGAGTGGTACGAGCGGGCGGCGTCCCAGGGGCACCGGCGGGCGCAGGTGCGGGTCGGCATGCTGGCGGCGGCCCGGGGCGATGTCGTCGAGGCGGCTCGCTGGTACCGCGAGGCGGCCGAGGCCGGATCCCGCAACGGGGCGTTCAACCTCGGGCTGTTGCTGGCCCGGGAGGGGAGCGAGCCCGAGGCGGCGGTCTGGTGGACCCGGGCCGCTGACGCCGGGCACGGGCGGGCGGCGCTGCGGCTCGCCCTGGTCTACGCGCGTCGGGGTGAGCTGGCCGAGGGGCAGCGGTGGGCCGACCGGGCCGTGTCCCTGGGCCCGGCGTCGGTCACCGAGCGGGCGGAGCGGCTGCGGGACGCGCTGCGGCAGGAGCTGTCTGCGTGAGGCCGGCCCGGGGGCGCGGTTCGGTGCCCCGGGCCGGGTGGGGCCGTCGGGTGGTCGGCGTGGTGACTGGGCCGTGTGGATGTGCGGCTCGGCGGCCTGAGTCCGGTCCGGGCGGCGCCGCCTCGCTCATGCCGTCCGCGGTGGGCGTAGCCGCTGGGGCAGCCGTTGCGAGTCGCTCGGTGAACCGCTCCCCGTTAAGCGATTTGCATCTGCCCTCGTCATTGACGTAACGTTGCATTCAACGACGCGGGGTGGAGCAGCTCGGTAGCTCGCTGGGCTCATAACCCAGAGGTCGCAGGTTCAAATCCTGTCCCCGCTACTGAAGGCCTAGGGCCGGAATCCGAAAGGGTTCCGGCCCTAGGTGTTTTTCGGCCGGGCGGCTCGGCGCCCGCTCATGCGCACAGGCAGCACAAAACCCCGGCACTCATCGGTGCCGGGGCTCGCGCGGAAAGGGCTAGGCGGCCGCGCAGTTCGGGCAGACGCCGCGGTACGTCACCTCGACGTCCGAGACCGTGAACCCGAAGCGCTCGGTGTCGGGGAGGTCCGCCAGCGGGTTGCCGACCGGGTGGACGTCCCGGATCGCACCGCACTGGGCGCAGACCAGGTGGTGGTGCGGCTGGTGGGCGTTCGGGTCGTACCGCTTGGCGCGCTGATCTGTGGAGACCTCCAGCACCTCGCCGAGGGTCACGAGCTCACCCAGCGTGTTGTAGACGGTCGCCCGGGAGATCTCGGGGAGCTTGGCGACGGCCCGGGCATGGACCTCGTCGGCCGTCAGATGGACGTGTTCGCCGTCGAGGACCTCGGCCACGACGCGCCGCTGCGCGGTCATCCGCCATCCGCGTCCGCGCAGGCGTTCCAGAAGGTCACTCATGGCTACCAGCCTAACAGCTAAGGGGACCAGGTCACGAACAGGTGTGAGATTAGAGTCCTGCTTGCTTTAGACAATGTCTATTGTAGGATCAGGAATGACTTTGACCAAGGGACAGGTTTGGTCAGGAACGGTGCAGGAGGCGCGCGTGACGCAGGGACCGCTTACGACGGAGGCCGGAGCTCCGGTCGCCGACAACCAGAACAGCGAGACCGCGGGCGTCGGCGGCCCCGTGCTCGTCCAGGACCAGCTCCTGCTGGAGAAGCTGGCCCACTTCAACCGGGAGCGCATCCCGGAGCGGGTCGTGCACGCCCGGGGTGCGGGCGCCTACGGCACCTTCACGGTGACCGCGGATGTCACGCCGTACACCCGCGCGGCCTTCCTCTCCGAGGTCGGCAAGCGGACCGAGGTCTTCCTGCGTTTCTCGACCGTGGCCGGCAACCTGGGCGCGGCGGACGCGGTGCGCGACCCGCGCGGCTTCGCGCTGAAGTTCTACACCGAGGAGGGCAACTACGACCTCGTCGGCAACAACACCCCGGTGTTCTTCATCAAGGACGCCATCAAGTTCCCGGACTTCATCCACACCCAGAAGCGCGACCCGTACACCGGCTCGACCGAGGCGGACAACGTCTGGGACTTCTGGAGCCTGTCACCGGAGTCCACGCACCAGGTGACCTGGCTGTTCGGCGACCGGGGCATCCCCGCCTCGTACCGCCACATGGACGGCTTCGGCTCGCACACCTTCCAGTGGAGCAACGCGGCCGGTGAGGCGTTCTGGGTGAAGTACCACTTCAAGACGGACCAGGGCATCAAGAACCTGACCACCGAGGCGGCCGCCCGGCTCGCCGGTGAGGACCCCGACTCCCACCAGCGTGACCTGCGCCGGGCCATCGAGCGGGGCGAGTACCCGACCTGGACGGTCGGCGTGCAGATCATGCCGGTGGCCGAGGCGGCGACGTACCGCTTCAACCCGTTCGACCTGACCAAGGTCTGGCCGCACGCGGACTACCCGGTCGTCGAGATCGGCAAGCTGGAGCTCAACCGGAACCCGGAGAACATCTTCGCCGAGGTCGAGCAGTCGGTCTTCAGCCCCGCCCACTTCGTGCCGGGCATCGGCCCCTCCCCGGACAAGATGCTCCAGGGCCGCCTCTTCGCCTACGGCGACGCGCACCGCTACCGCGTCGGCATCAACGCCGACCACCTGCCGGTGAACCGCCCGCACGCCACCGTGGCGCGCACCCACTCCCGGGACGGCCACCTCTACGACGGCCGCCACGGGGGCGCGAAGAACTACGAGCCGAACAGCTTCGGTGGGCCGTTCCAGACGGACCGCCCGCTGTGGTCGGCCGTCGCCGTGGGCGGCACCACCGGCAACCACGAGGCGCCCGTGCACGCCGAGGACGACGACTTCGTGCAGGCGGGCAATCTCTACCGGCTGATGAGCGAGGAGGAGAAGGAGCGCCTGATCGCCAACCTGGCGGGCTTCATCGCCAAGGTCTCGCGCGACGACATCGTCGAGCGGGCGATCGACAACTTCCGTCGGGCCGACGGAGACTACGGCAAGCGGCTGGAGGTCGCGGTCCAGGCCCTGCGCGGCTGAACTCCAGCGCTGGACCGCTTGCGGTAGCGGACGGGCCGGGTCCCCTCGGGGGCCCGGCCCGTCCGTGTGTCACGCCGGAACGCGCTGACGGGCCGGTGCCCAGCAGCGGATGATGTCGCGGACCGAGACGATGCCGGTGGGCTCGCCGTCCTCCAGCACGATGAGGTGCCGGAAGCCTCCGTGCGCCATGGCGGCCGCCGCCTCCTCCAGCGTCCAGGCGGGAGCGGCGAACACGACGTTGTTGGTGGTGTGGGCGTGGGCGCGTTCGGTGTCCGGGTCCTGGCCGAGGCCCACGGAGTTGAGGATGTCGCGTTCGGTGAGAATGCCGATGCCGGCGTCGGGGTCGTGGACCACGGCCGCCCCGACCTTGCGCGCGGACATCAACGCGGCGGCCTGGCGCAGGGTGTGGGTCGGGCCGATGGTGAGGACGACAGTGCTCATGGCGTCACGGACGAGCATGGATGGAGCCACCTCCTGGGAGTCTCCCCCGCCGTTCGTTCGGAATTTCACAAATTCACAAGTGGGGGGACTCTCAGAGTGGCAGGCAAAGGGAGGGTCAACAAGGGGGCGCTCGGTAACAACGGGGGGCTCAGTAGCGCTGGTTGAGATACCCGAGCAACTCGTCGTGCAACAGCCCGTTCGACGCGGCCGCGTTGCCGCTGTGGGGGCCCGGGCGGGCGTCGAGGCCGGTGAAGGTGCCGCCGGCCTCGGTGACGACGATGGCCGTGGCGGCCATGTCCCACAGGGACAGCTCCGGCTCGGCGCACATGTCGACGGCGCCTTCCGCGACCATCATGTAGGGCCAGAAGTCGCCGTACGCGCGCGTGCGCCACACCTCGCGGGTCAGGTCGAGGAAGCCGTCCAGCCGGCCCTGCTCCTCCCAGCCGCTGAGCGAGGAGTACGCGAAGGAGGCGTCGGAGAGCTTGGAGACGCGGGAGACCTGGAGCCGCGAGGCCTTGCTGAGGCTGCGGCCGGAGAACGCGCCGTGGCCCTTCGCGGCCCACCAGCGGCGGCCGAGGGCGGGGGCGGAGACGACGCCGACGACGGGCTGGAAGCCACCCTCGCCGGCCTCCATGAGCGAGATGAGCGTGGCCCAGACGGGAACGCCCCGGACGTAGTTCTTGGTGCCGTCGATCGGGTCGATCACCCAGCGCCGGGGGCCGGTGCCCTCCACCCCGTACTCCTCGCCGAGGATCGCGTCCCGGGGGCGGGCGCGCTGGAGCTGGCCGCGGATGAGCTCCTCCGCGGCCTTGTCCGCCTCGCTCACCGGGGTCATGTCCGGTTTGGTCTCGACCTTGAGGTCGAGGGCCTTGAACCGGTCCGTCGTCGCGGCGTCGGCGGCGTCGGCGAGGACGTGGGCGAGACGCAGGTCGTCGAGGTAGTCGGGCATGCAACGAACCTATCTGCCGAGGTGGGGGTGGGGCTACACGGGGTTTGTGGGGGAGTCGGAAGTGGTTTCGGGCCGCGTGTGGAGGATCGCGCGTGCCTGTTCCGCCGCGCGGGCGGTGCTCTCGGAGACGAAGTCGAGGAAACGGGCGACGTTCTCCATGCGGGCGGACGCGAGCGTGCCCGGGCCGAGGACGCCCACGCCCTGCCGTGCGATGTCGACGACCTGGGCGATGGACCGGGCGCTGGCCATCATCGACCGGTACCAGACGTCGTCGTCGACCACGTAGCGCTCGCGGCGGCCTTCGTCCGCCTCCCGGCGGACGAAGCCCTGGCTGTCGAGGAACGCGATCGCCTTGGAGACGGAGGCGGGGCTGACCTGGAGGCGCTGGGCGAGTTCGGAGGCGGTGAGGCTGCCGGAGTCGGTCATGCAGAGACACGCCATCACCCTGGACATCATCTTGGGCATGCCCGAGCCCATGAGGACGGTGGTGAACGTCTCCTCGAACTCGCGTACGGCCTCGGCGTCCCGCCCGTCGGCCGACGAGGGGGCCTTCGGGTCCCGGGGTGCGGCCTGCCTGCGGCGGTGGGCGCGGCGTTCGGTGGCGCGGTGGGCCAGGTCGGCGCGGTAGGAGGTGGGGCCCCCGTTGCGCATGACCTCGCGGGTGACCGTCGAGGTGGGGCGGTCGAGGCGCCGGGCGATCTCCGCGTAGGCGAGGCCGTCGGCCAGACCCAGTGCGATCTGCTGGCGTTCCTGCTGGGTGAGTCTGCCTCCCGGCATCGCGGTCTCCTTCGGGTGCGGCGGTGATCGCACCATAGCGTTCATGCACATTCATTGCAACGAGCGGGAGGGGGGCTGTTGCATTACTCGGCAGGCTCATTGCACTGATTTCACCGCTGTTACCAGCGACGATGCCCGTCGTGCGCAACGAATGTGTTGCTGAGATCGTGAATGCAACGTAGCTTTTCAGGAGTCGGAAACAAAGAATCCGCGAACGAGGAGCTCACGATGCAGACCTTCGACACCGCCGCCCCCCTCACCGCCGTCGTCGACATCCCCGCCGGGCACCTGCGGTTCATCGCCGCCGACCGCACCGACACCACCGTCGAGGTCCTTCCCGCCGACCCCGCCAAGGGCCGCGACACCAAGGCCGCCGAGCAGATCGAGGTCACCTGCACCGACGGCGTCCTGCGCATCCAGGCCCCGGCGGCCGGGAACCGCCTCCTCGGCCACTCCGGCTCCGTCGAGGTCACCGTCCAGCTGCCGGCCGGCTCCCGCGTCGAGGCCAAGGCGGCCACCGCCGAACTGCGCGGCGTCGGACGCCTCGGCGACGTCACCTTCGAAGCCGCACAGGGCACGGTCAAGCTCGACGAGACCGACAGCGCCCACCTGAGCCTGCTCGACGGCGACATCACCGTCGGCCGCCTGGGCGGACCGGCCCGCGTCAGCACCCAGAAGGGCCAGCTCCGCATCGCCCAGGCCGTCCGCGGAGCCGTCACACTGCGCACCGAGCACGGCGACATCGAAGTCGGTGCCGCCCACGGCGTCTCCGCCTCACTGGACGCCGGCACCGGCCACGGCCGCATCCACAACTCCCTCAAGAACACCGACGGCGCCACCGCCGCCCTCACCCTCCACGCCACCACCACCTACGGCGACATCACCGCCCGCAGTCTCTGAACGGGCGCGGCCATCCCGAAAGAGCACCCCGAACACCCGGTGCCCGGGGCTCGCGGCGCTCGGCTCCTTGTGGTCGGTCTCGACGTTCGGCCAGGACCCGAGGTGAGGGGTCGCGCGGGCCAACACCCCGCGCGACAAGGCCGAAACGCGCCCCCGCGCGCGTTCGCGAACCCTTGACAGTGGGTCCACGCGCGTCAAACCTGGGCCCAGAGCCGCTCGCCCCAAGGGGAGGCGATGATGCCTGCAGCGCGGGAATCTCTTCTGGACGCCGCCTACACGGCGCTGGCGCGCCGGCCGTGGTCCGCCGTACGGATGGTGGACGTGGCCGCGGCGGCCGGAGTGTCCCGGCAGACGCTGTACAACGAGTTCGGCAGCAAGGACGGTCTCGCCCGGGCGCTCGTCAGACGCGAGGCCGACGAATATCTCGCCGGGGTGGACCGCGCTCTCGCCGGCTACAGCGACCCCCGCGACCGGCTCACGGCCACCGCCGAGTGGACCGCCTCCGCGGCCCGGGAGAACATCCTCGTGCGCGCCATGCTCACCGGCTGCTGGAGCGAGCGGCTGCCCGCCCCGGCCCTGGCGTCCGCGCCGTCGACCTCGGCCGTACCGTCCCAGCGTCGCGCCGACGGGCCGCTGCCCTCACCCGGCGACTTCGTCGCCCTCGTGCGCGACCGGGCCGTCACCGTCCTGGCGGGTGCGGGCGCGCCCAGGCCGGACACCGCCGACCTGGCCCGCTCCTGTGAACTCGCCGTCCGGCTGGCCCTGTCCTGCGTGGCCGCGCCACCCGGCGAGGGCGGCGTCGCCGACCTGGTCCGCAGCGCCCTGCAACGGCAGGTGGGTTGACAGGGCGTCAGTGCGCCGACCCCGACAACTGAAGCCCGATCACGCCGATGATGACGAGGGTGATCGACACGAGCTTCAGCGTCGACACCAGGTCACCCAGGAACACCATGCCGTAGATCGCCGTCCCCGCCGCCCCGATGCCGGTCCACACCGCGTACGCGGGACCCACGTCGAGTTTGCGCAGCGCGAGGGTCAGCAGGCCGAAGCTGCCGAGCGCGAAGATGCAGAAGGCGACCGTCGGCCAGAGCCGGGTGAAGCCGTGCGAGAGCTTCAGACACACCGCGAAGCCGGTCTCGAGCAACCCGGCCACGATGACCAGCAGCCACGCCATGAGTCGTCCTCCCGTATCCCACGTTCAGTGACCGCTTCGTCGACGCGTCGCGTCCATCGCGCCCGCCGGGCTCGGGCCTGACCCGCATCCGGCTTGGGTGCGATTATGCACTTACCGCCCGCGCCCCAGGACAAACAACGCGGAGGTCAGTCGCCTTCCGTCCGCTCCCGCGTGGCCAGCAGCCGCCGCAGCGAGTACAGCCGCGCGGGATCCGCGTGTCCCTCGGCCACCCAGGCGTCCAGCGCGCAGTCCTGCTCGTCGTGACTGCAGGCGCGCGGGCAGCCCTCGGTGCCCGGCTCCAGGTCGGGGAAGGCGTGAATCACCTGGGACGGATCCACGTGGTGGAGTCCGAAGGACCGCAGGCCCGGGGTGTCGATCACCCAGCCGTCACCGCCCGACAGCGGCAGCGCCAGTGCCGAGGTGGTGGTGTGCCGGCCCCGGCCCGTCACCGCGTTCACGTGTCCCGTCGTACGGCGCCGCTCCTCCGGGACGAGTGCGTTGACCAGAGTCGTCTTGCCGACACCGGAGTGACCGACGAACGCCGTGATCTTGCCGTCGAGCTGTTCGCGCACACGGGCCACGGCGCTGCCGTTCTGCAGTTCCTCGCGGCTGGTGACGACGTGCGGGAGGTCGAGGTGACCGTACAGCTCCAGGATTTTGTCGGGCGGGGCGAGGTCCGACTTCGTCAGGACCAGCAGCGGTTCCAGGCCGCCGGCGAAGGCAGCGACCAGGCAGCGGTCGATCAGCCGGGGGCGGGGCTCCGGGTCGGCCAGGGCGGTGACGATCGCCAGCTGGTCGGCGTTGGCGACGATCACGCGCTCGTACGGGTCGTCGTCGTCCGCGGTGCGGCGTAGGACCGAGGTCCGCTTCTCGATGCGCACGATCCTCGCGAGCGTGTCCTTCTTGCCCGACATGTCGCCCACCAGGGCCACCCGGTCGCCGACCACGGCCGCCTTGCGGCCCAGCTCGCGGGCCTTCATCGCCATGACCACGCGGTCCTCTACGAGGCAGGTCAGACGGCCCCGGTCGACGGTGAGGACGAGACCTTCGGCGGCGTCCTCGTGTTTGGGGCGGAGGTTCGTCCGGGGCCGGGTGTTGCGGCGGCCGGGACGGGTGCGGATGTCGTCCTCGTCGGTGTGCTTGCCGTAGCGGCGCATGACGTGATCCCTGCGTCCTACGCCCCGAGCATCCCGGTCCACAGATCGGGGAAATCGGGCAGGGTCTTGGCCGTCGTCGCCACGTTCTCGATCTGCACGCCCTCCACCGCCAGCCCGATGATCGCGCCGGCCGTGGCCATGCGGTGGTCGTCGTAGGTGTGGAAGATCCCGCCGTGCAGGCGGCGCGGGCGGATGTGCAGGCCGTCGGCGGTCTCCGTGACGTCGCCGCCGAGTTCGTTGATCTCCTTCGTGAGCGCGGCCAGCCGGTCCGTCTCGTGCAGCCGGAGGTGGGCCACTCCGCGCAGGGTCGAGGGGGAGTCCGCCAGGGCCGCGACCGCGGCGATGCCCGGCGTCAGCTCGCCGACCTCGCCCAGGTCGACGTCGATGCCGTGGATCGAGCCGGAACCGGTGAAGGCCAGCCCGTACTCGGTCAGTTCGCAGGAGCCGCCCATCTCGGTGAAGATCTCGCGCAGCCGGTCACCGGGCTGCGTGGTGCGCGAGGGCCAGTCCGGGACGACGACCTTGCCGCCGGTCACCAGCGCCGCCGCCAGGAACGGCTGGGCGTTCGACAGGTCCGGCTCGACGACCAGGTCCCGGCCGAGCAGGGCGCCCGGCGAGACCCGCCAGACGTTCGGCTCACCGCCCGACTCGGGCGTGTCCACCTGGGCGCCGACCGCGCGCAGCATGTCGACGGTCATGCGGATGTGCGGCATCGAGGGCAGCGTGGCGCCGGTGTGGCGGACCTCGACGCCCTGGTTGAAGCGCGGGCCGGACAGCAGCAGCGCGCTCACGAACTGCGACGACGAGGAGGCGTCGATGGCGACCGTGCCGCCGTCCAGGGCGCCGCTGCCGTGCACGGTCATCGGCAGCGCTCCGCGGCCGTCGTCGTCGATCCGGGCGCCGAGCTGACGCAGCGCGTCGATGACGCCGTTCAGCGGGCGCTCGTAGGAGCGGGGGTCACCGTCGAAGCGGACGGGGCCGTCCGCGAGGGCGGCGACCGGGGGCAGGAACCGCATCACCGTGCCGGCGTTGCCGACGTCGACCCGGGCCGGGCCGCGCAGGCCGGTGGGGAGCACCCGCCAGGCCTCGCCGGTCCCGTCGGGGCCAACGCCCTCCTCGATCTCGATGCCCATCGCGCGCAGCGCGCCGGCCATCAGCAGGGTGTCGCGCGAGCGCAGCGGGCGGCGCAGCCAGCCGGGCTCGGAAGCGAGGGCGGCGAGGACCAGGGCGCGGTTGGTGACGGACTTGGACCCGGGCACGTGGACCGTCGCGTCGACGGCTCCGCTCGCGTGCGGGGCGGGCCAGAGGGCGGTGTCTGCGGTGTTCGGGGCCATGCCTTTACTTTATAAGCAGCCCGAGCCCCGAGTACGGCGCCGTGGGACCGGTGGCGCCCTGGGGACGAGCCGTGGTCCGGAGCGGTCCCAAGCACTCCCGGCCGTGTGTCACAGGCCCAGGAGCCAGCGTCCTCCGCCGAGCAGCGAGCACAGCGAGACGGCGTGGAAGAGGAAGAACCACAGCGCCGCCGGTACGTGCGTCAGCCGCGACAACTGGTCCGCGTCCGAGTCGCCCGCCCCGCCCCGCGCCCGCTTCGCCTGGAGTTCGAAGGCCGGACGGACCCCGCCGAGCAGCAGGAACCACACCACCGCGTACGCGAACGCCGCCTGCACCTGAGGCCCGGCAAGCCAGGACACCGTCACGAACAGGCCGCCGGTGACGAGCATGGTCAGGGCCCCGTAGGCGTTGCGGATCATCACCAGCATGGCGAGCAGCAGGGCCGTCGCCAGCCACAGCAGGAGCGTGATGCGGCCGGCGCCGAGCAGGGCCGCACCGCCCAGGCCCAGCAGCGGCGGGGCGGTGTAGCCGGCGGCCGCGGTGAGGATCATGCCGATGCCGTGCGGTTTGCCGCGGCTGACGGTCAGGCCGCTGGTGTCCGAGTGCAGACGTATGCCGGTCAGGGTGCGGCCGGTCAGCAGGGCCACGAGCCCGTGGCCGCCCTCGTGGGCGATGGTGATGGCGTTGCGGGAGATGCGCCACAGGCCGTGCGGGACCACCACGGCGAGCGCGGCGCCCAGGGTCGCGATCACCACCCACAGATCCGGATCGGGCTGCGTGCCGGACACCTCGTCCCAGAGCGAGGCGAGCGAGGCGGTTGCGGTGCTGTCCATGTAAGGCGTCGGCTCCCTGTGGGCGGATGGAATCTGGCAGTGTGGCACGTATGTGCGGACGGTATGCAGCGAGTCGTAGGCCAGAGGATCTCGCGGGAATCTTCGAGGTCGAGAAGTGGGAGCCCGAGGAGACCCTCGCGCCGGACTACAACGTGGCGCCCACCAAAGAGGTCCACGCCGTCCTGGACCGCCCCCTGAAAGACGCGGACGACCCGCGGCCGGTTCGCCAGCTGCGCACCCTGAAGTGGGGGCTCGTCCCGTCCTGGTCCAAGACCCCGGAGGGCGGCGCCCGGATGATCAACGCCCGCGCGGAGACCGTCCACGAGAAGCCCTCCTACCGCCGGGCCTTCACCTCCCGGCGCTGCATCCTGCCCGCCGACGGCTACTACGAGTGGGTCACCGGCACCCAGGAGCGCGAGCTGGAGGTCGAGGGCAGGAAGAAGCGCCCCCGCAAGCAGCCGTACTTCGTGACCCCGGCGGACGGGTCGGTCTTCGCCATGGCCGGGCTGTACGAGTTCTGGCGCGACAAGACGCTGCCGGACGACCACCCGCAGGCCTGGTGGGTGACGTGCTCGGTCATCACCACCGAGGCCGAGACCAGCCCGCTCGGGGTGGCGCCGGCCGAGGGACCCCGGGCGCTTGCGGACATCCACCCCCGCATGCCGCTGATGCTGACGCCCGACCGCTGGGACGCCTGGCTGGACCCGTCCCGCACGGACGCCGGCGAACTGCGTGAGCTGCTCGCCCCACCGCCCGCCGGCCTGATGCGCGCCTACCCGGTCACCACGGCCGTCAGCAACGTCCGCAACAACGGGCCGGAGCTGCTGAAGGAGCTGGAAGGACCCGAAGAGGGCACACTCTTCTGACGTGACGAACGCGAACGCAGCCGGTGAGGCCACCGAGACCGTCGAGACCGAGGCCGGAACCGCCCGCATCACCTGGCACCCCGCCGACCGGGCCCGCCTGGTCCTCGCCGTCGGCCACGGCGCCGGCGGCGGTATCGAGGCCCGTGACCTGAAAGCCCTGGCCGAGGTCCTGCCCGCGCACGGGGTGACCGTGGCCCGGGTGGAGCAGCCCTGGCGCGTGGCCGGGAAGAAGCTGGCGCCCGCGCCCCGGACCCTGGACACCGGCTGGCGGGGCATCTGGTCCGCGCTGGCCGCTCCGGGACTGCCGGTGATCTCCGGCGGGCGCAGCGCGGGAGCCCGGGTCGCCTGTCGTACCGCCACCGAGCTGGGCGCCCGCGCGGTGCTCGCGCTCAGCTTCCCGCTCCACCCGCCGGGCAAGCCGGAGAAATCCCGCGCCGAGGAGCTGCTGGGCTCCGGGGTGCCCACGCTCGTGGTGCAGGGCGGCAACGACCCGTTCGGGAGGCCGGAGGAGTTTCCCGACGGACCGTACGAGTTCGTGGAGATCCCGTACGGGGATCACGGCTTCGCCGTGCCGAAGCGGGCGGGGATCTCGCAGGAGGAGGCCGTGGCGGTCATCACGGACGCCGTCGTCGCGTGGACCGGGTCACTCGGGTAAAGCTTCGGGAATGCCGGGGCGGCGGTCACTGTTGTGCGGGACGTACGTGCTGGAGACCAGCACCGACGTCGTAGGAAAGGGAGTCCGCCGCATGGGTTCGACCATCTGCCCGACCCGCAGCAGCCGCGCCGACCTGGACTGGACGGTGCTGCACGCGGCCAGGACCGCCCCTATTCGGGCGGCGGGCGGACCGGATCGTCGTCTATCCTCCGATTCGGGTGAGACCGGTCTCGGTCTCACGAGAGCATTCGAGGAGGTGGGTCCGGTCACTGGGACCGACGCAGGGACCGAAAACGGCCAGGCGGAGCAGCCCGAGGGCCAGGGCGGCACGGGCGCGGAGACGGCCACGGAGCGCAGTGCGCGCTTCGAGCGGGACGCGCTCGAGTTCCTCGACCAGATGTACTCGGCCGCGCTGCGCATGACGCGCAACCCGGCCGACGCCGAGGACCTGGTGCAGGAGACGTACGCCAAGGCGTACGCGTCCTTCCACCAGTTCCGCGAGGGCACCAACCTCAAGGCGTGGCTGTACCGGATCCTCACCAACACCTTCATCAACTCGTACCGCAAGAAGCAGCGCGAACCCCAGCGCTCCGCGGCCGAGGAGATCGAGGACTGGCAGCTCGCCCGCGCCGAGTCGCACATGTCGACCGGTCTGCGCTCCGCGGAGTCGCAGGCGCTCGACCACCTGCCCGACTCGGACGTGAAGGAAGCACTCCAGGCGATCCCCGAGGAGTTCCGCATCGCCGTGTATCTGGCGGATGTCGAGGGCTTTGCCTACAAGGAGATCGCCGACATCATGGGGACACCCATCGGTACGGTCATGTCCCGGCTGCACCGGGGCCGCCGTCAGCTGCGCGGCATGCTGGAGGACTACGCCCGTGACCGCGGGATGGTCCCGGCCGGCGCCGGAGAGTCGAACGAAGCGAAAGGCTCGGGGTCATGAGCTGCGGAGAGCCGCACGAGACGGATTGCAGCGAAATCCTCGATCATCTCTACGAGTTCCTCGACCGTGAGATGCCGGACTCGGACTGCGTGAAGTTCGAGCACCACTTCGAGGAGTGCTCGCCCTGCCTCGAGAAGTACGGGCTCGAGCAGGCCGTCAAGAAGCTGGTCAAGCGTTGCTGCGGGCATGACGACGTGCCGGGCGACCTGCGGGACAAGGTCATGGGGCGGATCGAGCTGATCCGCTCCGGCCAGGCCGTCCCCGAGCAGGACGTCACGGCCTCGCCCGCCGCGTCCCCGGAGTCCTGACACTCCTGCGCTTTTCAACTACCCCGTTCTGAGTGGGTAGTCGCCCTCGAACGTGTCACTCGACCGTGCTAATCCGCGCGTGATACGCCCGTGCACCCCCCTGCCGCCGCCCTAGGCTCCGAGCCTGACGGACATGGCCGGGGGAGGGGGCTCATGGAAGCGGTACCGGCACGGGCACGTGTCTACATCGCCTGTGTCACCACGGCCGCGCTGCTCTGCCTGCTGCCGCTGCCGGGCGTGCGCACCTCCTGGTGGGCGGTCGCGCTGCTCGCCGCGCTGTACGCCGGATGCGAGCGCGTCGCCCGGTCCCGGTTCGTGGGCATCTCCCATCCGGCCGGGACCTTCTATCCCGTGCTGCTCGCCGGGGCCTTCCTGCTGCCCGCGCCCGCCGCGGCGCTGGTGGTCGTACCCGGTGCGCTGCTCTCGCAGGTCGGGCGGCGGCCCGTGGCACCCCGGCGCGTGTGGCGGGCCGCCCAGCTCGTCCTCGGGGTGGGAGCCGCCGCCGAGACGCACCGGCTGCTCGGCGGGCGGGACGCGGTCGCGGCGGGCGACGTCCCGTACGCCCTCGGGCCCGCCGGGGCGGCCGTGCTGGTGTTCTGCCTGGTGCTGGCGCTGCTGGACGGCGGGATCCTGGCCACGGCGGAGCGGGTGCCGGTACGGCGGGCCTGGCGTGGCCTGGTGACGCGCTCCCTCGCGCCGATCGCCGTGCACGGCCTCGCCGGGCTGATGATGGCCGTCCTGTGGCGCAGCCCCTACGGTCCCGTCGCCGCGCTGCTCGTGCTGCTGCCCATGTGCCTCTCGTGGTGGGCGTTCGCGCAGTACCACCGGGAGCGCGCCGCACACCAGGCGACCATCCGGGCGCTGGTCCAGGCCGTCGACATCAAGGACGGGTACACCCGCGGGCACAGCGAGCGCGTCGGCCAGGCCTCCATGATGATCGCGCGCGAGCTGGGCATGGCCGACGAGCGCGTCGAGGTGCTCCGCTTCGCCGGCATCCTGCACGACGTGGGCAAGCTGGGCGTGCCCACCCGGCTGCTCAGGAAGGACGGGCCGCTGACGCCCGAGGAGCGGCGGGTCATCGAGCTGCACCCCGAGTACGGGCACGAGATGGTGCGCGGCATCGGCTTCCTCGGCGAGGCCCGCGCCGCCGTGCTGCACCACCACGAGCGGCTGGACGGCAGCGGCTACCCGTACGGCCTGGTGGGCCGTCAGATCCCCGAGTCGGCACGGGTCGTCGCGGTCGCCGACGCCTTCGACGCCATGACCTCCACCCGCAGCTACAGCAGGGCCCGGCCCGTTCCCGTGGCCCTGGCGGAGCTGGAGCGGTGCGCGGGCAGCCAGTTCGACCCGGTGATGGTGACGGCCCTCGTCGAAGCCGTCGGGCGCACGGGCTGGCACCCCGCGGTGACCGCCGACGACGAGGAACAGCGCCCGCCCCGGGTGCCCCCGCCCGGCGCGCCCCTGTCCAGCCGGCCGGGAGCGCACCGATGAGGGCGTACCGGCCGCCACCGCTCCTCACCCTCGTCCACGCCTGTGCCGCCCTGCTCGCCGCCGGCTCCCTCGCCGTCACCCTCCACGACGGGCTGGAGGAGCGCGGGGTCGCCCTCGCCTTCGGCGTCCTCGTCACCGTCGGCGAGCTCAGCCGCCACAACGGCGCACAGGTCCGGGAACCGGCACCGCTCGGCGCCGCCGGGGCCCTGTCGTACGGGCTGCTGGGGGAGGCCGGCGGGCAGGCCACGCACCACGGCCCGGCCCAGGTCGTCGCCGTCGTGCTGGCCGCCTCGCTGCTCGGCAGCGTGCCGCACATCGCGCGCGGGCAGGGGCCCACCCTCGACCACCTGGCACGCCGGGTGCTCACCGTCGGGTTCGTCGCCGTGTGCTTCCAGCCCCCCTACAACCGGGGGATGTTCGACGACTGGGGCGGACCCGCCTACGCGCTGCTGCTGCTCGCGCTGCTGTCGCTGACCGCGCTGTGCGACGCGGTGCTCGCCGCAGCCCTGGCCCACACCCGCACCGGCTGGCCCTTCGGGCCGGTGCTGCGGGACGAGCTGCGGGCGGTGTGCGGCATCGGGTCCGCCGTCATCGCCACGGGCGCGGTCATGGCGCTGGCGGTCGCCGTCGTGGGGCTGTGGGCGCTGCCCGTCTTCTCGGTGCCGCTGCTGCTCGCCCAGCTGTCGTTCCGCAGGTACGCCGCCGTCCGCGCCACCTACCGGCAGACCATCGCCTCCCTGGCCCGGGCCACCGAGGTCGCCGGCTACACCCCGGCCGGGCACGCCCGGCGCGTCGCCGCGCTCAGCCAGGCGGTGGGGCGCGACCTGGGGCTGACCGAGCCCGAGCTGGCCGTGCTGGAGTACGCCGCGCTCATGCACGACATCGGGCAGCTGAGCCTTGTCGACCCGGTGCCCGCGGGCGCCACCGCCGCGCTGCCCGCCGCCGAGCAGCGGCGGATCGCGCTGCTCGGCGGAGCCGTGGTCCGGCAGACGGGAGTCGACGAGGCGGTGGCCGTGGTCGTGGAGCGGCAGGCCGACCCCCACCCCGAGCAGCCCCTCGCCGCGCGAATCGTCCGGGCCGTGAACGCGTACGAGGAGAAGTCCAGGGAAGGAGGGCCCGGCGGGCCGCTGACGGCGCTGGAGGAACTCCGGCTCGCCACCGCCGGGACGTACGCCCCGGAGGTGGTGGAATCACTGGCCCGGGTACTGGCAAGGAGCAGTCTGACGCTGCCCGTGGCTGGGTAACCCATGGGTAATGAGCGCCCTCGAGGCCGTACGTGGTTGGATGCGAAGGAGAAGGTGTCCGGGGGCTCGAAACACAGCTACGGCCAGCCCACCGCACGGAACTGGCAGGCGGGAATCGTGAGGATCTTCGGCAAGGGACGGCACCGGCCCTCCGCCTCCTGGCGGCAGGCCACAGACCGGGCATTCACCCTCATCGGCGACGGCCGGTACGAGGACGCGGGCGCGCTGCTGACACGTGCCGCCGATCTGGAGCCCTGGCTTTCCGAGTCCTGGTTCAACCTCGCGCTGCTGCACAAGTTCCGGCACGACTGGGAGCAGGCGCGGGCGGCCGGGCTGAGGGCCGTGGCCCTGCTGGACCGGGACGCGGGCGCGCCCGACTGGTGGAACGTCGGCATCGCCGCCACCGCGCTCCAGGACTGGCCGCTGGCCCGGCGCGCCTGGCAGGCCTACGGGCTGCGGGTGCCGGGAGCGGCCAACGACTCCGGTGAGCCCCTCGGCATGGACCTCGGCAGTGCGGCCGTGCGGCTGTCCCCGGAGGGCGAGGCCGAGGTCGTGTGGGGACGACGGCTGGATCCCGCGCGGATCGAGGTGCTGTCCATCCCGCTGCCCTCCTCGGGGCGGCGCTGGGGCGAGGTCGTGCTGCACGACGGTGTGCCGCACGGCGAGCGGACCACGGCCGTCGGGCACACCTACCCGGTGTTCGACGAGATCGAGCTGTGGGCGCCCTCGCCGGTGCCGACGTGGGTGGTGCTGCTGGAGGCGGCGACCGAGGAGGACCGGGACGCGCTGGAGCAGCTCGCCGGGGACGCGGGGTTCGCCGCGGAGGACTGGTCTTCCTCGGTGCGGTTGCTGTGCCGGATGTGCTCGGAGTCCCGGATGCCGTCCGACGAGGGCGACGGGGAGCATCTCGATCCGCACGACCACAGTGAGCCGGGGCATCCCGGGCCGCTGGGGCATCGGACGGACGGGCAGTTGTGGGTGCCGGAGCGGGAGTGCGGGCTGGCCGCGCCGGCTTCGCTGGTTCGGGGGTTGCTGGACGGGTGGGTGGCCGACAGTCCGGATTCCCGGGATTGGCGGGATTTGGAAGAGGTGTGCTAGGTCCCATGCCGGGTGCGGCGCCGTCGTGGTTTCTCGCGCAGTTCCCCGCGCCCCTGAAAGCGGCGTCCAACACCCGCGTAACCTGTATCAGCATCTCAGCC
The DNA here is from genome assembly GCF_040654575.1 of Streptomyces sp. NPDC050674. NCBI lineage: Bacteria > Bacillati > Actinomycetota > Actinomycetes > Kitasatosporales > Streptomycetaceae > Streptomyces > Streptomyces sp. NPDC050674. The sequence goes on from NZ_JBFAIG010000002.1 coordinate 204,985, forward strand.
CGGTCAGTTTCAGGAAGGCGTACACGACGTCATGGCTCAGCAGGACACCGATCAGCAGCACGCGGGCGTGCTCCCCGTCGATGACGAGGGGTACGTGATCGACACGGAGGACTGCGAGGAGCGCGAGGCGGCCTGGCGTGAGCGGGGGACCTCGCGGCCCATCACGGTGGTCGGGAACCCGGTGCTGCACAAGGAGTGCAAGGACGTCACCGACTTCGGCGACGAGTTCCAGCAGCTCGTCGCGGACATGTTCGCCAGCCAGCGCACCGCCGAGGGCGTGGGCCTGGCCGCCAACCAGATCGGCGTCGACGCGAAGGTCTTCGTCTACGACTGCCCCGACGACGAGGGCGTCCGGCACACCGGTGTCGTCTGCAACCCCAAGCTCGTCGAGCTGCCCGCCGAGAAGCGCCGCCTGGACGACAGCAACGAGGGCTGTCTGTCGGTGCCCACCGCGTACGCGCCGCTCGCCCGGCCCGACTACGCCGAGGTGACCGGGCAGGACGAGAAGGGCAACCCGATCAAGGTGCGCGGCACCGGATACTTCGCTCGGTGTTTGCAGCACGAGACGGATCACCTCTACGGCTATCTGTACATCGACCGGCTCTCCAAGCGTGAGCGCAAGGACGCGCTGCGGCAGATGGCCGAGAACGAGCCCCGCTACCCCGTGGTGGCCAACGACTGAGACCTCAGGCTCACCTGGCGCACGGCGTCTGTTCGGGTTCCCCACCCTGAACAGGCGCCGTTCGTCTGTGCCGTTCGCCTGTCCGTCGCACGTTCGATCGCTTCTGCTCTCCTGGTGATCCGCCGCCAGTCACACAACGGGAGATACCCGGCACTGTGGGGTAGTGAATGAAGCAAATACGTTCCCAGAACGGTCAGTTGTAGTGCTGAATGGGTTGAGCGGGGTATGCAACGGCGCACGCCCGGCACGAAGGGAGGGGCGCCCGCGCCAACTGGCGGCTGAGAGGGGTTAGTTCGTGCATGCTTTGTCACACGGCACCACACCGACACCGGCCACGATCGCAGTTCCACCGTCGCTCTCTCTCCCGGTGATCGAGGCGGCGTTTCCACGGCGACTCCACCCGTATTGGCCGAAGTGCCAGGAGAAGACCCGGGCCTGGCTGCTCGAAAAGCGGCTCATGCCCGCGGACAAGGTGGAGGAATATGCCGACGGCCTTTGCTACACCGACCTCATGGCGGGGTACTACATCGGAGCCCCCGACGAGGTCATGCAGGCGATCGCCGACTACAGCGCATGGTTCTTCGTCTGGGACGACCGGCACGACCGGGACATCGTGCACGGCCGTCCCGCCGCCTGGGCGCTGCTGCGGGACCGGCTGCACTCGGCGCTGGACTCACCCGGGGAGCATCTGCACCACGAGGACGCACTGGTCGCCGGGTTCGGGGACAGCGTGCTGCGGCTGTACGGGTTCCTGCCCCAGACGTGGAACCTCCGGTTCGCCCGGCACTTCCACGCGGTGATCGACGCGTACGACCAGGAGTTCCACAACCGCACGCAGGGAATCGTGCCGACGGTGGAGGAATACCTCCGGCTGCGCCGGCTCACCTTCGCGCACTGGATATGGACGGACCTGTTGGAGCCGACCGCCGGCTGCGAACTGCCGGATGCGGTGCGGCATCACCCGGCCTATCGGCGGGCGGCACTGCTCAGCCAGGAATTCGCCGCCTGGTACAACGATCTGTGCTCATTGCCGAAGGAGATAGCCGGCGACGAGGTACACAATCTCGGAATCAGCCTCATCACCCATGAGGGGCTGACGCTGGAACAGGCGGTCGCGGAAGTCAGGAACCGCGTCGAGAAATGCATCACCGAATTCATCGACGTTGAACTGGACGCCTTACGGTTCGCCGACGAACTCGCCGACGGCTCCGTGCGCGGAAAGGAACTGAGCGCCGCCGTGCGGGCCTGCCTCGGCAATATGCGGAACTGGTTCAGTTCCGTCTACTGGTTCCACCACGAGTCCGGCCGGTACATGGTCGACAGCTGGGACGACCGGTCCACGCCCCCGTACGTCAACAACGAAGCGGCAGGTGAGAAATGACCGTCGAGTCAGTGAAGCCCGAGATCCCGCCGGCCGTGGAACTGCGCGAGCCGCCCCGGGCGGGCGGTGGCGTGCCCCTGCTCGGGCACGGCTGGAGGCTGGCGCGCGACCCGCTGGCGTTCATGTCCCGGCTGCGCGACCACGGTGAGGTCGTCCGGCTGAAGATCGGGCCGAAGACGGTGTACGCGGTCACCACCCCGGCCCTGACCGGTGCCCTGGCGCTGAGCAACGACTTCATCATCGCCGGGCCGCTGTGGGAGTCCCTGGAGGGCCTGCTCGGCAAGGAGGGCGTGGCCACGGCGAACGGCCCCCGGCACCGGCGCCAGCGGCGCACCATCCAGCCCGCCTTCCGGCTCGACGCCATTCCCGCCTACGGCCCGATCATGGAGGAGGAGGCCCACGCCCTCACCGAGCGCTGGAAGCCCGGCGAGACGATCGACTGCACCTCCGAGTCCTTCCGGGTGGCCGTGCGCATCGCGGCCCGCTGTCTGCTGCGCGGCGACTTCATGGACGAGCGGGCGGAGCGGCTGTGCGTCGCCCTCGCCACCGTCTTCCGCGGGATGTACCGGCGCATGGTGGTCCCGCTCGGGCCGCTCTACCACCTGCCTCTCCCGGCCAACCGCGAATTCAACCGGGCATTGGCCGATTTGCACCTCCTGGTCGACGAGATCATCGCCGAGCGCCGCGCATCCGGTCAAAAGCCGGACGATTTGCTGACGGCATTGCTGGAGGCGAAGGACGAGAATGGCGACCCGATCGGGGAACAGGAGATCCACGATCAGGTCGTCGCCATCCTCACCCCCGGCAGCGAAACCATCGCCTCCACGATCATGTGGCTGTTGCATATGCTCGCGGAGCATCCCGAACAAGCGGACCGGGTGCGGGACGAAGTGCAGGCCGTCACCGGTGGGAGGCCGGTGGCATTCGCAGACGTCCGAGGACTCAGGCACACCAACAATGTCGTCGTCGAGTCCATGCGTTTGAGCCCGGCCGTCTGGATTCTGACGCGCCGGGCCGTGCGGGACACGGAACTCGGTGCATACCGTATTCCGTCCGGGGCGGACATCATCTACAGCCCGTACGCGATCCAGCGCGATCCGAAGTCGTACGAGCGAAATCTGGAGTTCGACCCCGACCGCTGGCTTCCGGACCGGGTCAAGGAGATCCCGAAGCACGCCATGAGCCCCTTCAGCGTGGGCAACCGCAAGTGCCCGAGCGACCACTTCTCGATGGCCCAGCTGACGCTGATCACGGCGGCGCTGGCGACCAGGTACCGCTTCGAGCAGGTGGCGGGGTCGCGGGACGACACACGGGTGGGGATCACGCTCCGGCCCCACGACCTGCGGGTGCGGCCGGTGGCGAGGTGAGGGCCTTGAGGCCTCAGGCCGCCTCGGGACCCCTGAACGTCCGCCGGTAGGCGTTCGGGGTGGTCCCGACCGCCCGCACGAAGTGGTGGCGCAGGGTGGCCGCGTTGCCGAACCCCGTGCGGCCGGCGATCGCGTCCATGGTCTCGTCCGTCGCCTCCAGCAGCCGCTGGGCCAGCAGTACCCGCTGGCGCAGGATCCAGCGGTAGGGAGTCGTACCCGTCTCCTGCTGGAAGCGGCGGGCGAACGTGCGCGGGGACATGTGGGCGTGGGTGGCGAGCTGCTCGACGGTGACCTCCTCGTCGAGATGGCGCTCCATCCAGGCCAGCACCTCGCCGATGGTGTCGCCCTCGGGCTGGGGGAGCGGGCGCTCGATGAACTGGGCCTGGCCCCCGTCGCGGTGGGGCGGCACCACCATCCGCCGGGCGATCTTGTTGGCGACCTCGCTGCCCTGCTCCTTGCGCACCAGATGGAGGCAGGCGTCGATGCCGGCGGCCGTGCCGGCGGAGGTGATCACCGGGTCCTCGTCGACGTAGAGCACGTCCGGCTCGACGACCACGCGCGGGTACTGCCGGGCGAGGTCCTTCGCGTGCTTCCAGTGCGTGGCACACCGGCGGTCGTCCAGCAGCCCGGCCGCGGCCAGCACGAAGACGCCGGAGCAGACGCTCAGTACGCGCGCCCCGCGGCCGACCGCGCGGCGCAGGGCGTCCAGCAGTTCCGGCGGAAAATCCCGGGACGCGTAGCTGTGCCCGGCCGGCACGGCGATCAGGTCGGCCGTCTCCAGCCGCTTCAGGCCGTGCTCCACCTGGAGCGAGAAGCCCGAGTTCATCCGCAGCACCGGGCCCTCGGCCGAGGCGACGGCGAAGTCGTACACCGGCAGGCCCTCGTCGCTGCGGTCGGTGCCGAAGACTTCGCACACCACACCGAGTTCGAAGGGATTCACGCCGTCGAGGAGGGCGACCGCCACGTTCTGAAGCATGCGTCCAGTGTGCCTCGCCATTGGCAGTAATTCGAGGGTCTACGGCAGTACTGCCACTGACGGTAAGGAGCAATCAGCGCGACAGTGGTGTCCATGAACACGAACCAGATCGAAGCACTGATCGGAATGACCGCCACCCTCGGGATCCTGGTCCTCCTGGTCCTCCCGTCCGTGATCGGCCTGGTGCGCGAGAGGCGCATCGACCGTCAGATCAGGGAGGCCCAGGAGGCCCGCGGAGAGGTGCCGGCTCAGAAGTCCTCGTCGAGGTCGACGGTGCCCTCCACCGCCACCTGGTACGCCGAGGGCCGCCGCTCGAAGAAGTTGGTCAACTCCTGAACGCCCTGGAGCTCCATGAAGGAGAAGGGGTTCTCCGAGCCGTGGACCGGAGCGAAGCCGAGGCGGGTGAGCCGCTGGTCGGCGACACACTCCAGGTACTGCCGCATCGACTCGGTGTTCATGCCCGGGAGGCCGTCCCCGCACAGGTCGCGCGCGAACTGCAGCTCGGCCTCGACGGCCTCCCGCAGCATGTCGACGACCTGCTCCTGAAGCTCGTCGTCGAAGAGCTCCGGCTCCTCCTTGCGGACGGTGTCGACCACGTCGAACGCGAAGGACATGTGCATCGTCTCGTCGCGGAACACCCAGTTGGTGCCGGTCGCGAGGCCGTGCAGCAGGCCCCGGCTGCGGAACCAGTAGACGTAGGCGAAGGCGCCGTAGAAGAACAGACCCTCGATGCACGCGGCGAAGCAGATCAGGTTGAGCAGGAAACGGCGGCGATCGGCCTGGGTCTCCAGCCGGTCCAGCTTCTCCACCGAGTCCATCCACCTGAAGCAGAACTCCGCCTTCTCGCGGATGGACGGGATGTTCTCCACCGCCGCGAAGGCCGCCGCGCGGTCCTCCGGGTCGGGCAGGTAGGTGTCGAGCAGCGTCAGATAGAACTGGACGTGCACGGCCTCCTCGAACAGCTGACGGCTCAGATACAGCCGCGCCTCGGGGGAGTTGATGTGCTTGTACAGCGTCAGCACCAGGTTGTTCGCGACGATCGAGTCACCCGTCGCGAAGAAGGCGACCAGCCGGCCGATCAGGTGTTGCTCCGCGGGGGAGAGCTTGGCGAGGTCGGCGACGTCGGAGTGGAGATCGACCTCCTCCACGGTCCAGGTGTTCTTGATGGCGTCCCGGTAGCGCTCGTAGAAGTCCGGGTAGCGCATGGGGCGCAGGGTGAGCTCGAAGCCGGGGTCGAGAAGGTTCTGGGTGCTCATTACTGGCAGGCCTCGCAGGACTCGGGGTTTTCCAGGGAGCAGGCGACCGCTTCGGGGTCCGGGGTGGCCTGCACGGGGACGGCGGCCCGGGCGGCACGGGCGATACGGGTCGCCGGGCGCGAGCGCAGGTAGTACGTGGTCTTCAGCCCGGACTTCCAGGCGTAGGCGTACATCGAGGAGAGCTTGCCGATCGTCGGCGTCTCCAGGAACAGGTTCAGGGACTGGGACTGGTCCAGGAACGGGGTCCTGGCCGCCGCCATGTCGATCAGACCGCGCTGCGGGATCTCCCAGGCCGTGCGGTAGAGGGCGCGGACGTCCTCGGGGATCCAGGCGAAGTCCTGCACCGAGCCGTTGGCCTCGCGCAGGGCCTCCCTGCTGCGGGCGTCCCACACGCCGAGCCGCTTGAGCTCGTCCACCAGGTAGGAGTTGACCTGGAGGAACTCGCCCGACAGCGTCTCGCGCTTGAACAGGTTGGACACCTGCGGCTCGATGCACTCGTAGACGCCCGCGATGGAGGCGATCGTGGCCGTGGGCGCGATGGCGAGGAGCAGGGAGTTGCGCAGGCCGGTCGTGGCGATCCGCTCGCGCAGGGCCGCCCAGCGCTCGGGCCAGGTCAGGTCCACGTCGTAGTGGTCGGGGTGCAGCACGCCCCGGGCCGTTCGCGTCTTCTCCCAGGCGGGCAGCGGGCCGTTGCGCTCGGCGAGGTCGGCCGAGGCCTCGTACGCGGCGAGCATGACGCGCTCGGCGATACGGGTGGACAGCGCCTTGGCCCCGGGCGAGTCGAAGGGCAGACGCAGCTTGAAGAAGACGTCCTGCAGACCCATCGCGCCGAGGCCGACCGGGCGCCAGCGGGCGTTGGAACGGCCCGCCTGCTCGGTCGGGTAGAAGTTGATGTCGACGACCCGGTCGAGGAACGTGACGGCCGTACGGACGGTCTCGTCCAGCCGCTCCCAGTCGATGTCGCCCCCGGTCACGAACGCGCCGAGGTTGACCGAGCCCAGGTTGCAGACCGCCGTCTCCCCGTCGTCGGTGACCTCCAGGATCTCCGTGCAGAGGTTGGAGGAGTGCACGACGTGACCCGGCTCGGCCGTCTGGTTGGCGGTGCGGTTGGCGGCGTCCTTGAAGGTCATCCAGCCGTTGCCGGTCTGCGCGAGGGTGCGCATCATCCGGCCGTACAGCTCACGGGCGGGCAGGGTCTTCCTCGCCAGTCCCTTCGCCTCGGCCGCCCGGTAGGCGGTGTCGAACTCCTCGCCCCACAGGTCGACCAGCTCGGGCACGTCCGAGGGGGAGAACAGCGACCACTGCCCGTCGGCGTTCACCCGCCGCATGAACTCGTCCGGCACCCAGTGCGCGAGGTTCAGGTTGTGCGTGCGGCGGGCGTCCTCACCGGTGTTGTCGCGCAGCTCCAGGAACTCCTCGATGTCGGCGTGCCAGGTCTCCAGGTAGACCGCGGCCGCGCCCTTGCGCCGGCCGCCCTGGTTCACCGCGGCGACCGAGGCGTCGAGGGTCTTCAGGAACGGGACGATGCCGTTGGAGTGCCCGTTGGTGCCCCGGATCAGCGAACCCCGGGCGCGGATGCGGGAGTACGCCAGTCCGATGCCGCCGGCGTGCTTCGAGAGCCGGGCCACCTGGTGGTACCGGTCGTAGATGGAGTCCAGCTCGTCCTTGGGGGAGTCGAGGAGGTAGCAGGACGACATCTGCGGGTGCCGGGTGCCCGAGTTGAAGAGGGTGGGGGAGGAGGGGAGGTAGTCGAGGCGGCTCATGAGCCGGTAGAGCGCCGCGACCTCGTCCACCGAGCGGCTGGTGTCGTCCTCGGCCAGACCGGCGGCCACGCGCAGCATGAAGTGCTGGGGCGTCTCGATCACCTTGCGGGTGATCGGGTGCCGCAGCAGGTAGCGGCTGTGCAGGGTGCGCAGGCCGAAGTAGCCGAAGCGGTCGTCGGCGCCGGTGTCGATCAACGCGTCGAGCCGGGCCGCGTGCAGCCGTACGAACGCGGCGGTGCGGTCGGCGATGAGCCCCTCGCGGTGACCGACCGCGACGGACTCGGTGAACGACGTGACGCCCTGGGAGGCGGCCTCCTCGCGGATGCCGATGGTCAGCAGCCGGGCGGCCAGCCGGGAGTAGGCGGGGTCCTCGGAGATCAGACCGGCCGCGGCCTCCGTCGCCAGCTCCCGCAACTCCGCGATCATCTCGGCGGAGGCCGCACGCGAGGACCGGCCGCGCAGCGCGGCGGCGGCGACCCGGCCGGGATCGGTGTCGGGGAGGTCGGCGGTCAGCTCGGTCAGGGTCCGCAGCAACGCGGCACCGGGAGCGTCCTGCTCCTCTTCGGCGGCTGAGACCGGTTCGGCTGGCGCGATGGTCACGTGGGGCTCTCCCTCGCTCGGCACGGGGCCTCGTCGAGGGCAGGGAGGAGCACACGAGCGCACGCGGCGTCGCGTCCACCGGCCCATTCCGCGAGGCCCGGACGTCAGGCACACCGGCCGGGTGGCCGGGTGCGCTGTCGGCAGGTCCTCGGACTGACACCCATACACATGTGAAAGGGCATGGGTACACCGTTGCGGGACAGTTCCGGATTCGCACCGGATTCCCCTGCGGCGACAGCGAGCACGAGCATACATCTTGTGTCGGGCGCCAAAGGCACCCCCAGATGTTGTGTCGCTGCCGCTCTCAGAGGGTCAGCGCGTAGGTGAGGAGCGTGATGTCGTCCGGCTCCGGGAGGGGATTCCAGTCGCGCTTGGGGGTGCGGACGAAACCCACGCGCTCGTAGAGGCGGTGGGCGGAGCGCATGGTGCGCTGGGTCGAGAGCACGATGCCGCGGCAGCCCGGGGTGGCGCGGGCCCGGTCGACGCAGGCGCGGACGAGGGCCTCGCCGATGCCGCGCCCCCGGGCCGCGCGGGCCACCGCGAGCATCCGCAGCTCGGCCTCGCCGGGCCGGGCGATGTCGGCCATGGGGCCGCCGGAGGGGACGAAGGTGACGCCACCGACGACGTCGTCGTCGGCCGTGGCGACCAGGACCTCGGCGGCGGCGCGCCTGGCGACGTCACGCAGCTCGGCGAGACAGGCGTCGCTCTCGCCGAAGTCGAGCAGGCCGTCGTCGAGGTAGGCCCGGGCGGTGATCTCGCCGAGGACGGCGTGGTGGGCGGGGCGTGCGGGGTCGATCCGGAAGTCCATGGCAGGAGTGTGTATACGCGGGCGGGCCGCCGACGCCATGCGTTTCGGCGGCCCGCGGGGGGTGTGGCGGGGACGTCAGTGGGCGGATCCCGCGGTGGCGGGCGGCAGTTCGACCTGGACGCCCGGGTCGCCGGCGTCGGCCGTGTAGTCCTCCGGCTTGGTCTCGTCGACGCCGTCGGGGGCCTTCAGGGCCTTGAGGACGAAGGTCAGGACCACCGTCACCACCACGTTCAGGACGAACGCCGTGAGGCCGATGTAGCCGATCTCCCCGATGCCGGGGATCTCCTTCGCCGAGCCGCCGAAGTGCTTCTGGGTCGGGGAGGCCACGCCGTACGCGGCGACCGTGCCGTAGACCATGCCGACGGCCCAGCCCGCGAGCAGCGCCCAGCGGTGGAACCAGCGGGTGAACAGGCCGCCGACCAGGGCCGGGAAGGTCTGCAGGATCCAGATGCCGCCCAGCAGCTGGAAGTTGATGGCGACCGTCTTGTCCATGGTGAGGACGAAGGCCAGGGCGCCCACCTTCACCAACAGGGACACCAGCTTGGAGACCTTGGTCTCCTGCGCCGGTGTGGCGTCCGGCTTGATGAAGTCCTTGTAGATGTTGCGGGTGAAGAGGTTCGCGGCCGCGATGGACATGATGGCCGCCGGCACCAGCGCGCCGATGCCGATCGCCGCGAACGCCACGCCCGCGAACCAGTCCGGGAACATCGTCTCGAACAGCTGCGGGATCGCCAGCTGCCCGTTCTGCACCTTGATCCCGGCCGCGATCGCCATGAACCCGAGCAGCGCCAGCAGACCCAGCATCAGCGAATACAGCGGCAGGATCGTGGTGTTGCGGCGGATCACCTCACGGCTCTTCGAGGACAGCGTCGCCGTGATGGAGTGCGGGTACATGAAGAGGGCCAGGGCGGAGCCCAGCGCCAGCGTGGCGTACGTCCACTGTCCCGCCTCGGCGGGCACCAGCGCACCGCGCGGCGCACCCGTGGCCGGGTTGGTCTGGCCGTACGCCTCGCCGGCCTTGGCGAAGATCTCGTCGAAGCCGCCGAGCTTGATCGGGATGTAGATGATCGCCACCGCGATGACGATGTAGATCAGCGTGTCCTTCACGAACGCGATGAGCGCGGGGGCCCGCAGACCCGACGAGTACGTGTACGCCGCCAGCACACCGAAGGCGATCAACAGCGGCAGGTCCTTGATGAACCAGTTGGTGTTCTCGCCGCCGCCGACGCCCATCACGTCCAGCACGGCCTGGATGCCGACCAGTTGGAGCGCGATGTACGGCATCGTCGCCAGGATGCCGGTCACGGCCACCGCGAGCGACAGGCCCTTCGAGCCGAACCGGCCGCGCACGAAGTCGGAGGTCGTGACGTACCCGTGCTTGTGGGAGACCGACCACAGGCGGGGCAGGAAGGTGAAGATCAGCGGGTACACCAGGATCGTGTACGGCACCGCGAAGAAACCGGCCGCTCCCGCCGCGTAGATGGCCGCCGGCACGGCGACGAAGGTGTACGCCGTGTACAGGTCGCCGCCGAGCAGGAACCAGGTGATCCAGGTCCCGAACGAGCGGCCGCCCAGGCCCCATTCGTCCAGGCTGTGCTCGTTCTCGGCCTTGCGCCAGCGCGCGGCCAGGAAGCCCATGACCGTCACGGCCAGGAAGAAGAAGATGAAGACGCCGAGCGCGACGCCGTTCACGCCGTCCTTCACTGCGACGCACCGCCCTTCGCGGCCGAGCGGGCGCGCTGGTCACGCTGCCACAGCTTGTAGGCGATCATCGTCAGGACGGTGGAGATGAGCACCCACGCCATCTGGTACCAGTAGAAGAACGGGATCCCGATGAAGGCCGGGTCGGTCTTCGCGTACGAGCCGACCCACAGCATGGCCACGAAGGGCGCGATGAGGCAGACGGCGATGACGACGCGCAGGGGCGTCACCACCGGCCCTCTGCTGACTTGCGGTGCTTGCGACATCAGGCGGCTCCGTCCCCTTGATGATCACCTGTTGTAATGCGCAGGCAATCTAGGTCAGGGTGTGGCCAGAGCGGAACCCCTCGTCCGCAATGCGGTACCCAACCGAAACCACGCCCCAGCAGCGACGGAAGCGCCGCGGACGCCGCTAGTCGGCCGGCCGCTTCAGCCGGGCCACGAACTTGTACCGGTCGCCCCGGTACACCGACCGCACCCACTCCACCGGCCGGCCGTCCCGGTCCAGCGAGTGCCGGGAGAGCATCAGCATCGGCAGGCCGACGTCCGTGCCGAGGAGGCCGGCCTCGCGCGGGGTGGCCAGGGACGTCTCGATGGTCTCCTCGGCCTCCGCGAGACGGACGTCGTAGACCTCGGCGAGCGCGGTGTACAGGGACGTGTACTTCACCAGGGAGCGGCGCAGGGCCGGGAAGCGCTTCGCGCTCAGGTGGGTGGTCTCGATGGCCATCGGCTCGCCGTTGGCCATGCGCAGCCGCTCGATGCGCAGCACGCGTCCGCCGGGCGTGATGTCGAGCAGCCCGGCCAGGCGGTCGTCGGCGGTGATGTAGCCGATGTCCAGCAGCTGCGAGGTGGGTTCGAGGCCCTGGGCGCGCATGTCCTCGGTGTACGAGGTCAGTTGAAGCGCCTGCGAGACCTTCGGCTTGGCGACGAAGGTGCCCTTGCCCTGGATGCGCTCCAGCCGGCCCTCGACGACCAGCTCCTGAAGCGCCTGGCGCACGGTGGTGCGCGAGGTGTCGAACTCCGCCGCCAGTGTGCGCTCGGGCGGGACCGGCGTGCCGGGCGCCTGCGTCTCCGTCATGTCGAGCAGGTGCTTCTTCAGGCGGTAGTACTTGGGCACGCGCGCGGTACGGACGGGCACCCCGTTCTCGTTCTCCGCGCTGCTGACGTCGGTGCTCATGCTCCGCCTTCCCGGCTCGGTCCGCCGACACGATCCCACTTGTATACCGTCGGCGCTTGTTTTGGTCTAGTCCATCATTCCCTGTGGTCTACCCGCAGTATGCCGTGCCCGCCCGGGTTTTCGCTGGCTTCTTACTTAAAGGTTCCTGCATATGTAGGTCGCATAACGGCTGGTCAGGGCCGTATCGCGACCCTTGACAGGCCTGCTGGTCTGGTCCAAGCTCCCCGTACTGGTCTACACCATTGGTCCAGGTCCTGGCGCCCCACGTCTCACCGCGGGGAGCAGGGGGGTTTGTGGCATCCCTGAGGAGGGTGGCGTGAAGCGCAAGCTGACAGCCGCGATCGGTATCGCGGGCATGATGGTCTCCATCGCGGCGTGCGGGGGCGAGGGTGACGGGGGCTCCGACAAGGGCGCGGACGCCAAGGAACTGACCGTCTGGCTCACCGTCGACGCCCAGAACAACTGGCCGGAGCTGGTGAAGGCCGCCGACGCCGCGGTGAAGAAGAAGCACCCCGGCGTCAAGATCAACCACGAGTACTACGGCTGGCCCGACAAGAACGCCAAGCTCGACGCCGTCCTCGCCACGGACAAGGCCCCCGACGTGGTCGAGATGGGCAACACCGAGATGCTCGGCTACATGGTCAAGGGCGCCTTCGCCCCCCTCGACCAGGGCGCGTTCGACAACTCCGACGCCTGGCTGGACGGCCTCAAGGCCTCCGTCACCTACGAGGGCAAGACCTACGGCGTCCCGTACTACGCGGGCGGCCGCGTCGCGAACTGGCGCAAGGACGTGGCGGCTTCCGTCGGTGTGAAGTCGGCCCCCAAGACGTACAAGGAGCTGACCGACGCCCTGGACAAGATCCAGAAGAAGCAGGGCGACAAGTTCAGCGCCTGGTACCAGCCCACCCGCGACTGGTACGCCGCCATGTCCTTCGTCTACGACGCCGGCGGCGCCATCGCCACCGAATCGGGCGGCCAGTGGAAGGCCTCCCTCTCCTCGCCCGAGTCGCTCAAGGGCCTCAAGGAGTTCAAGAACGTCGTCGACTCGTACATGCACGGCGACAAGACCAAGGACGAGTCCGACCGCTACATCGTGTACGGCCAGGGCAAGTCCGCCATGATCTTCGCCGCCGCCTGGGAGGGCGCGACCGCCGAGGACCCGAAGAACGACAAGAGCGGCAAGCTCAAGGGCAACCTCGAGAACTTCGTGATGCCCGGCCCCTCCGGCAAGAACATGCCCGTCTTCCTGGGCGGCTCCGACCTCGCCGTGCCGGTGAAGTCCGACGCCCAGGCCCTGGCCGCCGAGTGGATCAACGCCCTCACCGGCTCCTCCGGCCAGAAGGGCCTGATGGCCAAGGGCAACCTGCCCAACAACAAGACCGACCTCGCGACGCTCAAGAACGACCCGAAGACGGCGGTCCCCGCCACCGCGGCCGAGTCCAACTGGTTCGTCCCCATGGCCCCGGGCTGGGGCCAGGTCGAGAAGGCGCAGATCCTGCAGACCATGCTGCAGAGCATCGGCACCGGCAAGAAGTCCGTCGAGGCCGCCGCCAAGGACGCGGACGCCGCGATCGACAAGGTCATCAACACCAAGTGACGTGGCGGGCGGGGCCCCACCCGGTGGGGCCCCGCCCTCGTCAAGACCTGAGGGACCGCCGAGGAGCGCGCGATGAGTGCCGCAGACACCACCATCCCCACCAAGGTGCCGCCACCTAGGCAGGCACCACCGCCGCCCGCGAAGGACCGGCGGCCCCGCGGGCAGCGCACGCCGGGCGGCGCCTCCGTCCCTTGGCTGCTGCTCGCGCCCTGCCTGCTGATCCTCGCCCTGGTCATGGGCTATCCGCTGGTCCGCCTGGTCACGCTGTCCTTCCAGAAGTTCGGGCAGTCCCAGCTGTGGGGCTTCCAGCCCGCCGAGACGGTCGGCTTCGACAACTTCGCCAAGGTGCTGGGCGACGGCGAGTTCTGGGCCGTCGTCGTGCGCACGATCGTCTTCGCGACCGGCGCCGTCGTCTTCACCATGGTCATCGGAATGGCGCTCGCGCTGCTGCTCCAGCGGGTCTCCGGCTGGGTGAAGACGCTCATCAACATCGTGCTGGTGGCCAGCTGGGGCATGCCCGTCATCGTGGCCACCACGGTCTTCAAGTGGCTCTTCGACTCCGACTACGGCGTCCTCAACGCACTGCTCAGCAAACTCCCCGGCGTCGAGATGATCGGCCACAACTGGTTCGCCAGCGGCCCCGAGGGCCTGGCCGTGATCATGCTGCTGGTGATCTGGGGAGCGGTGCCCTTCGTGGTCATCACCCTCAGCGCCGGCCTCACCCAGGTCCCGAAGGAGCTGGAGGAGGCCGCCCGCCTGGACGGCGCCGGCTCCTGGGGTGTCTTCCGCTATGTCACCCTGCCCGTCCTCAAGCCGATCATCGTGATGCTCACGACCCTGTCGGTCATCTGGGACATGGGCGTCTTCCCCCAGGTGTTCGTCATGCGGGGCGGTCACCCCGAGCCGGAGTTCCAGGTCCTCAACACCTACTCCTACGACCGGGCGTTCGTGGTCAACGACTACGCCCAGGGCTCGGCCATCGCGCTGATCACCGTCCTGCTGCTGCTCGGTGTGGTCGCCGTCTACATGCGGCAGATGCTGAAGATCGGAGAGGTCGAATGAGCACGCTCGCCGGAGCCGGCCGGCGCAAGTCACGGCTGGGCTGGAACCTCCTCGGCCTCCTGGTCTTCGTCACCCTCGGCTTCCCGCTCTACTGGATGCTCAACACGGCGTTCAAACCCGCCAAGGACGCCATCGACCCGGACCCGAGCCTGCTGCCGACCGGCCTCACCCTCGACAACTTCAGCCGGGCGCTGAACATCTCCGACTTCTGGGGCCCGGTGGGCCGCAGCCTGATGGTGTCGCTGGCCGTGGTCGTCATCGGCATGGCCGTCGGACTGCTGGCCGCGCTCGCCATCTCCCGGTTCGCCTTCCGCGGCCGCAAGATAGTGATCGTGGGCATCCTCGCGGTCCAGATGGTCCCGCTCGTCGCCATGATCATCCCGGTGTTCCTGCTGCTCAACGACCTGGGCCAGTACGACCGGCTGACCGGCCTCATCATCACGTACCTGACCTTCGTCCTGCCCTTCACGGTGTGGACGCTGCGGGGCTTCATCGTCAACATCCCGAAGGAACTGGAGGAGGCCGCCATGGTCGACGGCTGCTCCCGCACCGGCGCCTTCCTGCGGGTCGTCTTCCCGCTCCTGGCCCCCGGCATGGTCGCCACCTCCGTCTACGGGTTCATCCAGGCCTGGAACGAGTACCTCTACGCCCTGATGCTGCTCAGCCAGAAGAACCAGACCGCGACCGTCTGGCTCGGCAACTTCACCACCAAACACGGCACCGAATACGCCCCGATGATGGCCGGCGCCACGATGATGGCCGTGCCGATCGTCGCCCTCTTCCTCCTCGTCCAGCGCAAGATGGCCGCGGGCCTGACCGCGGGCGCCGTGAAGGGATGACCTCACCCCGATGACGACACTCGCCAGCGGCACCGACACGCTCACCCGCGACGCCCTGACCGTTCTCCAGCCCGGCTTCACCGGTACCACCGCACCCGACTGGCTGCTGCGCCGGCTCGGTGAGGGGCTCGCCTCCGTCGGGCTCTTCGGCCGCAACATCGCCTCCCCCGGCCAACTGGCCGCCCTGACCGCCCAGCTGCGGGCCGAGCGCGACGACGTCCTCGTCGCGATCGACGAGGAGGGCGGCGACGTGACCCGCCTGGAGGTGCGGTCCGGTTCCTCCTTCCCGGGCAACCACGCCCTCGGCGCGGTCGACGACGTGGAGCTGACCCGGCAGGTCGCCCACGAACTGGGCCGCCGCCTCGCCGCCTGCGGCGTCAACCTCAACTGGGCCCCGTCCGCCGACGTCAACTCCGATCCCCGCAACCCGGTCATCGGTGTCCGCTCCTTCGGCGCCGACACCGAGCTGGCCGCCCGGCACACCGCCGCCTATGTGACGGGCCTGCAGTCCGCCGGGGTCGCCGCCTGCACCAAGCACTTCCCGGGCCACGGCGACACCGCCGTCGACTCCCACCACGCCCTGCCGCGCATCGACGTCTCCGCCGAGATCCTGGCCGAGCGCGAACTGACCCCGTTCCGCGCCGCCATCGCCGCCGGCAGCCGGGCCGTCATGAGCGCCCACATCCTCGTCCCGGCCCTGGACCCCGAGCACCCGGCGACCCTCTCCCGCCGCATCCTCACCGGCCTGCTCCGCGGCGAACTCGGCTACGACGGCCTCATCGTCACCGACGGCATGGAGATGCGGGCCATCGCCGGCACCTACGGCATCGAACGCGGCAGCGTCCTCGCCGTCGCGGCGGGCGCCGACGCCATCTGCGTGGGCGGCGGCCTGGCCGACGACGCGACCGTCCTGCGTCTGCGCGACGCCCTGGTGGGTGCCGTGCGGGCCGGCGAACTCCCCGAGGAACGGCTCGCCGAGGCCGCCGACCGGGTGCGCGCACTGGCCCGCTGGACCGGCACGGCGGGCCGCGGACCCGAGGACACCCGGGGCTCCCAGGGCACCGAGATCGGCCTGCACGCCGCACGCCGCGCCCTGACCGTGACGGCCGCGCCGGGCCTCGGCAGCCCCGACGCCTTCGAACCCCTCACCGAACCCCCCTACGTCGCCGCCCTCACCCCCGTCGCCAACATCGCGGTGGGCGACGAGACCCCGTGGGGCGTCGCCGCCGAGCTCATCCACCTCCTGCCGGGCACGGTGACGGGCAGCTTCCCCGCCGGGGACGGCCCCGGGCACGACGCCGGCCGGAGCGCGGGCCGGGCGGCCCTCCAGGCGGCCGGCCCCCGCCGCATCGTCGCCGTCGTCCGCGACGAACACCGCCATCCGTGGATGGCCTCCGCCCTCGACGTCCTGCTGGCGGCCCGCCCCGACACCGTCGTCATCGAGATGGGCGTCCCCCAGGCCGCCCCGCGCGGCGCCCTGCACATCGCCACCCACGGCGCGGCCCGCGTCTGCGGCCGGGCGGCGGCCGAGGTGCTCGCCGGGATCAAGGGGCCGTGACAGCGGGGGCGTGACCCGGCGGCGACGCGGGGCGTGGCCGGGGCGCTGTGTCGGGTTGCGTTCGCGGGGCGTGGCGGCCGGGGTGCTGTGTTGCGTTCGCGGGGCGTGGCGGCCGGGGTGCTGTGTCGGGTTGCCTTCGCGTTGGGCGTGGCTGGGGCGCTGTGCTGGATGGCGCTTCGCGTGGGGCGTGGCCGGGCCGCTGTGCTGGGTGGCGCTTCGGGTAAGTCGGCCCGGACATCCGCTCTCCGCCGATGAGTTCCGGTCCGGCCGTCGGTCTTCTCCGGTGACCCCCGCCGCGGCGTCGCGAGGCGCCGCCCGGCACGGACTCCACGGAGGACAGCATGACGACCACGCCGGACGACGCCGCCCCCGCTCTGCCCGGCCGCCCGCCGGTGGTGGACCTCGCCACCTGGCAGACCGCCCGTGACGAACTGCTGGGCCGCGAGAAGGCCCACACCCGCGAAGGCGACGCCATCGCGGCGGCCCGCCGCCGGCTGCCCATGGTGGAGATCGACGGGAGGGCCGAGGTCGTCGGCCCCGACGGGCCGGTCCCCTTCCTCGACCTGTTCCAGGGACGCGACGAACTCGTGGTCTACCAGCACATGTGGTACGACGGCGCACCGCACCAGGGGCAGTGCGAGGGCTGCACCACCACCGCCTGGCACCTCCAGGACGCCGTCTACCTCAACGCCCGCGGCGTCTCGTTCGCCGTCCTGACCACGGGCCCCTGGGACGAAGTGGCCGCCTATGTCGACTTCATGGGCTACACCCAGCCCTGGTACTCCGTGCGCGACGTGGCCGCACCGGTCGGCGGCGCCATGGGCTACCTGACCTGCTTCCTGCGCGACGGCGACCGGACCTTCCTCACCTACCGCACGACTGGCCGTGGCAACGAGCGCGTCAACGGCTCGCTCGGCCTCCTCGACATGACGCCCTACGGCCGAGGCGAGGCGTGGGAGGACAACCCCGCGGGGTGGCCCGAGGGGCGCGACTCCTGCTGGTCCTGGCGTTCGGACGACCACGGCAACCCCTCCTGGGGCCCGACCAGCCGCCCCGTTCCGCAGTGGACCCGCCCCGGTGCGACCCCTGTGGAGACCCTCGGCCGGCACGGCCACCACCACTGACCCGCCTCTCCCTTCCCCACCTCCCCCCTCACGCTCGTGGTTGTAAGACTGCCTCCGTATGTAGTACTTCTTATACATGAGCGAGCAGGTGCACAACAGGTTGGCCGTGGTGCGTGCCGAACACAAGGTGTCGCGCCAAAGCCTGGCCGAGGCAGTGGGAGCCCACTACCAGACCATCGGCTACATCGAGCGGGGGCAGTACAACCCGAGCCTCGACCTGGCGCTGAAGATCTCCAAGTTCTTCGGTCTGCCGGTCGAGGCCCTGTTCTCCCTCGAACCGTTCCGGCCGCTCACGGACGAGGTCTACGGGAGGAACCAGCCATGACGACGACACGCCTGACCCGCTACGACCGGAGCATGCTTCGGCTGATGAACGACCGCCGCGCGGCGACCTGGTACGCCACGGCGGCACGTCGCCGCCTGGTCGTCGTCGCCCATGTCACCCTCAGCCTGGCCCTCGGCGGGCTGATGGCCCACTTCTGCCTCGCCGAGGGCGAGCCGCTGTGGGCCGCGGCCGTGATGGCGGTGCTGCTCCTGCCCTGGATGGTCGCGACCGGCGTGATCAACAGCGCGACCCGAGGCCTGCTGGAACTGCGCGAGCGCGTGCTGGACGAACGCCAGTCGGCGGAACGCAACCGCGTCCTGGCCCGGGCCCACCGCGTGACCACACTGCTGCTGGTCGCGGCGGCGGCCACCCTGCTGATCACGGGCGGGATCGCCGGCGACGCCCCGAAGGCCTATGCCGCGCCCCTGCTCATCGCCGTCCTCGCCACCCACTGGCTGACACCCCTGTGGGTGGCCGGCTGGCACGCCCAGGACGAACCGGCCGACGACGTGGTGGGGGCGGAGGCCACCGGTCGTTGAGGCCCCGGGGCCTTCGGCCGCTGGGGCGTCCGGCCACCAGGACTTCCGGCCGCGAGGTCTCGTTGGGCTCGGGCCACCGGGAGGCGGCGTCCGACCCGGCAGGGGATGGGGCCCGACCGGGGCGGCGGGGGCGTCCCACCCGGCAGGCGGTGGCGTCCGACCAGGGCGACGGGGGTGTCCAGCCCGGGCGCCGGTGGTGTGTGGCCCAGGCGACGGCGACCGCAGTGTGCGGCCCCGCCGGGAAGCCCTAGATTCCCTGCCACTCCGGCTTGTTGACGTAGGTGTGCCGGAAGTAGTCCGCCAGCTTCAGCTTCGAGGCGGCGGCCTCGTCGACGACGACGGTCGCATGCGGGTGGAGCTGGAGCGCGGACGCCGGGCACACTGCCGCGACCGGCCCCTCCACCGTCGCCGCGACCGCGTCCGCCTTGCCCTCACCGGTGGCGAGCAGCACCAGGTGCCGGGCCTCCAGGATGGTGCCGATGCCCTGCGTGATCACGTGGTGCGGCACCTGGTCGATGTCGCCGTCGAAGAAACGGGCGTTGTCGATCCGGGTCTGCTCGGTCAGCGTCTTGATCCGTGTCCGCGACGCCAGCGACGAGCACGGCTCGTTGAACCCTATGTGCCCGTCGGTCCCGATCCCGAGCAGCTGAAGGTCCACACCCCCGGCGTCCGACAGAGCCTGGTCGTACGCCTCGCACGCCCCCTGCACGTCCTCCGCCGTGCCGTCCGGGCCCATGAACTGGTCCATCGCGATCCCCAGCGGCTCCAGCACCTCACGCCGCAGCACCGAGCGGTACGACTCCGGGTGATCGGCGGGCAGTCCCACGTACTCGTCGAGCTGCGCGATCCGGGCCCGCCCCGCGTCCACAGCGCCGGAGCGCACCTTCTCCGCCAGCGCCTCGTACACGGGCAGCGGCGTGGAGCCGGTGGCCACGCCGAGCAGGGCTCCGGGCTTGCGCCGCAGCAACCGGGCCATGGCCTCCGCGATGAGCTCGCCGCCCGCCTTGGCGTCCGGAACGATGACAACTTCCACGCTGGGCCTGCCGATCTGGAAGGAATGCTCAACTGGGACTGGACCCGGAAGGGGTCGGGTGGTTTAGACCAATCTAACAGAGCGGATCCGTCTCTCCCAGGGTGACCGCAGCCGCTCCCGGGCGGATGGCGCCGCCGTGCCGGCCGGGTCGGCAGGGGGTGAAGAGCGTCGCTCCGCACGGGTGAGGACGGTGAATCGAGGACCCGGGCGGGCGCTCGCCGGCCCGGGGGAGTGGAATGGGATCCGCAGCCGCTCCGTCTCCGGAAGGAACCCCGCCATGACCGCCGCCACACCGGATCCCCTCAGCGAGCTCCCGGGCCGGACCATGGCCCGGGAGATGTCGGAACAGCCCGCCGTCCTGCGCCGGATCCTGTCCGAAGGCGCCCCCGTCATCCAGGACGTGGCCCGGCAGATCGCCGCCCGCGCGCCCCGCTTCGTTCTGCTGACGGCCCGCGGCACCTCCGACAACGCCGCTCTGTACGCGAAGTACCTTCTTGAGATCCGGCTCGGTCTGCCCTGCGGACTCACCTCGATGTCCACCACGACGGCCTACGGCGCCCGGCCCGATCTCACCGACGTCCTCGTCGTCACCGTCAGCCAGTCCGGCGGTTCCCCGGACCTGGTCGCCTCGACCCGGGCCGCACGCGAGGCCGGCGCGATCACCCTGGCCGTCACCAACAACCCGGACTCCCCGCTCGCGGGCGTCTCCGAGTACCACATCGACATCATGGCCGGACCGGAGAAGGCTCTCCCCGCGACCAAGACGTACACAGCCTCCCTCCTGGCGCTCTATCTCTTCGTCGAGGGTCTGCGCGGTGGCGACGGCGCGCCCGCGCGGGTGTTGCCGGAGCTCGCCGAGCAACTGCTCGCCCGGCAGGACGAGGTGCGTTCCCTGGCCGCCCGCTACCGCTTCGCCGAGCGCATGGTGATCACCTCACGCGGCTACGGCTATCCCACGGCCAAGGAGGCCGCCCTCAAGCTGATGGAGACCAGCTACATCCCCGCCCTCTCCTACTCCGGCGCGGACCTCCTGCACGGACCGCTCGCCATGGTCGACAACGTCTCCCCGGTCATCGCCGTGGTCACCGACGGCAAGGGCGGCGAAGCGCTCCAGCCCGTGCTGGACCGGCTGCGTGGCCGCGGTGCCGACCTCGTCGTCATCGGCCCCCGGGACCAGGTCGAGCAGGCATCGGCCGGCTTCGTCCTGCCCACGGAGGACGTGGCCGAGGAGGTCCAGCCCATCCTGGAGATCATCCCCCTCCAACTCCTGGCCTACGAGGTCACGATCGCCCGGGGGCAGGACCCGGACGCTCCGCGGGCGCTGGCGAAGGTCACGGAGACCCGCTGAGAACGGGGGAGTCGCGGAGCGTCACCAGCGGGCCGACGGGCTGGCGGGCCGACGGGCCGACAGGTGAACAGGGCGGCGAGTGGCCCGTTGCGGCCGCCGTGCCGAGCCGCAGCCGCAGGAGCGGTCAGGTGAGCGAACCCCCCGTCACGTCCACCCAACTCCCCGTCGTCCAGCGCCCCGCGTCCGAGACCAGGAACGCCACCACGTCGGCGACCTCGGCGGGCCGGCCCACCCCGCCCAGTGCGGATATCGCGGCAGCCTTGGCCCAGCCGTCGGGGCTGCCGTGCAGCAGGTCGGCCGTGTTGTCCGTTTCGATGATGCCCGGGGCCACCGAGTTCACCGTGATGCCCCGGGGCCCCAGCACCTTGGACATGTCACGCGAGAAGACGTCCAGCGCGCCCTTCGTCATCGCGTACGCCATGTTGTCCGGCATCACCGCGGTCCGGGCCAGTCCGGACGAGATGTTGACGACCCGGCCGCCGTCCCGCAGGCGGGTCATGCCGTGCTTGAGGATGAAGAACGGCGCCTTCACGTTCACCGCGAAGACCTCGTCGTACTCGCGCTCCTCCAGTTGACCGATCGGCCGCGTGTTCCCGATCGCCGCGTTGTTCACCAGGATGTCCAGCCCGTCCGCGTGCCGGTCGAACTCCGCCCACAGGGCCTCGGCGTCCCCCGGTACGCCCAGCTCCACGCCCACCGCGAAGGCCGAGCCGCCGGCGCTCTCGATCGCCGCGACCGTCTCCTTCGCCGCCGTCTCGTTCCGGCCGTAGTGCACCGCGACCCGTGCGCCATCACGCCCCAGCCGCTCGGCGATACCCCGCCCGATGCCCCTGCTCGCCCCCGTGACGAGTGCCGTCCTGCCTGCGAGCACGCCCATGCCGGCGCCCCCTTCATTTCCGTAGTGGTCGCTACAAAAATGACCGTACAGCAGTCCGCCGACATTTCTCTAGCGTCCGCTATAAAATCCACCCCATGGTGAAGGACGACGTATCCGACGGAACCGCCGACAGCGCGAAGGGCGCTGACCCCGCGAGCGCGAAGGCGCCCCGCCCCCCGAGCGTGAAGGCGCCCGACGCGAAGGGGCAGGACGCCGCGAGCGCGAGGTCCGCCGGGGACGGAAAGGCCAAGGTCAAGGCCAAGCCCCGGGGCCGCCCGCGCTCCTTCGATCGCGAGTCCGCGCTGGAGAAGGCCCTCCTGGCCTTCTGGGAGCACGGCTACGAAGCCACGTCCGTCTCCGACCTCACCCGCGTCATGGACATCGGCGCCCCCAGTCTCTACGCGGCCTTCGGTGACAAGAGGTCCCTCTTCGAGGAGGTCGTCAGCGTCTACGGCGCGAGGCACGGATCCTTCACCGACCGTGCCCTGGCCGAGGAGCCCACCGCCCGGGCCGCCATCGAACGCATCCTGCGCGAAGCCGCCGTCGCCTACACCGAACCCGGCCACCCGCACGGCTGCCTCGTCGTCCACGCCGCCGCGAACTGCTCGAACCCCGAGGTGGAGCAGTCGCTGCGGGACCGCCGCAACGCCAACATCGCCGCGTTCGAGAGCCGGATCAGGGCCGATGTCGCCGCGGGCGTACTGCCGCCGGCCACCGACGCCGCCGCCCTGGCCCGGCACACCGGCGCGATGATCCAGGGCATGTCACAACAGGCGCGCGACGGGGCGAGCCGGGAGGAACTGGAGGCCGTCGCGGAAATTGCCCTGTCCATCTGGCCCCGCACAGGAACCCACACGGGTTAGGCTGCCTGCTGGACGCCGGCGCGTCCGACGTGTCGCGGAAACGACAACAACGAACAGCCTCCCACGCATGGACACCCGCAAGTGGTCTAGTCCACAATGCGTGACGAGAGCGCGTGAACCACGCGCACCGGACTCCGTCTTCCCCGCACAGGAAGGCGGACCGAGGAACCGAGGCTCTCTGCCCTGACTGCCCCGGCTCCTCATCCTTCGGCCGACCGGGACCGCACACCCCACGGCCGATGCTGCTCCGGGCTGCGGTGCCGGGAGGGTTGAGGGTCCCTCCCAGGCGCCGCGGCCCGCGGGTGTTTCAGGGCCGTACGAACCCCCGGGTACGCTCGCACACGTGCCCTCCATGAACGAACTCGTACGCCAGCACACCGCCCTCGACGACACCGATCTCGAGTGGCTGCACCTGCTGGTCTCGGAGTGGCAGCTGCTCTCCGACCTCTCCTTCGCCGACCTGGTGCTGTGGGTCCCCACCAGCGACGGCACCCGGTACGTCTCGGTCGCCCAGATGCGCCCCAACACCGGCCCGACCTCCTACCAGGACGACATGGTGGGCCACCTCGTCCCACGCGGTCGCCGCCCGATGCTGGACGCCGCCCTCGACGAGGGCCGCATCGTGCGCGAGGGCGACCCCGAGTGGCGGGAGGAGGTACCCGTCCGGGTCGAGTCGATCCCCGTGCGGCGGGAGGGCCGCGTCCTCGGTGTCATCGCCCGCAACACCAACCTCCTCACCGTGCGCACCCCGAGCCGCCTGGAACTCACCTATCTGCAGAGCGCTTCCGACCTCGCGCAGATGATCGCGGCCGGCTCCTTCCCGTTCGCCAATCAGCAACTCGACATGGACGCCTCGCCCCGCGTGGGCGACGGCCTGATCCGGCTCGACGCCGACGCCATCGTCCAGTACGCCTCCCCGAACGCCCTGTCCGCCTACCACCGGCTCGGTCTCGCCTCCGACCTCGTCGGCCAGCACCTGGGCAGGACCACCGCGGAACTCGCCCCGACCCGGGGCCCGGTGGACGAGGCACTCGCCAAGGTCGCCAGCGGCTGGGCCCCGCGCGAGTTCGAGATCGAGGCCACCGACGGGGTCATCCAGTTCCGCGCGATCCCGCTCAAGCCGAAGGGCACCCGCATCGGTTCCCTCGTCCTGCTCCGGGACGTCACCGAACTGCGTCGCCGCGAGCGCGAGTTGATCACCAAGGACGCGACGATCCGGGAGATCCACCACCGCGTCAAGAACAACCTCCAGACGGTGGCGGCGCTACTCCGTCTCCAGGCCCGGCGCATCGAGTCCGACCGAGGCCGCGAGGCCCTCGAAGAGGCGGTGCGGCGCGTCGGATCGATTGCGATCGTGCACGAGACGCTCTCCCAGAACCTGGACGAGCGGGTGGAGTTCGACGACATCGCCGACCGTGTGCTGGCCATGGTCGCGGAGATCTCGCCGGGCAAGGTCGCCGGCCGGCGCACCGGACGCTTCGGCATCCTGGACGCCGAGGTCGCCACACCGCTGTCGATGGTGCTGACCGAGGTGCTGCAGAACGCGCTGGAGCACGGATTCCGCGAGGGCGACACCGGCACGGTCGAGGTCTCCGCGGTCCGCGGCGGCACGACCAAGGAGGCCCGGCTTCTGGTCACGGTGCAGGACGACGGAGTCGGCCTGCCGGAGGGCTTCGATCCGCACACCGCCGGCAATCTCGGTCTCCAGATCGTGCGGACCCTGGTGGAGGGCGAGTTGGGCGGCACCTTCGACATGGTCCCGGCCCCGGAGCGCGGCACCCGCGTGATCCTGGACATTCCGGTGCGGTCCCAGAAGTAGCGGAAAGCCCGGCCCTGGTGAAGGGGCCGGGAAAGCATTGAGCCCCGGGCCACCAAGTGGCCCGGGGCTTAAGCTCGTTGCTGCTTAACTAAGCGCATCGGGGGAACTGCGCGCTGCGGCTCGGGGGCGGGAGATGCGTACGCGCTGTACGCGCCGCCAAGCTCAGGCTGTCAGCAGGGGTGGGTTGTCAGGCGGAGGCCTGACGGGCCCGGTTGCGGGCGGCGCGGCGCTTCATGGCACGGCGCTCGTCCTCGCTGAGACCACCCCAGACGCCGGAGTCCTGACCGGACTCGAGCGCCCACTGCAGACACTGCTCGATCACCGGGCAGCGACGGCAGACGGCCTTGGCTTCCTCGATCTGCAGCAGCGCAGGACCGGTGTTGCCGATGGGGAAGAAGAGCTCGGGGTCTTCCTCGCGGCAAACGGCGTTGTGACGCCAGTCCATGGCTGCTACCTCTCCTTGGTATTACGTGCAGGGCTTGCTTGTGAATGTGAACGCTTTCACGAATCCCTCAACAAGTGAAGGGCCGACTGCCAGGTTCCCCGGCGAAGGTCCTGTGAGTTGAAGAGGGGTTCTGGTGATCAGTGGAGGCCGGTGTTGCGGGCCGTCTCGATCGCCACGTAGAGACTCGCAAACCTCAGCGGCGGATACAACCCCTTCTGGAAAGTTTTTTTTGATTCTTCGGTGTCTACTAGGTCACAGCCGTACTTCCATGGGGTGGACCCTGGCCTAAACGTTCGAGTGAAAGGACTTTAGCCAGTTCTGCTCACACAATCACACGCAGTGCACGGCGTACGCCTGTGAACGTCACGCTTGTCCGGAGCCCCAGGTGGTCACCGTCCATCTGGAGGGGGAGCGGGACCTTCGAATGCAAGGTGAACTCCGTCAAGTCGTGCAGAGAGGTGGCGTGCTTGCCATGGGGTCCACGCTCGGGGGACGAAGTGAGCAACTGGGTGCCATACCGGGCAACCGCCGCGGTGGAGAGGCGGCTGAGACCGAAGAGATCAAGGCCGGTATCGAACGAGGCTTTAGGCGCCGCATAGATCGGGCGATTACCCAGAAACGTCCACGGGGAGGTGTTCGAGACTATGGACAGCACCAGATCGGTGACCGGGTCCTCGCCGGCCCGCTCCAGTGTGATCGTCCCGTGCCGGCGGTTCGGCTCGCCCAGCAGTTGACGCATCACCTGGCGCACGTAAAGAGCGTGTGTGGATTTCCTGCCCCGTTCGCGATGCTGCTCCACACGGCCCACCACACCGGCGTCGAAACCGAGGCCCGCGTTGAAGGTGAACCAGCGGGAGGGGACCGCCTCGTCCTCCGTGCCCGGCGTGCCCGAGGTCAGGCCCAGGCCGACGGTCCGTTCGCTGCCGTCGCGCAGGGCGTCCAGCAGGGCGCCGGTGGCTTCCACGGCGTCGTTGGGCAGGCCCAGGGCGCGGGCGAAGACATTCGTGGAGCCGCCGGGGACCACGGCCAGGCCGGGCAGATGCCCCGGGGCGGGGCCGGCGTGCAGAAGGCCGTTGACCACTTCGTTGACCGTGCCGTCGCCGCCGAGGGCCACCACCAGGTCGATGTCGTCGCTCTCGGCCGCGTGCCGGCCCAGGTCGCGCGCATGGCCGCGGTACTCGGTGGTGACGGCCTCCAGCTTCATCTCGCTGGCGAGCGCATGGATCAGTACGTCGCGTGTGCGCGCACTTGTGGTGGTAGCCGCCGGATTGACCACGAGAAGTGCACGCATGACTGGCAGCGTACCTACTGGGTGGTACCTGGCCCATACCGAGGTAGGGATCCGGTAAGAGAGCGGGGGTGAAGCGCCCCCCAGGGGGCGTGCGCGCCGGGGGCTACCCTTCAGGGGTGAGCAGTGAGCAGACCCCCGTCACCGAGGAAACCACCGGCCCCCGCCCCCGGCGTCTGACGTACGCCGCGCTGCTGGCCGCACTGGAGGGCCTCGCGCTGGTCGTCGGCGGCGTCTGGATCCTCGTCCTCGGCCTCACGGGGCACCCGGACGACCGGCAGCAGGCTGTGACCGGAGGGATCACGCTGGTCGTGCTCGCACTGCTGCCGCTGCTCGCGGCCCGCGGACTGCTCGCCCTGCGCAGCTGGAGCCGCGGCCCGGCCGTGATCACCCAGCTCATGGCCCTGCCGGTGGCCTACAACCTGCTGCAGGCCGACAGCATGGCCATTCCGGGCGGGATCGCCCTCGCGGCCGCCGCAGTCGCCTCGCTCGTGCTGCTGGTGAACCCGGAGGCGACCCGGGCCCTCGGGATCCGCGGGCCCGGCAACTCCGGCAACCCGGAGAAGTAGCCGTCACTCCTCGACGAGGAGCTTCTCCCGCAGCTGGGCCAGGGTGCGCGCCAGCAGCCGGGAGACGTGCATCTGCGAGATGCCGACCTCCTGCGCGATCTGCGACTGGGTCATGTTCCCGAAGAACCGCAGCAGCAGGATCCGCTTCTCACGCGGCGGGAGATCCTCCAGGAGCGGCTTGAGGGACTCGCGGTACTCCACGCCCTCCAGCGCCTCGTCCTCGGCGCCGAGGGTGTCGGCGACCGCCGGGGACTCGTCGTCGGTGTCGGGGACGTCCAGGGACAGCGTGGAGTACGCGTTGGCGGACTCCAGGCCCTCCAGGACCTCCTCCTCCGAGATCGCCAGCTTCTCGGCGAGCTCGTGGACGGTGGGGGAGCGGCCGTGCAGCTGGGAGAGCTCCGCGGTGGCCGTGGTGAGCGCCAGGCGCAGCTCCTGCAGCCGACGCGGGACGCGCACCGCCCAGCCCTTGTCACGGAAGTGCCGCTTGATCTCACCGACGACCGTGGGAGTGGCGTACGTGGAGAACTCCACGCCGCGGTCCGGGTCGAAACGGTCCACCGACTTGATCAGGCCGATCGTGGCGACCTGGGTGAGGTCGTCCAGCGGCTCGCCGCGGTTGCGGAAGCGGCGCGCCAGATGCTCCACGAGCGGCAGATGCATCCGGACCAGCTGGTTGCGCAGCTCCGCGTACTCCGGGCTGCCACTGCTCAGGGTGCGCAGCTTGAGGAACATCTCGCGCGCCCCGCTGCGGTCCGGGGAGCCGTGGTGGGCACTTTGCGCGCGGTGGGCGCGCGGCGCCTCGTCCTCGGAGTGTCGCTCGTGCTCGCTCATCGTCCCGCCCGTCGCCCTTCCCCGAGCCCTCGCCTCCTCCGCCACACTCGACTGCGTGTGAGTGGGGGAACCCCCCTGGGCCGGGGATGCGGTGATCTCCCCGCCCGGAGGCGCGCTCCGTACGGCACCGTCCCGGTCCCGCCCGCCGCCCGGGAGGACCGCCCCCGCGGAGTCGTCCTCAGGATGGGGGCGGGCCTGCTCGGGAATGCCGTTGATGCCGTCCGCCATGCGCCGGGCACCGCTCGGACCACTCGTGCCCGTGCCCTCGGCCGGCAGCTCTCGTGTGCTGCGCTCTTCGTCCCGCACCGGCCCGTCCTCGCTCCTCACGCCGGCCCGGGTCCCGCGCCGCGCTGTTTGTAGAGGCTGATCGAAACGGTTTTGTCCTTGTCCACGGCAGAGGAGACCTTGCCCGCGAGAGCGGACAGGACGGTCCAGGCGAAGGTGTCCCGCGAGGGGGCGTGACCATCCGTGGTCGGTGCCGAGACGGTGACCTCGAGTGAGTCGTCGACGAGGCGGAAGACACAGCTGAGCACCGAGCCGGGCACGGCCTGCTGCAGCAGGATCGCGCAGGCCTCGTCCACCGCGATGCGCAAATCCTCGATCTCGTCGAGGGTGAAGTCCAAACGGGCCGCGAGACCGGCCGTGGCCGTACGCAGCACCGACAGGTAGGCACCCGCGGCCGGCAGCCGGACTTCGACGAAGTCCTGGGTCGCGGGCTCGCCTGCGATCTGGGACACCCTCACCTCCATGGTGGTACAAGCGTTACAGGGCCGAGGGTCGCCCCTCGGAACAACGCGATACGTGGTTCAGCGGTGACGCTATCGCGCTCTCGACGGTCCTGTCCCCGGGACCCCAACCCCTTGTCGTCACTCACAGTAAACCTGTGGATACGCTCCGTGTCTAGGGGTTGGGCGGGCCCAAATGGGAAGAGCGCGCGCCGGGTTGACGTACCCAGACGTCAGGCGGTCGAACCGTCCGGCGCCGGGGCCTCGTGGCGTCACACCAGGACATGGTCGACGAAGCACCAGCGCCAGGTCTCCCCGGGCTCGTGCGTCCGCATGACGGGATGGCCCGACTCCTTATGATGCTCCGCCGCGTGCCGTCCCGGCGAGGAGTCGCAGCAGCCGACGTGACCGCAGCTGAGGCACAGCCGAAGCTGCACCGGGTCCAGGCCCTCCGCCAAGCACTCCGTACAGGTCTCGCTGAGCGGGCCGGGCTCGGGGTGCGGCAGCGCGTCGGCGTGCGTGCACTGTTTCATGATTGCCAGGTTACGACGGTCGGGCGGAAGACCGCGTCGAAAATGAGGGTGGGCGAGAACGATGGATGTGATGCCACTGCTGCTGCTCGTGGCGGGCAGTGCGGCGATCGCCGCGGCCTCGCGGCGCACCCCGGTGCCGGCTCCGCTGCTGCTGGTGGCCGTGGGACTCGTGGTCAGCTACGTCCCCGGCGTGCCCGAGTACACCCTCGACCCCCACATCGTCCTGCCGCTCCTCCTGCCCCCGCTGCTGCACACGGCTGCCACCGACAGCTCCTACCTCGACCTGCGGGCGCAGATGCGGCCGGTCGCGATGCTGTCCGTCGGATACGTGCTGTTCGCGACGTTCGCCGTCGGCTGGGCCCTGTACCTGATCGTGCCGGACCTGCCGCTGACCGCGGCCCTGGTCTTCGGCGCGGTGGTGGCGCCCCCGGACGCGGTCGCGGCGACGGCCGTGGCCCGCCGGGTAGGGCTGCCCTCGCGGATCACCACGATTCTCCAGGGCGAGTCCCTGCTGAACGACGCGACGGCGATCACCGCCTACCGGGTGGCCCTGGCCGCCGCCGTCGGCGAGGGCGCGACCTGGGCCGAGGGCATCGGGGAGTTCCTGCTCGCGGCGGTCGGCGGAGTCGTGGTGGGACTGCTGCTGATGGCGCCGATCCACTGGCTGCGCACGCACGTGAAGGAAGTGCTGCTCCAGAACACGCTGTCCCTGCTGATCCCGTTCGTCGCGTACGCCGTGGCCGAGCAGGTGCACGCCTCCGGGGTGCTCGCCGTCGTGGTCGTCGCGCTCTACCTGGGGCACCGCGCGTGGGAGGTCGACTTCGCCACGCGGCTCCAGGAGGAGGCGGTCTGGAAGATGGTCGCCTTCGTCCTGGAGTCGGCGGTGTTCGCGCTGATCGGGCTCCAGCTGCCGGTGGTCCTCAGGGGCCTCGGGGAGTTCGAGGGCGTCCAGGCCGCCTGGTACGCGGTTGCCGTCTTCCTGGTCGTCGTCGCGGCCCGGTTCGTCTGGGTGTATCCGGCGACCTTCCTGCCGCGGCTGCTGTCGGCCCGGGTGCGGGAGCGGGAGGAGAGCCCGACCTGGAAGGGGCCGTTCGTCATCGCGTGGGCCGGGATGCGGGGCGTGGTCTCGCTGGCCATCGCCTTCTCGATCCCGCTCACCCTGCACGACGGCGAGGAACCGTTCCCGCAGCGCAACCTCATCCTCTTCCTCACCTTCACCACGGTCATCGGGACCCTGGTCGTGCAGGGCCTGACCCTGCCCCCGCTGATCCGGCTGCTGAAGTTCCCCGGGCGGGACGCGCAGTCGGAGACGCTGGCCGAGGCCAACGCCCAGGCCCAGGCGTCCCGGGCCGCCGAACGGCGCCTGGACGAACTCCTCGCCGACGAGCGCAACGCCCTGCCCGCCCCGCTCGCCGACCGTCTGCGCATCGTCCTGGAGCGCCGCCGCAACGCCGTCTGGGAACGGCTCGGGCAGGCCAACCCGGTCACCGGGGAGTCCGTCGACGACACCTACCGGCGGCTGTCGAGGGAGATGATCAGCGCCGAACGCGAGGTGTTCGTCCGACTCCGGGACGGCCGCTACATCGACGACGAGATGCTGCGCACCCTGCTGCGCAGGCTGGACCTGGAGGAGGCCGCGGCCTTCCGGGAGGCGGCGTGACGGCGGGACGAGGCCTCGGGAAGTGAGGCCAGGGTGGCACCTCACGGAAGGTGACTAGGAGAAGGGCCGCCCGGTGACCACCGCCGCGACCGCCGTCCCGCGCGGGAAGGCGCCTTCGCCGGCCAGGGTGACGAGCCCGTACAGCAGCTTGGCGACATACAGGCGCTCGACCGGCAGGCCGTGCCGGTCCTCGAAGTCCGCGGCGAAGGCCTCCAGCTCGTCGGGCACGCGCGCGTAGCCGCCGAAATGGAAGCGGTCGTCCAGGCTCCAGGTGCCTCGTCGGCCGCCGAAGGCCCGCCGTTGCAGGGTCTCGGTCTCGGCGGTCAGGAAGCCGCCTTTGAGGACCGGCACGCCCAACGCGCGCTGCTCGGGAGCGAGGCCCGCCGCCAGCCCTGCCAGGGTGCCGCCCGTCCCACAGGCCACGGCGACGACGTCGGCCCGGCCGCGCAGCTCGGCGCCGAGCTCCTGGCAGCCGCGTACGGCTTCGGCGTTGCTGCCGCCCTCCGGGACGACGTACGCGTCCTCGGCGCCCGCCGCACGCAGGATCGCGGTCAGGGTGTGCGGTTCGGACTTGCGGCGGTACGTCGAGCGGTCGACGAAGAGCAGCCGCATGCCGTCGGCCGCACAGCGCGCCAGTGACGCGTTGAGGGGCCGGTCCGCCAGCTCGTCGCCGCGTACGACACCGACCGTGGCGATCCCGAGCAGCCGGCCGGCCGCGGCGGTGGCGCGCAGGTGGTTCGACCAGGCGCCGCCGAAGGTGGCGATGGCGCGGCCGTCAGCGGCCGCGAGGTTCGGTGCCAGCTTGCGCCACTTGTTGCCGATCAGCTCGGGGTGGATGAGATCGTCCCGCTTCAGCAGCAGCCGCACGCCCCGGCGCTCGAACCGGCCGTCGACGATCTCCTGCACCGGCGAGGGAAGCCGGGGCCGGAGCGCGTCGAGGCCGGGAGAGTCGGGGCTGGTCACCGGGCCATTGTCACCCGGGCGTGGCAGAGGCGGGCGTGACGGCCCGGTCCGGGCCGGCTGTCTCGGAGCCGCTGTCGACGTCCGTCGTCGCGTCGGGGTGCCGCTGTCCGGGCCACCGCCGGTTCCGCGCCCACGCGATGAGCGACGGCCCGCCCCGCAGGCACCACACCGCGATGACCGGGTCACAGATCGCGCAGCCCATCGAAGAGGTGTGGGCGAACGGGATGATCGGGTTGCCCTTGATGTGGTGGACGACGTCCCACACCGTGTGCAGCAGCCAGCCGGCGCCGATCCACGTCCAGGACTCCAGGCCGCGGAAGGCGACGTACGTGAGGAGCGCCGTGAAGGCGAACTCCCAGCCGCCGAGGCCACCGCCGCTGAGATAGGCGGCTCCGGCACCGCCGACCATGAGCGCGTTCAGGCGCCGTCTGTGCGGTTCGCGTACCAGGGACATCAACAGGGCGTAGAGGACGCCGACGCCGATCGGCGCGATGTACTGCATGGACGAGGCCGTTTCCGTGAGGAGTCGGGGGAGCGGCTCATCACGCTAGGCCCGGACCCGCCCGCTTCCCAGAGGCATTGGCGACAGGTTCCGACGGGTTGTCGCCAGCCGCGCCGGAGCCGCCGAACGAGGCTTTCGAACGTCGAAACGGGCCCCTCTGCCCAGCCGAGCGAAGATCCATTCCCGCTCTTTCGGGTAATAGCACCACGACGCGGAGTGAGGAAGGCTTGCCCGTGCACATCGATGCCCGAGGCATATGGGCGTCGGTCACAACCGGGAGGGCAGTTCTCTATGTCGGTAGGCGAAGAGGTCCGCACGGAGCAGACCAAGCCGCAGCAGAGTCTCGGCACGGCGGCCGCGCGGAACCTGGCCACCACGACCAAGTCCGTGCCACAGATGCAGGAGATCAGCTCCCGCTGGCTGCTGCGGATGCTGCCGTGGGTCGACATCCAGGGTGGTACGTACCGGGTGAACCGGCGGCTGACGTACGCCGTGGGCGACGGCCGGCTCACGTTCGTGAAGACCGGCGACCGCGTCGAGATCATCCCCGCCGAGCTCGGTGAACTGCCGGCGCTGCGGTCCTACGAGGACGAGGAGGTGCTCTTCGAGATCGCCCGCCGCTGCGAGCAGCGGGAGATCCCGGCGGGCGAGGTGATCGCCTCGTTCGGCAGCGCGTCCGACGAGGTCTACCTCCTGGCGCACGGCCGGGTGGAGAAGGTCGGCACGGGCCCGTACGGGGACGACGAGTCCCTCGGCATCCTCGCCGACGGCGCCTACTTCGGCGACGACGCGCTGCTCGACGACGACGCGATCTGGGAGTACACGGTCCGCGCGCTCACCGCGTGCACCGTGCTCGTGCTGTCCCGCCAGGACTTCGCGCAGATCGCCGAGCGCTCGGACACCCTGCGCGAGCACCTTCAGCAGCGCCGCTCGATCCCCTCGCAGCGTTCCAACAAGTACGGCGAGAAGGAGATCGACCTCTCCTCGGGCCACTCCGGCGAGCCGGACATCCCGCACACCTTCGTCGACTACGACGCCCGGCCCCGCGAGTACGAACTGAGCGTCGCCCAGACCGTGCTGCGGATCCACACGCGTGTGGCCGACCTCTACAACCAGCCCATGAACCAGACCGAGCAGCAGATCCGGCTGACGGTCGAGGCGCTGAAGGAGCGCCAGGAGCACGAGCTCATCAACAACCGCGACTTCGGGCTCCTGCACAACTGCGAGTACGACCAAAGGCTCCAGCCGCACGACGGCGTGCCCAGCCCGGACGACCTGGACGAGCTGCTCAGCAGGCGCCGCGGCACCAAGATGCTGCTGGCGCACCCCCGCGCCATCTCCGCGTTCGGCCGTGAGCTCAACAAGCGCGGGCTGGTCCCCGAGACCATCGACATGGCGGGCAACCGCATTCCCACCTGGCGCGGCGTGCCGATCTTCCCGTGCAACAAGATCCCGGTGTCGGACGCCCGTACGACGTCGATCATCGCCCTGCGTACCGGGGAGGCCGACCAGGGAGTCATCGGCCTTCGCGCCTCCGGCATCCCGGACGAGATCGAGCCGAGCCTGTCGGTGCGCTTCATGGGCATCAATGAACAGGCCATCATCAAGTACCTGGTCACGGCCTACTATTCGGCGGCGGTGCTGGTACCGGACGCGCTCGGCGTCCTGGAGAACGTCGAGATCGGCCGCTGGCGGTGACGATCCCGGTACGCCGGCCGTGTTCCCGCCCGGCAAGACGGGTACATCCCGGGAGTGCGAGCCCAGCGGCAGCGGAAGCGCCACCGTCCGCTCATTCTCCGAGGCGGTCCCATGGGTGAGTCCCTCACGGAGTCCAGGGGGGAGACGACGCTGCCCGCCCCCGGGCGGCAGCGCGACGCCGAGTCCCGGCGTGCCGCCGGGGCCGCGGGAGGGCCGGGGGTCATCGGGACACGGCGGGACGGCGGACCGGGACGGGCCGAAGGGCATGAGGCGTTCATGCTGCTGGAGCGGGCCCGAGCGGAGGTCGACCCGGTGCTGCGGGCCGCGCTCGGCTCGCTGCCCGCGTCGATGCGCCGGATCGCCCAGTACCACTTCGGCTGGGAGCAGGCCGACGGCACCCCGGGGGACGGGGGCTCGGGCAAGGCGATCCGGCCCGCGCTGGTGCTGGCCGCGGCGGCTGCCCTCGGGGGGCCCGAGGCGCGGGCGGGGGCGACTCGGGCCGCCGCGGCGGTGGAGCTGGTGCACAACTTCACGCTGCTGCACGACGATGTGATGGACCGCGACACCACTCGCCGTCACCGGCCCACGGCCTGGACGGTGTTCGGCGACGCCGACGCCATCCTCGCCGGCGACACCCTTCAGGCGCTCGCCTTGCGGCTGCTGGCACAGGACCCGCATCCGGCGGCCCCGGCCGCCGCCGCCCGGCTCGCGGACTGCGTGGTCGAACTGTGCGCGGGACAGCACGCGGACACGGCGATGGAGCGGTGCGACCCGGCCGACGTCACGCTCGACGAGGTGCTCGCCATGGCGGAGGCCAAGACGGGCGCCCTGATCGGGAGTGCCTGCGCGATCGGCGGGCTGTACGCCGGCGCCTCGGACGAGGAAGTCGGGGCGCTGGACGCGTTCGGCCGGGAGGCCGGGCTCGCCTTCCAGCTCATCGACGACGTCATCGGCATATGGGGCGACCCGGACCGCACCGGCAAGCCCGTCAGGGCCGACCTCGCAGCCCGCAAGAAGTCCTTGCCGGTGGTCGCGGCCTTCGCCTCCGGCACACCGGCGGCGGCCGAACTCGCCGAGCTGTACGCCCGGCCCGCCGAGAAGGAAGACCTCGGGTATCTCGCCCTGACCGTGGAGCGGGCGGGCGGCCGGGACTGGGCACAGGGCCAGGCGGCCGACCGGATGGCCCGGGCGATGCAGCAGCTGGCCCGCGCGGTGCCGGACCCGGAGGCGGCGGGCGGCCTGCTGGCACTCGCCGAGTTCGTGACCAGGCGCACCAGTTGACGACCGGCGCCCGTCGGTGACCGGTGGTCGACGGCAGCACGTGCAGTACCTGTGACGACCTTCGGGCGACCGAAGGGCAGAGCCCCGGAAGGCCGGGGGGCGTGCGGCTCCTGACCCCGCACGCCCCCCGGTCTCCGGCCGGCGGGTCCCGCACTGCCCCACGGTGTGCGGGGCCCGCCCCCTTCCCGCACGCCGCGCGGGTCGGATTTGAGCAACCGTTCGATCGAATCCCGCCAAGATCCCGCGCGTATCCCTCCGCGCGGCCCGGCCGCCCTACGATCACGCCCGTCGGGGCGAACGAAGGGGCGGGGCATGGGTGTGGTCATCCGGGCGGCGGGCGCGGGGGACAGGGAGCTGATCGTCCGGCTCCTGGACGAGGCGTTCCAGGACGACCCCGTCAGCGGCTGGGTCTTTCCCGACGCGCGCGATCGCCGAGCCAAGCACCCCGGTCTCATGGCCGCCTTCACCGACATCGTGCTCGCGGCCGGTCGTGTCGACGTCACCGAGGACGGCTCGGCCTGCGCGTTGTGGCTCTCGATGCCCGCGGACGAGGACCACGACGGTGACGCGGAGGACGAAGGCCCGGCCCAGGTGCGTCAGGCCGTCGACCCGGACAACGAACGCATCGAGATGATCGGCCGGCTGACGGCCGCCGTCCATCCCGCCGGGCGGGCCCACGAGTACCTGTGGATGATCGGCGTCGCCCCGGGCCGCCAGGGCGAGGGACTCGGCACCGCGCTCATCGAGGACGTCCTCGACCGCTGCGACCGCGAGGGTCTGCCCGCCTACCTGGAGGCCAGCAGCGACCGCAGCCGCAAGCTGTACGAGCGCCTCGGCTTCGAGCCCGCCGGTCCGGTCCTCGTCCTGCCGGACGGCCCGCAGATGTGGCCCATGTGGCGCGAGCCCCGGCCGCAGCGGCCCGCCTAGATCCCTCTTGTCGCAGGTCACGCACGGCGGGAAGCGCTGAGCTCCCAACCGGCCTACCCTGAGGACATGGGCAGCGAAGAACACGTCTGTCCCAGCTGTGGACAGCCGGTGGAAACGGTCGTCCGGCGTCACAAGACGCTGGGCACCTGGGTCCCGCGCTGGGTGGCGGGCCCGTGCCGCAACCCCGAATGCGGGGCCCACGAGGTAGAGGGTGCCGACACGGACGCCTCCGGCACCCCAGCCGAACCCGCCCCGACACCACCCGAGACGGCTCCGGGGGACACGGCCCCCGAAGAGACCGTCGCGAAAAACTCCTGAGTCCGTGTCGAGATGCGCGGCCCGGCTCCGACGTCCCTGGTGAAGAGCCACCCGCCAGGGTGGTGAGAGCCGAAGGAGCGGACCGATGAAGTACCTGGTCATGGTGCAGGGCACCCAGGCGGACTACGACGCCATGCGCGGCAAGGCCTCGGCGACCTCCCCGGCCTGGAGCCAGGAGGAGATCCGGACCATGTTCGCCTACATGGGCGCCATCAACGACGACTTGGCCGAGACGGGAGAGTTCGTCGACGGCCAGGGCCTGGCCGAGCCGGCCCAGACCCGCCACGTCACCCTCGGTGACGACGGCAAGGCCGTGATCACCGACGGGCCGTACGGCGAGACCAAGGAGCTGCTGGCCGGCTACTGGGTCCTGGAATGCGAGAGCCTGGAGCGGGTCACGGAGATCGCCGAGCGGGTCGCCCGCTGCCCCCAGCCGGCCGGCGCCCCGGACTACCCGGTCGTGATCCGGCCGATCATGGACGGCTCCGGGGACATCTGACGCACGGGACGGCACCGACGGACACGCTGGTGATGACCACACCCGAGATCGAGGACCTGCTGCGCCGGCACGCACCGCAGGTCCTCGGCGCGCTGGTCAGGCGGTACGGGCACTTCGACGCGGCCGAGGACGCCGTCCAGGAGGCGCTGCTGGCGGCAGCCATGCGCTGGCCCTCGGTCGGCGTGCCCGGCAACCCGCGCGGCTGGCTGATCAGGGTCGCCTCCCGGCGGCTCACCGACGCCCTGCGCAGCGCCGAGGCCCGGCGGCAGCGCGAGGAGCGGGCGGCGGCGCTCACGCCCCGCGACGCCTTCACGGCACCGGCGCCGCAGGAGCGGGCGCCCCGCGAGGACGACGCCCTGTCGCTGCTGTTCCTCTGCTGCCATCCGGACCTGGCACCGCCGGCGCAGATCGCGCTCACCCTGCGGGCCGTCGGCGGTCTCACCACGGCGGAGATCGCCCGGGCGTATCTGGTCCCGGAGGCGACCATGGCGCAGCGCATCAACCGGGCCAAGCAGAAGGTGCGGGGCGTGCGGTTCGGCCGCCCGGAGCGCTGGGAACAGCGGCTGCCGTCCGTCCTGCAAACCCTGTATCTGATCTTCAACGAGGGCTACACGGCCACCTCCGGTGCCGCGCTCCAGCGCCGTGACCTCGCGGGTGAGGCGCTGCGGCTGACCCGCACGGTCCACCGCCTGCTGCCCGACGACGGCGAGGTGACCGGACTGCTCGCGCTGATGCTGCTCACCGATGCCCGGCGCGAGGCGCGCACCGGGCCGGACGGCGAGCTCGTCCCCCTCGACGAGCAGGACCGGGCCCGCTGGGACAGGGCCGCGATCGAGGAGGGCGTCGCACTGGTCACCCGGGCCCTGTCGCGCGGCCGGCCCGGGCCTTACCAGCTGCGGGCCGCGATCGCCGCCGTCCACGACGAGGCGCCCACCCCCGAGGCGACCGACTGGGCCGAGATCCTGGGCCTGTACGACGTCCTGGTGGGGCTGGTTCCCGGCCCGGTCGAACGCCTCAATCGCGCGGTCGCCGTCGCCATGGTCCACGGCCCGCGCGCGGGGCTGTCCGAACTGGACGCCCTGGCCGACGAGTTGCGAGACCACCGCCCGGACGCCGTACGAGGGCACCTCCTGGAGCGCGCGGGCGAGCCCGAAGCCGCGCGGGCCGCCTACGAGTCGGCGGCCGACCGGACCCTCAGCCTGCCCGAGCAGCGCTATCTGCGGTCCAGGGCGGCCCGGTTGAGCGACTAGATGTGCTGACCGGGCAGGTCGGTGACGCGGGCCCGTACGTCTGGCAGAACGCCGAGCCCAGCGAGACGCCCGACCTTCCGCCCTGCCCCAGCCGTCCTCAGCTCAGCACAAGCCGTTAGGGCCTGTCGTTCGGATCATGCAGGCGTCGCGGGGCGACAGGCCCTAACCGCGCACCGCACCCGTCTCCGGGTCCCGGGACGTCAGGCAGTACGTGCCGCCCGCCGGGTCGCGCATGACGGTCCAGCCGGAGAAGCCGGAGACGAAGGCGGCTCCGAGTTCCTCGTGCCGGGCCCGGGTCGTCGCGATGTCCGCGCAGGCGAGGTCGAGGTGGGCGGAGGCCGGGCGTTCCTCGCCGAGGCGTTGCAGGAGCAGACGGACCGGAAGGCCGGGCGGCGGCTTGACCACGTGGAACTCGGGGAGGGAGCCCGGCAGCGACTCCCAGCCGGCGAGCAGCGCGCCCCAGAAGGCGACTTCGGCGTCGAAGGCCGAGGCCGCGACGTCCACGCACACCTGGTCGAGCCGGCTGCCCCGCACCACACCCGGGCGTGACGACTGCCCGCGCCACGGATCGGCGCAGAACAACTGCCCGGCGGGCGAGCGCAGCACGACGAGCGAACCGAGGTCGGCCACCACGCTCGCGCCGAGCCGCACCGCCGAGGCGGCGAACTCCGGTACGTCGTCCACACAGAAGTCGAGGTGCGCGCCGCCGGAACCCGGCCCGACCGCCTGCACCTTCACGCAGGCGTCGGCACCGTCGGGCAGCAGGGTGACGAACTCGTCGTGGTCTCCGCGCGGTTCGGACAGCCGGGTGTCCGTGACCGCCGTCCAGAAGTCGCAGGCGGCGCCGAAGGCCTCACGCGGGCGGTCGATGAAGGCGTACGTCCAGCTGATCGTCATGGGCGCGATCGTAGAGGGCGTGCGCCCCCGCCACCCGCGTGAACCTGGACCGGCCGTCGCCGCACCGTCCCCCTCCCTCGGCCCGCGCTTGTTTGCATTCAGGAATGGACCACATCACGTTCCTCGTGGCAGTCGTCATCGTCACGGCACTCGCCTTCGACTTCACCAACGGATTCCACGACACGGCGAACGCGATGGCCACGTCCATCGCCACCGGCGCGCTCGCTCCCCGTACGGCGGTCCTGATCAGCGGTGTCCTCAACGTCGTCGGTGCCTTCCTGTCCACGGAGGTCGCCAGGACCGTCTCGGACGGCATCGTGGACGACGCCCTCGTCTCGCCGGGCATGATCTTCGCGGGACTCGTCGGCGCGATCCTGTGGAACCTGCTGACCTGGCTCGTCGGTCTGCCGTCGAGCTCCTCACACGCCCTGTTCGGCGGGCTGATCGGGGCCGTGTGGGTGGGGGCGGGCAGTCACGGCGTCAACGCCGACAAGGTCGTCGAGAAGGTGCTGATGCCGGCCGTGGCCTCACCGGTCGTGGCCGGTGTCGCAGCGTTGCTCGCCACCCACCTCGCCTACCGGCTCACCGATCGCGCCCACGAGGACTCCGTCACCAAGGGCTTCCGCATCGGCCAGATCGCCTCCGCCTCGCTGGTCTCCCTCGCCCACGGCACCAACGACGCGCAGAAGACCATGGGCGTCATCACCCTCACCCTGATCTCGGCCGGGGCGCTCGGGCACGACGCCGGGCCTCCGCTGTGGGTCGTCGCCTCCGCGGGTCTCGCCATCGGGCTGGGCACCTACCTCGGTGGCTGGCGGATCATCCGCACCATGGGCAAGGGGCTCACCGAGATCCGGTCGCCGCAGGGCTTCGCGGCCGAGACCGCTTCCACGACCGTCATCCTGGCCTCCGCCCACCTCGGCTTCGCCCTGTCCACCACCCAGGTGGCAACGGGCAGCATCCTCGGCGCCGGGCTCGGCCGCAGGCTCGCGGAGGTCCGCTGGGGTGTCGCGGGCCGGATGGCGGTCGCCTGGACGGTCACCCTGCCCGCCGCCGCCCTGATCGGGGGCCTGGCCGCGGCGGTCGTGCAGAGTGGCGGGGACACCGGAACGGCGGTCGTCGCCCTGGTCGGCGCGGCCCTCGCGGCGGGCATCGTGCTTGTCTCCCGACGCAACCCGGTGCACGCGCGCAACGTCAACGACGCACGCGAGGCCGGCATCCGCGCCGAGCCGTCGAAGGTGGGCACCGCCGCCTGACCGACGGGTGCGCACACGGCGAAGGGGCCCGGCCGGTTCTCGGCCGGGCCCCTTCACCGCACGAAGGCGGTCAGGCCTTCTTGGTCTCCCAGAAGATCTTGTCGATCTGGGCGATGTAGTCCAGCGCCTTCTGGCCGGTGGCCGGGTCGGTCGACGCCTTGGCGGCCGAGAGGGCCTTCAGGGTGTCGTTGACCAGCTGGTGCAGCTCCGGGTACTTCTCGAAGTGCGGGGGCTTGAAGTAGTCGCTCCAGAGCACCGAGACGTGGTGCTTGGCGAGCTCGGCGCGCTGCTCCTTGATGACGGTGGCGCGCGCCTGGAAGTGCGGGTCGTCGTTGGCGGCCATCTTCTCCTGCACGGCCTTAACCGACTCCG
This sequence comes from Streptomyces sp. NPDC050674, assembly GCF_040654575.1. Taxonomy (NCBI): domain Bacteria; kingdom Bacillati; phylum Actinomycetota; class Actinomycetes; order Kitasatosporales; family Streptomycetaceae; genus Streptomyces; species Streptomyces sp. NPDC050674. Next base: position 245,693 of record NZ_JBFAIG010000002.1, read on the forward strand.
CCTCGATGCGGGCCTGGGCGGGGTCGTACACACCGCAGGGAAGGTCGCAGTGCGCACTGACCTTGACCTTGGGGGCAAACAGGCGGGAAAGCATGGAGCATTCCTTCCTCGTGATCGTCTTCTCACAGGGGACATTACTCCGTGAGGGACGGCTTTTGGCGGGTGCCCCCATGGGCTTAGGACAAAAGTCCGGGGTGAGACTGAGACTGGTGGACGAAGAACCGGGGAGGTGCCGGGTGATGCCGGAGCTGTCGCAGGAGTCCGAGCGGGGGAGGCCCGCGCCGCCCTTCGGGGTGGCCGAGGTCACCGGGCCGTCCATGGTGCCCACGCTGTACCACGGGGACCGGCTCCTGGTGCATTACGGGGCCCGGGTCAGGCCCGGGGACGTGGTCGTGCTGCGCCACCCCTTCCAGCAGGACCTGCTGGTCGTCAAGCGGATCGCCCAGCGCCGCGAGGGCGGCTGGTGGGTGCTCGGGGACAACGCGTACGCCGGTGGCGACAGCACCGACTACGGGGTCGTGCCCGACGAACTGGTGCTGGGCAGGGTCCGGTTCCGCTACCGGCCGCGCAGGCCGGACCGGCGGTCGCCCTGGGCGCTGCTGGGCTGGGCGCTGTCGGCGGCCAGGCCCGTGCTGTCGGGCACGTCGGGCCGGGTGGCCTCCAGGCGCTTGCGGGCGCGGTAGGCCGCCACGTTGGCGCGGGTCGCGCAGCGGTCGGAGCAGTAGCGCCGCGAGCGGTTGGTGGAGGTGTCGAGGTAGGCGTTGCGGCAGGGCGCGGCCTCGCACAGGCCGAGGCGGTCCACGCCGTACTCGGTCAGATGGAACGCCAGCCCCATCGCCGCGATCGCCGCGTAGCCGGCGGTGGCGTTCGACGGGTGGTCCGCCAGGTGCATGTGCCACAGGGGGCGGCCGTCGTCGTCGCGGACGTCGTGCCCGGAGATCTGCGGGCTCACCGGGAACTCCAGCAGCAGCGAGTTCAGCAGGTCGACGGCGAGCCTCTCGTCGCCGGAGTCGGCCGCCTCGAAGACCGCGCGCAGCCGGCCCCGGACCGAGCGGAAGCGCGTGACGTCCGCGTCGGTGGCGCGGCGGGCCGCCGACTGCTGGCCGCCGAACAGATCACGGACCGCCTCGACCGACGTCAGGTTGTCCTTGCCCCGGGCCGGCTCCTCGGTGTTGACGAGGCGCACGGCGTAGTCCGAGTAATAGGCCAGTTCCACTTGTAGTCCTTACCGGAGGGCTCTAGGGTCGTGATTGTGCGCGGGTAACAGCTGACGGTGCATCCAGGGTATTACGAGGGAGGGGCTCGATGACGGACGCGGACACCGGTACCGCCGCCACCGACTGGCAGGTCTGGCAGGAGAGCTGGGACCGGCAGCAGGAGTGGTACATGCCCGACCGCGAGGAGCGGTTCCGGATCATGCTTGACATGGTGGAGGCCGTCGTGGGCACCGCCCCGCGCGTCCTGGACCTCGCCTGCGGCACCGGCAGCATCACCGCCCGGCTGCTCGCCCGGTTCCCGGACGCCACCAGCACGGGCGTCGACCTCGACCCGGCGCTCCTCGCCATCGCCGAGGGCACCTTCGCCGGCGACGACCGGGTCACCCTGGTCACCGCCGACCTCAAGGACCCCGACTGGCCGACGCGGCTGCCGCACGACTCCTACGACGCCGTCCTGACCGCGACGGCCCTGCACTGGCTGCACCGGGAACCTCTCGCGGAGCTCTACGGCCGCCTGGCCGGACTCGTCCGCGACGGCGGGGTGTTCATGAACGCGGACCACATGATCGACGAGACGACGCCCCGGATCAACGCCGCCGAGCGCGCGCAGCGCCACGTCCGCATGGAACAGGCCAGACGATCCGGCGTCCTCGGCTGGACCGAGTGGTGGCAGCTCGCCGCCCAGGACCCGGTCCTCGCCGGACCGGCGGCCCGGCGCCACGCGATCTACGGCGACCACGCAGACGGTGACATGCCGTCGGTGCGGTGGCACGCGCGCGTGCTGCGCGAGAAGGGATTCGGCGAGGCCAGGCCGGTGTGGTGCTCGCCCTCGGATACCCTGCTGCTCGCCATGAAGTAGACCGCGCGAAGGGGGCGGCACGGGAATCCCGTACCGCCCCCTCGCCGTGCGTACCGTCAGAGCACCTTGGAAAGGAACGACTTCGTCCGCTCGTGCTGCGGGTTCGTCAGGACCTCGCGCGGGTGACCGGATTCGACCACCACACCGCCGTCCATGAACACCAGGCTGTCGCCCACCTCGCGGGCGAAGCCCATCTCGTGGGTCACGACGATCATCGTCATGCCGGACTCGGCCAGGTCGCGCATGACGTCCAGGACGTCACCCACCAGCTCCGGGTCCAGCGCCGAGGTCGGCTCGTCGAACAGCATCAGCTTGGGGTCCATGGCCAGGGCCCGGGCGATGGCCACCCGCTGCTGCTGGCCGCCGGAGAGCTGGGAGGGGTAGCTGCCCGCCTTGTCGGCCAGGCCCACCCGGTCCAGCAGTTCCAGGGCGCGCTGCCGGGCCTGGCCCTTGTTCACGCCCTTGACCTGGATCGGCGCTTCCATGACGTTCTCGACGGCCGTCATGTGCGGGAACAGGTTGAAGCGCTGGAAGACCATGCCGATGTCGCGGCGCTTGACGGCGACCTCGCTGTCCTTCAGCTCGTAGAGCTTGTCGCCCTTCTGGCGGTAGCCGACCAGCTCGCCGTCGACGTACAGACGACCGGCGTTGATCTTCTCCAGGTGGTTGATGCACCTCAGGAAGGTCGACTTGCCGGAGCCGGAGGGGCCGATGAGGCAGAACACCTCGCCGGACTTCACCTCCAGGTCGATTCCCTTGAGCACCTCGACGGGCCCGAAGGACTTGTGGACGCCCTCGGCCTTGACCATGGCGGTCATGCGGTGCCTCCCGTCGACGCCGAGCGGTTGGACAGGGACAGCACGTTGGCCTTGATCTTCTGGAACGGCGTGGCCGGGAGCGACCGGCTCGAACCACGCGCGTAGTAGCGCTCAAGGTAGTACTGGCCGACGCTGAAGACCGAGGTCAGCAGCAGGTACCAGGCCGCGGCCAGGAACAGCATCTCGGCGGGCGCCCCGGAGGTCTGGCCGATGTCCTGAGCGGCTCGCAGCAGCTCCGGATACTGGACGACCGAGACCAGCGAGGTCGTCTTCAGCATGTTGATGACCTCGTTGCCCGTCGGCGGCACGATCACGCGCATGGCCTGCGGGATGACGATCCGGCGCAGCGTCTTGGTGTGGCTCATGCCGAGCGCGTGCGACGCCTCGGTCTGGCCCTCGTCGACGGAGAGCAGACCGGCACGGCAGATCTCCGCCATGTAGGCCGCCTCGTTCAGGCCGAGGCCCAGCAGCGCCGTCAGGAACGGGGTCATGAAGTCCGACCACTCGTCCTTGTAGAACGGCCCGAGGTTGATGTACTCGAAGACCAGTCCCAGGTTGAACCAGACGATCAGCTGGACCAGGACCGGGGTACCGCGGAAGAACCAGATGTAGAACCACGCGATCGACGAGGTCACCGGGTTCTTCGACAGGCGCATCACGGCGAGCAGGACACCGCCGATGATGCCGATCGCCATGGACAGGACGGTCAGCAGGAGCGTCTTGCCGACGCCGTCCAGGATGCGGTCGTCGAAGAAGTAGTCCGGGATCGCATCCCAGTTGATCTTGCCCTGGGAGAACGCGTAGACGATGCCGCCCAGCAGGGCGAGGGCGACGACGGCGGAGACGTACCGGCCGTAGTGCCGGACCGGGATGGCCTTGATGGCCTCCGGTCCGGCCGGGGGTGTGTCTCCCGCCGTCTTCTCGATGTCAACAGTCACGGGTAGTGCCTTTCAGTGCCGCTGCGCTGCGGTCACTTGCCGCCGTTGATGGTGGCCGCGTCGATGGTGCCGTCCGTGACGCCCCACTTCTTCATGATCTTCTCGTACTCGCCGTTCTTGATGACGGCGTCGAGAGCGGCCTTGAGGGCGTCCCGCAGCTGCGTCTGGTTCTTGGCGACCGCGATGCCGTACGGAGCGGCCTCGACCTGCTCGCCGACCAGCTGGAAGTCCTTGCCGCCGCCCGAGGTCTTCACCGCGTACGCGGCGACCGGGAAGTCGGACGAGCCGGCGTCGGCACCGCCCGCGCGCAGCCGGGTCTGGGCCTGCTGGTCGTTGTCGAAGGGCTCGATGGCGATCTTCTTGCCGGACGGGCACTTCTTCGACTCCGCCTTGGCGAGGTCCTCGGAGACCGTGCCGCGCTGCAGCACGATCTTCTTCCCGCACAGGTCGGACCAGGTCTTGATGCCCTGGTCGTCACCCTTCTTGGTGTAGATCGACACACCGGCGGTGAAGTAGTCCACGAAGTCGACGCCCTCGCCGACCTTCTTGCCGGTGTCGGAGTCGATGCCCTCCTGGCGGTCCTTGGTGTCGGTCATCGCGGACATGGCGATGTCGTACCGCTTGGAGCGCAGACCCGTGATCAGCGTGTCGAACGTGCCGTTCTCGAACTGGAAGTCGACCCCGAGCTGCTTGCCCATGGCGGCGGCGAGGTCCGGGTCGATACCGACCGTCTTGCCCGAGCCGTCCTTGAACTCGACCGGGGCATAGGCGATGTCGGAGCCGACCTTGATGACGCCCTTGTCGCGGATGGCCTGCGGCAGCTTGTCGGCGAGCGGGGCGGAGGCGGCGGTGTCGCTCTCCTTGCCGGTGTCCTTGGTCTGGTCACCGCACCCGGTGAGCATCAGCGCGCCTGCGACCGCGATCGCACCGACCGCTGCTAGCCGGGAGTGCGCGGCGGTCGTACGACGGGTGGAGCTTGCGGTCATGGTGGGTTCCTCCGGCGGATGGGTGGAGTTGCCGATGGGGCGGGCCGTCGCCGATGGGTTCGGCACGGCCGTGGCCTGCCGAAGGGTTCGGCAGTGCCGTGGGTCGACGAGAGCACACCTCTTCGAGTGTCGCGACCTCGTGTGATTACGGCATCTTGCCATTCGGACTGCGCCATTCTGGGGGCCAGCCATGTCAAAATCGGATAACGGGCGACCCCCGAACCGCACCACTCCGGTACATCACGGCCGGACCTTCTATGGGAATCGACCCTTCCGGCCGGAAGAACTTCGGTAAATCCCGGGATTTCGATACGGGGCCGGCGAGCTTCGCCAGTGGTTGAGTGGTTGTCGCCGGTTTGTCCAGGCCTTGTCCCGATTTTGGACGAAGCGTCAGTGCCCTGTCATGTGACCTTCGCGTTATGGACTCGTCGTCGACGCCGTCCGTCCGGTAAGAAGGGTTTTTACACCCCTCATCCGGGGCTCAGGGCGCGTGTGCGGCGCGCCCGTCGCGTACGCACCCGTACGTATCACGTACAGAGCACGACCACGGCCGTACGCGGTCCCGCCCACCCCTCACCAGGAGTGGCCACCCTCAAAACAATGAAGATTTAAGGGGTAAAACGAAGTGGCAGCGGAGATTGTCAATCCTCGCAGCGAGAGCAAGACCGGCGATACGGATCACGAGGGCGGTGCGGAGCCCCTCGACTCCTTCGACCCGGCGTTCGCGTTGCACCGCGGCGGCAAGATGGCTGTGCAGGCCACCGTGCCGGTCCGCGACAAGGACGACCTGTCCCTGGCGTACACGCCCGGCGTCGCGAAGGTGTGCAGCGCGATCGCGGAGCAGCCGGAGCTCGTGCACGACTACACGTGGAAGTCGTCGGTCGTGGCCGTCGTGACGGACGGTACGGCCGTGCTGGGGCTCGGTGACATCGGGCCCGAGGCCTCCCTCCCGGTGATGGAGGGCAAGGCGATCCTGTTCAAGCAGTTCGGTGGCGTGGACGCGGTTCCGATCGCCCTGGCCTGCACGGACGTCGACGAGATCGTCGAGACCGTGGTGCGGCTCGCGCCGTCGTTCGGCGGCGTCAACCTGGAGGACATCTCGGCGCCCCGGTGCTTCGAGGTGGAGCGCAAGCTCCAGGAGCGGCTGGACATCCCGGTCTTCCACGACGACCAGCACGGCACGGCCGTGGTGACGCTGGCCGCCCTGCGGAACGCCGCGCGGCTGAGCGGGCGGGCGCTGGGCGAGCTGCGGGCCGTCATCTCCGGCGCCGGCGCGGCGGGTGTCGCCATCGCCAAGATGCTGGTCGAGGCCGGGATCGGGGATGTCGCGGTGGCCGACCGCAAGGGTGTCGTGTCGGCGGACCGGGACGATCTCACGCCGGTGAAGCAGGAGCTGGCCGCCTTCACGAACAAGGCCGGGATCACCGGGTCCCTGGAGTCGGCGCTGGACGGGGCCGATGTGTTCATCGGCGTGTCCGGCGGGACGGTCGCGGAGTCCGCGGTGGCGACGATGGCCAAGGGCGCGTTCGTCTTCGCCATGGCGAACCCCAACCCCGAGGTGCACCCCGAGGTCGCGCACAAGTACGCGGCGGTCGTCGCGACCGGGCGGTCGGACTTCCCGAACCAGATCAACAACGTGCTGGCGTTCCCCGGGATCTTCGCGGGCGCGCTTCAGGTGCGGGCCTCCCGGATCACCGAGGGGATGAAGCTGGCTGCCGCGGAGGCGCTGGCCGCTGTGGTCGGGGACGACCTCGCCGCCGACTACGTCATCCCGTCGCCCTTCGACGAGCGGGTCGCCCCGGCGGTCACGGCCGCGGTGGCGGCCGCGGCTCGGGCCGAGGGCGTGGCCCGGCGCTGACGCCGACGCAGGTGTGAGTGGCCCCGCCCGGGACCGGGCGGGGCCACTTCTTTGCTTCCGGGTGGGGCTGTTCGGGTGGTGTGCTGTGCGGTGGCTGTGCGGGGCGCCGGGGGTGAGCATCCTCGTTCGATGCCGGGGGGTGAGCCCTCGTTCGATGCCAGGTGAGGGTGAGCGCCCTCGCTCGACGCCGGGCGGGGTGCGGGCCGGGTGCCTTCGCGCCTCGTGCCGGGCGGGGCGCCTGCGCGCTTTCGTCTGACGACGGGTGGCGGGTCGCGGCTCGGGGGCCGCGCCGGGGATGCACCTGCTCGCACACAACACTGCCGCCCACCTGGCAAGAGGGTGTGTCTCACAGGGGCGGATGGTTCCTTCGGGTTCTCGCGGAACCTATCGTCATGGTCATGTTCGCTGTCTACGCCGCCCGAATCGACCGCGACCAGCCGCTGTCCGGCCTGGAGCTGGGAGAGCGCCCGGCTCCCGAGGCCCGTCCCGGCTGGAGTACCGTCACGGTCAAGGCCGCCTCCCTCAACCACCACGACCTCTGGTCCCTGCGGGGTGTGGGCCTCGCAGAGGACAAGCTGCCGATGATCCTCGGCTGTGACGCCGCCGGCGTCGACGAGGACGGCAACGAGGTCGTCCTGCACTCCGTGATCGGACAGAGCGGGCACGGGGTCGGCCCGAAGGAACCCCGTTCCATCCTCACCGAGCGCTACCAGGGCACCTTCGCCGAGCAGGTCGCCGTGCCCACCTGGAACATCCTGCCCAAGCCCAGGGAACTCTCCTTCGCGGAGGCCGCCTGTCTGCCCACGGCATGGCTGACCGCGTACCGGATGCTGTTCACCAACGCGGGTGTCCGCCCCGGTGACTCCGTGCTGGTACAGGGCGCCGGCGGCGGTGTCGCCACGGCGGCCATCGTGCTCGGCAAGGCCGCCGGGCTCCGGGTCTTCGCCACCAGCCGGGACGAGGCCAAGCGCAAGCGGGCCGTGGAGCTCGGGGCCGTGGAGGCCCTGGAGTCCGGGGCACGGCTGCCGCAGCGGGTCGACGCGGTGATCGAGACCGTCGGGGCCGCCACCTGGTCGCATTCCGTGAAGTCGCTGAAGCCCGGCGGCACGCTGGTCATCTCCGGCGCCACCAGCGGCGACCGGCCCTCCCACGCCGAGCTGACCCGGATCTTCTTCCTGGAGCTCAAGGTCGTCGGGTCCACGATGGGCACGAAGGACGAGCTGGAGGACCTGCTGTCCTTCTGCGCCGCCACCGGTGTGCGGCCCGTCATCGACGAGGTCATGCCGATGGACCGTGCGCGCGAGGGCTTCGAACGGCTGGCCTCGGGCGAGCTGTTCGGGAAGGTCGTGCTGACGAACCCCTGAGTCCTTCCGAAGGCGCGAAGACGGTCGGTCCGATGTGGACCGGCCGTTTTCGTTTGTCAACTGCGGTTGACGCATGACGGTTGTCAACGTAAGTTGACGTCATGACCGAAGCAACCGATCTGGCCGAGCGTGCGGGGGATCGTGACCCACGGGTCGGCCTGCGGGCCGTCGCCGCGCTGCGCCGGCTGCTGGAGCAGTTGGAGACCGTGCAGGTGCGCAATGCGCGCAACCAGGGCTGGTCCTGGCAGGAGATCGCCACCGAACTCGGTGTGAGCAGGCAGGCCGTGCACAAGAAGTACGGGAGGCATTGATGTTCGAGCGGTTCACGAAGGACGCCCGGGACGTGGTGAAGGGCGCGTACGGGCATGTGGAGGGCAGCGGTGGGGGTGGGCAGTGCGTGGAGCCGGAGCATCTGCTGCTGGCCCTGCTCGACCGGGAGGGCAGCCGTGGGTCCTTCGCACTCGCCGCGCTCGGGCTCGGTGAGCGGCGGGAGTCCGTGCGGGAGGCGCTGCGTGAGGCGAGGCGGCGGGCCGGGCTGACACAGGCCGAGACCGATGCGCTCGCCGGGCTGGGGATCGACGTGGAGGAGATCGTCGCCCGGGTGGAGGAGACCCACGGGGTCGGCGCCCTGGCCGGCGACCGGAAGGACAAGCGGTGGTGGTCGGGGCGTACCTCCTTCGGCCGGGGCGCCAAGGACGTGCTGGAGCGCTCCTTGCGGGTCGCCCTCGCCCGGCGGGACCGGCACATCGGGGACGAGCACATCCTGCTGGCCCTTACCCAGCGCCCCGGTGTGCCGGCCGAGGTCCTCGCCGACCACGGGGTGACCTTCGAGTCCCTGGTGCGGGTGCTGTACGGCAGCGGTGGCGAGGCCAAGGCCGGCTGAGGACCGTGCCCGGGGTGGCTACTTCTTCTGCGTGCGCAGGAGCGCTCCTATGTGGGCCGCCGCCGTCGACAGATGGCGGCGGGCGTCGCGAAGCTGGTCCGGGGTGACGCCGTGGTCGCGGGCCGCGTCACGGATGTCGTCCCGGAAGCGGTCGAGCAGACGGTCCAGGTCGCGGGCCGGGTCGCCGGTGGAGTCCGTGGCGTCCTCGTGGGCCCAGGCGGGCTCGTAGGCGGCGGGGAAGTCTTCCATGGGCGGTGAGGACGCCGGTTCGGCGGCCGGCCGGCCCGCGCCGGACCAGTCGAAGCCGAAGTCCTTGCCGTAGTCCTTGCCGAACTCGCCGACTTCCTTGACCAGTTCACTCAGGCCCTCGCGCAGACCCGTGGGCCAGTCGCCGCGGGCGAAGTGGTCCTGCACCTGCTCCTGGACGCGGCGGGTGATGCGCTGCACCTGTTCCTGGGCCTGGGCTCGCGCCTGCTCCTGGGCCTCCTTGGCCTGGCGGCGGGCGCGCTGGGCGTCCTCGCGGGCGCGGCGGCTCTCGTCCTTGGCGCGCCGGGCCTGCTCCTTCCACTCCTGCCGGGCACGGCGCATCTCCTCCTTGGCGATGCGCCAGGCCTCCTTGTCGCCGTACTGCGAGAAGTCGCCGTAGGGGGCGCCCGACGGGCCGTCGGCTCTGGTGCCGGTGTCGCGGCGGGCCTCGCTCGCCGCGGCGCGCATCTCGCGGCGCAGGTCGCCGGCGGCTCCGCGGACGTCGTCGCGGATCTCCGCGGCCAGTTCGGCGACGGACTCCCGGATCTCCAGCTCCAGGTCGGCCAGCTCGCCGCTGCGGTCGGCCAGTTCGGCGCGGCCCGCGTCGGTGATCGAGTAGACCTTGCGCCCGCCCTCGGTGGTGTGGGTGACCAGGCCCTCGGTCTCCAGCTTGGCCAGGCGGGGGTAGACCGTGCCCGCCGACGGTGCGTACAGCCCCTGGAAGCGCTCCTCGAGGAGGCGGATCACCTCGTAGCCGTGGCGCGGGGCCTCGTCGAGCAGCTTCAGCAGGTAGAGGCGGAGGCGGCCGTGGGCGAAGACGGGGGGCATGTCAGAGCACCTTCTTGTCGGTCGTGCCGTCGGCCGGGGTGGACGCTGGGCCGTCGCCCGGGCCGGAGACGGAATTGTCTCCCGAGCCGTCCCGGGGGCCGCGCGGCGGGGCCGCCGCCGCGTCATCGGTGCCGGGGCGCGTGTCCCACGGCTCCTCGGGCTCGTCCTCCCGGGCCGGGCGGCGCAGCAAGGCGATCGAGCCGGAGACGGTGGTGGCCCGGAGCTTGCCGGTGCCCGCGCCGAGACGGCCCGTGATCTTGTGGGCGCCCCACTGGCCGTGCACGCGCAGCCCGTCGAAGGCGTTGGAAACGGAGCCGCTCGCGGTGTTCGCCTCGACGTCCGCGTCGGCCGGGTACGGCAGCCGGATGGCGATCTCGCCCGAGACGCTGGTCAGCCGGACGTCCGTCGGGCCGTTCGGGTCGAGATCGACGATCATCGAACCGCTGACCGACTCCGCCCGCACGGACGGGCCGGAGCCCTCGACCACCGTGAGGTCACCGGAGACCGAGTTGAAACGCAGGTCGCCCGTCACGTCCTGGGCCTCCAGGTTGCCGGAGACCGTTTCGGCGCGGACCGGGCCGGAGAGGCCCACGAGGGTGGTGTCGCCGGTGACGCCCTTGACCACCGTCGGGCCGTGGATCCCGGAGACGACGGCGGCCGCACCCACCACACCGACCTCCACCCGGGTGCCGGCCGGGACGGCCAGGGAGACCACCGCGCTGCGACGCCAGCCCTTGCGGTCCAGCCACTTGAGGAAGCCCTTCCAGGGCAGGTCCTCGTAGGCCACCGTGAGGGTGCCGTCCTGCTGGGTCACCACCAGGGGTGGCCCCTCGAGCTCGGAGATCTCCAGGCGGGCGGAACCTTCGTCGGTGCCCACCACGTTCACCGTTCCGTTGACCAGGCGTACGTGCAGATCACTGACAGGCTCGTCGAAGGTGAGCTTCCTCGGCTCCGTGACGGACCACTCGGACATGGTGCAGACCTCCCCGACTCGACGCGCCATATCGCGTCCTCTCGTATTCACGATATATCGCGGTCCGGGAAAGTCAAGACACCCGTCCCGGGGGCGGATGGGCTGACATAAGTGCACAAAGGGGAGTGAATCGTCCTAGCGTGTGACCATGTCGACGGACGCCGCCCGCACCCGTCCCGCAGCCGGGGCGCTGCTGTTGTGCCGTGCCGCGCCCGGGTCCGTCGCCCCCGTCGCGCATCTGCTGCGCGAGCCGATGCAGCTCACGTCCGCGGGCGACGGGTGGAGCGTCCTGGTGCCCGAGGGCCGGCCCTGGCGGGAGGGCGCCGAGCCCGTCGACCGTGTGGTGACCGGCTGGGCCGCGGCCCTCGCCGTCGGTGCGCCCTGGCCGGTCCTCGCCCTGTGGTGGGACACCGGGCACGCGGGTTTCGCGTTCGCCTCCGGCTTCCGCCGACCGGTCGGCTTCGAATGGCTCGCGAGCGGCGTCCCGGTGGGGGAGGACGAGGCGATGCGCACCTTCGCCGCCCGCATGGGGCTCGACCCCGTCCTGGACGTCCAGGCCCTGGACCGGCTGACCGAACCCGACTCCGGGGGCGACGCCCGCACCCGTCTGCGCGGTCTGCTCGCGGTCCTCGCGCGCGAGGGCGTCCGCCTGCCCGCCGGACTCGCTCCCGGCGAACCCGCCGACCGGCTCAGGGAGGCCGCCGCCCTCCAGCCGGACAGCGTGCCCGTCGAGTGGCCGGGCCGGCGCGAGGCGGTCGCGGGACGTGACGCCGTCGACCACAGCCGCCTCGGTCCCTGGATGCCCTGGATGCCCTGGACCGGCGGCCCGAGGGCCGGTGCCCTCGCCTTCGCCCAGGTGGTGGCCGGCCTCCCGCTCATCGCCTGGGGCCTGCGACGGCACAGCGGCGGCTGGAGCACGGCGGGAGCGCTGCTCCTGGCGCACGGCGCGCTGGGCCTGACGTACGCCCTCACGCACCCTGGTGACTGACGCCCTGACGGATGCCCCTCACGCACCCTGGTGACTGACGCCCTGACGGATGCCCCTCACGCACCCTGGTGACTGACGCCCTGACGGATACCCTTCACGGCCCCTCGTGACTGAGGCCATGACCGATACCCCGGTATGACCGCCGGACCGACCGGCGTGACGGATGCCCTCACGCGACCAGCGCACCGGCAGTGAGGGACGACGACCGGGAGCCGCCAGGAGACCGGCAGCCGGTGCCTGCTAGTCGTCGTCCTCGTCGTCCAACCGTGCCAGCCATGTCGCCAGCCGCTCCACCGGCACCTCGAAGTCGGGGTTGAGATCGACGAACGTCCGCAGCTGCTCGGCGAGCCACTCGAAGGTGACTTCCTCCTTGCCGCGCCGCTTCTCCAGTTCCTCGATGCCACGGTCCGTGAAGTACATGCCCTCAAGGATAGGTGCGGGAAAACGGCCGGGCCGCACCCCCGGAGTGGGGATGCGGCCCGGCCGCACAGGACGCGTGAGGGCGATTACGCCTCGAACACCTCACGCACCAGCTGCTCCTGCTCGGCCTGGTGCCGCTTCGCGGAACCCACCGCCGGGGACGAGCCGTGCGGGCGCGAGATGCGCCGCAGCCGCTCGCCGTGCGGGACGTCCGCGCCGACCGCCAGGTCCAGGTGGTCGATCAGGTTGAGCGCGATGAACGGCCAGGCACCCTGGTTCGCCGGCTCCTCCTGGGCCCACAGGTACTTCTCGGCGTTCGGGTACTTCTTGATCTCCGCCTGGAGCTCCGAACCCGGCAGCGGGTACAGGCGCTCGATGCGGATGATCGCCGTGTCCGTCACACCGCGCTTCTGACGCTCGGCCTCCAGGTCGTAGTAGACCTTGCCCGCGCAGAAGACGACCTTCTTGACCGCGGCCGGGTCCACCGACGCGTCGCCGATGACCGGCTGGAACTGCCCGGTCGTGAACTCCTCCGCCTTCGACGCCGCGGCCTTCAGGCGCAGCATCGACTTCGGCGTGAAGACCACCAGCGGCTTGTGGTGCGGGTTGTGCACCTGCCACCGCAGGAGGTGGAAGTAGTTCGACGGCGAGGTCGGCATCGCGACCGTCATGTTGTTCTGCGCGCACATCTGGAGGAAGCGCTCCGGGCGGGCGGACGAGTGGTCCGGGCCCTGGCCCTCGTAACCGTGCGGCAGCAGCAGGACGACGCCGGAGGTCTGGGCCCACTTCTGCTCGGCCGACGAGATGAACTCGTCCACGACCGTCTGGGCGCCGTTGACGAAGTCGCCGAACTGCGCCTCCCACATCACGAGCGCCTCGGGACGGGCCAGCGAGTAGCCGTACTCGAAGCCCATCGCCGCGTACTCGGAGAGGAGGGAGTTGTAGACGTTGAGCCGCGCCTGGTCCTCGGAGAGGTACTGGAGCGGCGTGTACTCCTCGCCCGTGGTGCGGTCGATGATGACCGCGTGGCGCTGGCCGAACGTACCGCGCTGCGAGTCCTGGCCCGCCAGGCGGACCGGGACGCCCTCCAGCAGGAGGGAGCCGATGGCGAGGGTCTCGCCCATGCCCCAGTCGATGGTGCCGTCCTCGACCATCGTGGCCCGGCGCTGGAGCTGCGGCAGCAGACGCGGGTGGACGGTGATGGTGTCGGGGATGTTGACCTGGGACTCGGCGATCCGCTTGACGACCTCCGTGGTCACCGCGGTGTTCACGGCGACCGGGAACTCGGCCTGCGGGTCGGTGGACTCGACCGTGCCCGGCTGGGACGTGGCCTCACGGACCTCCGTGAAGACCTTCTCCAGCTGGCCCTGGTAGTCCTGGAGCGCCTGCTCGGCCTCTTCCAGGGTGATGTCGCCGCGACCGATGAGGGACTCGGTGTAGAGCTTGCGCACCGAGCGCTTCTTGTCGATCAGGTCGTACATCAGCGGCTGGGTGAAGGCCGGGTTGTCCGACTCGTTGTGACCGCGGCGGCGGTAGCAGATGAGGTCGATCACCACGTCCTTGTTGAACGCCTGGCGGAACTCGAAGGCGAGCCGCGCGACGCGGACCACGGCCTCCGGGTCGTCGCCGTTCACGTGGAAGATCGGGGCCTCGATCATGCGGGCCACGTCCGTCGCGTACATGGAGGAACGCGAGGACTCCGGCGCGGCCGTGAAGCCGACCTGGTTGTTGATGACGATGTGGACCGTGCCGCCGGTGCGGTAGCCCCGCAGCTGCGACATGTTCAGGGTCTCGGCCACCACGCCCTGGCCCGCGAAGGCCGCGTCGCCGTGGATCGCCACCGGCAGGACCGTGAAGTCCGTGCCGCCCTTGTTGATGATGTCCTGCTTGGCGCGCGAGACGCCCTCCAGGACCGGGTCCACCGCCTCCAGGTGCGAGGGGTTCGCGACCAGGGAGACCTTGATCTGCTCGCCGTCGAGACCGGTGAAGGTGCCCTCGGCGCCCAGGTGGTACTTCACGTCACCGGAGCCGTGCATCGACTTCGGGTCGAGGTTGCCCTCGAACTCGCGGAAGATCTGGGCGTAGGACTTGCCGACGATGTTCGCCAGGACGTTCAGGCGGCCGCGGTGGGCCATGCCGATGACGACCTCGTCCAGGCGCGACTCGGCGGCCGAGTCCAGCACCGCGTCCAGCAGCGGGATGACGGACTCGCCGCCCTCCAGGGAGAAGCGCTTCTGGCCGACGTACTTCGTCTGGAGGAACGTCTCGAAGGCCTCGGCCGCGTTCAGCCGGCGCAGGATGCGCAGCTGCTCCTCGCGCTCCGGCTTGGAGTGCGGGCGCTCCACGCGGTCCTGGATCCACTTGCGCTGCTTCGGGTCCTGGATGTGCATGAACTCGATGCCGGTGGTGCGGCAGTACGAGTCGCGCAGGACACCGAGGATGTCGCGCAGCTTCATCATCGACTTGCCGGAGAAGCCGCCGACGGCGAACTCGCGCTCCAGGTCCCACAGGGTGAGCCCGTGCTCGGTGATGTCCAGGTCGGGGTGCTTGCGCTGCTGGTACTCCAGCGGGTCGGTGTCGGCCATGACGTGGCCGCGGACCCGGTAGGAGTGGATCAGCTCGAAGACGCGGGCGGCCTTGGTGACGTCGTCGTCGTGGCTGGCGTCGATGTCCTTGAGCCAGCGGACCGGCTCGTAGGGGATGCGCAGCGCCTCGAAGACGTCGTCGTAGAAGCCGTTCTCACCGAGGAGGAGGTTCGCGACGATCCGCAGGAACTCGCCGGAGGCGGCGCCCTGGATCACCCGGTGGTCGTAGGTCGACGTGAGCGTCATGACCTTCGAGATGCCGAGCTTGTTCAGGGTGTCCTGGGAGGTGCCCTGGAACTCCGCCGGGTAGTCCATGGAGCCGACGCCCATGATCACCGACTGGCCGGGCATCAGGCGCGGCACGGAGTGGACGGTGCCGAGGCCGCCGGGGTTGGTCAGGGAGACCGTGACACCCGTGAAGTCGTCCATGCCCAGCTTGCCGTCACGGGCCCGGCGGACGATGTCCTCGTAAGCCTGCCAGAACTCGAAGAAGTTCAGGGTCTCGGCCTTCTTGATGCCCGCGACCACGAGCTGGCGGTCGCCGTTGGGCTTGACCAGGTCGATGGCGAGGCCGAAGTTGATGTGCTCCGGCTTGACCAGGGTCGGCTTGCCGTCCTTCTCCGCGTAGGAGTAGTTCATCGACGGCATGGCCTTGATGGCCTGCACCATGGCGTAACCGATCAGGTGCGTGAAGGAGATCTTCCCGCCCCGGGCGCGCTTCAGGTGGTTGTTGATGACGATGCGGTTGTCGAAGAGCAGCTTCACCGGGACCGCGCGCACGGACGTGGCCGTGGGCACTTCCAGGGAGGCGTTCATGTTCTTCGCGACCGCGGCGGCGGGGCCGCGCAGCACGACCTGCTCGGGGCCCGAGGGGGCCTCGGCGGGCTCGGCCTTCTTCGCGGCGGCCGGCTTGGCGGCGGCTGGCTTGGCGGCGGCCGGCTTCGCGGCCGGGGCGGCCTGGGCCGGAGCGGCAGCCTGGGCCGGGGCCTGCGCGGCGGGCTTCGCCTGGGCCGGAGCGGGAGCCTGGGCGGGAGCCGGAGCCGGAGCCGGAGCCGGAGCCGGAGCCGCGGCCTGGGCGGGAGCCTGCGGGGCGGCGGGCTTCTCGGCCGCCGGGGCGGGAGCGGCCGGGGCGGCCGCCTGAGCGGTGGTGGTCCCCGCGGCCCCCGCGGCCGCGGTACCCGCCGGAGCCGAGGCGGCGGCCGCCCCTGGCTTGTAGTCGGCGAAGAAGTCCCACCAGGCTCGGTCTACCGAATTCGGGTCCTGGAGGTACTGCTGATAGATCTCGTCGACGAGCCACTCGTTGGCACCGAACGACGCGGCAGGGTTCTTCCCCGCTTGGTCGGTGTCGGTCGAGATGCTCGAGTTACTGGGGGACTGTGGCGACACGGCGGCAACCGCCCTCTTCCGCTTCACAAGATGATGGACAGCGGGAATCAAGGCTACGCCCCCTGGAGGGGGAAGGTCAGGCCGGGCCCGTTCAACGTCGTGCAAGTCACATCTTTGAGCGTGTTTCGGGGCTTGAAATGGCGGGAAACAAGCGTGGTTCCGCTTCAGGAGGGAAGGGCGGGGCGGGGCCCCGGGCGCCGATGGCGCGGGCCTGTGCCTGATCACACGTGTCCGTCAGCCCGGACGCTCGTGGATCTTGTGACTCCGCTTCGAACTTTACGTCAACTTGGCAGAGATGACAGTCCTGGAAGAGTGACAAGAATCCGGCAACCCCGCTCGGATTCGGCCACTCCGATCCGGCCTCCGTGCAGGTCCACCGCCCAGCGGGCGATGGCCAGGCCGAGACCCGTGCCGCCGTCGCTGCCCGGCCCCTGCGGCCGCTTGGCGCTGCCGCGGTTGAACCGCTCGAAGACGCGGTGCCACTCGGACTTGGGAATGCCGGGTCCCTCGTCCAGGACCTCCAGCTCCAACGACTCCGGCAGGGCTCCGCGCCGCGCCTTGACCGTCACCCGGCCGTGCGGCGGGCTGTGCTTGACGGCGTTGTCGATGAGATTGGCGACGACCTGGTGGATGCGCTCCGGGTCGGCGTGCGCGGTCAGCTCCGGCGGGTGGACGTCGAGGTGCAGATGGACGTCGGTGCGGGTGTGACTGCCCGAACCGGTGGCGATGCCGGCGCGCACGGAGGCGACCATGTTGGCCTCCTTCAGCACGCCCGACAGATACGGCCACACCTCGAACCGGCGCTGTTTCAGCGGTACGACGCCGTTGTCCAGGCGGGACAGGTCCAGCAGCGTCTCCACCAGCCGCCCGAGCCGCTCGGTCTGCTTCAGCGCCGTGCGCATGGTCTCCGGGTCGGCCTGCGTGACGCCGTCGACGATGTTCTCCAGCACCGCGCGCAGACCCGCGATGGGCGTGCGCAGCTCGTGCGAGACGTTCGCCACGAGTTCCTTGCGCTGGCTGTCCTGGGCCTCCAGCTCGTCGGCCATGGCGTTGATCGTCACGGCCAGTTCGCCCAGCTCGTCACGGCGGTTCTCCCGCGTGCGGCGGGTGTAGTCGCCCTGCGAGATGGAGCGGGCCACCGCCGTCATCTCGTCCAGGGGCGCGGTGAGCGAATGGGCCACGAACTGCGTGATGAGGAGTGTGGCGATCATCGAGAACACCGTGATGAAGCGCAGCTCCGTCTTCGTGTGCACCGCGATCACCGAAAGACCCGTGGTGATCAGCACCGAGATGACGACGAGCGCGCCCAGCTTGGTCTTGATCGAGAACGGGCTCACCCCGCCCCAGGGATCCGGCTCCCCGGGGTTTCTCCGTCCGGCCGGCCCGCCGCTCATGGCGTCGGGGTCTCCAGGGCGTAGCCGACGCCGTGCACCGTGCGGATCCGCTCGGCACCGATCTTCCGCCGCAGCGCCTTGATGTGGCTGTCGACCGTGCGGGTGCCGGAGGCGTCCGCCCAGTCCCACACCTCGGCGAGCAACTGCTCACGGGAGAGCACCGCACGCGGGGTGTTCGCCAGGCACACCAGCAGGTCGAACTCGGTGGGGGTGAGGTGGACGTCCTCGCTGCGCACCCGGACCCGGCGCTGCGCGTGGTCGATCTCCAGCTCGCCCAGGCGCAGGATGCCGGAGCGCGGGGTGGCCGCCGCGATGGCGGCCCGCTCCACGCGGCGCAGCAGGACGTGCACGCGCGCCGCCAGCTCCCGCATCGAGAACGGCTTGGTCATGTAGTCGTCGGCACCGACGCCCAGCCCGACCAGCATGTCGGTCTCGTCGTCACGCGCGGTGAGCATCATCACCGGCACCGGACGGGCGGCCTGCACGCGCCGGCATACCTCCAGGCCGTCGAAGCCGGGCAGCATGATGTCGAGGATCAGCAGGTCGGGCTGCCACGCCTCGGCCGTGTCGACCGCGGCGGGACCGTCACCCGCCGTTTGCACGAGGAATCCCTCGGCGCGCAGGCGGGTCGCGATGGCGTCCACGATCGTCGCGTCGTCCTCGACCACCAGGACCCGGCGCTGTGCGCCCGGAGTAGCCGTCGCTGAACCGTTGTGGGAGGTCTGTGTCTGCTCCATCGCCCGCCCCTGGGGTGTGCTTTCCGGAATCAGTGGGGTGATTCCTTCTGACTGGCTATGCCTGCGCATGGTTGCGATTGACGCTTGAATGATCGGCGTCAGGGGAGCAGCGTACGGGGAGTCAGTACGCCTTTGCTATCCAGGGCTGATGGCGAGGTGCACGACGTCGGGAACGCCCCGGGCAACCGGGATCTCTTCGGTACGCACCTGCTGGAACCCGGCATTCCGCAAGGTTCCCTCGAATTCCGGAGACGGCTGGGCGGACCAGACGGCCAGCACCCCGCCGGGCCTCAACACCCTTGCGCAGCTTGCCAGTCCGGCTGTCCCGTAGAGATGTCCGTTGCCCTCGGTGACGGTCCAGTCGGGGCCGTTGTCGATGTCGAGGCACAGGGCGTCATACGTGTCGGATGTCTCATTGACGTGTGCGACGAGATCGGCTTCGACGATTTTCGTACGGGGATCCGCCAGCGCCGGGGCCGAGATCGCGGAGAGCGGGCCGTCGAGGTGCCAGGCGACGATCGCGTGCTCACGCTCCACCACGGTGATCCCGCCCCAGCGGGGTTCCGCGGCGGCGTGCGCGAGGGAGAAGCCCACGCCGAGCCCGCCGATCAGCACGTCGGGGTGGTCCCGCCCGGTCAGGGCCTCGAGCGCCGCGTCGACCAGCCGCCGCTCCGAGCGGCCGTCGGAGGTGTCCATCAGGAAACAGCCGTTGGCGATGATCTCCAGCCGGTCACCGTGCCGCCGCAGCACGACCTCGCCGTGCGGGCCCTCGCGACGGTCCAGCACCTCGGGAATGTCGTAAGGGGTAGCCATGGGGGCATCCTTGCAGGGGAGAGGGGTGTGACGCCTCGCGATTCACCGGGCCTCGAGAGGGACGCGGGGCGGGGCTGTCGGGTTGCTGTGAATCGGCTCTCGCGTGGCGCGGATCACAGACAGCACGGGCATCGGAGCGAAGGCTGGGGTCCGAGGGAAGGGAGCGCCTGGAGTGGAACGCACCGCACCGCCTCATGAGACGGCCGTGTCGGCGTCGCAGGGCCCGCCAAGCCACGACGTGACGGGGCTGCTGGACGGAGTGCCGCGGCAGCGGAGCCCGCACGAGACGGTGACTCCGGGAGCGCGGGAGCCTGTCCGGGCGCCGGCACCCCGGCCGCGCACGCTCCGCCCCTGGCGGCTGCTGCCCACTCCCACCGGGACGCCGTTCACCTTCGGCTACGCGGTCGTCCTCTGCCTCACCTCGCTGATCACCGCGTACGCGGACCCGGCCCTGGTGCACGCCCTGCTCCAGGGCTCCAGCACGGATGTGGCGCACCTGGTGCGCACGCCGGAGCTGGTGCTGATCGGCAGCGCGCTGTGGGTGGCGGGCGGAGTGACCTCGCCCTTCGCCATCGCCTTCGTGCTGGCGCTGACCGCGCTCGAACGGCGGATCGGGGCCCTATGCGCGGCCGGTGTCTTCCTCCTGGGGCATGTGCTGGCCACCCTCGCGACCGAGGTCCCGGTGGGCGTCGCCGTCCTGGCCGGGCACCTGCCCGACAGCTCCCTGCACCGCCTCGACTACGGCGTCAGCTTCGGCGTCGCCGCCGGCATCGGTGCCCTGGCCGGCCTGCTGCCGCTGTGGCTGCGCCTGCCGCTGCTGGCCGGCTTCGGCTGGATGCTGCTCGAGGACCTGCTCGCCTTCGCCGACCCGATGACGAACTGGGGGCACCTCATCGCCCTGGCCGTCGGCATCGCGACCTGGCCGGTGGCCCGGCGGTGGTACGCCGCGCGCCTCGCCCGGGCCGGGGTCTGACCCGCGAGGCCCCTCAGCCCCGGGGGGCGGCCGGCGGCTCGTACCTGGCGCTGGTCAGGGGAGCCACCACCTGCCAGCCCAGCGCCTCGTAGAGCCCTCGCCCCGCGGGCGTCCCGGCCAGGACGCCGGTCCGGGCCCCCTGCCGGACGGCGGCGTTCTGCAATGTCCGCACGACGAGGCTGCCCAGGCCCTTGCGGCGGTGTTCCGGGGCCGTCTCGATCCGGTCGACGACGGCGGTCCGGCCCGTGGGGGCGACCTGGCCGCGGGCCGCCAGGGACCCGTCCGGCGCGGCCACCATCAGACGGGTCACTCCGCCGCGCGACCACTCGCGCAGCCGGTAGCCGTCGGGCACGGCCGGAGTGCCGGCCGCCGCCAGCGGGACCGTCATCAGGAAGCCGGGCTCGGGGTCGATCCACCAGTCGTCGTCCAGCCAGCCGGAGACCACCGAGGGGTCGCGGAACGCCTTCAGCCACACGCCCCGTCCGGTCACCGCGCCGGCCACCTTGCGGACGGTCGCCTCGTCGAGGTCCTCGCCCGTCGCGCCGAACACGTGCCGAGTGACGTGGCCGTACATCCCCATGTCGATCGTCCGGCCCCACGGCTCGGCGACGGGCGGGGCCGCCCCGCGCGACACGACCCACCCGTCCACCCATGCCTGCACGGTGCTGTCCACGCCATCCCCCGTAATGAGTGAAGTGCTAGATCATCTATTACCCAGGTGACCTTACGCGCCCTCCCCGCCTCGGCGGCATCGGTGATCGCTGACAGCGAACAGCCGGTGGGGAACATCCGAGCCCTCCCGAGCATTGAGTCGGCATAGCTCAACTTGACTGCCGAAGGGGAGATCATGGCTGCTGAGTCCACGGCGTTCACACCGCTCACCCTGCCCGTGCTGCCGCTCGACGGGGAGGTCGTGCTGCCCGGGATGGTGGTCCCGCTGGACCTGAGCGATTCCGAGGTCCGTGCCGCGGTGGAGGCCGCACAGGCCGCTGCCCGGTCAACGCCCGGAAAGCCCCGGGTACTCCTGGTGCCACGCATCGACGGGACGTACGCGAACACCGGTGTGCTCGGCACCGTCGAGCAGGTCGGCCGACTGGCCGACGGCGACCCGGGCGCGCTGATCCGCGGCCGGGGGCGGGTGAGGATCGGTGCGGGGACGACCGGCCCCGGCGCGGCCCTGTGGGTCGAGGGCACCAGCGTCGACGAGACCGTCCCGGAGCCGCTGCCCGGGCAGGTCGCCGAACTGGTCAAGGAGTACAAGGCCCTCGCCACCGCCTGGCTGCGCAAGCGCGGCGCCTGGCAGGTCGTCGACCGGGTCCAGGCCATCGACGGCGTCTCGGCGCTGGCCGACAACTCCGGCTACTCGCCGTTCCTGACCACCGACCAGAAGGTCGAACTGCTGGAGACCACCGACCCGGTGACCCGGCTCAAGCTCGCCACCCAGCAGCTGCGGGACCACCTCGCCGAACAGGACGTGGCCGAGACCATCGCCAAGGACGTCCAGGAGGGCGTCGACAAGCAGCAGCGCGAGTTCCTGCTGCGGCGCCAGCTCGAAGCCGTCCGCAAGGAGCTGCGCGAACTCAACGGCGAGCAGGAGGGCGAGGAGTCCGACGACTACCGCGCCCGGGTGGAGGCCGCCGACCTGCCCGAGAAGGTCCGCGAGGCCGCCCTGAAGGAGGTCGACAAGCTGGAGCGCTCCTCCGACCAGTCGCCCGAGGGCTCGTGGATCCGCACCTGGCTCGACACGGTCCTGGAGATGCCGTGGAACGAGCGCACCGAGGACGCCTACGACATCCAGGGCGCCAAGGCCGTACTGGATGCCGAACACTCCGGCCTGGAGGACGTCAAGGAGCGCATCACCGAGTACCTGGCGGTGCGCAAGCGGCGCAACGACCGGGGCCTGGGCGTCATCGGCGGGCGGCGCGGAGGTGCCGTGCTCGCGCTCGTCGGGCCGCCCGGCGTCGGCAAGACCAGCCTCGGCGAGTCCGTCGCCCACGCGATGGGCCGCAAGTTCGTCCGCGTCGCCCTCGGCGGTGTGCGCGACGAGGCCGAGATCCGCGGCCACCGGCGCACCTACGTCGGCGCGCTGCCGGGCCGTGTCGTGCGGGCCATCAAGGAGGCCGGGTCGATGAACCCGGTCGTGCTGCTCGACGAGATCGACAAGGTCGGCTCGGACTTCCGGGGCGACCCGGCCGCCGCCCTGCTCGAAGTGCTCGACCCGGCGCAGAACCACACCTTCCGGGACCACTACCTGGAGGTCGAACTGGACCTGTCGGACGTGGTCTTCCTCGCCACCGCCAACGTCCTGGAGGCGATCCCGGAGGCCCTGGCCGACCGCATGGAGATCGTCCGTCTCGACGGCTACACCGAGGACGAGAAGGTCGTCATCGCCCGCGACCACCTGCTCCCGCGCCAGCTGGAGCGGGCCGGGCTCGGCACGGACGAGGTGACCATCGACGAGAGCGCCCTGCGCAAGCTGGCCGGCGAGTACACCCGCGAGGCCGGCGTGCGCACCCTGGAGCGGTCCGTCGCGCGTCTGCTGCGCAAGATCGCCGCCCAGCACGAACTGGGCGAGCGCGAGCTGCCGTTCACCGTCCGCGACGAGGACCTGCGCGACCTGATCGGCCGGCCGCACCACGTGCCCGAGTCCGCCCAGGACCCGGCCGAGCGGCGGACGTCCGTGCCGGGCGTGGCTACGGGGCTGGCGGTGACCGGAGCGGGCGGTGACGTGCTCTACGTCGAGGCGTCCCTGGCCGACCCGGAGACGGGCGCGGCCGGGCTGACCCTGACCGGTCAGCTGGGCGACGTGATGAAGGAGTCGGCGCAGATCGCGCTGAGCTTCCTGCGCTCCCACGGCGCCGAGCTGGAACTGCCGGTGGCCGACCTGAAGGACCGGGGCGTGCACATCCACTTCCCGGCGGGCGCGGTCCCCAAGGACGGCCCGAGCGCCGGCATCACGATGACCACGGCCCTGGCGTCCCTGCTGTCCGGCCGACTGGTCCGCACGGACGTGGCGATGACCGGCGAGGTCTCGCTGACCGGGCGGGTGCTGCCGATCGGCGGTGTGAAGCAGAAGCTGCTCGCCGCGCACCGGGCGGGGGTCACCACGGTGATCATCCCCAAGCGCAACGAGCCCGACCTGGACGACGTCCCGGCGGAGGTGCTGGACACGCTCGACGTCCACGCCGTCAGCGACGTCCGCCAGGTCCTGGAACTGGCGCTCGCGCCCGCGACGAACGGTGCGGCGCCCGAGGTTCCGGTGGCCGCGTGACGGAGGTCGTCGGATGAGGGAAGGCCCGGGGTTCCCGCGAGGGAGGCCCGGGCCTTCACCGTGTGACGGCTCTGTGGACACGGACGCCCTGACCTGCGGAATACTTGCCGGACTGCGCTGACGGGGGCAGGTGGCGGAAAATCCCAGTACCGGCATTCTCACGACCGGGCGACGACCGAGGCAGGGGCTGACGTGCACGAGGGCGGCAACGACGACGGACACCGCGACGCCGGTGGGGCCGCGAGCGGTGTGAACCAGCCCGCGTTCCTGGCCCTGGAGCGCGAGCTGACCGTGTTGCTGCGCCGTGCCCGGGCCAGCCAGGGCGAGATGGCCCGCGAGGTCCACCCCGACCTGGAGTCTTCCGCCTACGGCCTGCTCGTCCGGCTCGACGAATGCGGCAAGCAGCGGGCCACCGAGCTCGCCGCCTACATCGGGGTCGGCAAGGCGACGATGTCCCGCCAGCTGCGCGCCCTGGAGGAACTCGGGCTGGTGGCCCGCGAGCCCGACCCCGCCGACGGACGCGCCTGGCTCGTCGCCCTCACCCAGGAGGGCCACGACCGGGTCCGCCGCGTCCGGGACGCCCGCCGTGCCCGGTACGCCGGCCGCCTGGCCGACTGGGACTCCCGCGAGGTCACGGAACTGGCCCGGCTGCTGCACCAGCTCAACCGCGGCATGGAGAAGTAGGCCGGGCCCGGGCTCCTGACTGGGCGCCTGCCCTAGAACTCGACGTACACGACCGTCGCGTCGTCGTGCCTCTTGCCGCGGCCCAGGAACGTCGCGGCGGCGTCCGACCGCTCCAGCGTCCGGACGCGGTCCACCAGGGCCTGCGGGCCTTCCTTGCGGATGACGCGCAGGCAGTCCGTCCAGTCGCCCTCCTCGAACCGCTCCACCCAGCGGGCCGCGCCGTCCGTCAGCGCGGCCACGGCACGGACCCGGTCGCGGGGCACGGTCCCGGTCACCGCACGGGACGTCACCGAGGGGTCGGCCGCCGCCGTGAAGAAGCCGCCTTCCCTGTTGCGCAGCGCGGCGTCCACCAGCGCGTCCGTCGCCAGCGCCGCGCGGGGGAGCAGGGCAAGCCGGTCGTCGAGGACGGGTGTCACCACACCGTCCGGCGACTCCAGGAGGAGGGCCGAGTCCGACAGGACCAGATACTCCACCGTGTCCGGAGTCCACCGGGCTGCGACCACCGTCGCCTGAGGCGTCCGGGGGTGAGAAAGGTCACAGGTTGTGGCGTGCGCCTCGGAGGTACGCGCGATGGCGTGGGACAAGGCGTCGACCAGGGGAACATCCGGGAGTGAAACGGTCAGTTCGGTCAGTGCTCCGCCGAGGCGTGCGGTGAACCAGGGGACGGAATGCAGACAGCCCGTCCCGGTCTTCGGCGGCGTGACCCCGTCGAGGACGACGACGCAACCGCCCTGTCCCGAGGCCGGTAGTCCGACACTGGCGAAGTCCTCGTTGGGGCGGCCGGCGTCTCCCGGCTCCGAGGCGAGTTCGGTGCGCATCCGGCCAGTCTGCACGAGCCCTTCACAAGGCTTGCAAAAGGTCGGCAATGATCCCGGGACCGGCGCAGGCACCCAGGTCAGACGTCAGGTTTGGGCTGGAATGATTTGTTCCGGGAAGGCGTGGTGGCGAATACTGCCACCGGCCGTCCCCGTCGTCCAACCGGCGTGCCGCGCAAGGCCGCTGTGAAGACCTGCGGAACTTGCCCCTCAACTCCCGTCCGAGGTTCACTCCTTCGGGTGGCGGGTCAGGTGATGCGCGTGCGCTGCCCACCGGCGCTGGGAGGGTCGGGAAGTGTACCGGGAGTACGCACCAGTTGACGGAGCGTCATCCGGGCCCAAGGGTTCACGAGTCAGGAATGCGAGCACCGGTGCAGAAGACGCGGCCTCGTCGCACAGGCAAGCAGACGGCCCCCGTTCAGGGCGCTGAGCCGACGCCCCCCACCGGCAAGGGACGCCCCACGCACGTACGCAACCGGCTGATCGTGGCCGTGGCCGTGGTCGCCGCCGCCATCGCCGGTGCCGGCACCCCGTCCGTCCTGGCCGCCTCCGGGCAACTCCACGATTCCCAGAACCTGGTGACGCTCGCCGAGCAGACCCAGGACGCGCTCACCCTCGCGCACTCCCTCGCCGACGAGCGCGACGACGTCACCTCCTACATCGCGGCCGGACGCCCCAAGTCCAAAGCCCCCTCCGAGCAGCGCAGCGCCCGGGTGGACCGGCAGGTCGAGGAGCTGCGGTCCGACACCGACACGCCCGCCCCGCTCCGCTCGGTCCTCGACGACATAGCGACCGTGCGCAGGGCCGCGCTCACCGGCCAGAGCAGCGCCCTCGAAGCGCACCAGTCCTACTCCGCCGCCATCACCGAACTCCACCGGCTCGCCGAGCAGCTGGCGCAGCAGACACCGCCGCGCGCGGGAGCCGGGGGTTACGCCCTGGCCGAGCTCGACTCCGCCGTCCAGCAGGCCGCCGCGGCCCGCGGGCTGCTGCTCGCCGCGCTCAGCGTGCCGAGCAGCACCCGGACGGTCATCGACCCCGTCACCGGCCTGCCTACCGAGACCACCACCTCCTCGGACGCCGACACCCAGCAGCGCGACGCCCTGAGCGCCGCCGCCCAGCAGGCCCGGCTGCGCTCCGACGCGGCCCTGGCCGACTTCCGCGCCACCGCGCCCAAGCCGGCCCGCGCCTCCTTCGACTCCACGGTCACCGGCACCGAGGTCAACTCCGCCGACAAGTACCTCGCGGCCCTGACCGACCAGCCGACGCTCTCCGGCACCGATCTCGCCACCGGCGCCAAGAAGCTGGACGCGGCCCTCTCCGCCCGCGTCGACCTGATGCGCGGCGTCGAGTCCGCCCTCTACGACCGGCGCACGAAGGACCTCGAGGCGCTGCGCGACGACGACGTCACCGCGCTGGAGATCCGCATCGCGATCCTCGGCGCCCTGATGCTCCTCGCCGTCGGTGTCGCCACGGGCATGGCCCGCAGCCTCACCCGCCCGCTCGCGGTCCTGCGCCTGGGGTCCAAGCGCCTCGCGGAGGCCGAGGATCCGGCGGCCGAGGAGCCGGTGAAGTTCACCGGCCGCAACGACGAGTTCGCCCAGGTCGTCCGCTCCGTCAACGCCCTGCACGCCCACGCGGCCGCCCTCACCGAGCGCGTCACCACGCTGGAGGCCGACCGCAAGCACCTGGTCGGGCAGCGCCAGAAGATGGCCGACGCGCGCGAGGAACTGCGCGGCGAACTCGCCGAGACCGCCGCGCAGATGGAGCGGCTGCGCACGGCCATCGGCGGGACGTTCGTCAATCTCGCCCTGCGCACCCTCGGCCTGGTCGAGCGGCAGCTGGCCGTCATCGAGAACCTGGAGGAGCGCGAGCAGGACCCGGACCGGCTCGCCACGCTGTTCAAGCTCGACCACTTCGCCACGGTCATGCGCCGGCACAGCGAGAACCTGCTGGTTCTCGCCGGCACCGAGCACGTTCAGCACGCCGCCGGGCCCGTGCCGCTGGTGGATGTCGTCCGTGCCGCGGTGAGCGAGATCGAGCGCTACGAGCGGGTCCGGATCGCCGCGCTGCCGCCGCACGCGCACATCGCCGGGTTCGCCGCGGACGACCTGTCCCACCTGCTGGCCGAACTCATGGAGAACGCCACCTCGTTCTCCCCGCCCGACCTGCCCGTCGAGATCTCCGGCTGGCTGCTGGAGAACGGCGAGGTCATGCTCTCCGTCCAGGACGAGGGCATCGGCATGACCGAGGAGCGGCTGGAGCGCCTCAACTCCCGCCTCGCCGACTTCGACCCCGAGGCGCCCTACGACCAGGAGGGCGAGGACGGTCTCGGCCTCGGCCTGTACGTCGTGGCCCGGCTCGCGCACCGCCACGGTGTGCGCGTGCAGCTGCGCGAGCAGAAGCAGGGCGGTGTCGCCGCGGTCGTCGTCCTGCCCCGCACGCTCCTGGCCCCCGCCCCGGCCGTGGCCGTCCCGGCCTCCGGCCCCCTGGCCGGCGCGACCCACTCCTTCTCCTTCCCGGGCGCCGACGCCGAGGCCAACTCCAACGTCCTGCACGGCCGCACGGCCGGTGACGACCCACTGGTGGCCCTGGCGGAGAAGGCGGTTCAAAAGGGCGAGGCCGCCGAGATCACCACCGCCGCCCGGCACCCGGAACCGGCAGGGGAGCCGGAACGGGCCGAGGCGACGGCACCGGCCGAAACGACGGCACCGGAAACGACGGCACCGGCCGAGGCGACGGCACCGGCTGATGCGCCGGAGACGACCGAGGCGCGGGAGACGACCGAGGCCCGGGAGGCGACCGAGGCCCCGGAGACGACCGAGGCGACCGAGACGGCCACCTCGTCGGCCCGCAGCGAACCGTCGGCCCCCGCCGAACCGGCCATGCCCGCGGCCCCCGTGGAGTCCCCCGCGGAAACCACGATGGAGCTGCTCATCCCGGCCCAGCAGGGGGCGCCCGGTCCGGCCGGGCGCGAGACCCCGGCCGCCGAGGGCACGACCGGCCCCGGGAGCCCGCTCGCACCCGAGGACGCACCCCGCACGGGCGCCCCGGACGAGGACGCGAGCCCGGAGCACGAGCGCGCGCCCGACGAGGAGGAGGACCGCGTCACCGACAAGGGCCTCCCCAAGCGCACGCCGAAGATCACCGCACCGACCACCGCCCCGCGCCAGCGCAGCGGCTCCGTCGACGCCGATGCCCTGCGCCGCCGCCTCGGCGGCTTCCGCCAGGGGGCGCAGGCCGGCTACCGCGACGTGGAGGCGGAGATCGCCGACAGGACGGCCTCGCACCAGCGGCCGGCCACCGGCACAGCAGGACCAGCTGAATCCGAAGAAGCCACGGGGGGCACAGTCGAGGAGGCAAGCAGTTGACCGCTCCCAGTACCTTCGGACTGATCGGACTGAGCAGTGAGGCCCGCAACCTGCACTGGCTGCTGACCAACCTCGTCGAGGAGGTACCCGGCATCCTCTCGGTCGCGGTCGTCTCGTCCGACGGACTGCTCCTCCTCTCCTCCGACGACACCCGCAACACGGAGGCGAGGCAGGCCCTTCAGTCCGCCGGGACCCGGCGCACCGGCCCGCGCGGCTCCGCCGCCGACCTGGCCACCATCGTCTCCGGCATCGGCAGCCTCACCATCGGCGCCGCCCGGCTGATGGACTTCGGCGGGGTCCGGCACACGATGATCGCCATGGACGAGGGCAGCCTGTTCGTGATGTCGATCAGCGACGGCTCGCTGCTCGGCGTGCACGGCTCCGCGGACTGCGACATGAGTGTCGTGGCGTACCACATGGCGCTGTTCGTCGGCCGGGCCGGCCATGTGCTGACGCCCGAACTGCGCAGCGAGCTGCGTAAATCCCTGGAGGATTCCCAGACGACGGGGAGTGCCCGATGAGCAGTACGCCCAAGCACCAGCTCCCGGTCCGCGGCGGCGACCGCAAACCCGCCCGGGTGCGCCCCTACTCGCTCACCGGCGGCCGCACCCGCTTCGGTCACGTCCTGCTCGTGGAGACGTTCGTGGCGAGCACGGCCGCGCTGGACGCCCCTCAGGAGCGCAAGGAGCTGACGAACGGCCACCTCTCCACCCGCGTGATGCCGGAGCTGAGGGCCATCGTCGAGCTGTGCCGCCGGATGCGTACGGTGGCCGAGATCGCCGCGCTGCTGAAGATGCCGCTCGGCGTGGTCCGCGTGCTCCTGAGCGACCTCGCGGACCAGGGAAAGATCCGTGTGTACGGAACGGGCACCGGCCATGGCACGGGCCGCCCGGACCGGGCTCTGCTGGAAAGGGTGCTGAGTGGACTCCGTCGTCTCTGACGCCGCTCACGGCGTTACTGGTTCCTCCCCGTTCGTCCAGCCCGGCGAGAGCATGCACGCCTGGGAGACGGACCGCACCCGTGCCCCGATCGCCACCAAGATCGTGGTGGCGGGCGGCTTCGGCGTGGGCAAGACCACGCTGGTCACCTCCGTCTCGGAGATCACGCCCCTGCAGACCGAGGCGCTGATGACCGAGGCGAGCGAGGCCACCGACGACCTCACCGCCACACCGGGCAAGACCACCACCACCGTCGCCATGGACTTCGGACGCATCACGCTCGACGACGACCTGGTGCTCTACCTGTTCGGCACACCGGGCCAGCAGCGGTTCTGGTTCATGTGGGACGACATCGTGCGCGGCGCGATCGGCGCGGTCGTCCTGGCCGACACCCGCCGCCTGAAGGACTGCTTCCCGGTCCTGGACTACTTCGAGAGCTCCGGGCTGCCGTACGTCGTCGCGGTCAACCACTTCGACGGCAGCGAGCTGTTCGAGCCGGAGGACGTGCGGGAGGCCCTGACCATCCCGCGCCACATACCTGTCATGATCATGGACGCGCGTCGCCGGATCTCCGTGATCGAGACCCTCCTGGCCCTCGTGGGCCACGCGCTCGACGAAACCCCCGAGTAGAGGACAGCCCGCATGCGGAAGATACTCGTCGTCGGAGCCGGTCAGTCCGGGCTCCAGATCGCTCTCGGCCTCCAGTCACAGGGGTACGAGGTCACCCTGATGTCCAACCGGACCGCGGACGAGATCCGCACCGGCCGGGTCATGTCCACGCAGTGCATGTTCCACACCGCCCTCCAGCACGAGCGTGACCTCCAGCTGAACTTCTGGGAGTCCCAGGCCCCGAAGATCGAAGGACTCGGCGTCTCGGTCGCCGCCCCCGGTTCCTGGGCCGAGGGCCCCTCCGCCCGGGCCATCGACTGGCTGGGCAGGCTCGACGGTTACGCCCAGTCCGTCGACCAGCGCGTGAAGATGGCCGGCTGGATGGAGACGTTCGCCCAGCGCGGCGGGCAGCTCGTCATCCACGGCGCGGCCGTCGGCGACCTCGACTACTTCTCCCGCACCTACGACCTGGTGCTCGTCGCGGCCGGCAAGGGCGAGCTGGTCCAGATGTTCGGCCGCGACGCCGAGCGCTCCCCGTACAGCGAGCCGCAGCGCGCGCTGGCCGTGGCGTACGTCCACGGGCTCGGCCCGCGCCCCGAGCACCCCGGCACGGAAGCGGTCCGCTGCAACCTCGTGCCCGGCGTCGGCGAACTGTTCGTCATGCCGACCCTGACCACCTCCGGCCGCGCCGACATCCTGTTCTGGGAAGGCATACCCGGCGGCCCGCTCGACGTCTTCAACGGCGTCAAGGACCCCGCGGAGCACCTCTCCCTGACCCTGGAACTCATGGAGCGGTACGTCCCCTGGGAGTACGCGCGGGCCACCAAGGTCGAACTGACCGACGCCGGCGGCACGCTGGCCGGACGCTACGCCCCGACCGTCCGCAACCCCGTCGGGCGTCTGCCCGGCGGCGGACTCGTGCTGGGCGTGGCGGACGTGGTCGTCGCCAACGACCCGATCACCGGGCAGGGCTCCAACTCGGCGTCCAAGTGCGCCGCGGCGTACCTCGCCTCGATCGTCGAGCACGGCGACAAGCCGTTCGACGAGGAGTGGATGCGGGCCACCTTCGACCGCTACTGGAACACCGCGCAGCACGTCACCAAGTGGACCAACGCGATGCTCGCGCCGCCGCCGGAGCACATCCTGAACCTCATCGGCGCCGCCGGGGAGATCCAGCCGGTCGCCGACCGCTTCGCCAACGGCTTCAACGACCCGGCCGACTTCGAGAAGTACTTCTACGACCCGGCCAGGACGCAGGCCTATCTGGCCGACGTGTCCGGCGCGGGCGCCGCGTAGCCCCCGTCGCCCTCATAGCCCTCGTCGGACCCGTCCCCGGCGCCCTCGGGGAGCTCCGGCGGCTCGTAACGCCGCAGGGGCTTCCCGCCCGGGTCCGGCCGTACGGCACCCAGGACCGGGTTGGCCGCGATCGGTGACACCTTCACCCGCGCGCCGGGGCGGGGGGCCTGGACGACCATGCCGTCGCCCAGGTACACCGCCACGTGTGTGGCCTCGGGGAAGTACACGACCAGGTCACCGGGGCGCAGCCGGTTCAGCGGGATCCGCTTCAGCCGCTTCCACTGCTCCTGGCTGGTCCGGGGCACGGCCTTCCCGGCGGCGGCCCAGGCCCGCGAGGTCAGCCCCGAGCAGTCGTACGACCTCGGGCCCTCCGCGCCCCACTCGTACGGCTTGCCCAGCTGCCGTACGGCGTAGCGGACGGCCCGGGCACCCGCCGCGGTCGGCTGGCGCACGCCCTCCCGGCCGCCGGCCTTCCGGCCGTCGCGGTTCTTGCCGTCGCCGTCCCCGGTGTCCTCGTCGTCCTCGGTGGCCTCGCTGGCCTCGGTGTCCTCGGCGTCTTCCCGGTCCTCGGTCTCTTCGGTGGCGGTCCCGTCACCGGTGTGCTCGTCCTCGGTGGTCTCGCCGAGGGCGCCGGAGGCCAGCAACTCCTTCTGCGCCTTCGTGACGCCGTCGGCCTCCAGCTCGGCCAGGGCGGTGAGCTGCTCCCGGCTGAGCGAGGTGAGCATCTCCTCGACGTCCTCGAGTCGTTCGCGCACCTCGTCCCGGGCCTTCCTGCGCCGCTCGGTGAGGGCGAGCTGCCGGTCCAGCGCCGTGCGGGAGGTACGGGCCAGCTCACGGGCCGTGCGCTCGGCACCGGTCAAGCGGCCCACGGCACCGGCACGCTCCCGTGCGAGCCGGCCGATCACCTGCCCCTGCTCGATCGCGTGCTGCGGGTCGCGGGCCAGGAGCAGGCGCATGTAGGGGGAGATGTCGGTGCTGCTCTGGTACTGCTGGCGGGCCAGCCGGCCGGCCGCGCTCCGGCTGTCGTACAGGGAGAGCCGGGCGCGGACCAGGGCGCGGTCCAGGCGGTCGGTCTCGGCACGCTGCTTCTTCAGCTTCTCCTCGGTGGCGTTGTACGCCTCGGTGGCCTTCTCCGTCTTCCGGTACAGCTCCTGAAGATCCGTCAGCAGCTCGGCGACGGAGACGTCCCCGGCCGGTTCCGGCTTCGGGGCCGCGGTGGCGGGGACGGGCGCGAGGGCCGTCGTCGCCGCCGTCGCCGCGACACAGACCAGACGCACGAGCCTTGCTGACATGCCATCACCTCCGGTGCGTGGGCGGCCGTTCGGCCACCGGACACTCGTGAGGATCAGGCGTGCGCGCGGAGAGCGCGCGCGGGGTGTGCGCGGTTCGGCGCAACGGGGTCACCCGTCGGCGTCGTCCGGCTTGCCGGGCGGCGTGGCGTCTGGCCCGCCGGGTGGCGTGGCGTCCGGCCTGTGCGGCTTCGACCACGGCCAGTTCAGCCGGCGGGGCGGCACGCCCTCCGGGGCGTACTCGTACTTCCAGCGGTTGGTCAGGCCGACCTTGCCCGGCCCCCGGGGAACGCGCCGGTAGAACAGCACGGTGTCCGGCCCGCCGTCGGGGTCGGGGACGGGGATGCGGTACGTCTTGGGCGGGTGGCCGGTGATGCCGAGGAGGACGGGCAGGACCCTGCCGTCCATGGGGCCGCCCTCGAAGGGGGTCTCTTCGCTTCTCACGGGATCAGTGTCAGACATCCTCGGCGAGCGCCCGGACCAGGGCGTCGGTCTGCGGGTCGCGGCGGGCGGTCACCGTCAGCGTCGCCACGAACTGCTCGACCAGCCAGTCGCGCAGTTCCCCGGCGGGGGGCTGCTTGTCCTCGTCGAGCCAGATGAGCGACGACGCCTCCACGGCGGTGATCCACATACGGACGGTCATGCGCAGGCCCGGACCGGGGTCGGTGGCGCCCAGGTGACTGAGGATGTGCTCGGCGGCGACGCGGCGGACCCCGTCGACGATGGCGGTGGTCCGTGAGGTCTCCACGACGCTGCCGCCCTGGAGCAGGGCGCTGAAGCCGGTGCCGTGCTCGTCGACGAAGGCGAGGTAGCGGTCGAGGGCACGGGACAGGCGGGCGAGGAGGGGGCCCTCGCGGGGTTCGTCGAAGCAGTGCTGGAGCTCGTCGGCGGCGGAGCGCAGCGCGGCCTCGTAGAGCTGCTGCTTGCCACCCGGGAAGTACCGGTACACCAGGGGCCGCGAGACCCCGGCCGCCTCCGCCACGTCGTCGAGGGACACCTCCTCGGGGGCGCGGTGGGCGAAGAGGTCCAGCGCGGAGGCGAGCAGCTGGCTGCGGCGTTCCTCGACGCTGAGTCGCCGGTAGGCGGGGGTGGGGGCGGCTGGTGTCATGCCTCGCAGCGTAATCGGGGTGCCGGGGGCCGCGCAGCGGTGGCCGGGGCGTGCGTGAGGGGGCCGGGTCCCGCCGGGTGGGGCCCGCCCCGTCAGGCCAGCAGTCCCGACGACTTCCACAGGCGCCGGCCCACGCCCCGCAGCACCCCGATGTCGTCGAGGAAGTCGGTCAGGCGCTTGGAGCCGTTCTGCATGACCTCCCGGCGGTGGCCGCTCGCGCGGACCTGGGCGAGGGCCTCGCGCTTGTCCAGGCCCACGTTCGTGTAGACGTCCGGGTTCACGAAGGCCACCGAGAAGACGCGGGCGAACTCGCCGGAGGTGACGCGGGTGAACTCCTGGGACCACTTGGGGGCCGTCACCATCTGGCGGCGCAGTTCCTCACGGGCGTAGCGGACGTGACGGGCCTCCTCCACCACGTGGATGCGGGTGACGCCGCGGACGAGGGTCTGGACCCGCTCGTCGGGGAACGTCAGGCGCTGCATCCAGTCGAGGACCTCCTCGCCGAGCAGCGTGGCCGTGAAGGAACCCGGGGTGGTGGAGATCGTCTTGAACAGGCGGCCGAGTTGCTGATGGACGCGGCCGACCGGGTACCAGGGTGTGTCGCCGCGGGAGATCAGGCGGGCGAACATCTTGGAGTGGCGGCACTCGTCCTCGATCTCGGTGAGGGCGTAGCGGACGTGCGCGCTCGTCGCCGCCTTGTCGTAGATGTGGCGGACCAGGAGCTGCATCAGGATGATCTCGAACCAGATGCCGAGGGAGGCCAGCGCCGCCGCCTCGTGCTGGGAGAGCAGGATGCGCTGCTCCTCGCCCATCCGCTTCCACAGCGGCGTGTCGTAGAGCGACACCAGCTCCGGCGGCCAGAACCACTTGCCCTCCTCGAAGGGCGCGTCCCAGTCCAGCTCCTTGTCCGGGTCGAAGGAGTGCTTGGCGGAGGAGTCGAGCAGCCGCTGGGCCACCTGCTCCCGGTCCTTCAGCAGGCCGAGGGCATCGCGCAGTCCGTCGAGCGCGTCGGCTTCCGTCAGGGTCGTCATCGCTG
Source organism: Streptomyces sp. NPDC050674 (assembly GCF_040654575.1). Classification (NCBI taxonomy): domain Bacteria; kingdom Bacillati; phylum Actinomycetota; class Actinomycetes; order Kitasatosporales; family Streptomycetaceae; genus Streptomyces; species Streptomyces sp. NPDC050674. Next base: position 280,373 of record NZ_JBFAIG010000002.1, read on the forward strand.
CCACCTCGTTGTGCACACGTCACTGTTGCTCTTATGAGACTGCTTGTCAGCAAGCTCGTCAATCCCTTGCGCGCTACTTGTTGACCCGGTGTCTACCTCGTGTGAGCCTGCGGGCATGCCGACCTTCGACCTGTACGCCATGGAACCGGAAGAACCCGTCCGGCAGGTGCCGGCCAGCGGCGCGGCCCGCTTCAACTGGGAGTACGACGACGGCCGCGACCGTCTCCTCGCCCTCTACCAGAAGGGCAAGGACAAGCAGTGGGACGGCCAGAAGCGGATCGACTGGGAGCTGGAGGTCGATCCGTACGATCCGCTCGGCACCCCCGACGAGGCGATGTCCCTCTACGGGACCCGGCACTGGGCGAAGATGACGGAGAAGGACAAGGGCGACCTGCGCCGGCACTACGCCTCCTGGCAGTTCAGCCAGTTCCTGCACGGCGAGCAGGGCGCGATGATCTGCGCCGCGCGCATCGTGGAGTCGGTCCCCGACCTGGACGCGAAGTTCTACTCCGCGACCCAGACCATGGACGAGGCCCGGCACGCCGAGATCTACGGCCGGTTCCTGCACGAGAAGATCGGGATGCTCTACCCGATCAACGACAACCTCCAGGCCCTGCTCGACGACACCCTGCGCGACGCCCGCTGGGACATGCCGTACCTGGGCATGCAGGTGCTGATCGAAGGTCTCGCGCTGGCCGCCTTCGGCATGATCAGGGACACGACCGACAAGCCGCTGCCGAAGCAGATCCTCGCCTACGTCATGCAGGACGAGGCCCGGCACGTGGCCTTCGGACGGATGGCCCTGCGCGACTACTACCGGCAGCTCACGGACGCCGAGTTGAGGGAGCGCGAGGAGTTCGTCATCGAGGGCTGCTACCTCATGCGCGACCGGCTGCGGGGCGTGGAGGTGCTGGAGAACTTCGGCATCCCCAAGGCCGAGGCGGAGGAGTACAGCGAGCAGTCCGAGTTCCTCACCCTGTTCCGCAAGCTCCTCTTCAGCCGCATCGTGCCCTGCGTCAAGGACATCGGCCTGTGGGGCGAACGCCTCCAGCGGGCCTACGTCGACATGGGCGTGCTGGAGATGGGCGACTCCAGCCTGGACCTGCTGATGTCACAGGACGAGGAGATCGCCGAGAAGCTCGACGCCGAGCGCTTCGCGGCGGAGGAGAAGGAGCGGGTGGCGGAGGTGCGGGGGGCGATCGAGGCCGGGCGCGCGACCGGCGGCTGAGTGACCGTCAGAGCGCGCAGCCGAGCCCCTCCGGCACCTCTCCGATCAGCGGTGTCGCCCCCCGGGGCGGGAACGGCGTCCGCAGGGTGAAGGCGTACGGTGTCGGGCCGTGCGTGCGCAGGTGCAGGACGCGGGACTCGGCCTCGGCGACCGTGGGGCGATGGCCCGCCGGGACCCACCACAGGGCCACCATGGCCTCCCGGACCCGTTCGAACCACTCGCGGCGGCGGGCGAGCATCTCCCGGTGGCGGCCCTGGTACATGTACGCGGTCAGCGCGTCGGTGTCACGCCACACGGACATGTTGATGATCAGCCAGGAGTCGCCGAAGACGGGCACGTCCGTGGCGTCGTCGCCGGCCTCGCCCTGCAACCGCCAGACGAAACCGTCGGCCCCGTCCGCGTCGGCGTTCACCGGGTCGAGGTTGGCGACGAAGTCCTTCAACCGCGGGGAGTCCAGCGGTGCCTTGAGGCGGCCGAGGTTGACCTGGGCGAGTTCGTACACGGCGGCGGGCTCAGTCATGGACCGAACGGTAGGTCGGCAGCCGCTCGTCCCGCCAGACCCGTCTCAACAGCCGGGCGGCCTCCCTCTTCGGATGTCAACCGGTGGGTGATGCAGGGGACTTCAGGACCGCCTCCATCACCGCCCGCGCGATCGGCGCCGCGTCGCCGCCCCCGCTGATGTCCCCGCGGTCCGCCTCCGCGTCCTCCACGACGACCGCGACCGCCACCCGCGGCGCCAGGTCCTGGTCGCCCTGCGCCCAGGAGACGAACCAGGCGTACGGCACACCGGAGTTGCCGAGACCGTGCTGGGCGGTACCGGTCTTGCCGCCGACCGTGGCCCCGCGGATCGCGGCGTTGCGCCCGGTGCCGTTCTCGACCACGTCCCGCATCATCGCCCGCAACCGCACCGCGGTGGACGGGTACATGGCCTGGCGGATCGCCCGCGAGCCGGCCGTCGCGAGGGTGCTGCCGCCCGGCCGGGTCGTGCGCTCCACCAGATAGGGGTCCCGTACCTGGCCGCCGTTGGCCACGGCCGCGGCGACCATCGCCATCTGCAACGGTGTGGCGCGGGTGTTGTACTGACCGATCGCCGACAGGGCCAGCTGCGCCCGGTCGAGCGTGGTGTCGAAGGTGGACCGGGCCACCGGGAAGGGGATCCTCAGCTCCGCGTTGTTGAAGCCGAAGGCGTGCGCCGTGGCCGTCATGTCCGTCACGCCCACCTGCACACCGAGCTTGGCGAAGACCGTGTTGCAGGAGAACGTGAAGGCCTCCCGCACGGAGGCGTCCGCACAGCCCTTCGAGGCGTTCGTCAGACGCGTGCGCGTCCCGGGCAGCCGGTAGGGGTCGGGGGAGTCGGTCGGCGCCTCGAGGTCGGTGACCACACCGGCGTCCAGCGCGGCGGCCGCCGTGACGACCTTGAAGGTCGAACCCGGTGGATACGTCTGCCGCACCGCCCGGTTGAGCATCGGCCGGTCCTTGTCCGCGGTGAGCCGGGTCCAGGCCTCGGCCGCCGCCGTGCCGTTGCCCGACAGCGGCTGCGGGTCGTAGGACGGGGCGGACACCAGGGCGAGGATCCGGCCGGTCGACGGCTCCAGCGCCGCCACCGCCCCCTTGCGGCCCGCCAGCCCCTCGTACGCCGCCCGCTGCGCGGCCGGATCGAGCGTCGTGACGACGTCCCCGCCGGCGTTGCGGGCGCGCGTGAAGTCGTTCCACAGCGGGAACGGCGCGAGCATCGGGTCCGCGCCGGACAGCACGCCGTCCTCGGTGCTCTCCAGCAGCGTCGTCCCGTACAGCTGGGAGGCGAAGCCGGTGACCGGGGCGTACAGGGGCCCGTCGGTGTAGGTCCGTTCGTAACGCAGGTGCTCGCGGGTGTCCCGGGAGCCGGTGACGGGCCGGCCGCCGACCAGGATGTCCCCGCGGGGCAGCTCGTAGCGGGTGATGTCCGGACGCCGGTTGGCGGGGTTGCGGTCGTACGCCGGGGCCTGGACGACCTGCACCCGGGCCGCGTTGACCAGCAGCGCCACCAGCAGCAGGACGCAGAAGTACCCGGCGTGCCGGATGTGCCGCGTCACCGGACGTCCTGCCCGTCGTGACAGCGCCGGGCCGAGTCGCTCACCCGGACCAGCAGTGCCACGATCGCCCAGTTGGTGACCACCGAGGACCCTCCCTGGGCGAGGAACGGCATCGCCATGCCGGTCAGCGGGATCAGCCCGGTCACGCCGCCCGCGATCACGAACACCTGGAGCGCCACCAGGGAGGCGAGGCCGACCGCGAGCAGCCGGCCGAAGGGCTCGCGCTGCGCGAGGCCCGCCCGGAAGCCGCGCTCCACCAGCAGCCCGTAGAGGAGGAAGACGGCACACAGGCCGGCCAGGCCGAGTTCCTCGCCGGCGGTGGCCAGGATGAAGTCCGACTTCACGGCGAAGCCGATGAGGAAGGAATGGCCGAGTCCGAGGCCCGTGCCGAGCATCCCGCCCTCCCCGAAGGCGAAGAGCGACTGGGCCAGCTGGTTCGCGCCCTCGCCCGCCTCGATGGAGGCGAAGGGATGCAGCCAGGTCTCGATCCTGCTGTGCACGTGCGGTTCCAGCCGGCCGACGGCCACCGAGCCCAGCGCGGCCAGCAGCAGACCGACCGCGATCCAGCCGGTGCGGCCGGTGGCCACGTAGAGCAGGACCACGAACAGGCCGAAGAAGAGCAGCGATGTGCCGAGGTCACGCTCCAGGACCAGCACGCCCACGCTCACCAGCCAGACGGCGACGATCGGGCCGAGGACGCGGCCGGTGGGGAACTGGAGCCTCCAGACGCGGCGGCCGGTGTAGGCGAGGGCGTTGCGGTTCGCCGCCAGGTACGCCGCGAAGAACACCGCCAGCAGCACCTTCGCGAACTCGCCCGGCTGGATCGAGAACCCCGCCACCCGGATCCAGATACGGGCCCCGTTCACCGCCGGGAACAGGATCGGCAGCGTGAGCAGCACCAGGGCCGCGACCACACAGACGTATGTGTAGCGCTGGAGCACCCGGTGGTCGCGCAGCATCAGCACCACCAGGATGAACAGCGCCACACCCAGCGTCGACCACACCAGCTGGGCCGGAGCCGCCCGGTCGCCCGGGGTCTCCAGGTCGAGCCGGTAGATGAGCACCAGGCCGAGCCCGTTGAGCAGCACCCCGATGGGGAGGAGCAGCGGATCGGCGTACGGGGCCCGCAGGCGTACGGCCAGGTGGGCCAGCAGCGCCAGCACGCCGAGGCCGGCGCCGTAGCCGGCTGCGCCGGGCGGGAGCGCTCCGTGCCGGGCGAGGCCCACGGCGCAGTAGCCGTACACCGACAGCAGGACGGCCAGCACGATCAGGGCGGCTTCGATGCCCCGGCGCCGGGGGAGGGGGCGGGCGGCGGACGCGGGCGGGTCCGCCGTCGCCACGGTGATTCCGGCCTTGCTCATGTCCGGAACCTACCCAAACCATGCATTTTCCGAGCCTTTGGGTGACCGTGTGTCAGCACCAGCGTGGCGCGGGGCCGACGTTGTCGATGTAGCGGGCCGCACCCCAGGCCCAGGTGCCGTCCGTCAGGAGGTACCAGAGGGGATTGCCCTGGACCGACTCGCCGCCGGTCTTGCAGAAGATCGTGACGGTGTCGCCCCGGTGGGCGTACCGGATGATCTGCGAACCGCGGTTCGGGGCGCTGCGCAGCGCCAGTGTGTTCGCCGTGACGACGCCCCTGTACAGGCGCGGGTCGTGGTGGCCGTTGCCGTTGCCGCCGCTCGGGTCGTGGTGGCCGTTGCCGCCGTTGCCGCCGCTGGGGTCCTGCCATCCGTTGCCGCCGTTGGAGTTCTGGTGGCTGCCGTTGCTGTTGCCGTTCCCGCCGCTGGGGTCCCAGTCGTCGTGCGCGTCGGCGGCGGCCGGTGTGATGGCGGCCGCGGCGGCGAGAAGTCCGGCGGCGGTGGCTATGCAGAGGCGGAAGCGCAGGGACATGGGGGATACCTCCATGTGGGGGCGAAAGGGCGGAACCTGACTAATCGCCACATTAGGAGCGCCCTGAGGGTGCCGCCCCCCACGCTGGGCCATAGGAGGGGGCCGGGACGCGACCCAGGAGGAGCGGCCGGACGAGACCCAGGAGGGGACCAGGAGGGGACCAGGAAGGAGCCAGAAGGAGGCCAGGAGGGGCGGGCCCGGGCCCTCAGTCCGTCGCCAGCCGGAGGGTGGCCACCGCTCCGCCCTCCGGCGCGTTCGCGAACTCCAGCCGCGCGCCCAGCACCTCCGCCTGCCCCGCCGCGATGGTCAGCCCCAGCCCGTGCCCGCGCGTACCGCCCTCGGTGCGGAAGCGCTGCGGCCCGTGCGCGACCAGGTACTCGGGGAACCCGTCCCCGTGGTCGCGCACCGTCACCACCGGCCCGTCCACAGTCAGGACGACCGGCCCCCGCCCGTGCTTGTGCGCGTTCGCCACGAGATTGCCCAGCACCCGCTCCAGCCGCCGCCGGTCCGTCTCCACCGACACGTCCCGTACGACCCGGACCTCCGTGCCGTCGCCCGCCGCCCGCACCGCCCGCTCGGCCAGCGGGCCCAGCCGCTCGGTGTCCAGCTCCACCCGCTCCCGCCCGGTGTCCAGCCGGGAGATCTCCAGCAGGTCCTCGGTGAGGGTGCGCAGCGCCGCCACCCGGTCCCGGACCAGTTCCGTGGGACGGCCCGGCGGCAGCAGTTCGGCAGCCGCGTGCAGCCCGGTCAGCGGCGTGCGCAGCTCATGCGCCACATCCGCCGTGAACCGCTGCTCGGCGAGCAGCTTGCCCTGGAGCGAGGCCGCCATCGAGTCCAGGGCGGCGGCGACCGCGGCCACCTCGTCCGGCGGGCCGGCCGTCGAGCGCCGGCCCGTGCGGGGGTCGTTCACCCGCGCGTCCAGGTCGCCCGCGCTGATCCGCCGGGCCACCAGCGCCGTGGTGTGCAGTCGCCGGGTCACCCGCGTCACGGCGAACGCCCCGACCAGCAGGGTCGCCCCGATGGCCAGGCCCGACGACCACAGGATCGCCCGGTCGAGGCCCTCGATCGTGCGGGCCTGCTGCGCGTAGTCGACCGCCACGGCCAGCGCCCGGCCCCCTTCCACGGGACCCGCCGCCCACATCGTGGGGCGCCCCTCGCGCTCGGCGACCATCGTGCCGCGGTCCCCGGCCGCCGCGAGGTCCCGCAGCTCACCGGGCAGCTCCGGCGGATCCACCCCGGCGCCCCGGCGCGGCGTGTCCCCGGCCTCGTACCGCTCCGTCGCCTGCGCCAGCCGCTGCAACGCCTGGTCCCGGGCCTGACCGACCGTCTGGTTCGTCACCTGCACGTGCACCAGGACCCCGAGCAGCGCCGCCAGCGCGCAGCACATCACCGTGATGAAGGCGGCGGCCTTGGCGGCGAGCGTCCCGGACCACTGGGGGAGCGCGGGCCTCATCCGCCGCTCGCCGAGGGGGAGGGGGCGGAGGCCGAGGGTGAGACCGCAGAGGGTGAGACGCCGGGGGACGCGGACCGGGAACCGGTGGGGGAAGCGGCGCCGGAACCGGTGGGGGAGGCCGACGGGTGCCGGGGGTGCTTGCGCGGACCGGTGCGCAGCATCTCGTCATGGGTGAGCAGCATGGCCCGCTGGTCCCGGTCCCAGGTCCACTGGAGGCGGTACTCGTACCCCGCGACCTCGGAGGGCGAGCGGATGACCAGGGAGCGCCCGGCCAGCTCGACACCGCTGAGCGCGTCCTCCCACGCCATCACCTGCACCAGCCGGTGCTTCTCCACGGTGTAGACGCGGACCGCGGTCGTCTTGCCGGGCAGCAACGGGAAACCCAGCGTCAGGTCGTCGCGCCCGTCCCCGGTCAGGTCCCGGTAGTACGGCCGGAGCACCGGGCACTTTCCGCGGCCCGGGCCCTTCGCGCAGTCGCCCATCTCGCGCTCGGTGTCACGGTAGGGCGCCTTGGGGCCCTCGTAGTCACCCGGGCTCCGGGCGATCTCGGCCCGGACGATCTCCACCGGGTCGACCCGCCGGATGTCGTCGCCGGGGACCCTCACCCCCTTGACCACCTCGGTGTTCACCTCGCCGATCTCGAAGGCCGGGCTGGACGCCGGGGTCAGCTCCGGCCAGAGCCGGGCCGGCCCCCGCGCCGTCGGTGTGGAGCCCGCGCCCTCCAGACCGCCCGCGTCGCCGCAGCCCACGGCGGTGGCCAGCAGCAGGGCGACGGCGCAGAGGCGACGGGCGGCCTTCCCGGGGCGGCTGAGGGGCACTGCACTCCTGGCGGTTCGTGGTGATCACACGGGACGGACGGACTCACGGCCGACGCGACCATCGGCCGCGTACACCTTATTCGCGGGGAAGTCCTATTTGCGCGGGAGGGCGGCCGTATGCGTGCGGCCGCATGCGCGCACCGTGGCGTGCGGACGTGACCGTGGCGTGCGGACGTGGCCGTGGCGCGCGGGCGTCTGGGTGAGGCCGTGTGGACATGGGCGGCCGTGCGCGCGAGGTGCTACTCGGTGAGTTCCTCCAGCAGCCGGGCCGTGGCGAGCCCGGCCCGCAGGTACGCGACGAACAGGTCGTTGTGCAGCGCCCAGGGCGAGCGACGGGCCCGGATCAGCCGGATCGCCGCCTCGGCGGAACTGCCCTGACGCATCAGCGCGTGCGCGACGACGAGGCCGGAGCGGTTGTACCCGTGGTAACAGCGGACGAGTACCCGGCGCCCCTCGTCCATCGCCTCGCAAGCGGCCTCGGCCAGCCGGATCACCCCGGCGAGCTGGGTCCCGTCCAGCGGCCCGTCGGGGATCGGCCACACATGGTGCCGGACGCCCGGATCCGGCCCGTGCCCCGGCAGCCGCAGCAACGTCTGCACGAGGTCGAACTCGTTCCGTACGACGGCGAACTCCAGGTGCCCCAAGGACCCCGTGTACTCGTGGCCGCCCATCCAGAGGCCCGGGACGACCTCGCTCCACGGGCTCTGAGGAGCGGGCACGTCGGGTTTACTGCGGGTACGCAACGGCGCCTCCCCACCATCACCGCCCGAGGGTCCGCGGGCAGGCCCAACTCCTCTCCAAGGTAACCGGGTTCTTGCCCCCGCAGCACCCCGCCTGTTCCCATGGACTGGGGTGATGGTGCATGAACGGACTGCGCGTCATACCGACCTGGCGGCACGGCCGGGAGCGGCTGTACGTCTGCCTCCCGGACGGCAGGAACATCGCCTGGTACGACCGTGAGGCGGGCCGGGTGAACCTGCTCGGCGAGGACCGCGAGGACGACGTCCTGCGAACTCTCGGCCCTTTCATCACCGGGCCGGTGACCGTGGGGCCGCCCCCGGTGCCGACCCCCGCCGAACTGGCCCGCCTCAGCCTCCACCCCGACGACGACCTGGCCCCCAACCGCCCCGGCGAGGCCCTCATCGTCGCCCTCGACCGCGACCCCGGCCCCGCACACCGGCTGCGACCCGACCCGCGCCGCAGGGCCCTGGCGGCCGAGCAGACGGTCGGCGACGCCCTGGACGCTCTCGACGGCGCGGGCTGGCACACCCTGCACTCCGTGCCGCTCCCCGGCGGTGACCGCGTTCACCACCTGCTGATCGGCCCCGGCGGCCTCTACGCCGTCCACACCCTGCACGCCCGCAAGCAGCGCGTCCGGATCGCCGACCCCATGATCACGCTGGGCCGCCGCGACCCCCAGCCCCTGCTGCGCCGCCTGCGCACCGACGCCGACCGCGCCTCCTACGCCCTGACGGCAGAGGTCCGCCCCGTCCTCGCCCTGGTGGACCCGGCGGCGGTGTCGATCCCGGCCGCCCCGCGGGACGTCCAGGTCGTGACGGCCCGGGAGGTGGAGGTACTGGCCCGCCGCGGCGGAGTCCTGAAACCGGCGGACGTGGAGGCCCTGCACGCGATGGCCCGTGACCGGAACACCTGGACGCGGGTGTGAGGCGCCATTGACCCGACAGCGGTCCGGCCCAGCGCGTCACCCCACCGAGGCCCGGACCGCCGCCGAGCCGGGCTGCCCACCGACTGCCGGGCTCCCGGGCCCGGGGCACAGCGCGCCGGGGCTGGGAAGATAGCCCGGCGAGAGACGGCGTCCTGGCACGGCAGGGTCGTGGAGGACGGCGTTCCGGCGCGACGGTGTCCCGGCAGGGCACCCACCCGGCTAGGTGTATTGATCACGAGCGTTGTTAACGCTGGCGGGTCTTGAACATGGCGAAGACCTCCGATGTGGTGGAGCTGTCTAGGAACACACCGCACGCAGGTCTTCGTGTCCCACCGTAATGCCCGGCCGACCGTTCATGGCAGGCGACCGCTGGTCGAACTGTGTCCGTTCCGGCCGCCCCGTCGCGCACGTCGCCGCCGGCTGACCGGGACGGAGCGCCGGAGGGGCCGAGAAATGGTTTGCCCACCCGGTGGCTGTGTGTCACCGTTCGGCCTGGACCGGCAGTTGATCATCGGCGGCCGGTTGATGTCGACATGTCGGCGGCCTCTCGGGGGTCCGCCGGAGAGGGGACGAGACGATGGGGACCGGTGCGGTGGGGAACAGTTACGAGGACGTGTGTCGCCGGTCGTTGGCCGAGGAGCAGGCGAAGAGCGTTGCCGGGACCAACAACTGGGAGCATGTGGACAGGGAGCGGGTTCACCGGGACTGGGACGTGCTGTACCGGGAGATCACGGCTTTCCTGGACGGTGGCTCCCTGCCAGGGGACCAGCAGATCCAGGAGCTCGTCCGCAGGCACTTCGACATTGTTAGCCGTTTCTACACCCCCTCCAGGGAGGCTTACGTCGGCATGTCGCTCTTCTACGCCGAGGACGAGGCCATGAGGGCGTTCCACGATTCCTACCACCCGGGGATGGCGGAGTTCCTGGGCGCCGCGATCAAGGTGTTCGCCGAGCAGGGGAGCGGGTTCGCCCCCAGCGCAGGGGCCGAGGCTTCGGCATAGTCGGGCGACACGGGCCAGGACACGCACGGACGGGGTAGGCCCCAGCAGCGGATCCCGCGTCGGTGCAGGTAGGCGCGGTTCTTGCGGGAGGCGTACGCCTTATCGGCCCGCACGCGGTCGGGGCGGAGGCGTGGCCGGCCCGGCCTCCAGCGCAGGCCCCGGCCATGACGCCACCCTGGAACGGCAGCGCAGCGACCCGGTTACGACGGCACCCGAAGGGCGGCACAGAGCCCTGGCCGCGACAGCACCCCCCGGAACGGCACAGCAGTACCCGCCAATGACGGCACCCTGAAACGGCACCGCAGGCCCCGGCAATGACGGCACCCCGGAACGGCAGCGCAGGGCCCGGCCATGACGGCACCCCGAAACGGCAGCACAGGGCCCCCGGCTACGACAGGCACGTCCGAACGGCCCCTGGCCCCCGGCCGCCGCGACAGCCTCCGCTCGACAGCCCCCGCACTCGACGACCCCCGGCTAAGGCAGCACCCCGGCCGAGTCCGCGTCCAGCAGCGGCGCGAGCAGGTCCCCGAAGTCCTGCACCCGCGGTGCGATGTCCCCGGCGCGGAAGTCCAGCCGCCCGGGGGCGCGGCAGTCCTCGATCTCCGCCCAGGTCACCGGCGCCGAGACGGTCGGTTCCGCGCGGGCCCGGAGGGTGTAGGGCGTCGCGGTCGTCTTGCGGGCGGCGTTCTGGCTCCAGTCGACGAAGACCTTCCCGGGCCGAAGGCTCCTGGTCATCCGGTGCAGCGCGAGCCGCGGCATGGCCTTCTCGGCCTCGACGGCGAGCGCCTTGGCGTACTCGGACACCCGCTCGGAGGAGGCCCCGCGCACGGCGGCGAGCAGATGCAGCCCCTTCGAGCCGGAGGTCTTCGCGCAGGTCTCGATGCCGTCGCGCGCGAGCCGCTCCCGCAGCCACAGCGCGACCTCGCAGCACTGCACGATGCCCGCCGGCGCCCCGGGATCGAGGTCGAAGACGATCCGGTCGGCCTCGTCCGGCGTGTCCACGAGCCACTGGTGGGTGTGGAACTCGGTGACGAGGTTGGCCGCCCACATCAGACTCGGCAGATCCTGCACCAGGACCATCCGCGAGGGCCCCTCGACCCGGGGCACCTCGGCGGTGGTGACCCACTCGGGCGTACCCGGCGGCACGTTCTTGGTGAAGAACACCTGCCCGTCCGGCCCGTCGGGATAGCGCAGGAAGGACACCGCCCGATCACGCAGATGGGGCAACAGAACCTCGGCGACGGTCGCGTAGTAGTGCAGCACCTCGCCCTTGGTGAAGCCGGTGGCGGGATACAGCACCTTCTCCAGATTGCTGAGAGCGAGCCGTCGCCCCTCCACCTCGGTGATAGGCGCCATACGATAAGAATCCCACGCAAACCGTGACGAACACTCCCGAGCGTGACCGGAAGGGTGCTGCACGTGAGATCCATCTGGAACGGCGCCATCTCGTTCGGCCTGGTCAGCATTCCGATCAAGCTGGTGAACGCCACCGAGAGCCACTCGATCTCCTTCCGCCAGATCCACACCGAGGACGGCGGCCGCATCCGCTACCGCAAGTTCTGCGAACTGGAGGACCGGGAGGTCACCCAGGGAGAGATCGGCAAGGGCTACGAGGACGCGGACGGCACGATCATCCCGATCACCGAGGAGGATCTGTCCAGCCTGCCGCTCCCGACGGCCAAGACGATCGAGATCGTCGCCTTCGTCCCGGCCGACCGGATCGACCCCCTCCAGATGGACGCCGCGTACTACCTGCAAGCCAGCGGCGCCCCGGCGGCGAAGCCGTACACCCTGCTGCGGGAGGCGCTGAAGCGCAGCAACAAGGTGGCGATCGCCAAATTCGCCCTGCGCGGCAGGGAGCGCCTGGGCATGCTCAGGGTCGTCGGCGAGGCCATCGCCATGCACGGCCTGCTGTGGCCTGACGAGGTCCGCGCCCCGGAAGGCCTGGCCCCCGAGACCAACGTCACCGTCCGTGACCAGGAACTGGACCTGGCCGACGCCCTGATGGACACCCTCGGCGAGGTCGACCTGGAGGACCTGCACGACGAGTACCGCGAGGCCGTGGAGGAGGTCATCGCCGCGAAGGCCGCCGGCGAGGCCCCGCCCCAGGCCCCGGAAGCGCCCACGGGCGGCAAGGTCCTGGACCTGATGGCGGCCCTGGAGAACAGCGTCCGCGCGGCCCGCGAATCCCGTGGCGAGGAGGCCGAGCACGCCGAGGTGAAGCCGCTCCCGCAGCGCAAGACGGCCCGGGCGGCCCCCAAGCAGACCGGCGGCAAGAAGTCGACGTCCACCGCCAAGAAGACGGCGGCCAAGAAGACCACGGCGGCGAAGAAGTCGACGGCGAAGTCGGGCCAGGGCACGGCCAAGAAGACGGCGTCGAAGAGCACCGCGAAGAAGACGGCGGCGAAGAAGTCGGCATCACGCAAACGCTCGGCCTGACCCCCCGGGCCATCAGTCCCGAAGACAGGCTGGAGGGGCACCATGCCGTACCCCACACACCCCACACACCCCACGCACCACGGCACCGACGACGCGCTCGACATCCACTTCATCGGCAACGCGACCGTCCTGCTGTCGTACGGCCCGCTCACCCTGCTCACCGACCCGAACTTCCTGCACCGGGGCCAGTACGCCTACCTCGGCTACGGCCTGGTGAGCCGCCGTCTGACCGAACCGGCCCTCGACGTCCACGAACTGCCGCGCCTCGACGCCGTCGTGCTGTCACACCTGCACGGAGACCACTGGGACCGCCGCGCCCGCCGGCACCTGGACCACACCGTGCCGATCCTGACCACTCCGCACGCGGCACGCCGCCTCAGGGCGGTGCACGGTTTCCACCGCACGGCGGGGCTGCGCACCTGGAAGGCGCTCACCCTCCAGCGCGACGGCACACAGGTCACCGTCACCGCACTGCCCGGCAGGCACGCCGGTCACGCGATGCTGCGCAGGATGCTGCCGCCGGTGATGGGAAGCATGCTCGAGTTCGGCCCGGCCGGAGGCCCGCCCCATATGCGCCTCTACGTCTCGGGCGACACGCTCCTGTACGACGGCCTCACCGAGATCACCGAACGCTTCCCGGCGGCCGACCTCGCCGTCCTCCACCTGGGCGGCACCCGCCTCCCCGGCGGCTTCGTGGTCACCATGGACGGCTCCCAGGGCGCCGAACTGGCCCGCCGCCTGGCCCCCCGGCTCGTGTTGCCCGTCCACTACGGGGACTACACGGTGATGCGCTCGCCCCTGTCGGAGTTCCTGGCCGAGGCCGACCGGATCGGCCTCGGCGAACGGGTCCTCCACTGCGGCCACGGCGCACACGTCCGCGTCCCGTGCGCTCCCGGGACGGCCCCGAAGGCCGGCTGACTCCCGGCCTCAGGCCACCCGCCTGCCCTCCTGCTGCTCGTCCTCGCCCTCCTCCTCGTCCGGCAGATGGACGTCGCCGACCGCGATGTTGACCTCCACGACCTCGAGCCCGGTCATCCGCTCCACCGCGTTGATGACGTTGGTACGGACGTCAGCGGCGGTGTCGGCGATGGCGGCGCCGTACTCGACGACCAGCGCGAGATCAACGGCGGCCTGGCGCTCGCCCACCTCCACCTTGACCCCCTGGGTGACCCCACCGCCCCCGCCCGGCACCCGCTGACGCAAGGCCCTGGTCATCCCGCCACCGAGATGATGCACCTCCGGAATCTCCCGGGCCGCCATACCCGCGATCTTCGCGACGACCGGGTCCGCGATGGCGGTACTCCCACGCGTCCCGGGAGCGCCCAGGCCGTCCTGCGATGTGTTACTGCGCTGAGTGGTCTCCGTCATGACCGTCACCTCGAAGAATCGGTGAGGGATGAGCAGCATCGTTCCTCTCCACGGTAGAACAATGGTGCGTATGGGGCGAAAGTGCGGTTCTGTTCCCCTCTGCCGCCTCACCCCTCCCGGGTGAGGCGGCACGCCCCCTGCCACGGGGCACGCCGAGACCGGGACCTGGCTGAGGGGACAGGACGCAAGAGGGGCGGGAGTCAATGAGGCCGACTCCATGCCCTCTTGCGTCGGCATCCACCAAGTCAAGAGCGAGAATTTAGGTGACTAGGCGTGTGCCCCGGCAGGATGCAGACCTGCGTACACGGCTCCCGAGGACCCTTGGCTCTCTGAGGAAGCTACTGTCAGCGCGCCTTACGGACGCTCGATCGGCCGGGGTCTGTCCACAGATAGTCCGCGACATCGGTGACCCCGCTTCAGGGCGACGGGTAGACAGGACGCCGACGTAGCGCTGCCCAGTGGCATGCGGGAGTTCATAGATCAGGACTCCGAACTGACTGCCGTGTTTCCAACCGCCCACCTACTTAACCGACATCAACCCATGCGAGCGCATCTGGTCACGGGCAAACACTGCATCAGTGACCTTGCCGCCGCAGAGTCTTCTAGGTGGCCAAGGTCTTCGAACGCAGGCTGAAGCAGACCCCGTACTGGCTCAACGTGATCCACTGCTGCCTTGCTGACACCGCTCTGACCTTGGCGGGTGACCGGTCAGGAATACAAGCCCCGTAGTGAAGAACTACCCGATCCCATTTATTCAATCTCCGTTGGTAGCTCTGTGGGTGATGTCGGACTGTTGGCTTTGAGTTCCTGTAGGAAGTCTTCAACTCGGTCAACTAGACGCTGATTCTTCTGAATATGCCCCAGGAAGAAACGCATTGCGCGAACGGCGTTCTCCTGTTTCGGGACATCCCAAAGCCGAACAGTGCGGAGCATCTCTTCCGTGGAGAATGTTCTGACGCTATTTTCTTCGAGTCTTGCGAGGATATAGGGATCGAACGAGCGGGCAAAAACAACTGCGTCGAGATCAGGGAACGCGGAAGACTCTTCAATAAAAGTCAGTAGGTCTGCTTCATCGGATTTGCCCAGGTGCTTATCTTTAGCCTCGGCGGCCAGTACGACATTTTCTCCTAGATATCCACTCACGTCCCCGATCACGCCAGCTCTCCGTGACCCTGTATTAACTCTCTGGGAAACGACAGTCAATGTTGGAGAGTCAGCGTAGAGATACCCGTACACTATGGCTTGAAACATTGCTCCTCCGGTGGTCCCGGAGCCGGTGTCCAGCGACTCGATGATCTCAAAAAACGGGCGAGGCTGGCGAATTCGGTGAATCGTGCTTATGGTCTTTGGCCTAGCGAGGACCCCCATTTCCCACACCCATTCGGCAATCGCGCGTCTACCGCTAGGGCTCGTGGCCAGGATACTTGCGATAAATGGCTCATACATGAGCCATTTAGATGTCGCGTGCCCAGGTGCTGATGGATGCTCCCGGCGCATTCGGCCAATGATGACTTCAGCTGCTGCGTTATAGAATCGCCGGACAGGAACTTCTGTACCGTCTGGCGCTATCCAGACTAGCTGATCTACGGCCTTTGCGGCCGATGTCACCTTACGTGCAATTTGCGTGAAGGCGTCCGCTTGCTGAGACGTACCAAGGTGGCCGAGGAGTTTCTCCGCCTGAGCGATGAACGCCAAGCAGAGCGCAGGCCAAAAGTTCTGACGCTCAGGTCGTTCATGTGCCAGCCATGCGATAGCTGCAACAGCATGGCTATCAACACCGTCTAGATCGCGCGTAGTGAACCCTGCTGGCAGCTCAAGGGCGTCCTCGAACTCGCTCAGCGGCTTGTCGAACTGGCTAGTCATGGCGCCATCCTAGCCAAGGGGCTACGCCCAGTGATCGGGGTCGAGCAGGGAGCGGCCGAGTGATTCTGCGAGGAGCGGCGGCACGGCGTTTGCCACTTGGAGGCGCTGGCTCGTCGAGGGGCCTGTGAAGAAGAAGGAGTCCGGGAATGACTGAAGCCTTGCGCCTTCTCGAGTTGTGAGACCTCGATCCTGCTTAGGATGGATGCACCTGGTGCCGCTAGGCTTGCCCATATTTTGTGTGACTGCAACCGCTGGTAGCCACGACGCTAGCCGGCTATAAGAATTATGGAAACCCGACTTCGGCTGCAGATGGTCGGGGATCGACGTTCTATTTCCGCCGTCAGGGATGTGGGAAATGGCTTCCACGAGATGCGGAGGGTGTTTTGATGCAGTATGCCCTTGGAGTTCAATCATTTCCTCACGCATGAGTCTTTGGAAGTCTGACTTCGCCGGAGCATCGTACATAGTCGCCGATTCTCCAGGTTGAAGCTTTGGAAGGTCTCCGATGGCTTGTTCTACGGACACATACTGGTCGGCTTGCAAGAGCGGATCGAGACCTTTGAAGTCTGCTTCCCGGTGTCCTACAAAGAGGACTCGACGGCGAAGTTGTGGGACTCCATGATCAGCTGCGCTCGCTACCTGGAAGCGGACTCGATATCCGATTTCCCTGAACGCTTCGGCGACCTCCTGCTCATAGCTCATGTCTTTGAGTCCGAGCACGTTCTCAAGAACGAAACCGTCCGGTTCGAGATATTGCACAATTCGCCGGAAGTGTTCGAAAAGTCGATTGCGCTGATCGTTCCGGTTCCTCTTTCCTACGGTGCTGTATCCCTGGCATGGAGGGCCGCCCACTACCCAGTTTGGACGCTGCGGAATGATGCTTTTCATTTTATTTGCAGTAAGGTCCGCCACGTCGCCGCACTCTGCCGTGTGGCCCGGGAGATTCAGCCTGTAGGTATCGATCGCGTCCGACCATGCGTCGAGCGCGTAGATTGGTGTCAAGCCGGCGCGCTGGAGGCCGAAAGTCAGGCCTCCAGCGCCAGAGAACAGGTCGATGAACGTGTCGTCGGGCATGGCTAGCAGAGTAGTCTATCGCTATGACGCAACGGTGGGTTGGGTAGTTTTGTCATATTATGTACCGGCGGGGCCCGACAGCATATGGGCGGGGGGGGCGGTGTAGCGATTTACCTCGGTCTGGGGTCGAGCGTGATCAAGGGGCCGTACGCTGGTTGGCAAGCGGGCAGGCGCTGGACCACCGGCGGCCTGGCGCGTGGTGTTGCACAGGGCCTGACAGGTGATCAGGTAGGCGTAGACCTCCTGATGGACCCGGCGAATCGTGGGCGCGGGACGTGGTGGAGGCCAGCCTTGAGCGACGAAGAAGACGGTCTCGGCTTCCCAGCACTGCTGGTAGAGACGGGCAACGTCGGCGGCATGGCAGCGGCGAGCGTCAAACAGGGCGGTGCGACGGTGGTGGTCACCTCGATAGGCCCGAGCCGTCCGGCGGTACCTGCAAGGTCGGCTGCGGATGCGGGGTTCTGGTGCTGGGGAACAGCCGGTGAGCGCGGCGTCGGTGACCTCACGCATCAGCGCTTGGCCGTCGCAGTCGCGGTCGGCTAGCAGCAGCATTCCTAGGGTGAGGCTGGCGGCAGACAACCGACCTGTCTGGCCTCACCGCCTGTGGGGCCGAAGGCAGCAACGAATGAGGCCCCTGGGTAAACTCCAGGGGCCTCGGACACGGTCAGGTCGTGTCACTTGCATCAGCCTATCAATCTCGGTTGGCGACTTCTTGCCGTCAGTCGTTCGCCGAGCGGGTGTTGGCCGCCGCCGTGGCGTTGCTCCTGTCCGGCGCGCATGACTGAGGGGCGTTGTGCTGGAACACCGCCCATACGACACTGAGCCACGCGATTAAAAGAGGAGGCGTCGCAACACACGCGACGTAGGATCTCGCCTTGCAAGTAATGAGGGTGCGCCTAGCGGAGCGCCCTCGACGGGCTCCGCCAACGTGCGGCAGCAGCTGCTCCCCCTCAGCCTATTTCCGGCGATGGTCCGCCCCCGTTGCCGCATCGATGACGGCAGCGGTCCGGTCCGCCGGCTCCTTCTGCCCAGCTTCGGTCGTTGGCCCGGGCGCCACCCCTTCCGTTGCTGGCCTGGTCAACAGCACTACCGCTTTGGTCACAGACGGCCGCACCCATGTCACATAAACCGCTCAGCGATGCCGCCGCGGCCTTCGACCTAAAAGACCTGGCAGTGACCTCCCTTGCTTGCCACCCGCTGCACGCAGCCCACCGCCGGGCGCGGCCAGCCAGGGCGCAGACAGACATCCCATGCTCGCCGGTGATCTCCCGCTGACACCCGGCCTTCGTCAGAATCGCTCGCAACTGGGCGCGGGTGAGCTGGGCGGCCCGGGGGGAGTGGGCGCTGCAGAGCGGGGGTGACGGGTGAGGCGAGGCCTGCGCGGAGGGCGTGGAGACGGTGAGGAAGGCGGGAAGTGCTCGCGCGGGTGGGAGCGCAGTCGGTTACCGCTCCGGACGCGGTCCCAGATGGCGTCCTGCTGGGCGCGGACCAGGATGGTGATGGCGTGCGAGGTGGCTGTCCGCTGGCTGGGGCCGGTGTTCTGCGGGGTCGGTGCGCAGGACTGTTTTGCCAAGACCTTGGCGTCGAGGTGGTCGGACGTCTTGCGGCTGAGTGCGTAGCGGGCGGCGGTCAGCGGGTTGATCACGTGAATGGGTCTGCCGGTGGCGCGTAAGCAGGCGACACCGTTCGTGGGGGTCGGCGCCGGTGCGGCAAACGCCGCCATCCCGGGGCCCCGGGCCGTCCCTCCCAACCGCCGAAGCGGCATCCGAAAGGAAGACCCATCATCACCTGTCAGACTCAGCCCCCGCTGGCGGAACTCTCCATGCTGGCCTCCCCCGGCACCATGCCCGAGCTGACCCGTCAACTCTCCGGCTTGGGAGGCAACACGTCCGCCCTGAAGGCCACCGCTCCGAGTATGCGGTCGACCGGCGAAAGCGGGCGCATTCTCCGTCACCTCGACTTGCCTCTCTGCTCGTCGGAAGCCCCGCTAGTCCGCTGCAACGACCGTCGTGCCACCCGCTGCGCGGCCTGTGCGGAGGTCTACCGTCGAGACACCTTCCACCTGATCACCGCCGGACTCCGCGGCGGCAAGGGCACCGCCGAACAGGTCGGCACACACCCGCGCGTCTTCGCCACCCTCACCGCACCGAGCTTCGGCGCAGTCCACAACCGACCCTCCAGCGGACGGCCCTGCCGCTGCGGTGCCCGGCACGACGACACAGACCCGGTCTTCGGTACGCCCCTCGATCCGGACGCGTACGACTACGAAGCGGCTGTCCTCTGGAACGCACACGCCGGAGCCCTCTGGCAGCGTTTCTCGATCTACCTGCGCCGTGAGATCGCCAAGCGCGCCGGCCTCACCCAGCGCGCGTTTCGGGAACTGCTGGCCGACGCCATCCATGCCGCCGCCACCGCCACACGCGTCAACGGACCGAACGTCGACGGCCGCGCCCACGCCTTCACCTTCGGCCGTCAACTCGACGTGCGCACCATCCGCTCGGCCGACTTTGACGGCGGCCAGGAGCTGTCCGAGCGGGCCGTAGCGGCGTACATCGCCAAGTACGCCACCAAAGGCGCCGAGACAGCGACCGGCGCCCTGGACCGACCGATCCGCTTCCTCGCCGAACTCGCACAGGCCCGGATCACCGACCACGCCCGCCGCATGATCCGAACGGCCTGGACCCTCGGCGCCCGCAAGGACCTCGAACACCTCCGCCTGCGCGCCTGGGCCCACATGCTCGGCTTCCGCGGCCACTTCTCCACCAAGTCCCGCCGCTACTCCACCACCCTCGGCGCCCTCCGCGACGCCCGCGCCGAATGGCGCCGCGCCCAAGCCATCACGGCCGCTCCTCGGGGACGGCGAAACCACGCTCGTCCTCGCCCACTGGGTCTTCGTCGGAACCGGCCTCAGTAACGGCGAGGCCTGGCTGGCCGCATCCCTCAACCCGCCCCGGAACGGAAGGAGAACCGTCGCGGGAGGTGTCTTCTCGGAGTCCTTCCGCGCCAACGCGCTTGCTGATCACTACCTCACGAAGCTCATGCGTGGCTTCGGCGGGCTTCGGCCGGCGGAAGCTGTGGCGCTGCGTCGTCCGGACTGCACGCTGCCGGAGACCGGGTGGGGTTCGCTGATCCTGGAGAAGACCCGCCCGACCGTCGGGAAGCGTTGGACCGGGACCGGGGAGGTTCACGACAACCGCGGCCTCAAGAATCGCCCCACGAATGAAACCCGCATCGTCCCGATCCCACCTCGCCTCGTCCGCATGCTCCTCGCCCACATCGAGGAGTTCGGCACCGCCAAGGACGGGCGGCTGTTCGCCAACGAACGTGGGGGAGTGGTCGCCTCCACTACGTACTGGCGGGTCTGGGACGAGGCCCGGTACCTGGCGCTCACGCCGGAACAGGTAGCCTCGCCGCTGGCCGCTCGACCGTACGACCTGAGGCACGCCGCGCTCTCCTCCTGGCTCAACGCTGGCGTCGACCCCACCGAGGTGGCGGAACGCGCGGGCAACAGCGTCGAAGTGCTGCTGAGCCGGTACGCGAAGTGTCTCGACGGCCGCCAGGACGTTGCGAACCGCCGGATCGCCGAGCTTCTCGGTGAGGGCGACGGCCAGGAGGACGAGCCCGGCGACGGGACCTGATCCCGGCACACCTCGGACACGCGCACCTGCGGCATGATGGCCCCTGTACTACGGTCCGGGGGCCTCGGCGTTTTCCGGCCCTGACCTGCGGATTCCTGGCCTGTGGCCAGTTCACGGATAGTCCACGGCACCCGACATACAGCCGCTCCGACCAGCACACGCCTGCACATACGCGAAGACCCCGTCTCAGCGAAAGCGCTGATGGCGGGGTCTTTGGGCACCTCATGCAAGGTGCCCCCGGCAGGATTCGAACCTGCGCACACGGCTCCGGAGGCCGTTGCTCTATCCCCTGAGCTACGGGGGCGTGTCGGGCGGGAGCTGTTGCTCGCGGCGACGGGTAGAACACTACCAGCTCCCTCGGGGTGGTCATGAACGGGTTTCCACTGCCGGGGGCGGGGGTGCGGGTCGTCGCTGTCGGCAGCGGCGTGTAGGCCGTCGCTGTCGGGAGCGGCGTGCGGGTCGTCGCTGTCGAATGGCGGGGGTGCGGCTCGTCCGTGCGGGGTGGAAGTGGGGAAAACCCGGACGCGACGGCCGGGGCCGACCTACTCTCGAGTTGTGCCAGGCGCGTCGGGTCGGGTCCTTGTCGTGGACGACAACAAGGTCATCCGGCAGTTGATCAGGGTCAACCTCGAGCTTGAGGGGCTGGAGGTCGTGACCGCGGCCGATGGTGCCGAGTGTCTGGAAGTCGTTCATCAGGTGCGGCCTGACGTCGTGACCCTCGACGTCGTCATGCCGCGGCTGGACGGGATCCGCACCGCCGCTCGGCTCCGGGCCGACCCCCGCACCAGGGACGTACCGCTCGCCATGGTCAGCGCCTGCGGCCACCACGAGATCGAGGCGGGGCTCGAAGCCGGCGTCGACGCCTTCCTCGCCAAGCCCTTCGAGCCCGCCGAACTCGTGCGGATGGTCCGGCAGTTGCTCGAGCGGGCCCAGGGTCGGGGCCGGGGCCTCGGTGACGGTCCCGACGCCGGCGGCGACGGGGCCCAGGTGAAGGAAGTGGACCTGCCCGCCGTGCCGTAGGCACGTCACCGGTGCACAGCCCCGAACAGGCTCCGCGTCCACATCCCGGACCGTACCGAAACCGGCTCGCATACCCACCCCCTTCCTCCCATACGCTTGTCCCGTGACCCCCGCCGAGCTCTCCCGCACCGTGCTGCACGCCGTGCGTCGCGCTGTCGACGAGGGTGAGCTCAGCGTGAGCGTGCCGGAGCGGGCCGTGGTCGCTCCGCCGGGCCCCGGGGGCCGCGGCGACTACGCCTCCACCATCGCCCTCCAGCTGGCCCGCGCGGCCGGGCGGCCACCGCGTGACGTGGCCGAGGTCCTGCGCGCTCGGCTGCTCGACGAGCAGCGGTTCGCCGACGTCGTGGTCACCGGGCCCGGCTTCCTGAACTTCAGCCTGCACGGCACCGCCTCCGGTGACCTGGTCGACGAGATCCTGCGGCGCGGGCGGCGCTACGGGCACGCGACGAGCGGGTTCAGCGGGAGCGTCCTGCAGATCTACTGCCGGGCAGAGGTGCGGGCCGTCGTGGTCACGGACGTCGTGGCCCGTCTCGCCCGCAGTCAGGGCGACATCGTCCGCGTCAAGGGCACCGGCCGGCCCGCCCCGGAGTGGAAGTCCGTCCTCGGGGCGGACATCACCACCCGGGGGCCCCGCCTCATCCCCGACCGGTCCGTCACCGTCAGCCCCGTCCCCGCCCCCCTCGATCCCGTGCCCCTCGGCCGGGACGCCGCCCGCTGGGCCCTGCTGCATCCCGCCGCCCACGACCGGCCGCGGATCCCCGGCGACCACCTCGTCCAGCGGGAGAGCAACCCCCTCTTCCGTGTCCGGTACGCCCACGCCCGCACCCGGGCCCTCCTGCGCAACGCCGCCGACCTCGGCTTCCACCCCGAGCCCGGTCCCGTGAGCGAAGCGGGCGCGCTGCTCGCCGTACTCGGCGATCACCCCCGCGTCCTCGCCGCCACCGCCACGCATCACACCCCCGACCGCCTGGCCCGGCACCTCGTCACCGTCGCCGATGCCGCGATGCCCCTTTTCCCCTCCGTGCTGCCCCGCGGTGAGGAGAAACCCTCGGCCGCCCACCGTGCCCGGCTCGCGCTCGCCGAAGCCGCCGGGACGGTGCTGGCCGGCGGCCTGTCCCTGCTCGGCATCGACGCTCCCGACCATCTCTGAGAGACACGAACAGATCATGAGCCGTTCCGCACACCCCGCCGGGCCCCGTCACGCCGATGTCCTCCCCGAGGGCCACTACTCCGCCCCGCCCGCCGACCTCAACGCGCTGGACCCCAAGGTGTGGGCCCAGACCGTGACGCGTGACGAGGACGGCGTGGTGACCGTCGGCGGCATCCCCGTCACCCGGCTCGCCGAGGAGTTCGGCACCCCCGCCTACGTCCTGGACGAGGCCGACTTCCGGGCCCGGGCGCGGGCCTGGCGCACCGCCTTCGGGGCCGAGGCCGACGTCTTCTACGCCGGCAAGGCGTTCCTCTCGCGTGCCGTGGTGCGCTGGCTCGACGAGGAGGGGCTGAACGTCGACGTCTGCTCCGGCGGCGAGCTGGCCACCGCCCTGTCCGCCGGCATGCCCGCCGAGCGCATCGCCTTCCACGGCAACAACAAGTCCGTCGCCGAGATCACCCGGGCCGTCGAGGCGGGTGTGGGGCACATCGTGCTCGACTCCTTCCAGGAGATCGTGCGCGTCGCCCACATCGCGCAGGGCATGGGGAAGCGGCAGAAGGTTCTCATCCGCATCACCGTCGGCGTCGAGGCCCACACGCACGAGTTCATCGCCACGGCCCACGAGGACCAGAAGTTCGGCATCCCGCTGGCCGGCGGGCAGGCCGCCGAGGCCGTACGGCGGGCCCTCCAGCTCGACGGGCTGGAGCTCGTCGGCATCCACAGCCACATCGGGTCGCAGATCTTCGACATGTCCGGGTTCGAGGTCGCCGCCCACCGGGTCGTCGGGCTGCTGAAGGCCGTGCGCGACGAGCACGGTGTCGAGCTGCCCGAGATCGACCTCGGCGGCGGGCTCGGCATCGCGTACACCAGCGACGACGACCCGCGCGAGCCGCACGAGATCGCCAAGGCGCTCACCGAGATCGTCACGCGGGAATGCGAGGCCGCCCAGCTGCGCACTCCGCGCATCTCGGTCGAGCCGGGGCGGGCCATCGTCGGGCCGACCGCGTTCACGCTCTACGAGGTCGGCACGATCAAGCCCCTCGACGGGCTGCGCACCTACGTCTCCGTCGACGGCGGCATGTCGGACAACATCCGCACCGCGCTGTACGACGCCGAGTACAGCGTCGCCCTGGTGTCCCGGACCAGCGACGCCGAGCCGATGCTGGCCCGGGTCGTCGGCAAGCACTGCGAGAGCGGTGACATCGTGGTCAAGGACGCGTTCCTGCCGTCCGACCTGGCACCGGGTGACCTGGTCGCCGTGCCGGCCACCGGCGCGTACTGCCGGTCCATGGCCAGCAACTACAACCACGTGCTCCGCCCGCCGGTCGTCGCCGTGGACGGCGGGCAGGCCCGGGTGATCGTCCGCCGGGAGACCGAGGAGGACCTGCTGCGTCTCGACGTCGGCTGACCGCCGAGGGCCGGCGTCGCGGGCGGCGGAAGATCTCCTGTCTTCCGCCCCCGTGAAAATGAAATAGACATCTCACGATCCGGACCGGGGGCAGAAACTCCCGTCCGGTGAGTGAGACTGGTTCCACCGTAGACGGTAAAGAGGAAACGAGGTCGGATGATGCGTACGCGTCCGCTGAAGGTGGCGCTGCTGGGCTGTGGAGTGGTCGGCTCAGAGGTGGCGCGCATCATGACGACGCACGCCGACGACCTCACGGCCCGCATCGGGGCCCCGGTGGAACTCGCGGGTGTCGCTGTGCGACGGCCCGACCGCGTGCGTGAGGGCATCGCCGCCGAGCTCATCACCACCGACGCCACCGCCCTCGTCAAACGCGGTGACATCGACGTCGTGGTCGAGGTGATCGGCGGCATCGAGCCCGCCCGGACCCTCATCACCACCGCCTTCGAGCACGGCGCCTCCGTCGTCTCCGCCAACAAGGCGCTGCTCGCCCAGGACGGGGCCGCCCTGCACGCCGTCGCCGAGCAGCACGGCAAGGACCTCTACTACGAGGCCGCCGTCGCCGGTGCCATCCCGCTGATCCGGCCGCTGCGCGAGTCCATGGCGGGCGACAAGATCAACCGGGTGATGGGCATCGTCAACGGCACGACGAACTTCATCCTCGACGCGATGGACTCGACCGGTGCCGGCTACCAGGAGGCCCTCGACGAGGCCACCGCCCTGGGCTATGCCGAAGCCGACCCGACCGCCGACGTCGAGGGCTTCGACGCCGCCGCCAAGGCCGCCATCCTCGCCGGCATCGCCTTCCACACGCGCGTGCGCCTCGACGACGTCTACCGCGAGGGCATGACCGAGGTGACCGCCGCCGACTTCGCCTCCGCGAAGGAGATGGGCTGCACCATCAAGCTGCTCGCCATCTGCGAGCGGGCCGAGGACGGGCAGTCCGTCACCGCGCGCGTGCACCCCGCGATGATTCCGCTCAGCCACCCGCTGGCCTCCGTGCGCGGCGCCTACAACGCCGTGTTCGTCGAGTCCGACGCCGCCGGGCAGCTCATGTTCTACGGCCCCGGAGCGGGCGGTTCCCCCACCGCCTCCGCCGTGCTCGGCGACCTCGTCGCCGTCTGCCGCAACCGCCTCAGCGGCGCGAGCGGACCGGGCGAGTCCGCCTACGCCGCGCTGCGGGTGTCCCCGATGGGCGACGTGGTCACGCGGTACCACATCAGCCTCGACGTGGCCGACAAACCGGGTGTTCTCGCCCAGGTCGCGACCGTCTTCGCCGAGCACGGAGTCTCGATCGATACGGTTCGCCAATCGGGGAAGGACGGCGAGGCCTCCCTCGTCGTCGTCACGCACCGCGCGTCCGACGCCGCCCTCACCGGGACCGTCGAGGCGTTGCGCAAGCTCGACACCGTGCGTGGTGTCGCCAGCATCATGCGGGTTGAAGGAGAGTAACCAGCAATGACCCACCAGTGGCGCGGAATCATCGAGGAGTACCGGGACCGGCTGCCGGTCTCCGACACCACGCCGGTCGTGACGCTGCGCGAGGGCGGCACGCCGCTCGTGCCCGCGCAGGTGCTCTCCGAGCGCACGGGCTGCGAGGTCCACCTCAAGGTGGAGGGCGCGAACCCGACCGGTTCCTTCAAGGACCGCGGAATGACCATGGCCATCACCCGGGCCAAGGAGGAGGGCGCGCAGGCCGTCATCTGCGCCTCCACCGGCAACACGTCGGCCTCCGCAGCGGCGTACGCCGTGCGGGCCGGGATGGTGTGCGCCGTGCTCGTGCCGCAGGGCAAGATCGCGCTCGGCAAGATGGGCCAGGCCCTCGTGCACGGCGCGAAGATCCTCCAGGTCGACGGCAACTTCGACGACTGCCTCACGCTCGCGCGCGGTCTGAGCGACAACTACCCCGTGGCGCTGGTCAATTCGGTCAACCCGGTGCGGATCGAGGGTCAGAAGACGGCGGCCTTCGAGATTGTGGACATGCTCGGCGACGCGCCCGACATCCACGTCCTGCCGGTGGGCAACGCGGGCAACATCACGGCCTATTGGAAGGGCTACACGGAGTACGCCACCGACGGTGTGGCGACCCGGACCCCGCGGATGTGGGGCTTCCAGGCCTCCGGCAGTGCCCCGATCGTGCGCGGCGAGGTCGTCAAGGACCCCTCGACCATCGCCACCGCCATCCGCATCGGAAACCCGGCCTCCTGGCAGTACGCGCTCGCCGCGCGGGACGAGTCGGGCGGCTTCATCGACGAGGTGACGGACCGTGAGATCCTGCGCGCCTACCGGCTGTTGGCGTCGCAGGAGGGCGTCTTCGTCGAGCCGGCGTCCGCCGCGTCCGTCGCCGGTCTGCTGAAGGCGGCCGAGCAGGGCAAGGTCGACCCGGGCCAGCGGATCGTCTGCACCGTCACCGGCAACGGGCTGAAGGACCCCGACTGGGCCGTCGCCGGCGCCCCGCAGCCGGTCACCGTCCCCGTCGACGCGGCCACCGCGGCGGAGCGCCTGGGTCTCGCCTGAGGGCGCCCGGGCCGGTCCTGACGTGCGCCGACGCTTCGAGCGCCGGTGCAGCGCCCGACATGGTCGGGCGTAAGACGGCCCTCGCCCGGGGAGGTTCCCTACAGGGGGTGCACAGGGGGCTTACGACACGCATCGTGCGCCTCCTGTGCGCCCTATGTCGCCACAGAACCTTCCTTCGATAGGCTGTACTGAACCCGCCCGCCGCATATGCCTCCGCAGGGAGCACGGTGCCGCGCCGTCTCCGCGGCCGGGACAGCGGCCGGCCCTCGCGGCCGGCAGCCGCCCCCCTGGGTTCTCGTACGCCATCGAATGTCCACTGAACGTCATTCGACAATCACCGCAGCTCAAGGAGAGTCATCGAGCGATGGCCGGTCCAGCGTTCCGCGCCGCCGCCGTCCGGGTGCGCGTCCCCGCCACCAGCGCCAACCTCGGCCCGGGCTTCGACGCCCTCGGCCTCGCGCTGGGCTTGTACGACGACGTGGTCGTCCGGGTGGCCGACTCCGGGCTGCACATCGACATCGCGGGGGAGGGCAGCGAAACGCTCCCGCGCGACGAGCAGCACCTCCTCGTCCGTTCCCTGCGCACCGCGTTCGACCTGCTGGGCGGGCAGCCGCGCGGCCTGGAGATCGTCTGCGCCAACCGCATCCCGCACGGCAGGGGCCTCGGCTCCTCGTCGGCCGCCATCTGCGCCGGGATCGTCGCCGCCCGCGCCGTGACCATAGGAGCGGACGCCAAGCTCGACGACACGGCCCTGCTGGAACTGGCCACCGAGATCGAGGGCCACCCCGACAACGTCGCCGCGTGCCTGCTCGGCGGTTTCACGCTGTCCTGGATGGAGGGCGGCGCGGCCCGCGCGATCAGGATGGAGCCCTCGGATTCCATCGTTCCGGTGGTTTTCGTCCCCGGGAAGCCGGTCCTGACGGAAACCGCGCGCGGGCTGCTCCCGCGCACCGTGCCGCATGTCGACGCGGCCGCCAACGCCGGCCGGGCCGCCCTGCTCGTCGAGGCGCTGACGCGGCGCCCCGAACTGCTGCTGCCCGCCACCGAGGACCGCCTGCACCAGGAGTACCGCGCCCCCGCCATGCCCGAGAGCGCGGCGCTGGTGGAGCGGCTGCGGGGCGACGGCATCCCCGCGGTGATCTCCGGGGCGGGACCGACCGTCATGGCGCTGGCCGACGCCGAGAGCGCCGACAAGGTCGAGGCCCTGGCCGGCGCGGACTGGGCTGCGAACCGGCTGCGCCTCGATCAGCAGGGCGCGAGCGTGCTGCCGCTCGCGACCCCCGGTGACATCTGAAGCGCTCGATTGCCGGATTTCGAGAGGGGGAATGTTTGTTGGATCCGGTAGTGTTAACCTCAAGTCTGCACCCGACCCCACCATGGCGAGGTGCCTCGTGTCCCCGTCCGGGACAGACATTCTTCCGGGAGCCCCCCAAGCCGCACTGTGTTCCGTACGTCGGACCGTACGACGTACACGGACACTGAGCGGGGCGCAGGGCACGCTCCGGAACCGGTGCGACCACGCCGCGTGACACTGACACTGGGTGCCACGGCTCAAGGAAGCGCCATCACCAGATTCCTCCGCCGCTTAGGCGGACCACCGCCCCGGCACGGTTCACACCACACGGACCGAAGCCGGACAGCACAACCGGTCGCCGAGCCAGACAGGCCGACGTCCGCTCCAGGGAAGGACCCTTCGTGAGCGACACCACCGATCTGATGGGCGCACGTGTCGAGGAGACCGCTGCCGCGCCCGCCACGGACGCCTCCGCGCCTGCCACCGGTGCCGGCTCCCGGCGGCGCCGTGGTACCGGCCTCGAAGGCATGGTGCTGGCCGAGCTGCAGCAGGTCGCATCCGGCCTCGGCATCAGGGGCACCGCGCGCATGCGCAAGAGCCAGCTGATCGAGGTCATCAAGGAGGCGCAGGCGTCCGGCGGCGCCGCTCCGGCCGCGAAGGCCGACGCCCCCGCCGAGACCAAGCCCAAGCGCCGCGCCACCTCGCGGACCCGTACGGGCGACAACGCCGACAAGGCGGACAAGAAGGCGGACGCGAAGGAGGCCTCCCAGGCCCCCGCGGACAAGGCCGACAAGGCCGTGGCCCAGCAGCAGATCGAGATCCCCGGCCAGCCCGCGGGCGGCGCCGCCCGGTCGGGCGACAACGAGCGCGGAGACGACGCGCCCGAGCGCCGCCGTCGCCGGGCCACCGCCGAGGCCGGAGCCCCGGCTTCCGCCACGGAGACCATCGTCGCCGAGGCGAAGAGCGACTCCAAGGCCGAGACGCCGGCGCAGCAGCAGTCGCAGAACAACGAGGCCAAGTCCGACGCCGGTGACGGCGAGGGCCGTCGCCGTGACCGTCGTGAGCGCGGCCGGGACCGTGAGCGCGGTGAGCGTGGCGACCGCGGCGGCGACCGCGGCGGCGACCGGGACCGCCGCGGCGGCAAGGGCGACGACCAGCAGGGCGGCCAGCGCGGCCAGCAGCAGAGCCAGGGCGGCGGCGGCCGTCAGGACCGTGGCCAGCAGCGTCCCGACGAGGACGACGACTTCGAGGGCGGCCGTCGTGGGCGCCGCGGGCGCTACCGCGACCGCCGCGGCCGTCGGGGCCGTGACGAGGTCCAGGAGCCGCAGATCAACGAGGACGACGTCCTGATCCCCGTCGCGGGCATCCTGGACATCCTCGACAACTACGCCTTCATCCGCACGTCCGGCTACCTGCCCGGCCCGAACGACGTGTACGTCTCCCTCGCCCAGGTCCGCAAGAACGGCCTGCGCAAGGGTGACCACATCACCGGTGCCGTGCGTCAGCCCAAGGACGGCGAGCGGCGCGAGAAGTTCAACGCGCTGGTGCGCCTGGACTCCGTCAACGGCATGGCGCCCGAATCCGGGCGCGGGCGACCGGAGTTCAACAAGCTGACGCCGCTGTACCCGCAGGACCGCCTCCGCCTGGAGACGGACCCGGGCGTCCTCACCACCCGCATCATCGACCTCGTCGCGCCGATCGGTAAGGGTCAGCGCGGTCTGATCGTGGCCCCGCCGAAGACCGGCAAGACCATGATCATGCAGGCGATCGCCAACGCGATCACGCACAACAACCCCGAGTGCCACCTGATGGTCGTCCTCGTCGACGAGCGTCCGGAAGAGGTCACCGACATGCAGCGGTCGGTGAAGGGCGAGGTCATCTCCTCGACCTTCGACCGCCCGGCCGAGGACCACACCACCGTCGCCGAGCTCGCCATCGAGCGCGCCAAGCGTCTGGTGGAGCTGGGTCACGACGTGGTCGTGCTGCTCGACTCGATCACCCGCCTGGGCCGTGCGTACAACCTCGCCGCCCCGGCCTCCGGACGCATCCTGTCCGGTGGTGTCGACTCGACGGCGCTGTACCCGCCGAAGCGCTTCTTCGGTGCGGCCCGCAACATCGAGGACGGCGGTTCGCTGACGATCCTCGCCACCGCGCTGGTGGACACCGGGTCCCGCATGGACGAGGTCATCTTCGAGGAGTTCAAGGGCACCGGCAACGCGGAACTCAAGCTCGACCGCAAGCTCGCCGACAAGCGCATCTTCCCGGCGGTGGACGTCGACGCGTCCGGCACCCGCAAGGAAGAGATCCTGCTCGCCCCCGACGAGCTCGCCATCGTCTGGAAGCTGCGCCGGGTGCTGCACGCCCTCGACCAGCAGCAGGCGGTCGAGCTGCTGCTCGACAAGATGAAGCAGACGAAGTCGAACGCCGAGTTCCTGATGCAGATCCAGAAGACCACCCCGACGCCGGGCAACGGCGACTGAGGCAAGGATCGCGCAAGAGGGCCGCTCCCCGGACGGGGGGCGGCCCTTTGTGCTGGTGGTGTACGGGTAGGATCACGCTCTCTTCGAACTTGTGATCCCAAGGGGGGACATTCGTGGGTACACCCATGCCCGGGGGCGGTCGGCACAGACGCCGGATACGCATCGCGCTTCCCGTCGCCGCGGCCGGTGTCGCCGCCGCCGTCGCCGGCGCGCTGCTGTCGACGTCCGCCGGTGCGGCCACCCCGCTGCCGGAGCCGGTGGTCAGGCCCGCCGCGCACTCGCCGTCGCAGGCCGAGCTGGAGCAGCGCATCGCGGGCGGCATGGCCGGTGACGACGTCGCCGGCAAGACGAGCCAGGCCTCGCTCAGCGCGGGAACCGTCGCCGGCCGCGTCGACCCGAAGGTCATCGGTGGCAACGAGACCACCATCAGCACCGCCCCGTGGATGGCGCAGCTGCTCTACTCCGACACCCGCGGCACTTCCAGCACCCGTGACGACATCGGCTTCTTCTGCGGCGGCGCGGTCGTCGCGCCGACGAAGATCCTCACCGCCGCGCACTGCGTCAAGGGCTACGACTGGAGCGCCCACGGCGCCGTCGTCACCGGCACCTCCCGGCTGCCCTCGGACGACGGCACCGACCTGCACGGCGGTACCGCCACGGCGGTTCTGCGGCAGTGGAACCACCCGTTGTACAGCGCGACGACCGTCGACAACGACATCGCGGTGCTGACGCTCGACACCCCGGTCAAGGCCACGCCGATCCGGATGACGACGTCCGGCGACACCGCGTCGTACAAGGCCGGCACCAGCGCCAAGGTCTACGGCTGGGGCCGCACCAGCTCCACCAACGACGACATCTCCGAGACGCTGAAGACCGCCACGCTGCCCATGCAGTCCGACACCACGTGCTCCGGCGCGTACGGCAGGGACTTCATCAAGGGCCACATGGTCTGCGCCGGCAAGCCCGCCACCGGCAGCGACGCCGGCACCGTCTCCGCGTGCAACGGCGACTCCGGCGGCCCGCTGGTCGTCAACAACCGGATCGTCGGGGTCGTGTCCTGGGGCGTCGCGGACTGCGTCGAGAAGGGCGCCTACAGCGTCTTCAGCAAGGTCAGCACCTACGTCGGCGCCGCCTACCCGCGCCTCGACGACGCCAACCTCAGCGGCGACGGCAAGGCCGACCTGTGGGTGCGCAACGCCTCCACCAAGACCGGCTACTCCAAGGCGTCCAAGGGCACGTCGTTCGCCGCCCGTGAGTCCTGGGGCAACTGGGACGGTGTGAACGTCGTCCTCCAGACGGACCTCGACCGCGACGGTTACCAGGACCTTGTCTACCGGCGCAGCAGCGACGGCGATGTCTTCTGGGCCTCCGGCCGTACGGGCACCACCCGGCAGATCGCCGACAACTGGAAGACCCGCACCCGGATCATCGCCCCCGGCGACGTCACCGGCGACTACCTGCCCGACCTGCTCTCGGTCGACTCCGCGGGCGTCCTGTGGATCTACCCCGGCAACGGCAACGGCACCTTCGCGGCCCGCGTGCAGGTCGGCTCCGGCTGGAACCAGTACAACTCCGTGCGCGGCAAGGGCGACTTCAACGGGGACGGCAAGGCCGACCTGATCGCCCGCAGCAAGTCGGGCGGTTACCTCTACCTCTACAAGGGCACGGGCAAGGCCGGCTCGGGCGCCTTCTCGGCCCGGGTCAAGGTGCGCACGTGGGACGGCTACAACGCCTTCGACGCGACCGGTGACGTCACCGGCGACGGCAAGGCCGACTTCCTGGCCCGCACCCCCGGCGGCACGCTGTACCTGTACGCCGGAACCGGCAAGGGGACCAGCGAGATCTTCGCCACAAGGCAGTCCGTCGGCACCGATTTCAAGCAATACGACATCTTCGGCTGAAACCGCAGGTGAGCGGGGTTCACCCCGCTGTGACGATCACGGACCGTGCCCGCCGCTCCACGCGGCGGGCACGGTCCGTTGTGCAACCCTTTCCCGAGTTTCTCCGTCTGTCCTGGTGGGGCGACGATAGTGCGAGGAAGGGTCTTCTCCGGCCACGCCTGGCACTGACCGCAGGGGGTAACCGACCGTAGAAGAGCTGAGGAGTACATGTCTGCCGAGAGCACGCCGGACCCGGTGATACCGGGTGAGAACGGCACGAGCGGAGCGCGTGGTCGTGGCAAGGGCCGACGCCGCAAGCCCCAGAAGCGCCACAAGGGCTTGCTGATCACGGCCTGGACCGCCGCGGGCATCGTCGTGCTGGGCGGCGCCGGAGCCGGGTACGTGTACTTCACGCTCAACGGCAATCTCAAGAGCGTCGACATCGACCAGGCCCTCGGCACGGACCGGCCAGAGAAGGTCGACAACGGCTCCGAGAACATCCTGGTCCTCGGCTCCGACACCCGCGCCGGCGGCAACAAGAAGCTCGGCGGCGGCACCGACGACGGCAGCGCCCGCTCCGACACCGCGATGATCGTGCACGTCTACAAGGGCCACAAGAAGGCCAGCGTGGTCTCCATCCCGCGCGACACCCTCATCGACCGGCCCTCCTGCACGGACACCCACGGCGACGAGCACCCCGCCGCCCACGGCGTGATGTTCAACTCCGCGTACTCCACCGGCGGGGCGGCCTGCGCCGTGAAGACCGTCGAGTCGATCACCGACCTGCGCATGGACCACTACCTGGAGGTCGACTTCTCCGGCTTCCAGAAGCTCATCGACGACCTCGGCGGCGTCGAGATCACCACGACCAAGAGCATCGACGACCCCGACAGCCATCTGAAGCTGAAGGCCGGCACCCACACGCTGAACGGCGAGCAGGCCCTCGGCCTGGTCCGCACAAGACACGGCGTCGGCGACGGCTCCGACCTGGGCCGCATCCAGCTCCAGCAGGCCTTCATCAAGGCCCTGGTCCACCAGATCAAGGACGTCGGCGTCTTCTCCAACCCGAAGAAGCTGCTCGACCTCGCGGAGACGGCGACCCAGGCGGTGACGACCGACTCCGACCTCGGCTCGGTCAACAAGCTCGCGTCTTTCGCCGGCGGCCTGAAGGGCATCAGCCCCTCCGGCATGCACATGATCACGATGCCGGTGGTCTACGACCCCGCCGACCCCAACCGCGTCCTCCTCCAGAAGAAGAAGGCCGACCAGATCTGGAAGGCCCTGGAGCAGGACAAGCCGATCCCGAAGAGCGCGACGGAAGGCTCCGCGACCGGTGAAGCGAAGGGTGTGGTGAGTAGCTCTTAGGGGCGCGGGGAACTGCGCGAGCAACCACGGACGGCCCGCAGGGAACAAACAACAGCAACCCCCGGTTTTGGGAGTAGGCCCCAGTCCTGGCAGACTGGTACGTCGGCTCCGGTTCACGCTCCCGCATCCCGCGTCAGCGACCCGGCGCCCTCCCGAACCTAGGAGACACCTTGAAGCGCGACATCCACCCCGAGTACGTCGAGACGCAGGTCAGCTGCACCTGTGGCGCGTCGTTCACCACCCGCAGCACCATCGAGTCCGGCACCATCCGCGCCGATGTCTGCTCCGAGTGCCACCCGTTCTACACGGGCAAGCAGAAGATCCTCGACACCGGTGGCCGTGTGGCCCGCTTCGAGGCCCGCTTCGGCAAGGCCGCCGGCTCCAAGAAGTAGCGAGCCTCAATGCGCCGGTCCACGGACGCGCCCCTCCACCGGGCGCTCCTGGACCGGCGTTTTTGGTCGCCCGCCCTTCACCCCCCGTCCGTTCACAGGAGCCCAAGATGTTCGAGGCCGTCGAGGAACTCGTCGCCGAGCACGCCGATCTGGAGAAGAAGCTCGCCGACCCGTCGGTCCACTCCGACCAGGCCAACGCGCGCAAGCTGAACAAGCGTTACGCCGAGCTCACCCCGATCGTCGCCACGTACCGCTCCTGGAAGCAGACCGGTGACGACATCGAGACTGCGCGCGAACTGGGCGCCGACGACCCGGAGTTCGCCGCCGAGGTCAAGGAGCTGGAGAAGGCCCGCGACGAGCTCACGGAGAAGCTGCGGCTGCTCCTGGTGCCGCGCGACCCCAGCGACGACAAGGACGTCATCCTGGAGATCAAGGCGGGCGCGGGCGGCGACGAGTCGGCCCTGTTCGCCGGTGACCTGCTGCGCATGTACCTGCGCTACGCCGAGCGCGTCGGCTGGAAGACCGAGATCATCGACGCCACCGAGTCCGAGCTGGGCGGCTACAAGGACGTCCAGGTCGCCGTGAAGACCAAGGGCGGCCAGGGCGCGACCGAGCCCGGGCAGGGCGTGTGGGCCCGGCTGAAGTACGAGGGCGGTGTGCACCGCGTGCAGCGCGTGCCCGCGACGGAGTCCCAGGGTCGTATCCACACCTCCGCCGCCGGTGTGCTGGTCACGCCCGAGGCGGAGGAGGTAGACGTCGAGATCAACCCCAACGACCTGCGCATCGACGTCTACCGGTCCTCCGGGCCCGGCGGGCAGTCCGTCAACACCACCGACTCCGCCGTGCGCATCACGCACATCCCCACCGGAGTCGTCGCCTCCTGTCAGAACGAGAAGAGCCAGCTGCAGAACAAGGAGCAGGCCTTGCGTATCCTGCGCTCCAGGCTGCTCGCGGCGGCGCAGGAGGAGGCGGAGAGGGAGGCAGCGGACGCGCGCCGCAGCCAGGTCCGCACCGTCGACCGCTCCGAGAAGATCCGCACGTACAACTACCCGGAGAACCGCATCTCGGACCACCGGGTCGGCTTCAAGGCGTACAACCTGGACCAGGTCCTGGACGGGGACCTCGACGCGGTCATCCAGGCCTGCGTCGACGCGGACTCGGCCGCGAAACTGGCGGCCGCGTAAGGCACGTGCGGGCACGTACGAGCACGTACGAGTACTACGGAGGACTTGCGTGAACCTGCTGCTCGCGGAGGTGGCCCAGGCCACCCAGCGGCTCGCCGACGCCGGCGTGCCCTCGCCGCGCACCGACGCGGAGGAACTCGCCGCGTTCGTGCACGGCGTCAAGCGCGGCGAGCTGCACTCCGTCAAGGACTCCGACTTCGACGCCCGCTACTGGGAGGTCATCGCCCGCCGCGAGGCGCGTGAGCCGCTCCAGCACATCACCGGGCGCGCCTACTTCCGCTACCTGGAACTCCAGGTCGGGCCCGGGGTGTTCGTGCCGCGGCCCGAGACGGAGTCCGTGGTCGGCTGGGCCATAGACGCCGTGCGCGCCATGGACGTCGTCGAGCCGTGCATCGTCGACCTGTGCACCGGCTCCGGCGCCATCGCGCTCGCCCTCGCCCAGGAGGTGCCGCGCTCGCGCGTGCACGCGGTCGAGCTGTCCGAGGACGCCCTCAAGTGGACCCGCAAGAACGTCGAGGGCTCCAGGGTCGACCTGCGGCAGGGCAACGCCCTCACCGCCTTCCCGGACCTCGACGGCCAGGTCGACCTGGTCATCACCAACCCGCCGTACATCCCGCTCACCGAGTGGGAGTACGTCGCCCCCGAGGCCCGGGACTACGACCCCGACATGGCCCTCTTCTCCGGTGAGGACGGCCTCGACCTCATCCGCGGCCTGGAACGCACCGCGCACCGGCTGCTGCGCCCCGGCGGCGTGGTCGTCGTCGAGCACGCCGACACCCAGGGCGGCCAGGTGCCGTGGATCTTCGCCGAGGACCGCGGCTGGACCGACGCCGCCGACCACCCGGACCTGAACAACCGCCCGCGCTTCGCCACGGCCCGCAAGGCACTGCCGTGAGCACCCCGCAGTCTTCATCCCAGCAGCACGTGTACGAGGAGGCCAGCTAAAGATGGCACGGCGATACGACACCAACGACGCGACCGACCGTGTGACCGGTCTGCGCGAGGCAGCGTCCGCCGTCCGCCGAGGCGAGCTCGTGGTGCTGCCGACGGACACGGTCTACGGCATCGGCGCCGACGCGTTCTCCTCGGAGGCGGTCGCCGACCTGCTGGACGCGAAGGGCCGGGGCCGTAACATGCCCACCCCCGTCCTCATCGGCTCCCCGAACACGCTGCACGGCCTCGTCACGGACTTCTCCGAGCTGGCCTGGGAGCTGGTCGACGCCTTCTGGCCGGGCGCGCTGACCCTCGTCGCCCGGCACCAGCCGTCCCTCCAGTGGGACCTCGGCGACACCCGGGGCACCGTCGCCGTGCGCATGCCGCTGCACCCCGTCGCCATCGAGCTGCTCACCGAGGTCGGCCCCATGGCCGTGTCCTCCGCCAACCTCACCGGGCACCCGGCGCCGGAGAACTGCGACGCCGCCCAGGAGATGCTCGGCGACTCCGTGTCCGTCTACCTCGACGGCGGCCCCACCCCCGGCAACGTCCCGTCGTCGATCGTCGACGTCACCCGCGAGGTGCCCCTGCTGCTGCGCGCGGGCGCCCTGTCGGCGGACGAGCTGCGCAAGGTCGTACCCGACCTCGAGGTGGCGAATTGACGGCCCCTGGATCGGGGCGTGGCATAGGCAACGGGGAAAGCGCGGCGGAGATCACGACGACCTTCGTGGGACTTCCGCGCGACAGCTTCCGCATCCTCCACGTCAGCACCGGCAACGTGTGCCGCTCGCCCATCACCGAGCGGCTGACCCGGCATTTCGTCAAGGAGCGGCTCGGCATCCTGGGCGGCGGGCTCGTCG
This sequence comes from Streptomyces sp. NPDC050674, assembly GCF_040654575.1. Lineage (NCBI taxonomy): Bacteria > Bacillati > Actinomycetota > Actinomycetes > Kitasatosporales > Streptomycetaceae > Streptomyces > Streptomyces sp. NPDC050674. The sequence continues at coordinate 317,362 of NZ_JBFAIG010000002.1, forward strand.
TGGAGAGCGCGGGCACCTGGGGCCACGAGGGGGCGCCCATGGAGGCCCACGCGGAGACCGTGCTGGCCGACTTCGGCGCGGACGCGTCCGGCTTCACCGGGCGCGAGCTCCTCGACGAGCACGTCATCCGCGCCGACCTGGTGCTGACCGCCACCCGCGACCACCGGGCGCAGGTCATCTCCATGGGCCACTCGGCCGGCCTGCGGACCTTCACGCTCAAGGAGTTCACCCGTCTGGTCAAGGCGATCGACCCGGCGACCCTGCCGCCCCTGGAGGACGGCGTGGTCGTCCGCGCGCGCGCCCTGGTCCGCGCCGCGGCGGCTCTACGCGGGTGGCTGCTCGCCCCGAACGCCGAGGCCGACGAGGTCTACGACCCGTACGGCGCGCCCCTGACGTTCTTCCGGTCCATCGGGGACGAGATACACCAGGCACTCGATCCGGTCGTCACGGCGCTCACGGGCGTCCCCGCACGGACGTAACGGCCGAGCGCTCCACCCGCGCCGGGCCTACATTGGTCGTACGTCACCGTCGACGCCCGGAGCCCACCATGACGGTCACCCCTGCCATCGAGGCCGACGTCCTGCGCCGCCAGGACCCCGAGCTCGCCGACCTCCTGCTCGCGGAGCGGGAGCGGCAGTCGTCGACGCTCCAGCTGATCGCCGCCGAGAACTTCACCTCGCCGGCCGTGCTGGCCGCCCTCGGTTCACCGCTCGCCAACAAGTACGCCGAGGGCTACCCGGGGGCACGGCACCACGGCGGCTGCGAGGTCGTCGACGTCGCCGAACGCGTCGCCGTCGAGCGGGCCAAGGCCCTGTTCGGCGCCGACCACGCCAACGTCCAGGCGCACTCGGGCTCTTCGGCGGTGCTCGCCGCCTACGCCGCCCTGCTCCGCCCCGGTGACACCGTCCTCGCGCTCGGCCTGCCGTACGGCGGGCACCTCACCCACGGCTCGCCCGTCAACTTCTCCGGCCGCTGGTTCGACTTCGCCGGGTACGGCGTGGAGGCCGAGTCCGGGTTCATCGACCACGAGCAGGTGCGCACCCTGGCCCGCACGCGCAGGCCCAAGGCGATCGTGTGCGGTTCCATCGCCTACCCGCGCCACATCGACCACGCGTTCTTCCGTGAGGTCGCCGACGAGGTGGGCGCGTACCTCATCGCGGACGCCGCGCACCCCCTCGGACTCGTCGCCGGGGGAGCGGCGCCCAACCCGGTGCCGTACGCGGACATCGTCTGCGGGACGACCCACAAGGTGCTCAGGGGGCCGCGCGGCGGTCTGATTCTGTGCCGCGCGGAGCTGGCCGAGCGGGTCGACCGGGCCGTGTTCCCCTTCACCCAGGGCGGGGCGCAGATGCACACCATCGCCGCCAAGGCGGTCGCCTTCGGGGAGGCGGCAACACCGGCGTTCGCCGCGTACGCCCATCAGGTGGTGGCGAACGCGCGGGTCCTGGCGGCCCGGCTGGCCGCCGAGGGACTGGTCGTCACCACCGGCGGCACGGACACCCACCTGATCACCGCCGACCCGGCGCCGCTCGGCGTCGACGGGCGGACCGCCCGGGGCCGCCTGGCCGCTGCCGGGCTCGTCATGGACTGCTGTGCCCTGCCGCACGGCGACGCCCGGGGACTCAGGCTCGGCACGGCCGCGATCACCACGCAGGGAATGGGCGAGACGGAGATGGTCCGGATCGCCGAGCTGCTCACCGGGGTGCTGCGCGGCGTGACGCATCCCTCGAGGGCCCGGGAGGCCGTGCGGGAGCTGGCCGGTGCGTTCCCGCCGTATCCCACCTGAGGAACTGCCCCCGCCACGTGCGGAAGGTGTGCCGACCGCGGTCCGCGACCGCGGCCGCCCCTGGGCTGGGCTCGTCAACAGCCGTGGCGGCTATGGTGTGGTGTCGACACACCAGTGACCTCTGTGGGGAAGCCCGTGCGTGAATACCTGCTGACGCTCTGCATCACGGCAGCGGTGACGTATCTGCTGACAGGGCCGGTACGGAAGTTCGCGATCGTGGCCGGGGCGATGCCGGAGATCCGGGCGCGTGACGTGCACCGGGAGCCCACTCCGCGCCTCGGCGGTATCGCGATGTTCTTCGGCCTGTGCGCGGGCCTGCTGGTCGCCGACCATCTCACCAACCTCAACCAGGTCTTCGAGACGTCGAACGAACCCCGGGCCCTGCTGTCCGGGGCGGCCCTGATCTGGCTGGTCGGGGTCCTGGACGACAAGTTCGAGCTGGGCGCCCTGATCAAGCTGGGCGGTCAGATGATCGCGGCCGGCGTCATGATCCTCCAGGGCCTGACCATCCTGTGGCTGCCCATCCCCGGCGTCGGGACGGTCTCCGTCACCTCGTGGCAGGGCAATCTGCTCACGGTCGCGCTCGTGGTCATCACCATCAACGCGGTCAACTTCGTGGACGGTCTGGACGGCCTGGCGGCGGGCATGGTCTGCATCGCCGCAGCGGCGTTCTTCCTGTACACCTACCGGATCTGGTACGGCTACGGTGCCGAGGCCGCGGCGCCCGCGACCCTGTTCTCCGCCGTGCTCATGGGCATGTGCCTCGGCTTCCTGCCGCACAACATGCACCCGGCGCGCATCTTCATGGGCGACTCCGGATCGATGCTGATCGGCCTGGTCCTCGCGGCGAGCGCGGTGTCGGTCACCGGCCAGCTGGACGTCGAGGCACTCAACGTCAACCTCGGCGGCACCCGGGAGACCACCCACGCGATGGTTCCCGTCTTCATCCCGCTGCTCATGCCGCTGACGATCATCGCGATCCCGGCCGCCGACCTCATCCTCGCGATCGTGCGCCGCACCTGGCGCGGCCAGTCACCGTTCGCCGCCGACCGCGGCCACCTGCACCACCGGCTGCTGGAGATCGGCCACTCGCACAGCCGCGCGGTGCTGATCATGTACTTCTGGTCGGCGCTCATCGCCTTCGGCGCGCTCGCCTACTCGGTCAACTCGACCTCCATGTGGATCGTGCTCGGGGTCGTGTTCCTCAGCGCGATCGGGCTGCTCCTGCTGCTCCTGCCGCGGTTCACGCCGCGTGCCCCGCGCTGGATGGAGCACTTCGTCCCGCCGCGCTACCGGCGGCGCCGCCCGGTCGAGGCCCTGTCGCCGGAGGCGTCGACGCCAGCGCCCGCTGCGGACCAGCCCGCCGCCGCCGAGTCCGAGAACCGCACCCCCGTGGTGTCCGGTGTGGCCGGTGTCAACGGGGCGACCGCCATCGGCCCCCGTTCGCGTCTGGCGGACCGGCGCCAGGCAGGGACAAGGTAAGAATCTGACGAGAGCATTGCCAAGTCGTGGGGTGGCGATGGGGGTGCGAAGCATCCCAATACCAGACATGTCGGCCGTGTTCTCGCTCAGACGCGCAGGTTCACTCTCATGTGTGACAGTGCGCACACCTTCAGGTAAAGACTGCATCAAATAGTTTGTGATACGGTTCACGAGAACCCCCCGGATAGAGCCGAAGGACCGCAGTGCGACGGTCCATTGGCGTGAGGTCTCCACTCAGCCCGGGACTACGCTCGTCCATGACGACACCCTGCCCCCTGCGAAAGCGGAGTTGCCGCCATGCCGTCCAATGACGCCCGGAACCTCTTGCAGTGCGCTGTGCCCACAGCGGCTGCCGGTGCTGTCGTCGTGGCCGTCAGTGGTGTGGTGGCCGGAGGCAAGGGAGCCGTCGGAGCGGCTGTCGGCGCCGTACTGGCCATCCTCTTCATGGGAATCGGTCTGTACGTTCTCCAGTGGACGGCAAAAACGCTCCCGCAGTTGTTCCAGGCCATGGGGCTGATGCTCTATGTCGCACAGCTGCTGCTTCTCCTGATCTTCGTCGCCCTCTTCAAGGACACCTCTCTCTTCAACGCGAAGGCGTTCGCCCTCGGGCTCGTCATCGCCACGGTCGTGTGGATGGCCGCGCAGGCTCGTGCGCACATGAAGGCCAAGATCTTCTACATCGACCCGGACTCCGAGAAGAGTGAGAAGCCCGCGAAGACCGGACCGTCGTCGTGACGAGTAGGGGCGCGATAAAGGCCGGTGAGTTCTCCTGCTATCGTCCGGTGCCAACTGCGGCATCGCGGGCGCGGGCATCTGAGCTGACGCCTGCTCGAACGCGAGGCTCGATGCCCCCCAGCCGCCCCCACATCCGTAACACCAGTCCGGTGCCGATCCGCGGCTGCGCGCCGCGCCGACACAACGAGGTTGCCGTACACATGCGTCACGCCGAAGGAGCCCGCGGTGAGTGCTGACCAGACCCAGCTCGCCTTTGACTGGAGCTGTCGGATCATGTCCGACGGGTGTGGTTTTCCGGCACCGGGCCTGCACTCGTTCCTCTTCAAGCCGATTGCCACGGTTGGAGGGTTCGAGTTCAACAAGGTGATGCTGCTCGCCATCATCACCACCATCCTCGTCATCGGCTTCTTCTACGCGGCCTTCGGCAAGGCCAAGGTCGTGCCGGGCAAGCTGCAGATGGTCGGTGAGGCCGGCTACGACTTCGTCCGCCGCGGCATCGTCTACGAGACCCTCGGCAAGAAGGAGGGCGAGAAGTACGTCCCCTTGATGGTCTCGCTCTTCTTCTTCATCTGGATCATGAACATCTGGTCCGTGATCCCGCTCGCTCAGTTCCCGGTCTCGTCCGTCATCGCCTTCCCGGCGGTCCTCGCCGTGATCGTCTACGTGACCTGGGTCTCCCTGACCTTCAAGCGGCACGGCTTCGTCGGGTTCTTCAAGAACATCACCGGCTACGACAAGTCGCTCGGCCCGGTGCTGCCGCTCGTGATGGTCATCGAGTTCTTCTCGAACCTGCTCGTCCGGCCGTTCACGCACGCGGTGCGACTGTTCGCGAACATGTTCGCCGGTCACCTGATGCTGGTCATGTTCACCGTCGCCTCCTGGTACCTGCTGAACAGCTGGATGGTCCCGGCGGCCGGTATCTCCTTCGTGATGACCATGGCCATGATCGTCTTCGAGCTTTTCGTGCAGGCCGTCCAGGCGTACGTCTTCGTGCTCCTCGCCTGCACGTACATCCAGGGCGCTCTGGCCGAGCACCACTGAGCCCCTCCGCCCCCGCAAGTCCCAAGAACGTCCGGTGGCCAACCCCCGCCGGTCCGTGAAAGAGAAGGAAGAAACAGCATGGCTGCCACTGAGACCCTCGCCGCTGTCTCCGGTTCGCTCGGCTCCATCGGCTACGGCCTCTCCGCCATCGGCCCCGGCATCGGCGTCGGCATCATCTTCGGTAACGGCACCCAGGCCCTGGCCCGTCAGCCCGAGGCCGCCGGCCTGATCCGTGCCAACCAGATCCTCGGCTTCGCCTTCTGTGAGGCGCTCGCCCTCATCGGCATCGTTATGCCGTTCGTGTTCGGTCAGTAATTTCCTGTCACCGACACGTTTCGACGAAAGGCACTGATGTGATCGCCAACCTGGTGCAGCTGGCGGCCGAGGAAGAGCAGAACCCGCTTATTCCTCCGGGCCCCGAGCTGCTCGTCGGCACCATCGCCTTCGCCATCGTGTTCTTCTTCTTCTGGAAGAAGCTGCTTCCGAACATCAACAAGGTTCTGGAGGAGCGCCGCGCGGCGATCGAAGGCGGTATCGAAGAGGCCGAGACCATGAAGGTCGAGGCTCAGAGCGTCCTTGAGCAGTACAAGGCACAGCTCGCCGAGGCCCGGCACGAGGCCGCGCGTCTGCGCCAGGAGGCGCAGGAGCAGGGTGCCACGCTCATCGCCGAGATGCGGGCCGAGGGCCAGCGTCAGCGCGAGGAGATCGTCGCCGCAGGTCACGCCCAGATCGAGGCCGACCGCAAGGCCGCCGCGTCCGCGCTGCGCCAGGACGTCGGCAAGCTCGCCACCGACCTGGCCGGCAAGCTCGTCGGCGAGTCCCTCGAGGACCACGCCCGGCAGAGCCGTGTGATCGACCGGTTCCTCGACGAGCTCGAGGAGAAGGCCGAGGCCGGACGATGAACGGAGCGAGCCGCGAGGCCCTGGCAGCCGCACGTGAGCGTCTCGACGCGCTGACGGACTCGACGTCCGTGAACGCGGGCTCGCTCGCCGACGAGCTGGCCGCCGTCACCGCGCTGCTCGACCGCGAGGTGTCGCTGCGTCGGGTCCTCACCGACCCGGCGCAGGCCGCTGAGGCCAAGGCCGAGCTGGCCCAGCGTCTGCTCGGCACCCAGGTCAGCGGCCCGGCCGCCGACCTGGTGGCCGGCATGGTGCGCTCCCGCTGGTCGCAGTCGCGCGACCTGGTGGACGCGCTGGAGGAGCTGGCCGCCACGGCCGACCTCAACGCCGCCCAGCAGGCCGGCAAGCTCGACGACGTCGAGGACGAGCTGTTCCGGTTCGGCCGGATCGTCTCCGGCAGCACCGAGCTGCGTGCCGCGCTGACCGACCGCAAGGCCACCACCTCGGCCAAGAGCGAGCTGCTGCGCAGCCTCCTCGGCGGCCGGGCGCAGTCGACCACCGAGCGTCTGGTGACGCGCCTTGTGACCGCGCCGCGGGGACGTAGCCTGGAGGCGGGACTCGAGTCCCTGTCCAAGCTCGCCGCCGACCGCCGGAACCGCATGGTCGCCATCGTGACCTCCGCGGTCCCGCTGAGCGACCCGCAGAAGCAGCGCCTGGGCGCCGCCCTCGCGAAGCTCTACGGCCGCCCGATGCACCTCAACCTGGACGTGGACCCCGAGGTCCTCGGCGGCATCAGGGTGCAGGTCGGCGACGAGGTGATCAACGGCTCCCTCGCGGACCGCATCGAGGACGCCAGCCGCCGGCTCGCCGGCTGAGCAGCAACTCAATAGGCAGTACGTACTGACGACGGCCCTGGTTGGGCCGTGCAGAAGAATCCTGGGGGTCGCCCCCAGACCCCCAAAGTGAAACTTCGGGCCCAACAAGGAGAGCAGGGAACCCAGATGGCGGAGCTCACGATCCGGCCGGAGGAGATCCGGGACGCGCTGGAGAACTTCGTCCAGGCGTACAAGCCGGACGCGGCCTCGCGCGAGGAGGTCGGTACGGTCACCTTCGCCGGCGACGGTATCGCGAAGGTCGAGGGTCTGCCCTCGGTCATGGCCAACGAGCTGCTGAAGTTCGAGGACGGCAGCCTCGGTCTCGCCCTCAACCTCGAGGAGCGCGAGATCGGCTGCGTCGTCCTCGGCGAGTTCAGCGGTATCGAGGAGGGTCAGCCGGTCTCCCGTACCGGTGAGGTTCTCTCCGTCGCGGTGGGCGAGGGTTACCTCGGCCGCGTGGTGGACCCCCTCGGCAACCCGATCGACGGCCTCGGCGAGATCGAGACCGAAGACCGTCGCGCCCTGGAGCTTCAGGCCCCGGGCGTCATGGTCCGCAAGTCGGTGCACGAGCCGATGGAGACGGGCTACAAGGCCGTCGACGCGATGACCCCGATCGGCCGTGGCCAGCGTCAGCTGATCATCGGTGACCGTCAGACCGGCAAGACCGCTCTGGCCGTCGACACGATCATCAACCAGCGCGACAACTGGCGCACGGGCGACCCGAACAAGCAGGTCCGCTGCATCTACGTCGCCATCGGCCAGAAGGGCTCCACCATCGCCGGTGTGCGCGGCGCTCTGGAGGAGGCCGGCGCGCTGGAGTACACGACCATCGTCGCCGCCCCGGCGTCCGACCCGGCCGGCTTCAAGTACCTGGCGCCGTACACCGGTTCGGCCATCGGCCAGCACTGGATGTACCAGGGCAAGCACGTCCTGATCATCTTCGACGACCTGTCGAAGCAGGCCGACGCCTACCGCGCCGTGTCGCTGCTGCTGCGCCGCCCGCCGGGCCGTGAGGCCTACCCGGGTGACGTCTTCTACCTGCACTCGCGTCTGCTGGAGCGCTGCGCCAAGCTCTCCGACGAGATGGGTGCCGGCTCGATGACCGGTCTGCCGATCGTCGAGACCAAGGCCAACGACGTCTCGGCGTTCATCCCGACCAACGTCATCTCCATCACCGACGGCCAGTGCTTCCTGGAGTCGGACCTGTTCAACGCCGGTCAGCGCCCCGCGCTGAACGTCGGTATCTCCGTCTCCCGAGTCGGTGGTTCCGCGCAGCACAAGGCGATGAAGCAGGTCTCCGGCCGTCTGCGCGTGGACCTCGCCCAGTTCCGTGAGCTGGAGGCGTTCGCCGCCTTCGGTTCCGACCTGGACGCCGCGTCGAAGGCGCAGCTGGAGCGCGGTCAGCGCATGGTCGAGCTGCTGAAGCAGGCGCAGTACCAGCCGATGGCCACCGAGGACCAGGTCGTCTCCGTCTGGGCCGGCACCACCGGCAAGATGGACGACGTTCCCGTCGCCGACATCCGCCGCTTCGAGAAGGAGCTGCTGGAGTACCTGCACCGCAAGGAGCAGGGCCTCATGACCTCCATCCGCGAGGGCGGCAAGATGTCCGACGACACCCTCCAGGCCGTGGCGGACGCCATCGTGGAGTTCAAGAAGCAGTTCGAGACCTCCGACGGCAAGCTGCTCGGCGAGGACACCCCGGCTGCCGGTAAGTGACGACGGAAGGGACCTGACTCATGGGAGCCCAGCTCCGGGTCTACAAGCGTCGCATCCGATCCGTCACCGCGACCAAGAAGATCACCAAGGCGATGGAGATGATCGCCGCCTCGCGCGTCGTCAAGGCGCAGCGCAAGGTGGCGGCCTCCACCCCGTACGCGACCGAGCTCACCCGGGCGGTCACGGCGGTCGCCGGCGGATCCAACACCAAGCACCCGCTCACGACCGAGCCGGAGAACCCGACCCGTGCCGCGGTCCTGCTCCTCACGAGCGACCGCGGTCTGGCCGGTGCCTTCAACTCCAACGCCATCAAGGCCGCGGAGAAGCTCACGGCGAAGCTCGAGGCCGAGGGCAAGGAGGTCGTCAGCTACATCGTCGGCCGCCGTGGTGTCGCCCACTACAACTTCCGCGAGCGCAAGATCGCGGAGTCGTTCACGGGCTTCACCGACGAGCCCTCGTACGCGGACGCCAAGAAGGTCGCGGCACCGCTGATCGAGGCCATCGAGACGGAGACGGCCGAGGGCGGCGTGGACGAGCTCCACATCGTCTACACCGAGTTCGTGTCGATGATGACGCAGACGGCGATCGAGGCGCGGCTGCTGCCGCTCAGCCTCGACGAGGTCGCGGCGGAGGCGAAGCCCAAGGGCGAGATCCTCCCGCTGTTCGACTTCGAGCCCTCGGCGGAGGACGTCCTGGACGCCCTGCTGCCGCGTTACGTGGAGAGCCGCATCTACAACGCGCTGCTCCAGTCGGCCGCCTCCAAGCACGCCGCCACGCGGCGCGCGATGAAGTCGGCCACCGACAACGCCGGCGAGCTCATCGAGACGCTCACCCGGCTTGCCAACCAGGCCCGCCAGGCCGAAATCACCCAGGAAATCAGCGAGATCGTCGGTGGCGCCAGTGCCCTGGCCGACGCGACCGCGGGGAGTGACTGACAAATGACCACCACTGTTGAGCCGACCGCTCCTGCTGGCGTGGCCACTGGCCGCGTCGCGCGGGTCATCGGCCCGGTCGTCGACGTGGAGTTCCCCGTCGACGCGATGCCGGAGATCTACAACGCCCTGCACGTCGAGGTCGCCGACCCGGCGCTCGCGGGCGAGAAGAAGACGCTGACCCTGGAGGTCGCCCAGCACCTGGGTGACGGCCTGGTCCGCGCCATCTCCATGCAGCCCACCGACGGCCTGGTCCGCCAGGCCCCGGTGACCGACACGGGCGCGGGCATCACCGTCCCGGTCGGTGACTTCACCAAGGGCAAGGTGTTCAACACCCTCGGTGAGGTGCTGAACAGCGACGAGGTGCACGACGGCGAGCGCTGGTCCATCCACCGCAAGGCTCCCGCGTTCGACCAGCTCGAGTCGAAGACCGAGATGTTCGAGACGGGCCTGAAGGTCGTCGACCTGCTCACCCCGTACGTCAAGGGCGGCAAGATCGGTCTGTTCGGTGGTGCCGGTGTCGGCAAGACCGTGCTGATCCAGGAAATGATCATGCGTGTCGCCAACCTCCACGAGGGCGTCTCCGTCTTCGCGGGCGTCGGCGAGCGCACCCGTGAGGGCAACGACCTCATCGCGGAGATGGAAGAGTCCGGCGTTCTGGACAAGACCGCCCTGGTCTTCGGCCAGATGGACGAGCCCCCGGGCACCCGTCTGCGCGTGGCCCTGGCCGGCCTGACGATGGCGGAGTACTTCCGCGACGTCCAGAAGCAGGACGTGCTGTTCTTCATCGACAACATCTTCCGCTTCACCCAGGCCGGTTCCGAGGTGTCGACCCTGCTCGGCCGTATGCCCTCCGCGGTGGGCTACCAGCCGAACCTGGCCGACGAGATGGGCACCCTCCAGGAGCGCATCACCTCGACCCGTGGTCACTCGATCACCTCGATGCAGGCGATCTACGTCCCCGCGGACGACCTGACCGACCCGGCCCCGGCCACCACCTTCGCCCACCTCGACGCGACGACGGTTCTGTCCCGTCCGATCTCCGAGAAGGGCATCTACCCGGCCGTGGACCCGCTGGACTCGACGTCCCGCATCCTCGACCCGCGGTACATCTCGGCGGACCACTACAACGCCGCGATGCGCGTGAAGAACATCCTGCAGAAGTACAAGGACCTTCAGGACATCATCGCGATCCTCGGTATCGACGAGCTCGGCGAGGAGGACAAGCTCGTCGTCCACCGTGCCCGTCGCGTGGAGCGCTTCCTGTCCCAGAACACCCACGCCGCCAAGCAGTTCACCGGCGTGGACGGTTCGGACGTGCCGCTGGACGAGTCGATCGCCGCGTTCAACGCGATCTGCGACGGCGAGTACGACCACTTCCCGGAGCAGGCGTTCTTCATGTGCGGTGGTCTCGAGGACCTGAAGAAGAACGCGAAGGAGCTCGGCGTCTCCTGACCCGGGCAGCGCTCGAGTCATGAGGGGGCGGGGTTCGTCCCGCCCCCTCATTCACGCCTACTAGACTTGTAACCAACACCCGGCACTCCCGCCGGGTGGTGACCCGAGGAGCCACCCTTGGCTGCTGAGCTGCACGTCGCGCTGGTCGCGGCCGACCGTGAGGTCTGGTCCGGCCAGGCCACCCTGGTCGTCGCGCGCACCACGTCCGGCGACATCGGCGTCATGCCCGGTCACCAGCCGCTGCTCGGTGTGCTGGAGTCGGGCCCGGTGACGATCCGCACGAGCGAGGGCGGGACGGTCGTCGCCGCGGTCCACGGCGGGTTCATCTCGTTCGCGGACGACAAGCTCTCGCTGCTGGCGGAGGTCGCCGAGCTGTCGGACGAGATCGACGTCCAGCGCGCGGAGCAGGAGCTCGAGCGCGCGAAGGCGGAGGACGACGCGGAGGCCCAGCGCCGCGCCGACGTCCGTCTGCGGGCTGCGACGGCGGCACGCTGACCGAAGTCCGCCGCGTGATGATGTCACTCAGCCGCGGCTGGGTACCGGAGAGATCCGGACCCAGCCGCGGCTGAGGCGGATGTGGGTGATTTTTACGTTCCGTTACCTAGGAGACGAGGAGGTCGGTGTCGATGGTCCTCGCTCTGACTGTGTGCGGAATCGTGGTGGCCCTCGTGGTGGTGGGCCTGTTCGTCTTCGGCCTGCGGCGCCGGCTGATCCAGCGCTCGGGCGGCACCTTCGACGCCAGCCTGCGCTGGGACGCCCCGGCCGAGGGCGACAGCAACGGCAAGGGCTGGGCGTACGGGGTGGCCCGGTACAACGGTGACCGGGTCGAGTGGTACCGCGTCTTCTCGTACTCGCCCCGTCCGCGCCGCGTCCTGGAGCGGTCCGCGATCGAGGTGGCCGGCCGCCGGGTCCCGGAGGGCGAGGAGGAACTGGCGCTGCTCTCCGACCATGTGATCCTGGCCTGTCTGCACCGGGGCACGCGCCTGGAGCTCGCGATGAGCGAAGACGCGCTGACCGGTTTCCTCGCGTGGCTGGAGGCAGCCCCGCCCGGTCAGCGCGTCAATGTCGCCTAGGGTCTACGACCCTTCGAACTTCTCTGTGATCCGGCCTACTTCAGGCCGCTGTCGATGGCCGTCGCCAGCTCGCCGTTCGCCGTGTCTCCGCTGAACTCCCAGAAGAACGCGCCGCCCAGGCCCTGGTTCTTGGCCCAGCTCATCTTGCCGGCGATGGTGGACGGGGTGTCGTAGGACCACCAGTTGCTGCCGCAGTGGGCGTACGCCGTACCGGCGACGGTGCCGGTCACCGGGCAGGAGTTCTTCAGGATCTTGTAGTCCTCGATGCCCGCCTCGTACGTGCCCGGGGCTGCGCCGGTCGCCGAGCCGCCGGGGGCGGACTGGGTGACGCCGGTCCAGCCGCGGCCGTAGAAGCCGATGCCGAGCAGCAGCTTCTTGGCGGGGACGCCCTTGGCCTTGAGCTTGGCGATGGCGTCGGCCGAGTTGAAGCCGGCCTGCGGGATGCCCGGGTAGGACGTGAGCGGGGAGTGCGGGGCGGTCGGGCCGTCCTTGTCGAAGGCGCCGAAGTAGTCGTAGGTCATCACGTTGTACCAGTCGAGGTGCTGGGCGGCGCCGCCGTAGTCGGCCGCGTCGATCTTGCCGCCGGAGGAGCCGTCGGCGGTGATGGCCGCGGTGACCAGGTAGTTCGGGCCGAACTCGGTGCGCAGCGCCGACATCAGGTTCCTGAAGGCCGCGGGACCCGAGGTGTCGCAGGTCAGGCCGCAGGCGTTCGGGTACTCCCAGTCGATGTCGATGCCGTCGAAGACGTCGGCCCAGCGCGGGTCCTCCACGACGGCCTTGCAGGACTTGGCGAAGGCGGCGGCGTTCTGCGCGGCCTGGCCGAAGCCGCCGGAGTAGGTCCAGCCGCCGAAGGAGTACAGCACCTTGATGTGTGGGTACTTCGCCTTGAGCTGGCGCAGCTGGTTGAAGTTGCCGCGCAGCGGCTGGTCCCAGGTGTCGGCGGTGCCGCTGACGGACTGGTCGGCGGTGTAGGCCTTGTCGTAGGCGGCGTAGGTGTCGTCGACGGTGCACTGACCGTTCTTGACGTTGCCGAAGGCGTAGTTGATGTGGGTGATCTTCGACGCCGTGCCCGAGGTCACCAGGTTCTTGACGTGGTAGTTGCGGCCGTAGACGCCCCACTCGGTGAAGTAGCCGAGCTTGACCTTGTCGCCGGTGGGCGGCTCGGTGGTGCCGCCCGTGGTGCGCACCCGGACGGCGCCGCTGACCGGGCCGGTCTGGTCGGCGGTGTCACGGGCCTGGACGGAGTAGGAGTAGTCGGTGCCCTTGGTCAGGCCGGTGTTGGTGTACGAGGTGCCCGTGACGGTGGCGACCTTGGTGCCGTCGCGCAGGACGTCGTAGTTCTTGACGCCCTTGTCGTCGGTGGCGGCGGACCAGGACAGCTTCACCGAGGTGTCGGTGATGTCCGAGGCGGTCGGGGTGCCGGGGGCGCTGGGCGCGCTGTCGCCCGGTTCGGTGGTGCCGCCGTCGCAGCTGCCGCCGTTGAGCTTGCAGTTGGCGGGGGAGCCGGAGCCGGTGCCGTTGAAGCCGAAGGTGACGGAGGCCCCGGGGGAGAGGGTGCCGTTCCAGGACTTGTTCTTCGCGGTCCAGTGGGTGCCGGAGGAGGTGACGTCGGCGTCCCAGGAGGAGGTGACGGAGGTGCCGGAGGGGAAGTCCCACTCGACGGTCCAGGAGCTGAGGGTCGTGGTGCCGGTGTTCTTCACCGTCCACTTGCCCTCGAAGCCGGAGCCCCAGTCCTGGGTCTTGGCGTAGGTGGCGGTGGCGGACGTGGCCGCCTGGGCCGGGCTCGCCAGGCCGACGAGACCGGCGAAGGGGAGCAACAGGGTCGCGAACCCTGCCGCGGCTCTGTGTCTGAAGCGCATGCTGCGCCTCCTTGATGGAGTTGTGGGGGCGTGACTGAGCCTCACGCCACTCATATGGTGCGGTGAGAATAGAAAGGTCTGGACCACCGGTCAATAGGTCTGGACCACCCCGCGCGGAGTTGGCTCAGACACCCAACTCCTGGGCCAGCACCGCCGCTTGCACCCGGCTGCGCAGCCCCAGCTTCCCCAGCAGCCTGCTGACGTGGGTCTTCACGGTCGCCTCGGCCATGTCGAGCCGCTCGGCGATGCCCGCGTTGGACAGCCCCTGACCCAGACAGGACAGCACCTCGCGCTCCCGCCGGGTCAGCTGGTCGAGCACCGCCGGATCGGCCGCGGGCTCGCGCACGGGCTTCGCGGCGAACTCCGCGATGAGCCGCCGGGTCACCGCCGGGGCGATGAGGCCTTCCCCGCGCGCGACCGTCCGCACCGCCTCCAGCAGATCGGCCGCCTCGGTGTTCTTCAGCAGGAATCCGGAGGCGCCCGCGCGCAGCGCGCCGAACACATACGCGTCCAGGTCGAAGGTGGTCAGCACGAGCACGTCGGCCAGCCGCTCCGCGACCACCTGCCGGGTCGCCGACACCCCGTCCAGGCGCGGCATCTGAACGTCCATCAGCACCAGGTCCGGCCGCAGCTCGCGGGCCAGTGCCACCGCCTGTTCGCCGTCCGCCGCCTCTGCGACCACCTCGATGTCGGGCGCGCTGCGCAGGATGAGTACCAGGCCGGCGCGGACGGCGGACTGGTCCTCGGCGACCAGGACGCGGATCATGCGATGTCTCCTTCGACGGGGTCGTGGACGGGCAGGGTGGCGCGCACGGCCCAGGTCTTCCCGTCGGGACAGTCCTCGGGGCCGGCCTCGAAGGTGCCGCCCAGCAGGGCGACACGCTCCCGCATGCCCACCAGACCGGCTCCGGAGCCGGGGGCACGCGGGGCGTCCCGGTCACCGTAGGGGCTGATCACACTGACGGTGAGCGAGCCGTCCCGCCGGGAGAGGGCGACGTCGACCGGCCCCGGGGCGGCGTGCTTGAGGGCGTTGGTCAGCGACTCCTGCACGATCCGGTAGGCGGCGAGTTCGACGGGCACGGGCACCTCGCCCTGGCCGGCGTCCAGGGTGACGTCGAGGCCGTTGGCGCGGGCGCCCTCCACCAGCGAGCCGAGACCGTCGAGCGTCGGGGCGGCGGCCGGTTCCACGTCGCCGCTGGAGTCACGCAGGATGCCGATCAGCCGCCGCATCTCCGCGAGCCCCTCCACACTGTTCTCCCTGATGACCACCAGCGCCTCCTGAGAGGTCTTCGGGTCGTCCAGGGAGAGGGCGGCGGTGGAGTGGATGGCGATCGCGGAGAGGTGGTTGGCGACCACGTCGTGCAGTTCGCGGGCCATCCGGGCGCGTTCGGCGGTGACGGCCTGCGCGCGGTCCATCTCGGCGAGCAGCGCGGTCTGCTCCGCACGCAGCCGGGCCGCCTCGGCGGCGTCGCGGTGGTTGCGGACGATCAGCCCGGTGGCGGCGGGCGCGAAGGCCACGACGCCGGTGACCACACCGATCAGCAGCGCCTCGGGCTCCCGCCAGACCGCGAACGGCACCACGCTCCCGGCCACCGAGAGCAGCCCGGTGATCCGCGGGATGCGGTGGGCCGAGGCGGGCGGGCCGTACAGGACGGCCGCGTACATGAGGTCGGTGTACATCAGGACCGTCACCAGGTTCCCCTGGGTGAGGACGTCCAGGACGATCGCGGCCGTGCCGATCAGCAGGGCGATGCGCGGGGCCGTCCGCCGCAGCAGCTCACAGCCCGCCATGACGAGGAGCGGCAGCAGCACCGGCCAGCGTCCCGGCAGCAGCACGTACGGCTCGGTGTGCGGGCGGGTGGCCAGGCCGAGGCCCCACAGCAGCAGTCCGCCGAGCAGGCTCCCCGTCGCGATGTGGACGTCGAAGCGGTGCGGGCGGGGGAGCGGTACGGCCATGGCACCATCCAACACGGCCGCCGCGCCCGGCGCGTGATCCCCGCGTAGGGTCCCCGGCTGCATCTTTCGATGTACCGCGCTTTCGTCAGTCGCGACGACGATGCGGGCCGTACCGGCCGGGAGCCTGGAAGGGTGACCGAGAGGAGCGAACCGTGATCGTCGCCTTGATCGCCGCCTGTGAGATCGGCTTCTGGGTGCTGCTGGCGGCCGGGCTGGCCTTCCGCTACCTGCTGCGCATGCCGCGTACGGGACTGGCGCTGCTGTTGTGCGAGCCGCTGCTGGAAGTCGTCCTGCTGGTGGCCACCGCGCTGGACCTGAAGAACGGTGCCGAGCCGAACTGGACGCACGGGCTGGCCGCGCTGTACATCGGCTACACCGTCGGACACGGCCACCGCACCGTGAAGTGGCTCGACGGCCACGCCGCCCACCGCCTGGGCGGCGCCCCGAAGCCGATCGGACCGCCCCGCTACGGCATGGCCCGGGCGCGCCATGAGGGCACGGTGTGGCTGGGCACGCTGGCGGCTGCCGCCGTGGCGACCGGGCTGCTCCAGCTGGCCATCTGGTATGTCGACGACCCGAGCCGCGTCACCTCCCTGGAGAGCTGGCGCTATGTGGCCTGGCGTGCGGCGGGGATCCACGGCCTGATCGCGCTGAGCTATCTGATCTGGCCGCGGAAGGCTCCCGCCGGGGTGCCCGAGAAGCAGATCGAGCAGGAGAGGGTGCGGTGACGGGCCGCTGCCCAGTCCCGGCTCGTCGTGGCTCGTATCGCGCCCACGCGGCGCAGCCGCGGGTTCGACTCGGCGCCCCTCGCAGGCGCTTCAGCGCTCCCCGCCCGGTACCCACAGCACGTCCCCGACCTCCTTGTTCGCCGTTCTGGCGAGGATGAACAGCAGGTCGGACAGGCGGTTGAGGTAGGTCGCCGTCAGGGGGTTCATCACCTCGGCGTGCACCTCCAGGGCCGCCCAGGTCGAGCGCTCGGCCCGGCGTACCACCGTGCAGGCCTGGTGCAGCAGGGCCGCGCCGGGGGTGCCGCCGGGGAGGATGAAGGAGCGGAGCTTCTCCAGCTGCTCGTTGAAGCGGTCGCAGTCCGCCTCCAGCTTGTCGATGTAGAACTGCTCCACCCGCAGGGGCGGGAACTCCGGGTTCTCCACCACCGGCGTCGACAGGTCAGCGCCCACGTCGAACAGGTCGTTCTGCACGCGGGTGAGGACCTTGACGACCTCCTCGTCCAGGCCGCCCAGCGCGATCGCCGTGCCGATCACCGCGTTCGCCTCGTTGGCGTCGGCGTACGCGGAGATCCGCAGGTCGGTCTTGGCGACCCGGCTCATGTCGCCGAGGGCGGTGCTGCCCTGGTCGCCGGTCCTGGTGTAGATGCGCGTCAGATTGACCATGCGGCCAGCCTAATTACGCCCCGGCGGTTCGGAACACGCGTGTGCCCACTGTCACGGACAGCGCCGTGAAACCGGCGGCCACCAGCGCGCCGTAGAGCATGGAGGACGAGGCGTAGTCGCCGACGTACGCGTCCCGCACCGCGTCCACCAGATAGCGGAACGGCATGAGGTGCGACAGGACGTCCAGCCAGGCCGGGCCCAGGGTCATCGGCAGCATCAGGCCGGACAGCAGCATGGACGGCATGGTCAGCGCGTTGATCGCGGGTCCGAAGGTCTGCGGGGTGTCCATCCGCAACGCCAGCGCGTACGACAGGGCGGCGAGCGAGAGGGTGAGCAGCGCGACGAAGCCGAAGCCGATCAGCACCCCGGCGAGCGGTGCGCGCAGGCCCATCGCCACCGCCGCCAGCACCAGCAGCACGGCCTGGAAGACGAACACCGTGGCGTCCCGCAGCACCCGGCCGAGCAGCAGGGCCAGCCGGCTGACCGGGGTGACCCGCATGCGCTCGACCACCCCGTGCCCCTTCTCGATGATGACCGAGAAGCCGGCGAAAGACGCCCCGAACAGGCCGAGTTGGAGCAGCAGGCCGGGGACGAGCACCTGCCAGGAGCTGCCTTCCCCGCCGAGCGGCAGATCCGTGAGCAGGGGGCCGAAGAACAGCAGGTACAGCAGCGGCATCAGTACGCCGAAGAGCAGGGCGAAGCGGGAGCGCAGGGACTGGCGAAGGTAGCGCCCGTAGATGAGGGCGGTGTCCTGGAGCAGCATGCGGGGCCTCCTATACGGCCACGGGGGCAGTGTCGTCGGGTGTGGCGCTGCGGCCCGTGATGGCCAGGAACGTCTCCTGGAGTGAGGCGCCGGCGGAGCCGCCGTACCGCAGTTTCAGGGCGCTCGGCGTGCCCTCGGCGACGACCGTGCCGTGGTCCACGACGACCAGCCGGTCGGAGAGCGCGTCGGCCTCGTCGAGGTAGTGCGTGGTCAGGAACACCGTCGTGCCGTGCTCGTCGCGCAGCCGCCGCACCAGGTCCCACAGGTCGGCGCGGCTGCCCGGGTCGAGACCGGTCGTCGGCTCGTCCAGGAACAGCACCTTCGGGCGGTGGGTGAGCGCCATCGCGATGTCCAGCCGCCGTCGCTGACCGCCCGAGAGCGCGCCGCACGTGCGGTCGAGGAGCCCCGTGAGGTCCAGCTCGCGGGCCAGTTCCCCGGCGCGCTCGACGGCCTGGGCCCTGGTCAGCCGGTACAGACGGCCCTGGGTGACCAGTTCCTCCCGCACGCTGATCTGCGGGTCGACCCCGCCGGACTGCGCCACGTATCCGCAGGCCCGGCGGACCCCGGCCGCATCGGTCGCCAGGTCGCAGCCCGCGACGGTGGCGGCGCCGCCGGTCGGCTCCAGCAGGGTCGTCAGCATCCGCAGGGTCGTCGTCTTGCCGGCCCCGTTCGGGCCGAGGAAGCCGAGGATCTCGCCCTCGTGCACGGTCAGGTCGACGCAGCGCACGGCCTCCACGGGGCCGCTCCTGGTCACGAAGGTACGGGCCAGTCCGGCCGTACTGATGATGGTCATGGCCCCAGAAAAACAGAGTCTCTTAAACTTTGCAATGACCCCAAGTTTTCATAGGGTCCAAGGAAGCTAGGATTCGGACATGGCTGAGGGGCTCAGGGAACGGAAGAAGCGCGAGACCAGGCAGCGCATCTCGGACATCGCCACCGGGCTCTTCCTGGAGCGCGGGTTCGTGACGGTGACGATCGCGGACGTGGCGGAGGCGGCCGACGTCTCCGTGAACACCGTCTACAACTACTTCCCGGCCAAGGAGGACCTCTTCTTCGACCGCTCCCAGGGCGTCGTCGACCGGCTCTCGCGCTGGGTGCGCGGCCGGGACGCCGGGGAGTCGGCCACCCGGGCGGTGCTGCGCGAGCTGCGCGCCGAGGTGGAGGCCGTCTCGCCCCGCATGGGCCTCATCGAGGGCTACGACCGCTTCATGCGCTGCATCGAGGAGGCGCCCCCGCTGCGCTCCCGCCTGTGGAGCATGCAGCAGGAGCTGCAGAGCAACCTGGAGGCGACCCTCCACGCGGAGACGGGCGCCCCGCCCGGCGACCCGCTGCCCGCGCTGATCGCGGGTCAGATCTGCTGGATCCATGGCACTCTTTTCGTGCGGATCGGCCGCGAGATGGTCAAGGGGCGCAACCCGGACGAAGTGTCACGGGAGATGCTCGTCCTTCTCGACGACATCGAGGAGCTGTTGAGCGAGAAGGTGCTCAACTACGCCGTACGGGGCGCCGTATGACCCGGGCCGGTGTGATGTCCGTCATGTGAGACGTGACGCGCATTACTTACTGGTCACACAGCCCCTCACGAGCGCTAGTGTCCGGCCCGAGAGGCAGACACAAAGAGCGTCAGGGGAGTCGCACAGTGGCACGGAAGCTCGCCGTCATCGGAGCCGGCCTCATGGGATCCGGCATCGCCCAGGTCTCCGCACAGGCGGGCTGGGAGGTGGTCCTGCGCGACGTCACCGACGAGGCGCTGACGCGGGGCACCGACGGCATCAAGGCGTCGTACGACAAGTTCGTCGCCAAGGGCAAGCTGGAGGCGCACGACGCCGACGCCGCCCTGGCCCGCATCACCGCGACCACCGACCTGGACGCGGCGGCCGACGCGGACGTCGTCGTCGAGGCGGTCTTCGAGAAGCTCGAGGTCAAGCACGAGATCTTCCGCGCTCTCGACAAGATCGTGAAGGACGAGGCGATCCTCGCCTCGAACACCTCCGCCATTCCGATCACCAAGATCGCGGCGGCCACGGAGCGCCCGGAGCGGGTCGTCGGCACGCACTTCTTCTCGCCGGTGCCGATGATGCAGCTGTGCGAACTGGTCCGCGGCTACAAGACCAGCGACGAGACGCTCGCCACCGCCCGCGAGTTCGCCGAGTCGGTCGGCAAGACCTGCATCGTCGTCAACCGCGACGTCGCCGGCTTCGTGACGACCCGTCTCATCTGCGCCCTGGTCGTCGAGGCGGCCAAGCTCCAGGAGTCGGGCGTGGCCAGCGCCGAGGACATCGACCTGGCCTGCAAGCTGGGCTTCGGCCACGCCATGGGCCCGCTGGCGACGGCGGACCTGACGGGCGTCGACATCCTGCTGCACGCCACCAACAACATCTACACCGAGTCCCAGGACGAGAAGTTCGCGGCTCCCGAGTCGATGCGCCGGATGGTTGACGCCGGTGACATCGGACGCAAGAGCGGGCAGGGCTTCTACAAGCACTGAAACCGCACATGCCCCGGGCCCATCACACGCCAGGGTGAATTCGGTATCGGTTCGCTTACAAGAAGCAACCTCTGACTGCTCCACACAGTCAGAGGTTGCATCACCCACATCCAGAACGCGGAGCACGATTCGCACGCACGGGGAGCGCATATGCACATCAGGGGCGACCACGCCGAGCTGGTCGTCGGGGGCCGCCTCGACGTCCGCAGCGCGGCGGACGCCCGTACGGTCCTGCACGCGGCCGTCGACGACGGAGTGGGCGACCTGGTGCTGGACCTGTCCGAACTGGACTCCTGGGACGCCACCGGACTGGGCGTGATCATGGGAGCCCACCGCCGGGCCGGCCGCTGCGGCCGGCGCCTGGTGCTGCGCGGTGTACCCCCGCAGATGCAGCGCCTGCTGGTGGCCACCCGCCTGCACCGGATCCTGGCGATCGAAGGGGGCATCGGGGTGGAGTCGCTTCCCCGGGTGTGACATCGCGTACGGGTGTGAGGCGGGCGACCGCGGAGACCCGGACGCACGTCGTCGCATCGTGCGACGCGCACAATCCTCACGAGACCGTGACGTTACGGACGGCGCGGTACCCCGGACTGTCGTAGATACTGTGCGAAGGTTTAGGGTTCGGCTGCCCGCTGCCATGACACCCTTCGAGCGGGACCGGACCAGAAGCGACAGCGCGGTGTGCAGCAAGGCCGGGAGGGGCTTTTCCGAGCACACACACGCTTTTGGGGGGCTTGACCTATGGATCCTGACAACCGGGGACCCGAGGAGTACGGCCACGACGGCGACGGCCCGGTGCCGCGCCAGCGCCCGCCCAGGGAATCCCTCACGCCCGACTTCGCGCAGCACGCGCCGGCCCTGGCCCGCACCGTGCGGCTCGTCTCCGGCGACTTCCTGCTGACCGTCAACCCCGTCGACGGCAGCGAGATAGAGGTCTGCCCGCCCGCCGAACGGCCCGCCCGGCCCGTGAAGCTCACCGCGGCCGAGCGCGCCGAGGCCGACCGCGCGGCCCGCCCGCCCGTCCCGGCCGGCCCCGCGCGGCCCGCCCTGCCGCTGCTGGCCCGCCAGGACGAACGCGAGCGCCTGGTGCGCCTGCTCGCCCGCGGCCGCTCCACCCGCCTGACCGGCGCGCCCGGCTCCGGCCGCACCCGCCTGCTCGACCTGGTCGCCGAGGACTGCTCCGACCTCGCCCCCGACGGCGTCGTCCGCCTCAACGGCTACGGCCGCACCGCCGACGACCTGCTGTACGACCTGTTCCGCGCGGTGTACGACGCCCCGCTGCACCGCCCGGACCGGGACGACGTGCTCACCCATGTCCGGGACATCGGCGCGGTCGTCGTCGTCGACGACCTGGAGTTCGGCGGAGCCGCGCTCGACGAGCTGCTGGAGGCGACCCCCGAGTGCGCCTTCCTGCTCGGCGCCACCCCGGACGTGCCGGCCCCCTCCGCCGGAGCCGGTGTCGAGGAGGTCCTCCTCGGCGGGCTGGAGCGCGCCGCCGGGCTCGACCTGCTGGAACACGCCGTGGGCCGGCCCCTCACCGAGGACGAGTCCAACTGGGCGGGCGACCTCTGGTTCGAGTCCGAGGGCCTGCCGCTGCGCTTCGTCCAGGCCGGAGCCCTGCTGCGGCAGCGCGACCGGCTGCGCGCCGGCACCGGTGCCGTCGACGAGTTCGGCGTCTTCGAGGACGCGCCCCCGGCCGGCACCGCCGAGGCCTACGACCTCGGCGACGACGTGCCGCTGCCCGCGCTCGGCGAGGCCGCCGCGCCCGCGCCGCTGCTCGCCTCCCGGCTGAGCGCCTCCGCCCGCGCCACCCTGCGGTTCGCCGTCGCCCTCGGCGGCGAGGTCCCGCACCAGGCGCACCTGCCCGCCCTGGTCGGCGACACCCACGCGGACGCCGCGCTCGGCGAACTGGTCTCCTGCGGTCTGGTCTCCCCGGTCGGCTCCCGCTACCGCCTCGCGGCCGGCGTGCCCGCCCAGCTGGAGGCCGCCGGATACGCCGACGAGGCCGAGGCCGGCGCCCGCAGCGCCGCCCAGCACTACTCCTGGTGGGCCGGGCACCCCTCGGTCACCCCGGAGCGCGTCTGCGCCGAGGCCGACGCGATCCTCGCCGCGCTCGCGGTCCTCGGCCCGGCCACGCGTCCGCCCGCCGAGGGCGAGGAGAGCGCGGCCGTGCACCTGGCCCGCACCGCCGCTCCCGCGCTCGCCGCCGGACTGCGCTGGAGCGCCTGGGAGCGGGTCCTGCGGGCCGGCGCCGAGGCCGCCCGGCTCGCCGGGGACGTCGCCGAGGAGGCCTACTTCCACCACGAGCTCGGTGTCCTGGCCCTGTGCGGGGGACAGCTCGACCGGGCCCGCGCCGAACTGGAGGCCTCCATCGGCCTGCGCGGCGCCCTCTCCGACAAGCGGGGCACCGTCGCCGGCCGTCGTGCCCTCGCCCTGGTCGCCGACCGCTCGGGCACCCCGATCGGGCTCGGGCCGACCGCGGCGGAAGAGGTGCCCGACGCCCGGGGTGAGGAGTCGGCGTCCCCGCCCGGCGGTGTCCCGGCGGCCTTCCCGACGCTCCAGCCGCCGCCCTCCCCGGCCCTGGTCACCCACCGCAGCGCGCCCGGCCCCTCGCGCAAGGCTCGCGGCGGACTCAAAGGCCTGGCCCGGCGCAACCTCGTGGCCGCCGGAGCCGGTGCCCTGCTGGTCGCCGTCCTGGGCACGGTGGTGACGCTCGGCGCCACCTCCGACAACCAGCAGAACCCGCCGGCCGACCAGGTCGGCGTCAACCCGTCCGCGAGCCAGGACGTCGGCGACGGCAGCCTGGGAGCCGACCGTCCGGCCGGCGACGACGCCGAGGACACGGGCGCGGCGGCCGCACGCCCGACGGATCCGGGGCCGGACGGCACCCTCGGCACCTCGGACGACCCGACGCCGACGGACACCCCGAGCGGTTCGCAGGACCCGAGCGGTTCCGCGTCGCCGTCGAAGCCGCCGTCGTCCTCCAAGCCGCCGTCCACGTCGAAGCCGCCCGCGACGTCCAAGCCCCCCGCGACGTCGAAGCCGCCGACGTCCAAGCCTCCGACGTCCGAGCCGCCGACCTCCCAGCCGCCCACCTCGCAGCCGCCCACCTCGGAGCCGCCGACCACCAGCCCGTCGACCTCCGACTCGGCCAGTGGCCCGGCGCCCGGCGCTCCCACGAACAGCACGGCGAGCGCGCCGCAGAGCGCCCCGGGCACGCCGAGCGGCTCACAGACGGTGATCTGACACCCGCCGACGACAACAGGGCCGGGTCCGCGATACGGACCCGGCCCTGTTCGTCGTCGTACGGGCTGTCAGAACAGCCGCAGCTTGTCGTCCTCGATGCCCCGCAGCGCGTCGTAGTCGAGGACCTGGCAGCCGATGCCGCGGTCGGTCGCGAGGACACGGGCCTGGGGCTTGATCTCCTGGGCCGCGAAGACACCGCGCACCGGGGCGAGATGGGGATCGCGGTTCAGCAGCTCCAGATAGCGCGTGAGCTGCTCCACGCCGTCGATCTCCCCGCGCCGCTTGATCTCCACGGCGACGGTCCTGCCGTCGGCGTCCCGGCACAGGATGTCGACCGGCCCGATGGCCGTCGGGTACTCGCGGCGGATCAGCGTGTAGCCCTCGCCGAGTGTCTCGATGCGGTCGGCGAGCAGCTCCTGGAGGTGCGCTTCCACGCCGTCCTTGATCAGGCCGGGATCGACGCCCAGTTCGTGCGAGGAGTCGTGGAGGACTTCCTCCATCGTGATGATGAGCTTCTCGCCCGCCTTGTTGACGACGGTCCAGACGCCCTCCTCCTCGCCGGAGCCCTCCTTCAAGGTGCAGGGCGGCGACATCCAGTTCAGGGGCTTGTAGGCCCGGTCGTCGGCGTGGATCGAGACGCTGCCGTCCGCCTTCACCAGGATCAGGCGCGGGGCCGAGGGAAGGTGGGCGGTGAGCCGCCCGGCGTAGTCCACGGAGCAGCGGGCAATGACGAGACGCATGGTCGGCAACGCTACTCGACGGGCACCTGTCGACGCGATTCGCCCTGGAAAACACGTGTTCGGTAATGGCCGATTGTGTGCATGGTGTGCTCAGCGAGAGTGTCTCATCTGCGCATTTTCCTGGTGCGGCCACCGTCCGGTGCTTACCGTATGAACGGGAGGTCGCGACGTGTGTACGCAGCGTGTCCGGCGTCGTGAGCTCCCTCATCTGTCAGGCAACCCCTGCTCGTTGGGGGTGCGAGAGGAGAACTCATGTCGCTCGACGTCTCACCGGCCCTACTCGAACAGGCCGAGCGAGGCGAGGTCGACGAAGCGGAATTCGTCGACTGCGTCCGGACCTCCCTGCCCTATGCGTGGGAGATGATCAGCTCCCTGGTGGCCCAGCTGAAGGTGGACGGCGGTGCGTTCGCCGACAACCAGACGCCTCCGCCGGACGAGCAGGCACGCGGCCAGCTGCTGCGTGCGCTTGCGAGTGACGCGATACGCGGTGCGCTGCAACGGCACTTCGGTGTCCGCCTGGCCTTCCAGAACTGCCACCGGGTGGCCGTGTTCCCGCTTGACTCCTCGGTCGACGAGAAGCTGGGCCGTTTCACCTCGGTCCGCAGCCAGGTGCTGAACCAGTCCCCTGAGTTCCGGGACTGCTGACGCGGCGCCGCTTGCTTGCCGCTCCGTACGCGGGAGGTGCAGTTCTGTACCGGAGCGGCAAGCCCCCAGGAGTCTCCCGCGCCCTCAGACCAGTTGGGGGAGCACCTCGGCGCCCAGCCGCCGCACGTTCTCCTCGGTCGCCGCCAGGTCCCCCGAGCCCTCGACGAGCAGCGCGAAGCGGGAAATGCCCGTGCGCTCGCTGGTCGCCGCCAGCCGGTCCGCGCACAGCCGCGGGGTGCCCACCGGGTGCAGCCCGCAGAGCAGTTCGGTGTACGCCAGCGGGTCGCGCATCCGGCGTGTGCGCCCGTCGACCGTGACATGCGCCTCCAGCCCCTGTTGCAGCCAGCCCGGCATCGCCTTCATCAGCGTCTCCGCCGCGTCGACCCGCCGGTCCGCGATCTGGCAGACACCGGCCGACACATGGGACGCGCCGTGGATCTCCTCCGCGGAACGCCCGGACGCCCGCGCGTGCCGTCGCCACAGCGTGACCATCTCGGCCTTCTCCTCGTCCCCCACGTGCATCCCGAGCAGCATCGACAGACCCCGCTCGGCGGCCAGCCGCACGCTCGCCGGCGAGGTGCAGGCGACGACGAGCTCGGGCCCCGGACTCTCCGTCAGGGCCTCCGACGGCCGTGGTACCACAGGGACTTCGCGGAACCGGAAGCGCTCCCCGGCGGCCGCCACGGACGACTCGCGCAGCCACCGCACCAGGAGCTCCAAGGACTCCGGGAACCCCTTCTCGTACGCCTCCAGGCCCGCGCCGAACACCTCCAGGTCGACCCACGGGCCGCCGCGCCCCACACCGAGCGTGAAACGGCCGCCGCTCGTGTGGTGCAGCAGCGCGGCCTGTTCGCCGAGGGCCACCGGGTGGACGGTGGGCAGCACACTGACCGCCGTGCCGACCCGGATGTGGCGGGTGCGGCCCAGCAGGAAGGCGGCCAGGGTGACGGCCGACGGACAGGTGCCGTACGGCACGAAGTGGTGCTCGGCCAGCCAGACCGTGTCGAGCCCGGCCTCCTCGGCCACCTCGGCCGAGCGGACCGCGCGGTGCAGCGCCTCGCCCTCGCCCTGACCGGGGAACTGGGCCGCCAACACGAAACTTCCAACGCGCATTGCTTTCCCGCTTCCTTGGCTCCGACACGGAGCTCCCCCACAGGGCATAACCGCCTGACACGTGCCGAGGACACGGCCGGGCGGAGTACTTTGCGGATTGTCTGCAGAATGGGGCGTTCCACCGGGAGCCCGGGGGAGGGCATCCGCGGCGGGCCCGCCACGGCGGCGGGGGACTTGTGGCCTTTGGTGGCGTACGCCTACCCCCGCACGCTCCGCGTAGGCTGGGCGAGGCCCGTGCTTCCTGTATAGCTCCGAGAGGTGTCCCGTGTCCCCGCGTCGCAACCGACCCAAGGGCGCCGCTTCGTCCGGCCGGAGCGCCGAGGACGACCGTTCCGGCCGCTACGGCGGCTGGCAGTCCTCCGAGAGCTGGCAGGGCGAGAGCTGGAGCGTGCGGCACGTGGCCGGCGCGAGCGCCCAGGGCAAGTCGTACCGCTGCCCCGGCTGCGACCAGCTGATCCCGGACGGGGTGCCGCACGTGGTGGCCTGGTCGGAGCACACGGGGGTCGACGAACGGCGGCACTGGCACAAGGCCTGCTGGAACGCGCGGGACCGCCGCACCCCGGGGGTGCAGCGGTCCCGTAACGCGCCGAGGTTCTGAGCGGACTCAGACGTCCCGCTTCTCCAGCAGCACGAAGGCACCCCCGAACGCCACGGCCGTGACGCCCAGGATGATCCACAGCGGGTCCCAGCCGGACGGGCCGGAATCGCTCAGGGAGTTGGAGTAGAAGACGCTGAGCTGGTTCGGGATCGAGTACTCGAACAGGGCGTCGCGCACGTCCTGGAGAGACTCGGAGAACATGAACAGCGCGATCACCAGCGGGGCCAGCACGGCGCCGATCATGATGGTGATGGCGCCCGCCGAATGCCGGATGATCGAGCCGACGACGAGCGAGAGCAGGCCGAGCAGCGCGATGTAGAGCGAGATGCCCACCGTGCCCTTGAGCCACTCACCGCCGGAGGGGGACTTGGCGCCGTCGCCCTCCAGCATCGCCACGTGCAGGAACGCCACGAGGGACGCGGACACCAGCGTCACGACGAACGCGGTCAGGAAGAACACCACAGCCTTCGCCGCCAGTACCCTGCCCCGGCTCGGGCACGCGACCATCGTGGTGCGGATCATGCCGGTGCCGTACTCCGAGGCCGTGGTCAGCACGCCCAGCGTGATGATGCACATGCTGCCCAGCAGCAGCCCGAAGAAGCCCAGGCCGAGCGGGCTCTCTCCGTCCAGGGCCGGGTCGGAGTTGGCCACCACCACGCCGGTCAGCGTGCCGATGCCGATGACGAGCAGGACGAACACACCGAGCGTCCAGATGGTGGAGCGCACCGACCTGATCTTCGTCCACTCGGACGCGAGGGCATGGCCGAGGTGCGTGCGCACGACCGGGATCGGCGAGGTGTAGCCGTGACCGCCGGGGTGGGGGGCGGCACCGGGAGCCGCCTGCCAGGCGGGCGCGGCCTGCGGCATCTGGGACTGGGGGCTGCTCATCGGGCGTCCTCGGGCTTGGTCAGGTCGGAGGTCGGGGCGGCGGGCGCGGACGGCGCGGCGGCGGGCTGGGCGGGCGCGGCGGCGGGCTGCGGCGCGGGCGCGGCCGCCGCCTGGTCCTGCGGGGCCGGCTGCGGGGCGCCCTGGGGCGCCGGAGGCGTCTGGGGCGCGGACTGGGCGTAAGGGTTGGCGCCCGGGCCGGAGGCGCCCGGGACGGGGCCGTACGGGCCCGGCGCGGCCTGACCCGGGGCGCCCTGCGGCGGGGCCGGGAACGGCCCGCCGCCCTGTTGGGGCGGCGGCGGGGCGTACCAGCCCGGCTGACCCTGTCCGGGCACCGGCATCGGGGGCTGCGCGCCGGGCGGCAGCGGCTGCTGGAGCCCTTCCTTCTGGTCGATCGTCGAGCGGTAGTCGACGGCGCCCTGCGTCATCCGCATGTACGCCTCCTCCAGGGAGGCCTGGTGCGGCGACAGCTCCCACAGGCGTACGTCGTGCTCGTGCGCGATGTCGCTGATGCGGGGGAGCGGCAGCCCGGTCACCCGCAGAGCGCCGTCCTGCTCGGGCAGCACGTGCCCGCCCGACTCGGTCAGCGCCGCCGACAGCTTCTCGCGCTGCTGCGGTTCGCTGTCGGGGGTGCGCACGCGCGCGAAGTCCGCGGAGTTCGCCGAGATGAAGGCGGTCACGCTCATGTCGGCGAGCAGCTGGCCGCGCCCGATGACGATGAGGTGGTCGGCGGTGAGCGCCATCTCGCTCATCAGGTGGGAGGAGACGAAGACCGTACGGCCCTCCGCCGCCAGCGCCTTCATCAGGTTGCGCACCCAGAGGATGCCCTCGGGGTCGAGGCCGTTGACCGGCTCGTCGAACAGCAGCACCTGCGGGTCGCCGAGCAGCGCGGCGGCGATGCCGAGCCGCTGCCCCATGCCGAGGGAGAAGCCCTTGGACCGCTTCTTGGCCACGTCCTGGAGACCGACGACGCCGAGCACCTCGTCCACCCGCCGGGCCGGGATGCCGGACAGCTGGGCCAGGGACAGCAGGTGGTTGCGGGCGGACCGGCCGCCGTGCACCGCCTTGGCGTCCAGCAGCGCGCCGACCTGACGGGCGGCGTTGGGCAGCCTGCGGTACGGATAGCCGCCGATCGTCACATGCCCGGCCGTCGGGTTGTCCAGCCCGAGGATCATCCGCATCGTCGTCGACTTGCCCGAGCCGTTCGGCCCGAGGAAGCCGGTGACGGCCCCCGGCCGCACCTGGAAGGAAAGGTTGTACACAGCGGTCTTGTCGCCGTAGCGCTTCGTCAGGCCGACTGCTTCGATCATGCTCCGCACCCATCGCAAGGTTCAGGACAGCGGGGCACACGCCCCCGTAAGGGTTAGGAGGATATCGAGGCGCTGACGGTTCCGCCCAAGAGCAGGTAAAAGGTCACGCCTAGGCGTCGCGCTTCTTCAGCAGCAGATAGCCCCCGGCCAGCACCGCCAGCACCCACAGCCCCATGATCCCGAGGCCGCCCCAGGGCCCGTACGGGGTGTCGTCGTCGATCGGCGTGACCACCTGCATGATCTTGCTGCCGGCCTGGTCGGGAAGGAACCGGCCGACCTTCTTCGTCGCGTCGACATTGCCCAGGATGTTGGAGATCAGGAAGAAGAACGGCATCAGGATGCCCAGCGACAGCATCGGTGAGCGCAGCATCGCGGCGACACCCATGGAGAACATCGCGATCAGCGCCATGTAGAGGCCGCCGCCGAACACCGCCCGCAGCACCCCCGGGTCGCCGATCTCCGACCGGTGCGAGCCCAGCATCGCCTGCCCCAGGAAGAACGCGGCGAAGCTGGTGACGAGGCCGACCAGCAGGGCGAGTGCCGAGGCGACCGCGATCTTGCTGAACAGGAACGAGCCCCGTTGCGGCACTGCGGCCAGCGAGGTGCGGATCATGCCGGTGCTGTACTCGTTCGACACGACCAGCACCCCGAACACGATCATCGCGAGCTGGCCGAGACTCATCCCCGCGAAGCTGATGAACGTCGGGTCGAACTCCGCCCGGTCCTGCGCGTTCATGGAGTCGAACTCGCTCTTGGACAGGGCCGAGATGAGCATGCCGAGGGCGACCGTCACGACCACCACCAGCGAGAGCGTCCACACCGTGGACGCCACCGACCGGATCTTGGTCCACTCCGACCGTACGACCTGTGTCACCGCCATGCTCAGCCCCTCTTCCAGCCGTCGCCCCACTGCTGCCGCGCCGGCTCGGCGGGCGTCGGGCCCGTCTCGCTGTGTGCGTGGTACTCCACCGACTCCGCGGTCAGCTGCATGAAGGCCTCCTCCAGCGAGGCCTGTTGCGGGCTCAGCTCGTGCAGCGTGATCCGGTGCTGCGCCGCCAGCTCACCGATGTGCTCGGCCTTGCCGCCGTCCACCTCCAGCACCCCCTCACCGCTCTCCACGGCCACGATCCCGGCCTGGTGCAGCACATCGAGCAGCCGCTCCCGCTGCGGGCTGCGGACCCGGACGTAACTGCGTGAGTTGCGGTCGATGAAGTCCGCCATGGAGGTGTCCGCGAGCAGCCGCCCCTGCCCGATGACGACGAGGTGTTCGGCCGTCAGGGCCATCTCGCTCATCAGGTGGGAGGAGACGAACACCGTCCGCCCCTGCGCGGCGAGAGACTTCATCAGGGTGCGGATCCAGTGGATGCCCTCGGGGTCGAGGCCGTTGACCGGCTCGTCGAACATCAGGATCCGCGGGTCGCCGAGCAGCGCGGCCGCGATGCCGAGCCGCTGCCCCATGCCCATCGAGAAGCCCTTGGTCTTCTTCTTCGCGACCGCCGTCAGCCCGACCGTGTCCAGCACCTCCCGCACCCGGCTGCGCGGAATGCCGTTGCTCTGCGCGAGGCACAGCAGGTGGTTGTAGGCGGTGCGCCCGCCGTGCCACGCCTTGGCCTCCAGCAGGGCGCCGATGTATGTCAGCGGGTCCTTGAGCTGCTGGTAGTGCTTGCCGTCGATACGGACGTCGCCGGCGGTCGGGTGGTCGAGACCCAGGATCATCCGCATGGTCGTGGACTTGCCGGCGCCGTTGGGCCCGAGGAAGCCGGTGACGATGCCCGGTCTGACGGTGAAGGACAGGTTGTTGACCGCCACCTTCTCGCCGTACCGCTTCGTCAGCCCCTCGAGCTCAATCATGCCGCCACGCTAGAGCGTGGCAAAGCCCTCTGCCACCCGAGCGGCAGAGGGCTTTGCGGAGGTTCAGACTCCGTATACCCCGGTGTTACCGGGACTGCTGGGCCGGGACCCCACGGGAGATCGGCTCGTCCTCGGCCGGCGTGCCGGCGGCGGCCACCGCGGCGCCCGTGAGCGTCGCGAGCATCTCGCGGACGTTCGTCAGCTGGGCGTTGATGCTGTCGCGGCGGTTGGTGAGGGCGGCCAGCTCGCGCTCGGATTCCGAACGGATGCGGTCGGCCTTGGCGTTGGCGTCGGCCACGATGTCCTCGGCCTGGCGCTGGGCCGTCTCCACCGTCTGGCGGGCGCGGCGCTCGGCGTCCGTGCGCAGCTTCTCGGCCTCCAGGCGCAGCTGCTCGGCGCGGTGCTCGATCTCGGCGAGGCGCTTCTCGGCCTTGGCCTGACGGGAGGCCAGGTCCCGCTCGGACTGCTCGCGGCGCTTGGCGAGGTTCGTCTCGAAGTCGGCGGCGGCCTGCGCGGCCTTGGCGCGGGTCTCCTCGAAGAGGGCATCCGCCTCCTCACGCTTGGACTGCGCGTCCTTCTGCGCCTCGGAACGCAGCTGGGCGGCGTCACTCTTGGCCTTCTCGACGATCCGCAGGCCCTCGTCCTCGGCCTTCGCCTTGCGCTCCGCGGAGTACGACTCGGCGTCGTTGCGCACCTGCTGGGCGGCCGACTCGGCGAGCTCGCGGTGCTGCTCGGCGGCGCGCCGGGCCTCCTCGCGCAGGTCCTTCGCCTCTTCCTCGGCGAGGCGGAGGATCTTCTCCACGCGCGCACCGAGACCCGCGTACGACGGCTCGGCGTCGGTGATCTGGGCCTGGGCGTTCTGCGTCTCGAGGTGGAGCTCTTCGATGCGCTTTTCCAGAGCGGTGATGCGGGCGAGAGCGCTGTCACGGTCGGAGACGAGCTTGGAGATACGTTCGTCCACCTGAGCGCGGTCGTATCCACGCCGCACAAGCTCGAAGCCGTAGGGGGAAGTGTCGCTCATGGGGTTCCTGTCGAATGAGACCGGTGAGGTGATAGGTGGAATCCTAGGGGCCGAAACGGTGTGTCATCGAGCGGATGCGCGTTTGATCTGGAAAATGACACCCCTTTTGGGTGGCTAACCCCCGGACAGCTTGCCAAAGAGTTGGTCAAAGGCCCCAGCACACACCGGATTCGCCCCGTTTGGCTAGCTATCCGAGGACTTGCCACCCGAACGGGGTGCGCCGACCGTCGCGCTTGCCTTGACTCCGTTGTCCTTGCCGGCGGAGGGGGCCTCGAAGGACTCCAACGCCTCCAGGACGTCCTGGACACGGGAGATCTCGGCGTTGATGTCCTCGCGGCGGCGGACCAGCACCTCCAGCTCGCGCTTGCCCTCCTCGACCGTGCGCCTGGCCTCGCGGATCGCCTCGGCCTTGAGCTCCTCGGCCTCCCGGACCAGCGTGGACTTCTTCTGCTCGGCCTCCTTGAGCAGACCCTCCGCCTTCTTCACCGCGGCGATCCGGACCTTGCCCGCCTCGGAG
Source organism: Streptomyces sp. NPDC050674 (assembly GCF_040654575.1). Lineage (NCBI taxonomy): Bacteria > Bacillati > Actinomycetota > Actinomycetes > Kitasatosporales > Streptomycetaceae > Streptomyces > Streptomyces sp. NPDC050674. The sequence continues at coordinate 349,679 of NZ_JBFAIG010000002.1, forward strand.
TTGGCCTCCGAGACGATCTCCTTGGCCTTCGCCTGCGCCTTCGCCAGCTGCTCCTCGGCCGCCTTGACGAGCGCGTCGCAGCGGTCGCCCGCCGACTTCATCGTCTCGGCCGACTCCCGGCGGGCCCGCTCGTGCAGCTCCTCGATCTCGGAGGTGATGCGGTCGCGCAGCTCCTCGGCGCGCTCCCTTATCTGCGTGGCGTCCCGGCGCGCGCCGACGAGCAGCTCGTCGGCGTCCGTACGGGCCTTCTCCACCAGCGAGTTGCCCTCGACCGTCGCCTCGGACACCAGGCGATCGGCCTCGGTGCGGGCCGCGCCCACCATGGTGTCGGCCTGCGCCTCGGCCTCCGCGGTGGTCTTGTGCGCCTGCTGCTGCGCCTCGGCCAGCAGCTTGTCCGCCTCTGCCGTGGTCTCCGTGATGAGCTTGTCGACCTGCTCGGCCGCCTCGGAGCGCCGCTTGTTGGCGTCCTTGCGGGCCTCGTCCAGCGTGCGGTCCGCCTCCTCGCGCGCGGAGCCGACCAGCCGCTCCGCCTCCGCCTCCGCGTCGGTCTTGACCCGCTGGGCCTCGCGGCGGATCCGCTCGGCGTGCTGCTGCGCCGAGCCGACCGTCTCGGCGGCCTCGGCCCGCAGCCGCTCCGCCTCCCCGGTGGCCTCCGCGACCAGCTGGTCGGCCTTGGCGACCGACTCCGCCCGCACCCGCTCGGCCTCCGTGGCCGCCTCGGAACGGACGCGCTCGGCCTCGGAGACCGCTTCGGTACGGACCCGCTCGGCCTCGGCGACCGTGTCCATCCGCAGCCGGTCGGTCTCCTGGAGCGTCTCCGTGGTGAGCCGCTCGGCCTCGCTGCGCGCCTCGGTGATGAGGGCGTCCGCCTGTGCCGCGGCGTCCGAGCGGATGCGGTTGGCGTCCTCCCGGGCGTCCGCCCGGGTGCGCGCGGCGCTCTGCTCGGCCTCGGCGATCGCGTCGGAGGCCTCCGTGCGCACCCGCTGCGCGTGCTCGGCGACGTCCGCGCGGATCCGCTCCGCCTCACTGATCGCATCGGACATCGTCCGCTCGGCGAGCGCCTTGGCGGCCTCGGACTCCTCGTGCGCCTCGCGCCGCAGCCGGCCCGCGTCCTCGCTCGCCCGCTCCCGCTCGGCGTAGGCGTCGGAGCGGACCCGGTCCGCTTCCTCCTGGGCCTCCCGGCGCGTACGGTCCGCCGCGTGCTCGGCGGCCGAACGCAGTCCGGTGATCTCCTCCTGCGCCTGCTCGTGCAGCCCCGCCACGGAGTCCCGCACCTGCTGGGCGTGCTGCTCGGCCGCCGACACCATCTCCGTGGCGCGGCGGTCGGCCTCCTCGACCAGGCGTACGGCCTCGGCCTGCGCGTCCTCCACGCGCTTGCGCGCCGAGGCCAGCAGCTCCTCGCTCTGCTCGCGGGCCCGCTCACGCTCCTGGTCGGCCTCCTGCCGGGCGCTGCCGAGAAGTTCCTCGGCCTCGCGGCGGCGGCGGTTGGCCTCCTCCTGCGCGGCGGCCAGCGTCTCGGACGCCTCGGCGGCGAGCCGCTCGGCGGCGGCCTGCGCCTCCGAGCGCATCCGGTCGGCGCTCTCCTGCGCCTCCGACTTCAGCCGCTCGGCCTCGCTCGCCGCCTCCGAGCGCAGCCGTACGGCGACGGCCTCGCCCTCGGCACGGGCCGCGGACGCGTCCGCGGCGGCCTCGTCGCGCAGCCGCTCGGCCTCCGTCTCGGCCTGCTGCTGGAGCGTACGGATCCGCTCGGCGGCCTCGGCGCGCAGCCGCTCGTTCTCCTCGGCGGCCTCGCGGCGGATCCGGGCGGCCTCCTCACGGGCCTTCGACAGCGCCTGCTCGGCGGCCGTCAGCCGCTCCTCCGCCTCCGCCTGGAGCCGTGCCAGCTCCTCGGCGGCCTCGGCACGACGGGCCTGAACGGCCCGCTCGGTCTCCTCGTGCAGCTCCCGCGCCGCGCGCTCGGCGTTCTCCTTGAGCGCCTCGGCCTGTTCGACGACCTCCTCGCGGTGCCGCTCGGCCTCCTGCCGGGTGCGCTGAAGGGTCTCCTCGGCCTGCCGGCGCAGAGTCGTCGCCCGCTCGATGGCCTCGGTGCGGACCTTCTCGCTGTCCGCCTGGGCCGTGGTGCGCAGCTCGTCCGCGTCGGCCTTGGCCTTGGCGAGCAGCTCCTCGGCGGACTTCGCCGCCTCCTCGATCTGCGCCACGGCCTCCTTGCGGGCCTCGGCGCGGATCTTCTCGCCCTCGTCGACCGCGTCGGCACGCAGCTGCTCGGCTTCGCCGCGCAGCCGGCGGGCCTCCTCCTGCAGCTCGACCGTCTTGGCGCGGTACTCCTTGGTGTCGTCCTTCGCCGCGCCCTTGAGCTGCTCGGCGATGTCGTGCGCCTCGGCCCGCAGCCGGTCCGCCTCCGCCTCGGCCTCCGAGCGGATCCGCTCGGCCTCCTCGGCCGCGGCCTTCGTCGTCTTCTTGGCGTCCTCCGACGCCTTGTCGAGGACTTCCTCGGCGGTCCTGGCCGCCTTGGACAGCTGGGTCGCGGTCTCCTCGGCGGTGAGCGTGCGGGCCTTCTCGGAGGCCTCCGCGACGATCTTCTCGGCCTCGGCACGGGCGTCCGCGACGAGCTGCTCCGCCTCGGACTTGGTGTTCTCGGCCTCCTTCGTGGCCTCCTCGACCAGCCGGGCGACCTGCTCCTTGGCGGTGCGCGTGCGCGTCTCGTTCGCGGACTCGGCGCTCGCCAGGGCCTTGGCGGCGGCCTCCTTGGCCTCCGCGACCAGCTTCTCCGACTCGCTCTGCGCCTTGCGCAGCGCCTCCTCGGCCTCCGCCATCCGCTGCTCGGCGGCCCGGCTCAGCTCCTGCGCCTCGCGGCGCGCGGCCTCCGACTCGGAGACGGTGGACGTGCGCAGCTGCTCGGCGTGGTCGGTGGCCTCCTGGGCCTGCGTGGAGGCGGCGTTGAGCAGGCGCTCGGCGTCCGTGCGGGCGCGGCGCAGGATCTGCTCGGCCTCGGCACGGGCCTCCTCGGCCGCGCCCGTCAGGCGCTGGCGGGCCTCGGTCGTCAGCCGCTCGGCCTCCGCGCGGGCGGTGGCCAGGGCCTGCTCGGCCTCGGCGCGGGACTCCTCCAGCAGCCGGCGGGCCTGCTGCTCGGTGCGCGCCCGCAGCTGCTCGGCCCACGCCACGTTCTCGTTGACGTGCGACTCGACCGTCTGGCGGCGCTCGGCCAGCTCCTGGTCCAGCTGCTGGCGGCGGGTCACCGCCTCCTGGTGCAGCTCGGCCTGGAGCCGGGCGGCCTGCTCGGCGTGCTCCTGGAGGATCCGCTGGGTCTGCGCCCGGGCCTCGCTCAGCTCGCGGTCGGCGTCCGCGCGAATCTGGTCGGCCTGCATCTGCGCGTTGCGCAGCAACTGCTCGGCCTGCCAGCCGATGTCACCCCCGTCGAAGGAGGGTCGGGACATGATGGTGCGCCGCGCCTCGTGCAGCTTGGCGCGCAGCACCTCGACCTGGTAGCCGAGGTCCTCGGCGTGCTGGATCGCCTTTTCCCGTTCGGTCTTCAGCCGCTTCATCTCGGCTTCGAACCGAGAGAGGTGGTCGACGTCAGCCGCCGGCTCTCGCTCCTGGCTCTCGTAGCCCCGCACTGCGCGGTCCCATCCGTCCCCTGGTCGCAACTCTTTCCGATCGAGCTCCGTCCATCCGCCGAACGGGGCCCCCGGGGAATGGTGTCAGATCATCGGCGGAGCAGAGGCTGCTGCCCCGACGCTCGTCCCCCGAAACCCGGACCCCGGTGGTCCTGCCGTCGCACGGCGGGACCGCGGTCACCCTGCACAGAGCGGCGACCGCCCCCAACCCTACCGGCCCCTATGTACGAGGGTCAGTGCTCAGGTGACTCAACAGCCGCCGAAGTGACCAGTTCTGTCAGTACGCCATGGCAGTCCTTGGGGTGCAGGAAGGTGATCCGTGACCCCATGGAACCGACTCGCGGCTCTTCGTACAGCACGCGTACGCCCTTGCCCTTGATGTCCGCCGCGTCCGCGTCGACGTCCGCCGTGCCGAAGGCGATGTGGTGGACGCCCTCCCCGTTCTTCGCCAGCCACTTCGCGACGGTGGAGTCCTCCCGGGTCGGCTCCAGGAGCTGCAAGTAGGTGGCGCCGCCGTCGGACGTCTCGTTGATCTTGAGCATGGCCTCGCGCACGCCCTGCTCCTCGTTGACCTCGGAGTGGAACACCTCGAAGCCGTAGGTGGCACGGTAGAACTCGACGGTCTTGTCGAGGTCGAAACAGGCGATTCCGATGTGGTCGATTCGCGTCAGCATGGACTCAGTGCAGCGCCCCGGAGGTGGTTACGCAACGTGCGCGCGATCACACCGACGGCCCGATGACGGGGTGGAGTACCGGTCAGTACATTCGAAGTAAACCCTCGTTCACTCCTCGGCTGTGCAGCCGGTAAGGGGATCGCAGCTCATGTCTTCTGCCACGACCAGTTCGGTGATCGTCTCGGGCGCTCGTACGCCCATGGGGCGGTTGCTCGGATCGCTGAAGTCCTTCTCCGGAGCCGATCTCGGCGGCTTCGCGATCAAGGCCGCCCTCGACCGTGCGGGGATCGGCGGCGACCAGGTGCAGTACGTGATCATGGGCCAGGTGCTCCAGGCCGGGGCGGGGCAGATCCCCGCACGCCAGGCCGCGGTCAAGGCCGGCATCCCGATGAACGTGCCGGCGCTGACCATCAACAAGGTGTGTCTGTCGGGCCTCGACGCCATCGCGCTCGCCGACCAGCTCATCCGTGCGGGTGAGTTCGACGTGATCGTCGCCGGTGGCCAGGAGTCCATGACCAACGCCCCGCACCTGCTGCCGAAGTCCCGCGAGGGCTACAAGTACGGTGCGATCCAGATGCTCGACTCGATGGCCCACGACGGCCTGACCGACTCCTTCGACGGTGTCGCCATGGGCGAGTCGACCGAGAAGCACAACACGCGCCTGGGCATCGGCCGGGCCGAGCAGGACGAGATCGCCGCGCTGTCGCACCAGCGGGCCGCCGCCGCGCAGAAGAACGGCCTGTTCGAGGCCGAGATCACGCCCGTCGAGATCCCGCAGCGCAAGGGCGACCCGGTGCTGTTCAGCAAGGACGAGGGCATCCGCGGCGACACCACCGCCGAGTCCCTGGGCAAGCTGCGCCCGGCCTTCGCCAAGGACGGCACGATCACGGCCGGTTCCGCCTCGCAGATCTCCGACGGTGCCGCCGCCGTCGTCGTGATGAGCAAGGCCAAGGCCCAGGAGCTCGGCCTGGAGTGGATCGCCGAGATCGGGGCGCACGGCAACGTGGCCGGGCCGGACAACTCGCTCCAGTCGCAGCCCTCCAACGCGATCCTGCACGCGCTGAAGAAGGAGGGCCTGGAGGTCTCGGACCTCGACCTCGTCGAGATCAACGAGGCCTTCGCTGCCGTGGCCGTGCAGTCCATGAAGGATCTCGGCGTGTCCACCGAAAAGGTGAATGTCAACGGTGGTGCCATTGCCCTGGGTCACCCGATCGGGATGTCCGGTGCGCGGCTCGTGCTGCATCTCGCGCTGGAGCTGAAGCGGCGCGGCGGTGGCGTCGGCGCGGCCGCGCTGTGCGGTGGCGGTGGGCAGGGCGACGCGCTGATCGTGCGCGTGCCCAAGGCCTGAGTTTCGGTACGTCCCTGATCTGAACGGAGCTGTGATGCAGGACGTCTCCACGCTGGTGGCCCAGGCCCGGGAAGGCCGGCCGCGTGCCGTGGCCCGGCTGATCTCCCTGGTGGAGGGGGCGTCCCCGCAGCTGCGGGAGGTCATGGAGGCGCTCGCGCCCCTGACGGGCGGGGCGTACGTGGTGGGGCTGACCGGGTCGCCGGGCGTCGGCAAGTCGACGTCGACCTCGGCGCTGGTCAGCGCCTACCGCAAGCAGGGCAAACGGGTCGGCGTGCTCGCCGTCGACCCGTCCTCCCCGTTCTCCGGCGGTGCGCTGCTCGGGGACCGGGTGCGGATGTCGGAGCACGCGTCCGACCCGGGCGTGTACATCAGGTCGATGGCCACGCGCGGGCACCTGGGCGGGCTGGCCTGGTCCGCGCCCCAGGCGATCCGCGTCCTGGACGCCGCCGGGTGCGACGTGATCCTCGTGGAGACGGTGGGGGTCGGGCAGTCCGAGGTGGAGATCGCCTCGCAGGCGGACACGTCCGTGGTGCTGCTCGCGCCGGGGATGGGCGACGGGATCCAGGCGGCCAAGGCCGGGATCCTGGAGATCGGTGACGTGTACGTCGTGAACAAGGCGGACCGGGACGGGGCCGACGCGACGGCTCGCGAGCTGAACCACATGCTGGGGCTGGGCGAGTCGCGCGGGCCGGGCGACTGGCGCCCGCCGATCGTGAAGACGGTCGCCGCGCGGGGCGAGGGCGTCGAGGAGGTCGTCGAGGCGCTGGAGAAGCACCGGGCCTGGATGGAGGAGCGGGGCGTGCTCGCGGAGCGGCGGCTGTCCCGGGCGTCCAGGGAGGTCGAGACGATCGCGGTGACGGCACTGCGGGAGCGGATCGGCGACCTGCACGGGGACCGGCGGCTCGGGGCGCTGGCGGAGCGGATCGTCGCGGGCGAACTGGATCCCTACCGGGCGGCTGACGAGCTGGTGGCCGGGTTGACGCAGGGCTGAGGCTGCCGGCGCGCAGTCTCATGGCGGTGGACTCAGCGCCAGTCGTCGATCACATAGGCGTCCGGGTGGCTGTAGCCGGGTTCGTTGGGCCTGTGCATGGCCACGCCTTGCAGCCAGGTGCGGAAACCGCGGTCGGCCATGCGCCGGTAGGCGTCCTGGCGGGCCAGGTTCATCCCGGCGTCCAGTTGGCCGAGTCCCTTCTCGGCGGCCAGCCGCTCGCAGGCCTTCAGCAGCCGTTCGAACCGGTCCGCGGCGCCCGGGCCGGGGCGTACGGCGCCGAACTTGACGAAGCACACGTCCTCGCCGGCCTCCGACCCGGCTCCGCAGTGGCAGACGGCCAGACCGTCCAGGCCGGAGCCGGTGCCCTCGAGGAGGACGGTGTCGCCGAGCCCCTGTGCCTGTGTGGCCGTGATCTCGCGCTCCAGGCTCAGGCCCTCGTAGACGGCCTCCGTCACTGCGCGGCCGAGGCTCAGCGCGTCGGGCCGCTCAGCGGCGGTCAGCTCGCCGTACAGCACGCGGCCGGGGACTGCGGCAGTGCCGGCGACCTGCTTCTTCATGATGGCCGTGAGGAACCGGGGCCAGAAACCGTACCGGCGGTAGAGCTCGAGGTGCTTGGCGCTGTGCGAGAAGGTGAACAGGCCCAGGTGGCGGTTCCCCCAGGTGTCGAAGCAGGCCATGACCGGTTCCATGAGGCGTCTGCCGATGCCCCGGTCCCACAGATCCGGACGTACGGTCAGCGGGCCGAAGAACCCGACGCTGCCCCAGTCGGCGGCGAAGTTCGATCCGACGACCTCGCCCTCGACGGTCGCCGCGAAGGCCGCGTGTGGAGCTGCCGCCCAACGGGTGCGCACGTAGTCGGCGGTCCCGAAGAACGTCTCCGGCTCAGGGGCCCCGAGGAAGGTCCCGAACGCGACTCTGAAGATCTCGTCGGCCCGGTCCAGGTCCGGCTCGGCCAGCGGGCGGACCGACACCGAGGCGGCGACACTCGTTCGCTTCGCTGCGGGCATGACCGCTCTCCTTCCGCCCCCGGTTCCATCGCACCACGGACGCGCGCCGCGTGCGAAGCGAGCGCGCGACGCCCCGGCGTCGGCACGGACGCCGGGGCGAGTGAGGAGGGGCGGCTGATGATCAGTCCTGGTCGTCCGCGTCGTCGTCCTGGGCGTCGGAGCGGTCCGCCGTGACCTTGCCCGACGTGAGGTCGATCTTCCAGTCCTGCTCGGCGCCGCCGGACGTGCGCGTCTCGGCCTCCCAGGACTTGTCCTTGCCGTCCTCGTCGAGGTCGACGGACGTCACCACGCCCTTGCCGGCGGCGGCCTTCGCGGCCTCCTCAGCCGTCACGGAGGAGCCCTTCAGAGCCGCACGCACCCGCGCCGTGTCGTCCTCGTCGTCCGCCTGCGCACCGAGGACCTTGCCGCTCGACGGGTCGACGCTCACGCTGTGCCAGGTGTCGTCGCCGGACAGGACGTCGACCTTCCAGACCACCTTGTCGCCGTCGTCCTCGTCGTCCAGCTCGGCGGAGACGGCCGTACCCGACGTGTGCTTCAGCGCGGAGGCGATCGCCTCGGTCGCGGTGACCTTCGCAGAGGCCACCCGGGCGTCGTCGCGGCCGTCGTCGTCGCGGCCGTCGTCGTCCGGCACCCGCGTGTTCACCGCCTGCCGCGCCGACCCCTCGTCGTCCGACGTGGTCGCGAGGGCCGTTGCCGTACCGCCTCCGATCAGAGCGGCGGCGGTCACAGCGGCGATCACGATGTTGCGCTTCATGCGGTTCCTCCCGAGTCGTTTCGTTTTCGACGTCTTCGACTCTGGACGACGGAGGCTGAGAGGAACCTGAAGCCCCCTGAAAGGATCTTCAGGTTGACTTTGCCACTCTTTACGCATGCGTCTGTTGATCGTGGAGGACGAGAAGCGGCTGGCCCTGTCGCTCGCCAGGGGCCTGACGGCCGAGGGGTACGCCGTGGACGTCGTCCACGACGGACTGGAGGGGCTGCACCGGGCCTCGGAGGGCACCTACGACCTGGTCGTCCTCGACATCATGCTGCCGGGCCTCAACGGCTACCGGGTCTGTGCCGCCCTGCGCGCCGCCGGGCACGAGGTGCCGATCCTGATGCTGACCGCCAAGGACGGCGAGTACGACGAGGCCGAGGGGCTCGACACGGGTGCGGACGACTATCTGACCAAGCCGTTCTCCTACGTCGTGCTGGTCGCCCGGGTCAAGGCGCTGCTACGCCGGCGCGGGCAGGGCGCGGGGGCCTCGCCGGTGCATGTGCACGGGGACCTGAAGGTGGACACCGCGGCCCGGCGGGTGTTCCTGGGGGAGGACGAGGTCACCCTCACCGCCAAGGAGTTCTCCGTGCTGGAGCAGCTCGTGCTGCGGGCCGGCGAGGTGGTGTCCAAGTCGGAGATCCTGGAGCACGTCTGGGACTTCGCCTACGAGGGTGATCCCAACATCGTCGAGGTGTACGTCAGCACGCTGCGGCGGAAGCTGCGGGCCGGGCTGATCCGGACGGTGCGCGGGGCCGGGTACCGGCTGGAGACGTCGTGAAGCGGCTCTTCGGGTCCGTGCGGGCCCGGGCCACGCTGGGAGCGACGCTTGTGGTCGCGGTGGCGCTCGTCGCGGCCGGGGCCGCCGTACTGCTGTCCCTGCGGTCCAATCTGATGGGCGAGGCCGGCACGCAGGCGGAGCGCTCGGCGCGGGCGGTCGCCGCCGAGCTCGCCGCCGGGACGCCGTACGGCAAGCTCTCGGGCCTGGACGGCGACGACGGGCCGGTGCAGGTCCTGGACGAGCATCGGCGGCTGGTCGCGGCCAGTGACGATCTGGAGCGGATCAGCGGGACCGACAGCGGCCGGGTGAAGCCGCAGCCCGCGGCCGAGCCGTCGGGCGACGACGACTCCGACGACGGCTCCGACGACGCCGACGAGGCCCTCGAACCCGGGGAGATCTCCGGGGAGACCGTCTTCAGCAACGGGTCCGCGACCATCGACGGGGACGCGGAGGACTACCGGTTCGCCGCGGTCGAGGTGGAGACCCACGACCGGGGGCACCTCACGGTCTACGCCGGTTCCCCGCTGGCCGCCGAGCACGGTGCGGTGCGGACCGCGCTGACGGTGATGCTGATCGGGTTCCCGCTGCTGCTCGGTGTCGTCGCGGGCGTGACCTGGCTGGTCACCCGGCGGGCCCTGCGGCCCGTGGAGGGGATCCGGCGCGAGATGGCCGCGATCACCCACTCGGAGGACCTGGGGCGGCGCGTTCCGGAGCCGGACACGCACGACGAGATCGCCCGGCTGGCCAGCACCACCAACGAGACGCTCGCGGCCCTGGAGACGTCCGTGGAGCGGCAGCGGCGCTTCGTCGCCGACGCCTCCCACGAGCTGCGCAGCCCGATCGCCTCGCTGCGGACGCAGCTGGAGGTGGCCGCCGCGCATCCCGAGCTGCTGGACCTCGACGGGGCCGTGGAGGACACGGTCCGGCTCCAGCGGCTGGCGGCGGATCTGCTGCTGCTCGCCCGGCTGGACGCGGGGGAGCGGCCCGCCGACGCGACGGTCGACCTGGCCGGGCTCGCCCGTGAGGCGGCCGAGGGACGGCCGGGTGTCGCGGTGGACGCGGAACCGGTGGAAGTGGCCGGTTCGCGCGGGCAGTTGGGGCGGGTGCTCGCCAATCTGCTGGACAACGCCCAGCGGCACGCCCGGTCGGAGGTCACCGTGAGCGTGCGGTGCGAGGACGACCGGGCCGTGGTCGGCGTGGCGGACGACGGCGACGGCGTGCCCGAGGAGGACCGGGAGCGGATCTTCGAACGGTTCGTACGCCTGGACGCCGCCCGCAGCCGCGACGACGGCGGGGCCGGGCTGGGCCTCGCCATCGCCCGGGACGTCGCCGTCCGGCACGGAGGCACGCTCACCGCCGGACGGGGGCCCGCAGGCGGAGCCCTGTTCGAGCTCCGCCTGCCGCTCGCTTAGCAGAGGGCTGCGGTCACGGGCGTCCGCGCTGTCCGCGCAGGTGCTCCGCGATGGGTTTGAGGGACTTGTCGAGCTCGGTCAGGGACTCGGGGGCCAGCAGGTCGATGAAGTGCCTGCGCACGGATGCCACGTGGTGGGGCGCGACCTTCTGCATCGTCGCCATGCCGTGGTCGGTCAGGACCGCGTAGAGCCCCCGGCGGTCCGACTCGCAGTTCTCCCGCCGGACCAGGTTCGCGTTCTCCATGCGCGTGATCTGGTGCGAGAGGCGGCTCTTGGACTGGAGGGTCGCGGAGGCGAGGTCGCTCATCCGCATCCTGTGGTCCTCGGACTCGGAGAGATTCACCAGGATCTCGTAGTCGTTCATTGTCAGGCCGAACGGCTGCAGGTCCTTTTCGAGCTGGTACGTCAACAGCCTGTTGACCTCCAGGTGGGTGCGCCAGGCGCACTGCTCCGCATCGGTCAGCCAGCGGGTGGCCGTCTCGGTCTCCATGAATGAAGTCTACCTAAAAGGTTGAAAGGCGAACTAGTGAGGGGTGGCGTGTGACCTCGTTCACCTGGCGAACAGCAGTGCGCAGGCGTTCGATGTCACACTCCGCAGACTACCGCTCACAGCCCGAAGCGACGCTGGAGGTCCCCCAGCTGTCCGGGAAGACGCGGTACACCCGGCTGCCCGGCCTGGGGGCTGTGCGCCCCGCCGCCCGGCACGCCGGCCTCGTGCGGAACGGCCCCCGTGGCCTGCTCGGCCATCAGGGTCTCGGACGACTGGAGCAGCACCGTCCCGGCGCCCACGAACTCGAACTGATGCTCCTCGCCGGAGGCCCCGCCGAGGCCCGTCAGTGCACGTAGACCGCCCATGACACCGGTCATGTACCCATGGTCGTAGTGGTGGCACGGGGAGGGGCAGTCGGCCCAGCCGACCAGGGCCTGGGGGTCCACCCGGATCGGGGGTTCCATGAACACCACCGGCCCGTTGGACGCCGCCACGAACTTTCCGGTTCCGATGAGGGTCAGAAAACCCGGCACGATTGATTGCTTCAGTGCCAGAGTTGGCTGAAAAGCGAGCAGGTTGCCCGAGCGAATGGTCAGGTTGCCGTCCTCGAGGTCGTACGAATTGACGTCGAAGGCCCGGTCGGCGAGGAGCATCTTGCCCGAGCCCTCCGCCACGACCCAGTCGCTCGCGTGCAGAGGCGAATGGAACGAAGTGCGCACCAGACGGTCCAGCCGGCCGTGTCCGACGCCGTTGAAGTCGATCGATCCGTAGTAGGCGATCATCTTCCCCTTCTGCAGGAACCACTGGCTCCCCTTGAGCTCCACGCAGAAGGTGTACGGGTTGACGTTGTCGTCGGCGGGCAGCGTCGCCGGGTCGAAGACCGCGGGGCCGGCGCCCGGGGTTCCGTAGGTGCTCACAGCTTCTCCTCCGACGCCTGGACGTACACCGCACCGCTGCCGCTGAGCTCCAGCTGGAACGCCTCGCCCGAGCCGCGGCCCACCATGTCCCGCCAGCCCAGCGCGGTCGACAGCCTGTTGCGGACGTCGCCGTGGTGGGCGACGTAGGCCTGGGGGTCCACGTGCACCGGCCGCTGCGGGCTGATCGGGATCTCGATGACGCCGCCGTGGGCCATGACCGCGACGGCCCCCTGCCCCTTCAGGGTGGTCGTGAACAGCCCCTGGCCGCTGACCTGGCCGCGCACCATGCCCATGACGCCGCCCTGCGAGCCCAGGAACATCGTGCCCTGCTGGAGGGTGCCCTCGAAGGCGAGGAGGCGGTCCGCCTCGACGCAGAGCGTGTCGCCCGTGAGGTGGATCACCTGCACGTGGTGCCCGCCGTGGCCGAACAGGACCGTGCCGCTGCCCTCGACGGTCATCAAGGGGGTGTCCTCGTTCGCCACCCGGCGGCCGATCATCGACATGATCCCGCCCTGGCCGCCCGCCGTGTTGGGCGTGAAGGACACCTCGCCCTTGTACGCGAGCATCGCGCCGCGCTGGCTGAACAGCCGCCGGCCGGGCACGACCGTCGCCTCGACCATCTTCCCGTTGATCTCCCGGAAGGCCATCTCACACGTCTCCCGCGATCGTGTTGCGCTCGCTCGGCTGCACGTACACCAGACCGTCCCCCTCGAACCGCATCTGGAAGGCCTCGCCGCCGCCCTCCCCGAGCAGCGTGCGGAACGTCACCCCGGACTGGAAGGACTGCCGCAGGTTGCCCTGGTGCGCCACGTACGCCCCCGGATCGACGGTCAGCGGGTACTGCGCGCTCACCCGCAGCACCACCGCCGGGCCGTCCGACATGATCGCCGCCTGGCCGTGGCCCTCGACGGTGGTCGTGAACAGCCCGTTGCCCTGCGAGGCGCCGCGCAGGCCGGTGAACTCCGTGCCCGTGCGCAGCCCCCCGTCGGTCGCGAGCAGATTGCTCGACTCGACGTAGAGCTTGTCGCCCTGGATGCTGACCAGGTTGATCTCGGAGGCGCGGTCCGCGAACCAGCAGGTCCCGCGCCCCTTCACCTCCATCAACGTCATCTGCTCACCGGTCAGCCGCCGGGTCACCATGCCCCGGATGCCCTCGCCGCCACCGCTGAGCTTCTTGAAGGCCATCTCCCCGTCGTACGCGACCATCGAGCCGTTCTTCGCCTTCACGGCATCTCCGGTCATGTCGACGGCGAGCACCTTGCTGCTCTGAAGTCGGAACATCGCCACATACGCGAAGGTATCCGCAGGCCGGGCCCCGCGGACAGGGCCCGTGGGTGGAGAACGCCCCTGAGCGCACCCCGAGGGGGTCGGGGGCCCGGGCGGTTTGCCACAATGGGCCGGACGCTTGTGCGTGCGTTCACAAACCGTTCTCTCCGACCGAAGGTGACCCGTGGACCTCAAGACCGCCACCGCCATCCGCCGCCTCCGCCTGGTCTCGGCCCCCGAGGCCATCTCGTTCCTGCTCCTGCTGGTCTGCTCGGTGCTGAAGCGGACGACGGACTTCAACGCCGTGCCGGTGATGGGGATGGTGCACGGGGTGCTGTTCGTCCTGTACGTGATCTTCTGGGCGGACGCCTGGAACCGTGCGAAGTGGTCCCTGAAGACCGCCGCCCTGTACTTCGTGCTCTCGGTGCTGCCCGCCGGCGGGTTCTTCGCCGAGCGCCGGCTGCGGCGTGAGGCCGAGGACGCGGTCATCGCCTCCCGCGTGCGCAAGGAAGGCGTGGTGAACGCGTGATCGTCGCCTTCTCCGTGACGCCGCTGGGCGTCGGCGAGGACGTGGGGGAGTACGTCGCCGACGCCGTGCGGGTGGTGCGCGAGTCGGGGCTGCCGAACCGGACCGACGCGATGTTCACCTCCGTCGAAGGGGAGTGGGACGAGGTCATGGACGTCGTCCGGCGCGCGGTGGCCGCGGTCGAACGGCGTGCGCCCCGGGTCTCCCTGGTCCTCAAGGCGGACATCCGCCCCGGTGTGACGGACGGCCTCACCTCCAAGGTGGAGACGGTGGAACGGCACCTCGCCGAGTAGGGCCTGTCGTTTGGATCAGGTCGGCCGGGAGTGACTGGGCCTCTCGGCCGAGCCGAGCGGGGCGTGGTGCGTGCAGCTGCAAGGCGGAGGAGGGCGTCAACGCGATGGGGGTCCCTCCCGCGCGAGCGCAGCCGAGCGTGGGGGAGTTGACAACCGACGACAACGCGGCAGATGTGCGTGCCACGCCCCGCGACGCCGGCATGATCCAAACGACAGGCCCTAGCTAGTCCTTGGCTCCTTCCCCGTCTCGCTTCGGCAGGCGTAGCGCCAGGCCGTCCAGGACGACCTCGAGGCCGTAGGCGAACTTCATGTCGCGCAGGGCGGCGGGGTCGGTGGTGGCCTCCTCGACCTCCGCGTGCGGGAGCGCCAGGTGGGAGTGGCCGGCCGCCGCCTGCTGGGCGGCCGGCATGAGACGGGTGATGAGGCCGGCCTCACTCTCGCCGGAGCGGGCGACCGTGCTGAGCCAGGCCGCTTCCGCGCTGCTCATGCCCATCACGTACGAGAAGACGGTCTCGATCGCCCGGCTCGGCTCGGTGAAGCCCGCCGCCGTGAACAGCGCGGCGAGCCGCTCGGAGAAGGCCATGTAGTTGGGGCCCAGGTAGGCGAGACCGGCCTGGCCGAGCACCAGGGTCAGCCAGGGGTGCCGCAGCGCGGTCGTGCGGAAGGACCGGGCGGCCTCGGTCACCGCCGCGCGCCAATCGGGACGGTCGGCCGGCGGGACGTGGACCTCGGCGGTCACCTCGTCCACCGCCAGCTCCATCAGCTCGTCCTTTGTCGCCACGTGCCGGTAGAGCGAGGTGGCGCCGGCGTTCAGGCGGGCGCCGAGCTTGCGCATGCTGAGCGCCTCGATGCCGTCCGCGTCGAGCATGGCGATCGCCTCCCGGACGATCGCGTCCCGGCTGAGCGCCGGCTGGTCGGCGCGGCGCTGCTCGCGGGTCCACACCGACGGGATCGGGTTCCGGTCCGTCGCCCTGCTCCTGCTCATCGCGGCTCCTTCAGACGTCGTGCGAACGGCGTGCGCAAACAGCGTACAGAAGCCAAGGATTGCGCACACTGTTCCGCTGTGCGTACAGTGTGCGCATCGAAGGAACGGTGTTCGCGGGAGGGGAAGAGGACATGGATGCTCGCCATCCACGGCGTTGGTGGATCCTGATCGTGCTGTGCCTGAGCACGCTGGTGCTGGTCGTCGACAACATGGCACTGACGGTCGCGGTGCCCGCCCTGACCGAGGACCTCGGGGCGAGCGCCCAGGAGACGCAGTGGATCCTCGACTCCTACGTCCTGGTCTTCGCCGGGCTGCTGCTGACCTCGGGAAGCGTCGGGGACCGGTTCGGGCGCCGGAGGGTGATGCTGATCGGGCTGCTGCTGTTCGGGGCGGCCTCCCTGGGGGCGGTCTTCTGCGCCACACCCGGTGAGCTGATCGCCGTGCGGATCGCGATGGGCGTGGGCGGGGCGCTGATCATGCCGTCGACGCTGTCGATCCTGATCACCGTCTTCGACGAGGACGAGCGGCCCAAGGCGATGGCCGCGTGGGGCTCGGTGTCGATGCTCGGGCTGGTCGGCAGCCCGGTGCTGGGCGGCGTGCTGATCGACCACTTCGCCTGGCAGGCGATCTTCCTGATCAACGTGCCGATCGTCGGGCTCGCGCTGCTGGCCGGTGTGCTGTTGATGCCGGAGTCGAAGGCGCCCTGGCAGAAGCCCGACCCGCTGGGCGCGGTGCTGTCGGCGGTGGGCATGACGGCCCTGGTCTGGTGGATCATCGAGATCCCGCAGCACGGCGCATTCGCGGACCGTTCCCTCCTCGTCCTGGCCGGCGCGGTGGTGGCTCTGACCGGTTTCGTGGTCTGGCAGAACGTCACCCGCGCACCGATGGTCCCGCTGGCCCTCTTCCGGCACCGCGACTTCAGCGGTGGCTCGCTCTCCCTGGCCCTGGTCCAGATCGGCAACGCCGGGCTGCTGCTGGTGCTGACCCAGTACCTCCAGTTCGTGCTCGGCTGGTCCGCGGTCAAGGCGGGCCTGGCCTTCCTGCCGCTGGCCGTGGCCGCGCTGGCCGGCAACACCGCCGGGGCGCAGCTCGTCGTCAAGGCGGGCAACCGGTTCGTCATCCTCGGCGGGATGCTGCTGATGGCCGCCTCCTTCGGGCTGCTGACCACGCTCACCGCCGACAGCGGCTTCACCGTCCCGGCCGTGGCGCTCGGCATCCTGGGCCTGGGTGCCGGTCTGGCCATGCCGGCCGCGGTGGCCGCGCTGATGGGCACCATCCCGGAGGACAAGGCGGGCGTCGGCTCGGCGCTCAACGACACCATCCAGCAGTCCGGCACCGCCCTCGGCATCGCGATCCTCGGCTCCCTGCTCTCCAGTGGCTACGCCGACGAGATGCCGGCCGGCGCCCCCGGTCAGGCCCGGGAGTCCATCGGCGGGGCCCTCACGGTCGCCGGTGGCGACGCGGGCCTGGTGCGGGCGGCGAGGGAGGCCTTCACCGCGTCGATGTCGACGACCTTCACGATCAGCGCGATCGGGGTCCTGGCCGCGGCGGTCGTCGCCACGCTGGTGATGCGCGACCGCACGGCCGAGCGGGCCGGTGCCCGCGGTGAAGAGCCCGTCAGCGAGGAGCGTGAACTGGCCGCCTGACACCCGGGGTCCGCAGGCCGTCACCCCCGGTGAGGGGGTGACGGCCTTTCGCCGTGCCGGTCTCCCGTGGTTCGCTGCGCCGTCCCCGGGTCGGGAATGCCTTCCCGGTTTTCGCTGTTCGGGGTGGCAGAAAGTTCAACGCTCAACTAAACTGAGCGTACACGAGGAGGAACCGACATGCCTGCAGTGACCGTCGAGAACCCGTTGACGCTGCCCCGCGTGACCGCGTCTGCCGATGCCGTGGCACGTCCCGTGCTGGCCGTCACGACCGCTCCGAGCGGTTTCGAGGGCGAGGGCTTCCCGGTGCGCCGGGCGTTCGCGGGGATCAACTACCGCCATCTGGACCCGTTCATCATGATGGACCAGATGGGCGAGGTGGAGTACGCGCCGGGCGAGCCCAAGGGCACCCCCTGGCACCCGCACCGCGGCTTCGAGACCGTCACGTACATCATCGACGGCATCTTCGACCACCAGGACTCCAACGGCGGTGGCGGCACCATCACCGACGGGGACACCCAGTGGATGACCGCGGGCTCGGGCCTGCTGCACATCGAGGCCCCGCCCGAGCATCTCGTCGTGTCCGGCGGGCTCTTCCACGGCCTCCAGCTGTGGGTGAACCTCCCGGCCAAGGACAAGATGATGGCCCCGCGCTACCAGGACATCCGCGGTGGCTCGGTCCAGCTGCTCAGCACCCCCGACGGCGGCGCGCTGCTGCGGGTCATCGCCGGTGAGCTGGACGGGCACCAGGGGCCGGGCATCACGCACACGCCGATCACGATGATCCACGCGACGGTGGCTCCGGGGGCGGAGCTGACCCTGCCGTGGCGCGAGGACTTCAACGGCCTGGCGTACGTCATGGCCGGCCGCGGCAGCGTCGGCACCGAGCGCCGGCCGGTCCACATGGGCCAGACGGCCGTCTTCGGCGCGGGCTCCGCGCTGACCGTCCGCGCGGACGAGAAGCAGGACTCCCACACCCCGGACCTCGAGGTGGTCCTGCTCGGCGGACAGCCCATCCGCGAGCCCATGGCCCACTACGGCCCGTTCGTCATGAACACCAAGGACGAGCTCATGCAGGCCTTCGAGGACTTCCAGAAGGGCCGTCTGGGCACGGTGCCCGCGGTGCACGGCATGACCGCGAGCGGCCCGCAGGACTGACGCGGCCACCCCGGGGCTGACGCCCTGTCACCCTGGCGGGCCGTCCTGACGGGACGGCCCGCCGGGTGCGTGGTCGGGTGGAGGGGTGCAGGACACCCAGCAGGCCCCGCTCCTCCCCGGCCCCGTCCGGCGTTTCGCCGCCTGGTGCGCCGTGCTGCTGCTCGCCGCCGGGGTCGTCTACGTCGGGATCCGGCTGGTCGCGGAGTTCCGGACCGCCGTCGTGCCCGTGCTGCTCGCGCTGCTCGGGACGGCGCTGCTGCGGCCCCTGCACCGGCGGCTGGTGAAGGCCGGCGTGCACCGGTCCGTCGCGGCCGGGCTCACCTGTGTCGCGGTGGTCGCCGTGGTCGGCGGGGCCGTGTACATCGTGGTCGCCGCGCTCATCGACACCGGTGACGAGATCGTCGCCTCGCTGAAGCAGGCCGCCCGCGGGGTCTCCGACCACTTCGGCGCGGCCGGCACCTCACTGGACGACGTCGCCTCCAACGCCCGCGAGCTGCTCGGCAAGTTCGGCGGTACGGCCGCCTCCGGCGTGATCAGCGGCGTCAGCGTGGTCGGCGAGACCATCGCCATGGCCGTACTGGCGCTGCTGCTGGTCTTCTTCTTCCTGCGCGACTCCGACCAGGCCGCCGCCACGCTGCGGTCCCTGGCGCCCCGCGGGTCGGCCGACACCCTGGAGGCCATGGCGCGGCGGGCCCTGCGGGCCGTGGAGGGGTTCATGCGCGGCACCACCTTCATCGCCCTCATCGACGCGCTCTGCATCACCGTGGGGCTGCTCGTCCTCGACGTGCCGGGCGCGGCGGGCCTGGGCGCGCTGGTCTTCGTCGGGGCGTACATCCCCTACCTCGGCGCCTTCATCTCGGGAGCCGTGGCCGTGCTGGTCGCGCTCGCCGACCGGGGGTTCGTCATCGCGCTGTGGGTGCTCGGGGTGGTGCTGGCGGTGCAGGTGCTGGAAGGGCACGTGCTCCAGCCGATGATCCAGAGCCGGACCGTGCAGATGCACCCGGCGGTGGTCATGGTGGCGATCACGGCCGGGGCGTCCGTCGCCGGCGTCCTCGGCATGCTCCTCGCCGTGCCCCTGACTGCCGCCGCGTTCGGCGTCGTCCAGGAACTGCGCCTGCGCTACGGCGACCAGGAGCCGTCCCCCGAGCCGTCCGGCGACTCGTAGAGCTCGAACCAGATGCTCTTGCCCTCGCCGCGTGGCTCGACCCCCCAGGCGTGCGCGAGCAGCTCGATGAGCACCAGGCCGCGTCCGGAGGACGCCAGCTCCCCGGGGCTGCGCTTGTGCGGCAGGTCGTCCCCGGCGTCCGCGACCTCGATCCGCAGCCGCCGCTCACCCACCCCGCCCATGATCTCGGCGACCAGCAGCGCGTCGGAGTCGGTGTGCACGAGGACGTTCGTCAACAGCTCGGACAGCAGCAGCACCGCCGAGTCGACCTGGTCAGGCGAGGTCCAGTCGTGCAGCAGCTCGCGCATCTGCTGCCGGGCGGCCGCCACCCGCTCGGGCTCGGCCTGCGCCACGGTCAGCACCGAGCGGCGCACCGCAGGCCGTACGGTCATCGAGTCACCGCACCCGCAGCCGTCGCCGTCCCGGCTCAGCAGCAGCATCGCGATGTCGTCCTCGCGGCGGTCCGCCAGCGGGCCGGTGGTGTGGTGCGAGGACGGCCCGTGCACGGCCTGCACGAGGGCGTCGGCGAGTTCCTCCAGATCACCCTTGTGGTCCTCAAGGATCACGCGCAGCCGTCGCCAGCCGGTGTCCAGGTCGTGGCCGCCGGTCTCGATCAGGCCGTCCGTGCAGATCAGCATCGTCTCGCCCGGCTCCAGCGCGAGCCGGGTCGTGGGGTAGTCGGCGTCCGGGTCGATGCCCAGCGGCAGACCGCCCGACGTCGGCCGGGTCAGCACCGTGCCGTCGGCCAGCCGGATCGCCGGGTCCGGGTGTCCGGCGCGGGCGATGTCCAGCACCCCCGTCGCCGGGTCGACCTCGACGTACACGCAGGTCGCGAAGCGCGGGTCGGAGGGGTCCTCGTCGCTGATGCCGTGCAGGAAGCGCGAGGCCCGCGAGAGCACCGCGTCCGGGCGGTGGCCCTCCGAGGCGTAGGCCCGCAGGGCGATCCGCAGCTGCCCCATCAGGCCGGCGGCCCGGACGTCATGGCCCTGGACGTCACCGATGACCAGCGCGAACCGCCCGCTGGGCAGCGGGATCACGTCGTACCAGTCGCCGCCCACCTGGAGTCCGCCGCCGGTCGGGACGTAGCGGGCGGCCACGCTCATGCCCGGGATGCGCTGCGGGCCCAGTCTCGGCAGCATCGTGCGCTGGAGCCCGTCGGTCAGGGCCCGCTCGCTCTCGGCCACTCCCGCCCGGGTCAGGGCCTGCGCCAGCATCCGCGCCACCGTCGCCAGCACGGACCGCTCGTCCGGGGTGAACGCAACCGGGTAGGTGAAGGCCGCCATCCACGCGCCCATGGTGCGCCCGGCCACGATCAGCGGCAGGAACGCCCAGGAGCGGCGCCCGAAGCGCTCGGCGAGCGGCCAGGTCAGCGGATAGCGGGCCTTGTACTGCTCGGCGGAGGAGAGATAGACGGCCCGGCCCGTGCGCACCACCTCGGCGGCCGGATAGTCCGTGTCCAGCGGCATCTCCGAGAAGGGGCTCTCGGTGCCCCGCTGCTGCCCGTGGTGGCCGATGACCGTCAGGCGGTCGCCCGAGACCCCGAACACCGCCAGTCCGTCCGGTGAGAACCCGGGCATCGACAGATTCGCCGTGACCCGCAGGACCTCCTGGGTGGAGCGCGCCTCGGCCAGCGCCCGGCCCGCGTCCAGCAGGAACGCCTCCCGTGAGCGCCGCCAGTCCCCGGTGACCGCGCTGCGCCCGGCCGGGGTGCCCGGCGTCGGCTCGGTGACCTCCTGGAGCGTGCCGATCAGCCGGTACGCCTTGCGGGCCCGGTCGAAGGACGGTTTGGAGCGGCTGCGGACGACCCGGACGATGTGGCCCTGCTCGTCCATGATCCGGATGCGGACCTCGGCGAGGGTGCCCTCGGCCACGGCCAGCTGGATCACGCCGGTGATCTCGTTCCAGTCCACCGGGTGCAGCCGGGCCCGGGCCTGGGCCTCCGTGAGGCTGACCGGTTCGGCGGGCAGCCCGAGCAGCCGGGCCGCCTCGGCGTCGACCGTGACCAGCCCGGTGGCGGTGTCCCAGTGCCACAGGCCGGTCGCGAGGGCGGCAAGGGCCTCCCCCACGGCGGGCAGAGGCTCGCCAGTGCGCATTGCCCCACTGTAAGAAGACGCGATCGAACGTTGCCACCGATAGCGGACGTCTGCCGGAACGACGGCCCTCGGGTACTCGATCCATAACTGTGGAGAGCCGATCTACGCCTGCCCGGTACGCTGGGGACCAGTTTCACGTGAAACACAGACCCCGATCAGCGAAGACTGGATGAACGACGATGCATCGGTACAGGTCCCACACCTGCGGCGAGCTCCGCTCCTCTGACGTCGGCAGCGACGTCCGGCTGAGTGGCTGGCTGCACAATCGGCGCGACCTGGGCGGCATCCTCTTCATCGATCTGCGCGATCACTACGGCATCACGCAGCTCGTGGCCCGTCCCGGTACCCCCGCCTACGAGGCCCTCGACAAGCTCTCCAAGGAGTCGACCGTCCGGGTCGACGGCAAGGTCGTCTCCCGGGGCGCCGAGAACATCAACCCGGAGCTGCCGACCGGTGAGGTCGAGGTCGAGGTCGGCGAGGTCGAGCTGCTGGGCGCCGCCCAGCCGCTGCCCTTCACCATCAACACCGAGGACGGGGTCAACGAGGAGCGGCGCCTGGAGTATCGCTTCCTCGACCTGCGCCGCGAGCGCATGCACAAGAACATCATGCTGCGGTCGTCGGTGATCGCCTCGATCCGCTCGAAGATGGTCGCCCTCGGCTTCAACGAGATGGCGACCCCGATCCTGTCGGCGACCTCCCCCGAGGGCGCCCGCGACTTCGTGGTCCCCTCCCGTCTGAACCCGGGCAAGTTCTACGCCCTGCCGCAGGCGCCCCAGCAGTTCAAGCAGCTGCTGATGATCTCCGGCTTCGACCGCTACTTCCAGATCGCGCCCTGCTTCCGCGACGAGGACGCGCGCGCGGACCGCTCGCCGGGCGAGTTCTACCAGCTCGACGTCGAGATGAGCTTCGTCGAGCAGGAGGATGTCTTCCAGCCGATCGAGAAGCTCATGACCGAGCTGTTCGAGGAGTTCGGCAACGGCCGTCACGTCACGTCCCCCTTCCCCCGGATCCCGTTCCGCGAGGCGATGCTGAAGTACGGCTCCGACAAGCCGGACCTGCGCGCGCAGCTGGAGCTCGTCGACATCACCGATGTCTTCGAGGGCTCGGAGTTCAAGGCGTTCGCCGGCAAGCACGTGCGGGCCCTTGCGGTGCCGGACGTCTCCGGCCAGCCCCGCAAGTTCTTCGACCAGCTCGGTGACTACGCGGTCTCGCAGGGCGCCAAGGGCCTGGCCTGGGTGCGGGTGGCCGAGGACGGCTCGCTGTCCGGCCCGATCGCGAAGTTCCTCACCGAGGAGAACGTCGCCGAGCTGACCAAGCGCCTGTCGCTCGCGGCCGGCCACGCCGTGTTCTTCGGCGCGGGCGAGTTCGACGAGGTCTCGAAGATCATGGGTGCGGTCCGTGTCGAGGCCGCCAAGCGCGCCGGGCACTTCGAGGAGAACGTCTTCCGGTTCTGCTGGATCGTCGACTTCCCGATGTACGAGAAGGACGAGGAGACCGGCGCGATCGACTTCTCGCACAACCCGTTCTCCATGCCGCAGGGCGGTCTCGAGGCCCTGGAGACGCAGGACCCGCTGGACATCCTCGGCTGGCAGTACGACATCGTCTGCAACGGCGTCGAGCTGTCCTCCGGCGCGATCCGGAACCACGAGCCGGAGATCATGCTCAAGGCCTTCGAGATCGCCGGGTACGACCGTGAGACCGTCGAGGAGAAGTTCGCGGGCATGCTGCGCGCCTTCCGCTTCGGCGCCCCGCCGCACGGCGGTATCGCCCCGGGTGTCGACCGCATCGTCATGCTGCTGGCCGACGAGCCCAACATCCGCGAGACCATCGCCTTCCCGCTCAACGGCAACGCCCAGGACCTGATGATGGGCGCGCCGACGGAGCTGGAGGAGGCGCGGCTGAAGGAGCTGCACCTGTCGGTGCGCAAGCCGCAGCCGAAGTAGGCGACCTTGCGGCAGTGGCCCGGAACCGACGCCGGTTCCGGGCCATCGTCGTACCCAGGGCTCTCACCCGGCCCCCGCCCAGGTTCCTGACAGCCTCGCTCCCTAGCTTCCCTTTCCATGACGGGACAGGAAACGGCCCGAGGGCCGAAACACAAAGGGGACCTGACACGCCGCAAGGTCGTCGCCGCGGGAGCCGGTGCGGTGGTGGCGGCGGGGGTCGGCGGGTCGTTCGCGGCGGGCGCGTTCGCCGGCGAGAAGACGACGGCGGGCACGGGGACGGCGTCCGGGACCTCCGATGACGCCTGCTACCGGCTGACCTCCGAGACGACCGAGGGCCCCTACTACATCGACGCGGACAAGCTCCGCCGGGACATCACCGAGGACCAGGAGGGCATCCCGCTCAGCCTGCGTCTGAAGGTGATCGACTCCGACACCTGCAAGCCCCTCGCGAACGCCGCGGTCGACATCTGGCACTGCAACGCGCTGGGGGTGTACTCCGGGTACGAGTCGATGGGCAGCGGGGGCGGGGGCGGGACGGGCGGTGGTGGTACGCCGCCGTCCGGGACACCGACCGGTACGCCCACGGGGTCGCCTCCGGCCGGAGGCGGCGGGGGCGGCGGGGGACACGAGGAGCCCACCGACGACGAGCGCTACCTGCGGGGCACGTGGCGGACGGACAAGAAGGGCGAGGTGGTGTTCCGGACGGTCTTCCCCGGCTGGTACCAGGGCCGCTGTGTCCACATCCACACCAAGGTGCACGTGAACGGCACCTGGACCGACGCGGGTTACGAGGGCGGCACGACCTGCCACACCGGTCAGCTCTTCTTCGACGAGGAGTCCGTACTGGCCGCGGCGGACGTCGCGCCGTACTCCACCAACACCACGCCCCGCACCACCCTCGACGAGGACACCATCTACCCGGGCAACGGCACCGAAGGCGGCCTGCTCAGGCTGAAGTACAAGAAGGGCGCCATCGCGAAGGGAGTCGTCGCGACACTCACCATGGCCGTCGATCCCGAGGCGACCCAGGACGGCACAGGGGGCTCGGCCCGGCCGGGCGGGACGGGGTCGGCCTCGGCGACCGCGGGCTGACCTGGACTTGTGGGGCGGACGTGTGCGGGAGGCTCCCGCCCGTCCGCCCCTGATTCAGCCGGTGAACAGTTCCTCCGCGCCGGCGGCCGTCAAGGAGCGGTCGAGCCAGCGGGTGAGGGTGTCGAGGTCGGTGCAGGAGGTGATGCGGTCGCGGGCGTCCTCGGGGAGGTCGATCCCGCGCTTGTCGAGCACGCGAAGAATGGACTCGACTGTGCCCTCGGCTTTGCCTTCAGCTTTGCCCTCGGCCTTGCCTTCGAGGTAGGTCTCCTCGAAGAGCGTCCCCCTGCCCGGGAAGTAAGTGGCGACCATCTTCTCCAGCTCTCTCCAGGTTTCCTGGACCGGAGTGTTCTCCAGTCCGACTTCGAGCCATTCGCACCAGTACTTCGCTGTGGCCTTGTCGAACGACCGCATTCCGCGGGCCAGCATGTCCAGTATGGCGGGGGCGTTTTCGCTTTCGCTATGCACGATGGCCGAGAAGGTGGCCATCGCCGGTGCCCGGGCGACAAGGGACTCGTCGGTGATTTCCGGGACGTTGTCCGGGCCCAGGACGAACGGCCGTGTGGCCTGGGACGTCCAGGTGCCGACGCGGCACTCGAAGGGCCCGGCCGCCCAGGCCGCCGTCGGCCGGTTCCTGCACACCGCGACCAGCAGGACCGGCAGGCCGAACTTCGCATGCAGGTACGCCACGTAGTACGACCAGCTGAGCCCCTTGCCGCGGACCTTGCCGGTCTGGGCCTCGATGGCGATGAGAAAGCCGTCGCCTTCCGACGGCTCGACTCTCAGCACCGTGTCCACCCGGCGTTCCAGTGGCTTGATCTCCGTGGCGTCGGGGGTCAGCGCCTCGATCGTCGCCTTTGCAGGCGGCGGGAGCCCCAGTGCTTCGAAGACGGGGAAGAGAACCTCGGGATGGTCCTGGAAGATCCGGTGCGAGGTCTCATGGGTTGATGTGACCATGTGGGCAAAGTAGGTCCATCGAATTCGCTGGTGCAGGTCGTCCGAGGTGCGTTCACCCTTTCGAGAACGGCAAAAACGTTCCCGTCGTGCGGTGGGCTACCGTGCGACGAACTGGGTCAGGATTGCCTGGACCTCGTAGATGTCGACGCCCTTGGTGAAGGTTTTCTCGATGGGGGTCGGGGTGCCGGAGATCCAGATCTTCAGTTCGGCGTCGAGGTCGAAGGTGCCCGCCGTCTCCACCGCGAAGTGGGTGATGCTGCGGTAGGGGACCGAGTGGTACTCGACCTTCTTGCCGGTGATGCCCTGCTTGTCGATCAGGATCAGGCGGCGGTCGGTGAAGAGAATGGTGTCGCGGATCAGCAGGAACGCGGCGTGGACCTGCTCGCCGTGGCCGAGGAGGCGGGCGTAGTCCTGCTGGGCGGACTGCGGGTTCACGGTGTGTGCGTTGCCGAAGAGTGCCATCGGTGTTCCCCCCATGTGGTTGGCCAGGTGCCTCGGTCATCCTATGAACAGGGGTTCCCGGAGGCGACGAGCCCGGGGACGAGTCCTTCCGCGAACGCGTCCGCCCCCAGGAGGAGATTCCCCTAGGGGCGGACACGGAACGGGTGTTACGCCGGCTCGCCGCCGAAGCGCTCCTTGTACGACTCCAGGTCCTCGTCCGTGAGCTTGGCGAAGAGGACCGGCGGGATGGTGAAGGGGGTGCCGGCCGGGACGGCGGTGAGGGAGCGTGCCTCGTCCGCGGTGACCCACAGCGCGGTGTCGTTCTCCAGGGAGAACGCCTCACGCATCTTCTTCGCCGACGTCGGGATGAACGGCTCGGAGACCACGGCGTAGAGGTGGATCAGGTTCATCGCCGTACGCAGGGTGAGCGCGGCGCCCTCGGGGTTGGTCTTGATCTCCAGCCAGGGGGCCTTCTCCTCCAGGTAGGAGTTGCCCGCCGACCACAGGGCGCGCAGCGCGGCCGCCGCCTTGCGGAACTGGATGGCCTCCATCTGGGACTCGTACTCCGCGAGCAGCCGGGCGATCTCGTCGCCCAGCTTGGTCTCCGCCTCGCCGGGCTCGGCGCCCGCCGGGACCTCTTCGCCGAAGCGCTTCTTGGAGAAGGACAGGACGCGGTTGACGAAGTTGCCGAGGGTGTCGGCCAGGTCCTTGTTCACCGTGGCGGTGAAGTGCTCCCAGGTGAACGACGAGTCGTCCGACTCGGGGGCGTTCGCCATCATGAAGTAGCGCCAGTAGTCGGCGGGCAGGATGTCGAGGGCGTCGTGCGTGAAGACGCCGCGGCGCTGGGACGTGGAGAACTTGCCGCCGTAGTAGTTCAGCCAGTTGAAGGCCTTGATGACGTCGACCTTCTTCCACGGGGCGCGGGTGCCCAGCAGGGTCGCGGGGAACATCACGCTGTGGAAGGGGACGTTGTCCTTGCCCATGAACTGCGTGTAGTGGACGTTCGCGTCCGACTCCCACCACCAGGAGCGCCAGTCACGGTTCTCCGGGTCCTGGTCCGCCCACTCCTTCGTCGCGCCGATGTACTCGATCGGGGCGTCGAACCAGACGTAGAAGACCTTGCCCTCGGCGGCGAGGTCCGGCCAGGTGTCGGCGGGGACGGGGACGCCCCAGTCCAGGTCACGGGTGATCGCCCGGTCGTGCAGGCCCTCCGTGAGCCACTTGCGGGCGATGGAGGAGGCGAGGACGGGCCAGTTGTCGGCGCGCTCGTCGACCCACGCCTCCACCTCGCCGGCCAGCGCCGACTGGAGGAGGAACAGGTGCTTGGTCTCGCGGATCTCCAGGTCGCTGCTGCCGCTGATCGCGGAGCGGGCGTCGATCAGGTCGGTCGGGTCCAGGACGCGCGTGCAGTTCTCGCACTGGTCGCCGCGGGCCTTGTCGTAGCCGCAGTGCGGGCAGGTGCCGATGATGTAGCGGTCGGGCAGGAAGCGGCCGTCGGCGTTGGAGTACACCTGGCGGATCGCGCGCTCCTCGATGAAGCCGTTCGCCTTCAGCTCGCGGGCGATCTCCTGGGTGATCTCGTGGTTCTGCGGGGAGGAGCTGCGGCCGAAGTAGTCGAAGGCCAGGTTGAAGCCGTCGTAGATCGCCTTCTGCTGGTGGTGCGCCTCCGTGCAGAACGCGTCCACGGGCACGCCCTGCTCCTTGGCGGCGAGCTCCGCGGGGGTGCCGTGCTCGTCCGTCGCGCAGATGTAGAGGACCTCGTGGCCTCGCTGGCGCAGATAGCGGGAGTACACGTCCGCCGGGAGCATGGACCCCACCATGTTGCCCAGGTGCTTGATCCCGTTGATGTACGGAAGGGCGCTGGTGATGAGGTGTCGAGCCATCGCGGGCTGCTCCCAAGTCGCTACGTGGGGTGACGATCTCGTGGTCGCGGTCGTCTACGGAACCTTGAAATCGTAGCTGACACGGGTACGCCGCCCGCCTCCCCTTTTACGGGGTGGGAAGCGGGCGGCGTAGTAGGGCCGGGGACGGCTACGGGCGCCAGTTCGCCAGTACGCCCTCGTAGAGCTCCTTGTCCGTGAGCTCGCGGGGGGTCTCACCGGCGAGGAAGTGGGACGTGTTGGGGGTCTTGAGCTTGCGGAGGTAGTCGAAGGCCTTGTTCTCCGGGTCTCCGAAGGCGACGAAGGAGAAGAAGACGGCGGGGTGGCTCTCGGCGGCGTCGGTGAGGGCCTGGGTGGCGGGGGTCTTCGCGTCCGGGGCGCCGTCGGTCTGGAAGACCACGAGGGCGGGGGTGCCGGGGGCCGCCGCCGTCTTGTCGTGGTGGGCGAGGACGGCCTCCACCGCGGCGTGGTAGCTGGTGCGGCCCATGCGGCCGAGGCCCGCGTGCAGGTCGTCGATCTTGTTCTCGTGCTCGGAGAGGGTGATCTCGCCGGTGCCGTCGAGTTCGGTCGAGAAGAAGACGACCGGGACGGTGGCCTCGGGGTCGAGGTGGGCCGCGAGCGCGAGGGTCTGCTCGGCGAGGGCCTGGGCGGAGCCGTCCTTGTAGTACGGGCGCATGGAGGCGGAGCGGTCGAGGACGAGGTAGACCTTGGCGCGGGTGCCGGTGAGGTCGTTCTTCTCGAGGGCGGTGGCGGCGGCCTTGTAGGCGGTGGTGAGGCCGGGGGCGTGCTTCTTGAGGGCGGTCAGGGGGAGGGCGGGTTCGGCCTCGCCTGCGGCTTCGGCCGTGTCCTTCTTCCCACCCGCACCACCCGTGCCGCTTTCGTCGCCGGGTGCGGGTGGCCCCTGCGGGGCGGTGTCGCCGTCGGCGGCCGCGGGTTCGGGGGCCTTCTCGGACTTCGTCCCCTGACCGGCCTCGGCCGCGGGCGCGGCCTTCGACTTGGCCTTCGAAACGGGCTTGGCCTCGGCCTTGGCCTCGGTCTTCGGCGCGGGCTCGGGCTCGGGCTTGGCCTCGGGCTCGGGCTTGGTCTTGGCCTCGGGCTCGGGCTTGGCCTCGGTCTTCGGCGCGGGCTCGGGCTCGGCCTTCGGCTCGGCCTCGACCTCGGGCTTGGCCGCGGCCTCGGCCTCGGTCTTCGGCGCGGGCTCGGGCTTCGACTCGGGCTCGGGCTCGGCCTCGGTCTTCGGCGAGGCCTTCCGCGGGGCCTTGGACTCGGCCTTCGGCTTCGGGTCGGCTGCCGGCTCGGCCTCGGCCGTCGGCTCGGGCTTCGCCTCTGCGGGCGTCTCGGGCGTCGGCTCGGGCTTGGCTTCCGCCTTCGCCGGTGCGTCGGACTTGGCCTCGGCTTCCGCCTTCGCCGGTGCGTCGGACCCGGCCTTCGTCTTGGCGTCCTTCTTTGCCGCGGGCTCGGACTGTGCCTCGTCCGCGGGGCTGCCCTCAGGCTTCTCCGGCGTCGTCGGCTCCGTCTTCTCGACCGTCGCCGGGGCGGCTGCGGTCGGCTTCTCCGCCGTAGCCTCGTCCGTCACCGCCTGCTCCTCGGCGACCGGCGTCTTCGCCGGAGCACCCTCCGCATCCGTGGCCTTGTCCGCCACGGCCGACTCCGCCGCCTCCGGCTCCAGGTCAGCAGTCGCCTCCGCGACAACCGCCGGTTCCTCGTCAGCAGTCGCCTTCTCAGCAACCGCCGGCTTCTCGGCAGCCGCCGTCCCCTCCGCAACCGCCGGCTTCTCGGCAGCCGCCGTCCCCTCCGCAGCCGCAGGCCCCTCATCCACCGCCGATTCCGCCGCGGAGCCCTGCTCCCCGTCCGTAGACCGGGTCGGCCTCGGGACCGTCACACGGTCGAAGGCCGCCGAGACGAGGTCGTGTTCCCCGGAGTCCGATGTGCGGGGCTCGGGGACGTTGGCCGAAGGCGTGGGCCTCGGCTCCGGGGAGGGGGACGGGACCTTCGGGTCCCCGGCGGGGGGCGAGGCCGGTGCGGCGGTGGCGTCGTGGCCGGTGTCCGCGCTGGTCAGGCCCTCGGTCCCGCCGGTCTCGCCGATGGTCGCCGTACGCGCCGCATCCTCCGCCTCGGCGGTTTGTGTCTTGCGGGATCGTCCGAACGCGTTCCGCAACCGAGTGAGAATGCCCATGTGCGCGCAACCCTTCGCGTGAGTTGAAGCCCGTCAATCCCTGGCCAGGACGGACACGTAAGGTTAGCGGCCCTCCTGTGTGATCTTGGGCAGGGTCTGTTGTCCCAGGCCCACTCTGTCAAGAGCGCATCCGGCCGGTGCAGGTGTCGCCGGGCTGAATCGCCGCAACACCCGTACGGCAGCCGCAGGTTCATTCGTTGTTCACCCGGGCGCCCGGCTACCGCACGTATGTGCCCCTACGGTCACGCTGACACCAAGGGCATCTCAGGGGAGAGTAAAGTGCGCAAGCTGCTGCCGTTGATCGGAACTCCGTCCGGTTCGCACCCCGGCGGCCGGTCCGCCATGACCTGTCGTTTCCGATGTGGTGACGCCTGCTTCCACGAGGTGCCCAACACCAGCTCCAACACGTACGTCGGTGACGTGATCGCCGGTGCGCTCAGCCGCCGTTCGATGATGCGCGCCGCGGCCGTGGTGACCGTGGCCGCCGCCGGGGCGGGTGCCGCGAGTGTCACCGGGGCCGCTCCGGCCGCCGCCGCTCCGGCCACCGCACCGGCCGCCGCCGAGGCCGCCCGGCGCAAGAGCAAGGGCGCGCGCGGCCTGCGCTTCGCGCCCGTCGCGCCCAACACCACCGACGCCGTGACCGTCCCGGAGGGGTACCGGCAGAACGTCGTCATCCGCTGGGGCGAGCCCATCCTGCGCGGTGCGCCCGCCTTCGACCCGGAGAAGCAGACCGCGAAGGCACAGGCCGGGCAGTTCGGGTACAACTGCGACTTCCTCGCCCTGCTGCCGTTGCCCGGAGAGCGCGACCGGCAGCTGCTCGTCGCCAACCACGAGTACACCGACGAGATCCTGATGTTCCGCGGGTACGACGCCGCCGCCCCGACCCGCGAGCAGGCCGAGATCGCCTGGGCCGCGCACGGGCTGTCCGCCGTCGTGGTGGAGGAGGACCGCAGGAGCGGGAAGCTCACCGCCGTCCCCCGGCACCGGCTGAACCGGCGGGTCACCGCCACCACCGAGTTCCGGCTGACCGGCCCCGTCGCCGGGTCCGCGCTCGTCAGGACCTCCGCCGACCCGACCGGCACCAAGGTGCTCGGCACCCTCAACAACTGCTCGGGCGGTGTCACCCCGTGGGGCACGACCCTGCACGGCGAGGAGAACTTCAACCAGTACTTCGCCAACAGCGGCCGGGCGACCGACAAGCGCTACGGAATCGGCACCGGCGCGACCGAGCGCAAGTGGGAGCGGTTCGACAAGCGGTTCGACGTCGCCCAGGAGCCGAACGAGGTGCACCGGTTCGGGTACGTGGTGGAGTTCGATCCGTACGACCCCTCCTCCACGCCCCGCAAGCACACCGCTCTCGGACGGTTCAAGCACGAGGCCGCCACCGTGCGGCTGACGCACGACGGGCGGCCGGTGGTGTACTCCGGCGACGACGAGCGGTTCGACTACTTCTACAAGTTCGTCAGCAGCAAGCGCATGCGGCACGGCTCGTCCCGAGCCGTCCGCGAGCACAACCTCTCCCTGCTCGACGAGGGCACGCTGTACGTCGCCAGGCTCACCGGCGACTCCCCCGCCATCGAGATCGACGGCACGGGCAAGCTGCCGAAGGACGGCGAGTTCGACGGGAGCGGGCAGTGGATCCCGCTCGCCACCGCCACCGCCGAGGGCGCCGTCTCGCACGTGGACGGGATGAGCGCCGAGGAGGTGTTCGTCTTCACGCGGCTCGCCGGTGACAAGGTCGGCGCCACCAAGATGGACCGGCCCGAGGACATCGAGCCCAACCCGGTGACCGGCAAGGTCTACGTGGCCCTGACCAACAACAGCAACCGCGGTGTGGGCGGCAACGCCAAGGCGGACGAGGCCAATCCGCGCAACGCCAACAAGCACGGGCACGTGCTGGAGCTCACCGAGCGCTGGAACCGGCCCGAGAGCACCCGGTTCGCCTGGTCGCTGTTCCTGGTGGCCGGTGACCCGGACGACCCGGCGACCTACTTCGCCGGGTTCCCGAAGGACGCCGTCAGCCAGATCTCCTGCCCGGACAACGTGGCCTTCGACCCCCACGGCAACCTGTGGATCTCCACCGACGGCTCCCAGCTCGGCTCGCACGACGGCCTGTTCGGGGTGGCGACCCGGGGGGAGCGGCGCGGTGAGCTCAAGCAGTTCCTGACCGTGCCCAAGGGCGCCGAGACCTGCGGCCCCATCATCCAGGACCGGCGTGTGCTGGTGGCCGTGCAGCACCCGGGCGAGATCGACGGCGCGTCCGTGGAGAAGCCCGCCAGCACCTGGCCCGACGGGCCCGGGACGTACGTCCGCCCGGCCGTGGTGGCCGTGTGGCGTGCCGACGGGCGTGACATCGGCGTCTGAGCCGGCCGGCGAGGGGGAGGCGACAGGGGCGGCGGGGGACCGGGTCAGGGAAGGGCCGGGCTCGGCGGTCTGAGGGGGCCGCCGGGGGCCGGCCGTTCCCGGCGGTGCCACTCCCGGTAGGCCGGTGCCTGCCGCGCCACCTCCCCGTACGCCTCCTCCAGCGCGGGGTAGACGCCGTCCAGGTCGGTCTCCGTGCGGGCCGCGGCGAGCAGCCGTACGCCGAGCGGGTCGCCCTTGATGCGGCGGACCGCCATGTCGGGGCGGGGGGTGCGGGTCGGCTGGCAGACGGTGACGACCTCACCGGTCGCGACCAGGGCGTCGGCCGTGTGGTAGTCGCCGTGCAGGACGTGCGGGCTGACGCGGGCGGCGCGGAACATCCGCTGGACGGCGTCCCATTCGCCGTCGACCGTGGGGTCGATCATCCAGCGGTCGCCGGCCAGGTCGGCCAGGTCGACCTCCTGTCTCACGGCCGCCGGATGGTCGACGGGCAGCGACACGCACTGGGGTTCGCGCTCGACCAGGACGCGCAGCCGGAGCTCGGCGGGAATGCGCAGCGGGCTGCCCTCGACCTCGTGCACGAAGGCGACGTCGAGCTGGCCGTCGGCGACCATGCGGAGCAGGGCGTTGGGCGAGACGTTCATGTGGAGGCTGGGGTTCTGGCCCCGGGCCCGCAGTCGGCGCAGCCAGCCCGCCAGGGCCTTGCTCGCCGTCGAGCCGATGCGCAGCTCGGTGCCGCCGGTGGCCGCCGCCCTCGCCTCGGTGACCAGCAGGTGCAGGTCGGCCATCAGCGGGCGGGCCCGGCTCAGGACCAGGCGGCCCAGCGGGGTGGGGCGGCAGCCGGTGTGGGAGCGCAGGAACAGCGGTCCGCCCAGCTCCCGCTCGATACGGCGCAGTTGGGTGCTCAACGACGGCTGGGCGACGCCCAGGTGCCGGGCGGCGCGGTGCAGACTGCCGGTGTCGGCGATGGCGCACAGCGCGCGGAGGTGCCTCACCTCGAGCTCCATGCTCTGTGAGGCTAAAGCGGAACGGCGGCGTTAACCAGCCACATAATCCATCGCTAAACCAGGTGAATTGGGCAGCCGATAGCGTCGTCCTATCGCCGGTTGCCATCATCACAGGCGCCGCACAGGCATCGAGACTCGCCGGTGAGACTCAACCCCCACCCGAGGAGTCCTCGATGCGAAAGTCCACGTCCGCCCTGACGGTTCTCGGTCTCGGCCTCGCAATGGCCGCACTCGGCACGGCCGTACCCGCCTCGGCGGCCCCGGCCGCCGCGCCCCACGCCGGGTTCGTCGCCCAGTCCGGCCCGTCCGCTCCGTCCACCTCGTCCGCCTCGTCCGCCGACGCGAACAGAGCCTTCTTCCAGGCGGTCCTGAAGTCCGTCGCCGAGAAGCGTGCCGAGAACCCCAGCGCCACCGCGGCCGTCACCGTCGTCTACGACGCCTCCCGCGCACCGACGTTCAGCGCCCAGATAGCGCGCAGCACCCAGATATGGAACAGCTCGGTGTCGAACGTGCGGCTCCAGGCGGGGTCCGCTTCGACGGCCGACTTCAGCTACCGGGAGGGCAACGACTCCCGCGGCTCCTACGCCTCGACCGACGGCCACGGCAGCGGCTACATCTTCCTGGACTACCGGCAGAACCAGCAGTACGACTCCACCCGGGTCACCGCCCACGAGACGGGTCACGTCCTGGGCCTGCCCGACCACTACACGGGCCCGTGCAGTGAGCTGATGTCGGGCGGCGGCCCCGGTCCGTCCTGCACCAACGCCTACCCGAACTCGACCGAGCGGTCCCGGGTGAACCGGCTGTGGGTCAACGGCCTGGCGGCGGCGATGGACAAGGCCCTGGAGAAGTCGGCTCGCTGAGACACCCCCATGCGGATACGGCCGTCCCGCTGCCAGGGGCGGCCGTATCCGTGTGCGCTCACCGGGTCCCGGTCTCAGCGTCCCGCGTGCAGCGTGAGGTCCGTGACGACCGCGCGGTGGTCGGTGTCGGCCAGGTCCAGGATGCGGGTGCGGCTCGCCCCGAACTGCCGTGACACCAGGACGTGGTCGATCTGCGCGCCGAGCGTGGGGGCCGTCCGGGCCGGCCAGGTGACCGTGCGGTCGGCGCCGTCCAGGCGGGAGGCGTCGCGCAGGCCGGTGTCGAGGATGCGGCGGAAGGCGGCGTGGTCCTGGGAGGCGTTGAAGTCGCCGGCCAGGACGAGGGGCGTGCCGGGATCGGCGGCGGCCGCGTCGCGCAGGGCGCCGAGCTCCCGGCGCCAGAGGTCCACCTGGCCGGGCAGCGGGGGCATGGGGTGGGCGAGTTGCAGCCGTACGGCGTGCCCGTCCACGTCGGCGACCGCCCCGGGCATGCCCATCGTGCCGCGCACGCCCTCGGTGGGCCGGAGCGGGAAGCGGCTGAGGATGACGGAGCCCTCGGAACCGCCGCCCTCCACCGCCCGGCGGTGCGGATAGGGCGCGGAGAGGTCCCGCCTCAGCAGCGCGTCGCACTCCTGGTCGCACTCCTCCACGAAGACCACGTCCGGCTTCTCGCGGCGGACGGCGGTGACGAGCGAGGCGGTGCCCTGGCCGAACTCGACGTTGGAGGTCAGCACACGCAGGTCGGCGACCGGACGGCCCGAGGGGTCGTCGGCCTTGCCGTACGGCTCGATGTACCAGGCCAGCAGGCCGAGCAGGACCACGCCCCACACCGTCCCGGACCACCGGCGGGACAGCAGGGTGAGCAGCAGGCCCGCGGCGGTGGGCACCAGGAGCCAGGGGAGGAAGGCGAGGAGCTGCGGCACCGGGGTGATGCCGTCGCTGTCGGCGGCCCGGAAGCCGACGACCACGCTCACCGAGGCGAACAGCAGACCGGCGCACCAGGCGCCGAGCCGCCGTCCGGGCGGACGGTGCTCGCGTCCGTCGTCCCTGGCGGTCCACTCGGCAGCGGCGGTGTCCAAGGCCCGGCCTTCCGTTCGCGGGGTGGGGTGTCCGAATCCTCCCTCAAGGACGGGGTGGGGCGGGGGAAGGTTGCCCGGCGTCGACCCGGTCCAGGAATTCCTCCAGGGCCCGGTCGAACACCTCCGGGCGTTCCAGGTTCGGCAGGTGGGCGGCGCCCTCGACGATGTGCAGCTCCGCGTCCGGGAGGGCCGC
The DNA here is from genome assembly GCF_040654575.1 of Streptomyces sp. NPDC050674. Taxonomy (NCBI): domain Bacteria; kingdom Bacillati; phylum Actinomycetota; class Actinomycetes; order Kitasatosporales; family Streptomycetaceae; genus Streptomyces; species Streptomyces sp. NPDC050674. The sequence continues at coordinate 384,782 of NZ_JBFAIG010000002.1, forward strand.
GTGCATGGCCAGGGCGTCGGAGACGGGAGTGAAGGTGTCGTCGGCGCCCACGACGACCAGGGCCGGGACGCAGACGCGGGGCAGCAGGGTGTCGAAGCCGGGCCGCCGGGCCCGGGCGCGCAGGGCCGCGGCGGCGCCCTCGGGGGCGGTGGCCGTCATCATGCCGTGGACGTGCGTCTTGACCTCGGCGGACGCGTACGGGGCGACCATCCGCTCCAGGACCTCGTCGGCGTAGCCGCGCATGCCTTCGGCGAGGAGGCGGTCCGCCATGGCGTCCCGGGTGCGCACGCCCTCGGGGGTCTCCGCGGACGGGAAGGTGTCGGCGAGGACCAGGCCGCGGACGCGCTCGGGGAAGAGGCGGTAGCAGTCCATGACGATCTGGCCGCCCATGGACAGGCCGGCGAGGACGAACGACTCCACCTTCAGCTCGTCCAGCAGGGCCTCGATGTCCCGGGCGAACGCGGAGAAGTCCGGGACGGCCGGGGTGGTCGGGGAGGCGCCGTAGCCGCGCAGGTCGGGAGCGACGACGCGGCGGGTACCCGGGAACCGGTCGAGCTGCGGGGCCCACATGGTGCGGTCGAAGGGGTGGCCGTGGACGAGGACCAGGGGTACCCGGTGGGTATCGGATCCTTTGTCCTCGTATGCGAGGAAGGGTGCCATGGCGTCGACCCTAGGCCGCTCAACTACTCGGTGCAATAAGATCTTTGCTCTCGGTGCAATCCAAGGGGGTCCGGCCGATGAGTGACTACCGGCGTATCGCCGACCGCATCGCCGACGACATCGCCACCGGGCGGCTGCGCCCGGGCCAACGACTGCCGACCCAGCGGGCGTTCGCGCGCCGCAGGGGCGTCGCCCCCTCGACGGCCGGGCGGGTGTACGGCGAACTGGTGCGGCGCGGACTGGTCGTCGGGGAGGTCGGGCGCGGCACCTTCGTGCGGGCCGCCCCGGTGACGGGGCAGGCGGGCCGGACGCTCACCGAGCCCGGCCCGGGCGCAGCTCCCGTCAACCTGGAGCTCAACTACCCCTGCGTGCCCGGCCAGTCGGAGCTTCTCGCGCCCGTGCTCGCGCCGCTGCTGCGCCCCGACGTGCTGGCCGAGGCGCTGTTACCGGCGGCGGCCACCGGCACCGAGGCCGCCCGGCAGGCCGCGGCCACGCTGCTCACCACCCCGGGCTGGCGCCCGGCCCCCGAGCGGCTGCTGTTCACGGGCAACGCCCGGCAGGCCATCGCCGCCGTGCTGGCCTCCCTGGTCCGGCCGGGCGGCCGGGTCGGGGTGGAGCAGCTGACGTATCCGCTGGTCAAGCAGATCGCGGCGCGCCTCGGCATCACGCTGGTGCCGCTGGCCGGGGACGCGGCCGGGCTGCTTCCGGAGGCCGTCGCCGCGGCGCACCGCTCGGCGCCGCTGTCCGCCCTGTACGTGCAGCCGACGCTGCACAACCCGACCTCCCTGACGACGGGCCGGCCACGACTGCTGCAACTCGCCCAGCTGGTCCACGACCTGAACCTGCCCGTGGTGGAGGACCGCATCTGGTCGTTCCTGCGGGAGCCCGGCGATCCGCTCGCCGTGCACGCTCCGGCCCTCACCCACGTCGTCGACGGGCTTTCCAAGCGGGTCGCCCCGGGGCTCACCGCCGGATTCCTCGTGGTGCCGCCGCACCGGGCGGCCGCCGTGGCCGGCGCCGTGCGCTCGGGCGGCTGGAACGCGGGACGGTTCGCGCTGGAGGCGGCCGTGCGGTGGGCCGCGGAGGGGACGGTGGCGCGGCTGGTCGAGGCCAAGCGGGCGGACGCGGCCCGGCGGCAGCGGATCCTCGCCGAGGAACTCGCGGGCTTCACCGTCCGGTCCGACCCGGGCGCCTACTTCGCCTGGTGGGAGCTGCCCGCCCCGTGGCGCGCCGACACCTTCACGGCCGCCGCCGCGGCGCACGGCATCGCCGTGACGCCCGGCCCGGACTTCGCCGTCGCCCCGGGGCACACGCCCGACGCCGTCAGGCTCGGGCTCGCGTCGGCTCCGGAGCCGGATCTGCGACGGGCCCTGCGGACCCTCGCGCGGCTCGCCGCGCGGCGAGACGGGGAGACCACCGGCCCGTGATCCAGGCCCCGGCCGCCACCGCCAGACCCAGTGCGCACAGCAGCCAGGACACCGTGCGCAGGGTGGCGGTGAGGGCGTCGTAGACCGCGCCCGCCGCGGGGCGGTGGAGCGCGTCGGGCAGATCGGCGAGCGTGAGGCGGCGGCCGATCGCGACGGCCAGGACCAGCAGCGCGCCGCCCAGGGCCGTGCCCAGACCGAGGGCGGTCACCGCGCGGCGGCGGCACGCGGCGACGGCGATGGCGCAGACCGCGAGGACGGCGGTGGCGAGCGGCAGCCAGAAGGCGGCGGTGTCCAGCACGTGGTACCCCTTGCGCAGTCGGTCCAGGTCCTCGGCCGGCAGCACCGGGATCCGCGTGTGCGTGACCGGGATGCGGTGGGCGAAGGGCACGTGGTCGTCGGCGAGTTGCTGTTTGACGCGGGCGATGACGGGGGCCGGGTCGACGGTGACCGGCGCCCCGTGGGCGCCGTCGTCGCGCAGCGCGCGCAGCACCGCGTCGTGCACCGCCCGGTTGGAGGCGTCCCAGGCCGCGCGATAGGCCTCGGTGCGGGTGAAGGAACGCGCCGCGTCGTGCACGAAGGGCCCGACGGCCTCGCGCGGCGGGCCGCTGCCCGTCAGGTGCCCGGCCTCCCGCATGACACCGTCCCCGACGGCGTCGGCGACCGCGCGCCGCACGTCCGGGTGGGCGGACAGCGGTGCCATCGTGCGGACGTAGCGGCCGGTGTCGGTCAGCCCGTGGGCGGCCCAGGACGCCAGCGCGCCGAAGGGCAGGAGCAGGCACGCCGCGGTGAGCAGAACGGCCGACAGGACGTTCCGGGATCGTGGGGGCGCCGTCGCGGGTGCGGGCGCCCGGTCGCGCCGGGACACCCTTCCAGGCAAGGCGCGCCGGGCCCGGTCCGCGAGCGCTGCGACGGTGCCCGGCCGCCCGCCCGCCGGGTGGGACGGCGCCCCACCTGCGACGAGCGGCCCTCCACGGCCCCGGGACGCACTCGCCCGAACGGGTGTCCCGGTGCCGTCAGCCGGTTCGCCGCCCCTCGGCGTCCTCGAGCGTGTAGAAGCGGTAGAACACCATCGCCATGACGCCCGCCCCCACCAGCAGCCCCAGACCGCTGGAGCTGAACACGGACGCGCCGGTCTGGCTGTAGAGGGCCCCGATCGCGCAGCCCGTGAGGACGAACCAGCTCAGCGCGCGCAGTTCACGGGGCAGCCGCGGCGCCAGCTGCCACACGGCGGCGAACAGCACGGCGAACACCAGCGCCGTGACGAAGCCGAACAGCAGGTTCCAGCCCGTGATGGGCCCGCCGTGACGCCGGTTGGCCGCGGCCCAGAAGCCGTAGACCAACCCGAGCACCACGGGCAGCGCCACCTTCGCGACGGCGTGGGTGCGCGCGCCGAACACATCGGGCCGGCGCCGCTGCGTGATCATCCTGCGTGAGGCGGGTGCCGCATGAGCCATGACAGCTCTCCTCTCTGTCCCTGCCCCTGGCTCCAGGGCACACCGGCCGGGAGTCCCCGGCAAGTCGGCGGGGCGAGCGCGACGGGATGCGGCCGGTGCCGCCCCGTGTTTCGCTGGGGCCGTGAGCCGCCACCGCGAGGGGCCCGGCCCGCTCGTCCGGCAGGCCCGGGCCGGGGGCCGGAACGTCGTGCGGCGGCAGGAACTCCTGCGGGTGCGGGGCCGCAGCGTCGCCTGGGCGCCACCCCTGCTGCTGCTCGTCGCCATCGCGGTGGCCGACTACCACACCATCGGCGAGTTCCGCATGATCTCCTGGATCGTGCTGGTGCCGGCCATCGCCGCCTCGATCTGCGGGGTGTGGGGCACGGCCCTGTTCGCCGTCCTCTCGCTGGTGACGTACGTCGTCGCCGACAGTGCCTGGCCGCACGAATACCGGGCCGGGCGCGCCGACTTCGTCCTCGTCGCCCTCGGCGGCATCCTCGCCACCCTGGCCTGCGCGATCCGCGTGCGCGACGAGCACCGCGCGCTGCACATGGGCGACGTCACCGAAACCGTCCGCCGCACCGTGCTGCGCCCCCTCCCGTCCGGCTGGGGCGGCCTCGACCACGCCGGCGTCTACCTCACCGCCGACGCCCACGCCCGCGTCGGCGGCGACTTCTACGACATCCAGCCCGGCCCGCACGGCACCCGCGTCCTGGTCGGGGACGTGCAGGGCAAGGGCCTGGGCGCGGTGGAGGCGGCCGCCGCGCTGCTCGGCACGTTCCGCGAGGCCGCCTACCACGAGGCGGACCTGGCGACGGTCGCCGAGCGGCTGGAGACGCGGATGATCCGGCACCGCGGGCACACCGTCGCCCTCGGCCGCGCGGACGGCGACCGGTTCGCCACGGCCGTCCTGCTCGCCTTTCCCGACGACGACCGGGAGGCGGTGGACGTCCTGCTGTTCGGGCACGAACCGCCGCTCGCCGTCGGGCCGCACGGCGTGCGCGCCCTGACCGCCGGCGCCGGTCTGCCGCTCGGCCTGCGGGGTCTGGCACCCGGGCCCCCGCAGGTCGGGCGGTGGCGGACCGCCGACGACGAGACGCTGCTGCTCGTGACGGACGGGGTGACGGAGACCAGGGACGCCGCCGGGGCGTTCTACCCGCTCGCCGACGAGGTGGCCCGGGCCGTCGCCGAGGACCCCGGCATCGCCGAACCGGGCCGTCTGGCGGCCTTCGTACGGGACGGCACACTGCGGCACGGCGGCGGGCGTCTCGCCGACGACACCACGGTGTTCGCCGTCCGCAGGAGACCCCGGGGCGAAGCCCCCGAAGGCGGACGTTTGCGGCCTTGAGACCCCCCTTTGCAGCCGCAGCGGTTACGGTGCTGACGTACGTGATCGACACAGGGGGTGGGGCGATGCCCGGAACCGTGCTGCTGCTGGCGGCCTCGCCGGTGGGCAGGGGACGCCTGGTGGACGCCGCCTCCGTGCTCCCGGTCCTCGCCGCCGTGCCGCCCGCCGTGCTGTCCGGCACCGACACCGCGAACGTCGTCGAACTCGCCGACCCGCTGGACCCGCAGGCCGTCCTGACCCGCCTGCGCGCCGCCGCCGCGGCCCCCGGCCCGCTCACCGTGTACGTCACCGGACAGCTCCAGCTCGACCGCAGGCAGCGCCTGCCCCACCTCGCGCTGGCCCGCACCACCGCCTCCACCGCCCGCTACACGGCCTTCCCCTGGCACTGGTTCCGGGAGGAACTGCGGCTCAGACCGGCCGGTGCCACGACCCTCCTGCTCGACCTGCACGCCGACGCCGAGACCTGGGAGCTGCTGCGGAGCACCCCGCTGGACTCGGGCCGCGGCAACGCCGTTCACGGTCGCATCGCGCCACCGCCGTCCCGGCGCACGGTCGCGGTCCCGGCGTACATGAAGGCCGTCGCGACGATCCTGCGCAGCGGATTCCGGCCGCCGGTCGAGCAGTTGCACCAGCAGGCACTGAGCCGGATCGCGCCCGAGAGCGCGGGCACCGACCTGGTGCTGAGCACGCCCGGCCCGACCGGCGGGGACCCGCACGCCGCCATCACCGCCGCCGTCCAGTCCGGCCGGCACACCGACGCGGACGCGCTCGCCGCCCGGCACGAGCAGGCCGCCGTCACCGCGCACGGGCCCGCCTCCGAAGAGGCCCTGCACTGGGCCGAGGTACGCGCCGACCTGGCGATGTTCGCCGGGGACGCCGCCCGCAGCTGCCGCGTCTGGCTGATGATCGCCACCGCCCGGCTGAACGCCGGGCAGGCACCGGACGCCCCCGCCGTCGAGGCGGCCGTGGACCGGGCGCACCACCAGTGGAGCCAGGTCCGCGACACCGCCGCCGCACGTGAACTGGGCGCCGCCCTGGCCGCGTTGCGCGGACGGGTGCCCGGGCGGCGCGAAGGGGCGCTGGATCATGTGCAGCGGCAGCTAAGGCAGTTGCAGACCCAGGGCTGAGCCGCGTGCGTCGTGTGCGTGAAGGAGCGGATGGCCGCGGCGAAGTACGAGGCGGAGGACGACGATCCGCAGCGGCCGCAGGCGCCGGCTCCACCCGACGCGCGTGATGGAGGAGCGTTATGGGAGCAGTCAGACTTTGACCGACGCGCGGTGGCGTAAGTCGTCGTACAGCGGCAACACCGGCGGGGATTGCGTAGAGGTCGCCGACCTCGGGACCGGCGTCGCTGTCCGCGACTCCAAGGACCCCGAGGCCGGCGCGCTCACGGTCTGGCCGGAGGCCTACGCCGCCTTCGTGACGTACGTCAGCGCGTGAACACGAAGTACTTCCACGCTCCGTACGTCGTCGTGTTGACGTTGTCGCCGGACGTCGGGTCGATGTAGGACGCGCGGATCCGGAAACGCGGCCCGATCGGCGGCGTGCCGGTCAGAGTCACCGCGTCCTTGCCATAGCGGTCGAGGGCGAGGTACTCGGAGTCCGTGGTGTGCCAGGCGCCGTCGGCGTACCGCTGGACCTGGAACTGGTACTTGCGGCCCGGGTACATGGACATCGTCGTGTTGTGGACGGGGTCCTTGGACTGGCGGAAGTAGTGGTACTTCTGGTTCCAGGCCGTCGCCGTCTTGTACCAGCCGCTCAGCGAGGTCGAGATCTTGACCTTCGTGTAGGCCGAGTTGGTGACCGTCTTCGCGGCGTACCGAGTGTCGCCCGTGAACTTCGCGCTGACCTTCGTGTCCCGGGTCAGGTGGACGGTCGCCGAAAGGTTGCCGGACGAGTCGACCGTGCCCTTCTTGACCAGCGTGTTCGGCTTGTCGGAGCCGTACGGGTCGGCCCAGATCTCCACGGTGCGGTTCTTGTACGTCGTACCGAGGTGCGCCGTGAACGACACGTCGCTGCCGTAGCCGTACACCTTGCCGTCGTTGTTCAGCGTCAGCGCGGTCGCGGTCTTGGCGACGCTCACCGCGTGGGCGGCTGTGGCACCCGCGTGCGCGTCGTCGCCCGCGTACGTGACCGTGTACGTCACCTTGCCGCCCGCCGGCGGGGTGTCCGTGAAGGAGTACGAGCCGTCGGCCGCTACCGCCGCCGTGCCGAGCGGCTTGCCGGACGGGGACTCGTCGTCGGTGCGGGTGACCGAGACCTTCGTGCCCGCCGGAAACGCCGCCGACGAGGACAGCGTGCCGGTGAGGGTGAGGGGCTTGGCGCGGGTGGCCGTGGCGGGGGCGTTCACCGCGAGGGTCGTGCCCGCCTTCGTCGGGGCTTCGAGGATCCGCAGCGAGTAGACGTTGTTGTCGTTCTCCGAGAGCGCGAACAGCCTGCTCTCGTCCGGCGCCCAGGCCAGGCCCGCCGGAGCCAGGGTGTCGGCGCCGCTGCTGTTGCCGGTGTTGGGGAAGTCGTACTGCCTCAGGGGCATCGAGGTGCCCGGCTTGAAGACATGGACGTCCGGGTCGTACCAGGAGAAGGTGCCCGCCGCGACGTCGCCGTTCGGGGCGATGTCCACCGCGTTCGGGTACGTGTTGGTGACGTACTTGCCGTCGGCGGACAGGTCCGTGAGCTTGTACACCGCCTGGTAGTACGGGGCGCCGCTGGCCGTGACGACGTCCTTGCCGTCCGGCGTGACCGCCAGGTCCTGGAGGTTGCCGCCGCCCGTGTTGCCCGGGTCCCAGGCGTGCGCCGTACGGCTCGCCGTGCCGGAGGAGACGTCGTACACGGCGAGTTCGACCGGGCTCTGGCCCGGCGAGCCCGCGGCGAGCGTGCCCGGGGCGCCCGGGGAGGCGTCCAGGATCGGGGCCTCGTAGAAGGTGCGGCCGGTGTCCTGGCCCAGGGTGAGGCCCGGGTCGGTGGCGTTCGGGTCGAGCGAGCCGATGTTGCCGTCGCCGGAAGCGCCGTAGCTGAACCACAGCTTGCCGCCCGTCAGGGCGACGTACGCCGGGCCGGCGCCCTGGCCCGTGGACCAGCGGCGGGTCTCGGTCGCCGTGGCCGTGTCGATCGCGACGATCGCGGTCGCGTCGTGCACGGCCGCGTACAGCGTGCCCGAGTCGGGCGACAGCTCCAGGCCGTGCACGCCGGGCAGCGAGCCGACGGTGGCGATGACCGTGCCCGCGTAGTCGGTGACGACGACCTGCCCCGCCGTCGGATCGCTGATGAAGACGCGGTGGTGGACTCCGTCGACGACCATGTCGCCGGACGACTTCAGCGGCAGGATCCTGCTGGAGTCGGCTGCCGCCGCCGACCCGGCGCCGGCCGCGACGAGCGTCACCGAGCTGAAGAGGACCCCGAGCGCCGTCGCGGCCGTGAGAGTGCGTCTGTGCATGGATCGAACCCCCCGGAACGAAAGAAGTGATCAGCAGGAAAGAAGTGATCAGCCCCCGCAGGCTAGAACACCCCTCTGACACTCGGGTGAACTACGCATTATGAGGCTGATGGGAAAGGGCGGTTCCGGCCGTCTCAGCGAGAGTCGGCCACAGGCCGCGGACCGTGCTGTGGTGCCTCGGCTCGCGCCGGACCCGCGTTCGCCGCGAGCAGCAGTGTGGCCACGGCGACGAGGGCCGCGGTGAAGCCTCGGGCGTACCGCTCGGCGGTGCGTGTGCGCATCGGCACGGCGACCTCGCAACTGGGGCGGCGACTACGGCGGCAGCGTGTTAAGCGTCTTCGACAATGCCGCTTAACACTCCGTTTAACCTAGGGGCATTCCAGGCCGAACGGCAAGGGGCACAGGGGGAGTTGGCGTGGGGGAGCGTGACGATCCGGCGACGATCGGCCGTCGGGTGCAGCGGTTGCGTGTCGAACGGGGACTGACACAGCGGCAATTGGCGGAACCCGTGTACACACCGGCCTACATCTCCACCCTGGAGTCCGGCCGGGTGCGCCCCTCCGACGACGCCCTGCGGCATCTCGCCGAGCGGCTCGGCGTGGCCTTCGACGAGCTGGCCGGCGGGCGCTCGGCCCGGCTGGTCACCGGGCTGCGGCTGCGGCTGACCGAGGCGCAGCGCACGCTCGCCGTCGGCGAGGCGGAGGCCGCGGCCGGGCAGTACGCCGAGCTGCTCGCCGAGGCGGAGACGCACGGCCTGGCCGCCGAGCAGTCCGCCGCGCTGCTCGGACTCGGCGAGTGCGCCCTGGAGACCGGCGAGCTCGAGGCCGGCCGGCAGTACTTCGAGCGGGCCGAGGAGTGCCTGGCCGGTGCGCCGCTGCCCGCCCGGGCCCCGGCCCTGCGCGGCCGGGCCGTGGCCCACTACCTGGCCGGGGAACTGCGGTACGCCGTCTACCTGCTGGAGACCACCCTCGACGAACTCAACCGCGGCGGCCTCCACGACCCCGACGCCCTGCTGCTGCTCTACGCCAGCGCGATCGGCCCGTACATGGACATGGGCGCGCACGCCCGGGCCGCCCAGGCCGCCGAGTTCGCCCTGGCCCTCGCCCCGCAGTCGGGCGATCCGGCCCTGGTCGCCCGCATGCACCGCTCCGTCGCCCGCACCCTGGTCGCCGAGGGCCGCCTCGCCGAGGCCGACGCCTCCCTGGCCAAGGCCGCCGAGCTGTACCGGGGCCTGCAGATCCGCACCGAACTCGCCAACTGCCACTGGATGCGCGGGTACGTCTACGCCCAGGACGGCCGGCTGGAGCGGGCCGAGGAGGAGCTGCGGCAGGCCCTCGGCATGCTGTCGGCCAGGCGCGCCGCCCTCTACAGCAGCCAGGTCGCCGTGGAACTGGCCGACGTGCTGCACCGGCGCGGCCGGTCCGACGAGGCGGCGGCCCTGCTGCACGACGTCCTAGGGCACCTGTCCCCCGAGCGCGGCGCCGTCCACTCCGCCGCCGCGCACCGCCTGCTCGGCATCATCGCCGAGGACGCCCGCCGCACGGAGGACGCCGAGGAGCACTACGTCCGCGCCCTGAGCCTGCTGGAGCGGGCGGGCGCCGCCGGGGACCTGGCCGACCTGTGCCGGCTGCTGGGCGACCTGCTGCGCCGGACCGGCCGGGTGGAGGCGGCCCTGGACGCCTACCGGACGGGCCTCGGGCACCGCACGGCCCCCGGCACCACCACCCTCGGGCCCGCGCCCGCACAGCCTCCTCTCTGAGGAAACCGGGCCCTCGCACAGCCGTGCGGGTTAGCCTCCCCCCGGGATGTGAACGACCGGGGCGGGTGCGTGGAGAACCGACGAACAGTGGCCGACGGCGTACGGCTGGGCCTGCGGGCCCTGGTGTACGCCGTGCTCGGCGGCGCGGCGCTGCTCGCCATCGCGACGGTGGTGTCCGTGCTCGGACCCATGCTGGCGCTCGACCTCTACACCCCGCCCGTCGCGGCCTGGTGGACGGTGTTCACCGCGATCACCGTCCAGGGCGTGCCGTTCCTGCTGCTGGGCACCGTCGTGTCGGCGGCGATCGGGGCGTTCGTGCCCGAGCGGGTGTTCCAGCGGCTGCTGCCCCGCCGTACGGTGCTCGCCGTGCCGGTCGCCGGGGCCGCCGGGGTGGTGCTGCCGGGCTGCGAGTGCGCGTCCGTGCCGGTGGCCGGGAGCCTGATGCGTCGGGGTGTCGCACCGGCGGCGGCGCTCGCCTTCCTGCTGTCGGCGCCCGCGATCAACCCCGTCGTCCTGGTGGCGACGTCGATCGCCTTCCCGGGGCAGCCCGAGATGGTGCTCGGCCGGCTGCTCGCCTCGCTCGGCACGGCCGTGGTGATGGGCTGGCTGTGGGCCCGGTTCGGACGTCAGGAGTGGCTGCGGCTGCCCCCGGGCGGCGGCGGGCGCACACCGGGCGGCGGTCCGCGCGCCTTCGTCGACGGGCTTCAGCACGACTTCCTGCACGCCGGCGGATTCCTCGTCGTCGGGGCGGGGGCCGCGGCGACGTTCGACATCGTCGTGCCGCGGTCGCTGCTGGAGGTCTTCAGCGGGTCTGCCTGGCTGTCGGTGCTGCTGCTCGCGCTGCTCGCGGTCGTGCTGTGCGTGTGCAGTGAGGCCGACGCGTTCGTGGCCGCGTCGCTGAGCGGCTTCTCCCCGACCGCCCGGCTGGCCTTCATGGTCGTCGGCCCGATGGTCGACCTGAAGCTGATCGCGTTGCAGACCGGCACGTTCGGCAGGGCCTTCGCGGTGCGGTTCTCGGCGGTGACGTGGGTGGTGGCCGTGGGGAGCAGCGTCCTGGTGGGGTGGTGGCTGCTGTGAGGCGCTACGGACCGGCGGTACTGCTCGCGCTCGTGGGCGCGGCGATCCTGCGGGTGTCCCTCTTCAGTGAGCTGTACCTGCGGTACGTGCAGGCCGGGCTGCGGCCGTACCTGGTGGTGTCGGGAGTGACGCTGGTGCTGTTGGGAGCGGCGGTGGCGATGATCACCCGCGGGACCGCCGACCCCGAGCAGGAGCACGGCCTCGACCCCGGGCACGGCCTCGACCCCGGGCGTGGGCTCGGCGCTGCCCTCGGGCACGGGCACGATCCCGGGCCCGAGCCCCGGCCCGGGGAGGACAGCGGCCACGCAGGGCACGGACACGGTCCCGCCGGGCCCCGTGTCGCCTGGTTCCTCACCCTCCCCGCCCTCGCCCTCCTGCTGTTCCCGCCGCCCGCCCTCGGCTCCTACAGCGCGGAGCGCGAGGCGGCCCGGCGCACCGCCCAGGGCGTCGGCACCTTCCCGGCCCTGCCGTCCGGCGACCCCGTCGAGCTCACCCTCGGGGAGTTCGGCTCACGGGCGGTCTACGACAGCGCCCGCTCGCTTCAGGGCCGTACGGTCCGGCTCACCGGCTTCGTCACCCGGGACGACGACGACACCTGGTACGTCACCCGCCTCCTCGTCTCCTGCTGCGCCGCCGACGCCACGACCGCCGAGGTCGAGGTGCGCGGCGCGCAGGCCCCGCCGGTCGACACATGGGTGACGGTCACCGGCACCTGGCGTCCCGAGGGGAAACCGGGCTCGGACGCCGCCTGGCCCCCGGTCGTCGACGTCACCTCCGTCCGTCGGGTACCGCAGCCGGACAATCCGTACGAGAAGCGCTGAGGCCGGTCCCGCGCGGGGGCGTTGGGGACGCAGGGGTTTTGCCCCACCGACTACGGGTAGTCGGGGCACGATTCCGGGAGGGCTCGGAGTGATCCGGGCGGGTGTCGGGCGCGGTGCCCGGCCGGCAACGGGCGAGGTCGCGGGCGCCGTGCCCGGCCGGGCACCGGTCGGGCACCGGTCACGCGCGGTCGGCCGCACGACCGTCCGCCCCACCCGCGGCCACCGGAGACCGGACGGCGACGGCGCAGCGGCGGGGCGATCGAAGGAGGCGGTGGCTGTGCGGCCCAGGGACGATCCGCGAGGCGCCCCCGACGGCGACCCGGGTCGTGGCCGTACCGGGGGCGGCCCGGACCCGGACGGGGTACGTGCCGCCGACGTGATCGCCAGGGGGGTGCGGGGCGCCGAGCCCGGAGAGGTGCCGGGGCGGCTGTGCGAGGTCGCGGTGGAACTGCTGCCGGTGATCGGCGCCAGCGTGTCGCTGCGCAGCGAGGGCATGCCCGTGCAGCTGAGCGCGAGCAGCGCGCAGGCCGCGCACCTGGCGCAGATCCAGGCGACGCTGGGCGACGGCCCCTGCCAGAGCGCGCTCGAGGACGGCGCGCCCGTGCTCGCCTGCGACCTGACCAGCGGCCAAGACGCCGGACGCTGGCCGGTCTTCGCCCAGCAGGCGACGGAGGCCGGGGTGCGGGCGGTCTACGCGGTGCCGCTGGGCAGTGGCCCGGTGTGCGTGGGCACCCTCGACCTGTACCGGGACCGGCCGGGCGGGCTCACCGACCGCCAGCTGCACGTGGCCCGGATCGTGGCGGGTGTCATGACGGTGGCCCTGATGGCGCTGCCGCACGGGGCCGAGCCCGGGACACCGGACGGGGAGGACTGGCTGAGCGGGCTGGCCGCCGACCACGACGAGGTCTACCAGGCCGTCGGCATGATCATGGCGCAGCTCGGCGTGGGCGCGGACGACGCCCTGGCGCGGCTGCGGGCGGACGCCTTCGCGCGCGGACGCACGGCCCTGGACGTGGCACGGGACGTGACCGCCCACCGCACGCGCTTCGACCGGTACTGACCCGGGGCGAAGCCTCAGATCTGCGCCCTGCCCTGCTTGCGGAGCTCGGCCAGGCGCTGCGCGCCGAGCTGCACGGCCTGCAGGGTGACCTCCGTGTACACCTCGTCGAGGCCGGCGTTGGTGAGGGTGATCGCCTCCTCGCCGACACGGACGGCGGCGAGGTCCATGGTGAGGTACGTCAGCTCCCCCTCCTCCGTCTCGCCGGCCAGCGTGACCCGCAGGCCCTGCCGGGCGTCCCCCACCGGCGGCAGCGACAGGTCCCGCACCTCGACGCCCTGGACGCCGCCGCGGGTGGTCGCCGCCGTGAACTGGCCGCACCGGCCGGGCAGCGACTTCATCCAGTCCAGTGCGCGGTCCACGTCCGCCGGGCGATGGGCGGCGACCCGGTAGTGCAACTGGGCCTCGGTGTCCCCGTCGTCGAGCGCGGACGTCGCCTGCGGGCCCTTCGGGGTGCCGAAGGGTTCCTCCGTGTAGAGGACGTCCAGCAGCCGCTGGCAGTCCGGGTCCTCCGTGGTCGCCTTGAGCAGCCCGTCCCGCCAGGTCCGCGCGCCCCGGGTCGGCCCCCACGGCTCCCCGAGGTCGGTCTCGGTGACCAGCGCCGCCCGGGCCTGCGCCTCGGTGAGGGCGGCTCCGGAACCGGCGGGCTGCTCGACGGCGGGCGACGCGGCGGAGGGTGACACGCCGGAGGGGGACGCGGAGGCGGAGAACCACCGGGGGCGCGGCTCGTCCGCGACGGAACAGCCGGTGGCCAGCAGGGCCGTCACGGACAGCGCGGAGGCCAGGAGGGCACGGGGGGCCGGAGGGTGCGTCATCGGGGTGCCTCCTGCGGGGCTCATGGAGGCGCCGCCGGGCGGGGCGGTCCCTCCAAGCTCGGGTGGTGCTCTTACGGCACCACCGCGACCGCCCGCCCACCAGCGAGACAGTCCGTCCGGGTGAGCGCCCCGGGAGCACGGGGCGACCTGCCGAGAACCCGTTGCCCGGGCGCGGGGCGACCTGTCGAGAACCCGTCGCTCGGGCGCGGGCTGCCTGCCGATCCGTCGCTCGGCCGCGGGGCTACTCGCCGAGGACGTCGCCCGTCCCCGGGGCCACCCGTCGAAGAACCCGTCGCCCGGGCGCGGGGCGACCTGTCGAGAACCCGTTGCCCGGGCGCGGGCTGCCTGCCGATCCGTCGCTCGGGCGCGGGCTGCCTGCCGACCCGTCGCTCGGCCGCGGGGCTACTCGCCGAGAACCCCCCGCCCGTCCCCGGGGCCACCCGCCGAACTCATCGCCCGGCCGCGGGGCAACCCGCCGAGAACCCGTCGCCCGTCCCGGGGCCCCCCGAAAACCCGTCGCCCGGACCCGCGAGCCCCTGTTACCGTCGCGCCCATGCAGCGTGCCCAGCCGTACCCGTCCTCGACGACGACGCCGGAGAGTGTCCCGGCGCGCTGACAGCTGACCCAGATGTCCGAAGCCCCGGGGCGAGTGCCCCGGGGCTTCGTCGCGCGGTGCTCGCCTCAAGATCCGAGGAGCCCACCGTGCACGACCACCGCCGACTCGGCCGTGAACTGGACCTGTTCGACACCGACCCGCTGATGGGCGCGGGGCTGCCGTACTGGCTGCCCGACGGCGCGATCGTGCGGCACACCCTGGAGGAGTACGTCCGCGACGCGGAACGCCGGGCCGGCTACCGGCACGTGTACTCGCCCGTCCTCGGCAAGCGCGAGCTGTACGAGATCTCGGGGCACTGGGACCACTACGGCGACGACATGTTCCCGCCGATGGACGTGGGCGCCGAGCAGGTCCTGCTGCGCCCCAGCCTCTGCCCCCACCACGCCCTGATCTACCGCTCCCGCTCCCACAGCTACCGCGAACTGCCCCTGCGCATGGCCGAGCTGGGCGGCATGTACCGCTCGGAGCTGTCCGGTGTGCTCGGCGGTCTGACCCGGGTGCGGGCCATCACCCTCAACGACGCGCACATCTTCTGCACCCTGGAGCAGGCCGTCGAGGAGGCCCGGGCCGCGCTGGAGCTGATCGGCCGCGCCTACGCGGACCTCGGCATCCGCGCCACCCGGTACCGGCTGTCCCTGCCCGGGGAGGGCGGCAAGTACGTGGCCGACCCGGAGCTGTGGCGGCGGGCGACCGACCTGCTGAGGGAGGTCCTGGACGGGTCCGGTCTCGCCTACGAGGCCGCCGAGGGCGAGGCGGCCTTCTACGGCCCCAAGATCGATGTGCAGATCACCGATCCGGCCGGCCGGGAGGCCACCCTCTCCACCGTCCAGATCGACTTCCACCAGCCCGAGCGCTTCGATCTGCACTACATCGGTCCCGACGGGGCGAAACACCGCCCGGTCATGGTGCACCGCAGCGTCATCGGCAGCGTGGAGCGCGCGGTCGCCCACCTCGTCGAGCAGCACGGCGGCGCCTTCCCGCCGTGGCTGGCACCCCGGCAGCTGGCCGTCCTGCCGGTGGGGGACGAGCAGGCCGAGGCGGCTCACGCCCTGGCCGGCCGGGCCCGCGAGCTCGGTCTGCGCGCCGAGGTCAGCGGGCCGGAAGAGGGCACCCTCGCCGCCCGGATCCGCGCGGGCCGGCTGGTGCCGTACCAGGCCGTGATCGGCGGCCGGGAGACCGCCGCCGGTCTCGTGGCCCCCCGCCTGCGCGACGGCAGCAGGCCGGACGCCCTGCCCGGCGCCGAGCTGCTGCGCCGCGTCGCGGACCGCGTGGCGGCCCGTGGCACCGCGCTGTGGGACCCGTCGTAGGACGACGGGTCCACCCGGCTCGCGACGGGGTCAGAAGGTCCAGCGCGTGTGGCTGTAGACCCCGTCGTCCCGGCCGAAGCCGTACGCCGTGTCCGGGGCCACCGCGAACACCACCGCCTCGCCGCCGCGGAAGGCGTCCCCGATGCCGTGGAAAGTGCCCTCGGGGGAGGTGATGTGCGGCCCGTACTTCGTCTCGTAGGCCGTGATCACCTCCTCCAGCAGCGCACGGTCGGCGACCGGCTCGGCCGTGCCCTGGACCACCACGTCGAACCCCTCGGTGAGCGAGTTCGACCCGGTGGTCAGGGCGCAGTGGGCGTCGTGGGCGAGGTTCTTCGCCTTCTGCTCCAGGCGGCCGGTCGAGAAGTACAGCACCCCGTCGTGCCAGGCGGCGATGCAGGGCGTGACGTGCAGCCGGCCGTCGGGCCGCACCGTGGACACCCAGAAGATCTCCGCGTTCTCCAGGTGGCGTTGCGCCTCGGGCCAGGCGGTGGCGGTGACCTGCGAGGCACCCGGGCGGGGGTTGAGCGCGGAGCTGTAGCGGGCGTCGAGTTCGGTCGTCGGTCGCTGTGCGGGCATGGCGGTACTCCTTCCTCGTCCTTCCACGGGTAACGACCGGCCGCCGGGGCCGCACTCATCGGTCCCTGCGATACGGCGGTCCGTGCGATAGGGCGGTCCCTGCGATACGGCGGTCCTGCACCCGCGCTGCCGGAACGGGCCGTCGCGCAGGCCGTAGGGTCGCTGCCAGGAAGCTTCTCGGGGGAACCGATGGAAGGAGTCCCGCCGTGACGGACGGCCCGCGCATCCCGGTCATCATCGACTGCGACACCGGCGTCGACGACGCCCTCGCCCTGCTGTTCGCCGTACGGCACCCGGCGCTCGACGTGCGGGCGATCACCTGCGTGGCCGGGAACACGGACGTGGACGGGGTGGTGCGCAACACCCTGACCGTGCTGGAGCAGGCGGGCGCGCCCGGCATCCCCGTCGCCCGGGGCGCCGAGCGGCCGCTGATCGAGGCGCCCCGGTCGGCGCGGCACGTGCACGGCCACGACGGAATGGGCGATCTGGGCCTGCCGGAGCCCACGCGCGGGCCCGCCGACGTCGACGCGGTGACGCTGCTGCGCCGGGAGATCCTCGCCTCCCCGCGCCCGGTGACCCTGATCCCCATGGCCCCGCTCACGAACATCGCGCTGCTCCTGCGGACGCATCCGGAGGTGGTCCGCAACATCGAGCGGATCGTCTTCATGGGCGGCGCGGCGGCCGTCGGGAACGCCACGCCCGTCGCGGAGTTCAACGTCTGGCACGATCCGGAGGCCGCCGCGATCCTGCTCACCGCCGGGGTGCCGATCACGATGTACGGCCTGGACGTGTTCACGCGGGTCGTGGTGCCCGCGGCGGATGTGCGGCGGCTGCGCGCGAGCGGCGAGCCGGGGGCGCGGCTGGCCGGGGAGCTGCTCGCCCACCGTCCCGCCCGTCCGGACAGCCGCCCCGACGACCCCTCCGAGACGGCCGGCGGTCTCGGGGACGCGGGTGCGGTGTGCGCGGTCGCCGACCCGGAGGGCCTGACGACCCACCGCCTCCCGGTGGAGGTCTCCCTGGCACCAGGACCGGCCCGCGGCATGACGATCGTCGACCGGCGCGCCCGGCCCGGTGAGTCGGAACTCCATGAGGGCACGCGCGAACAGGCCCTGGTGGACGTCGCGTTGGACGTGGACGTCGAGCGCTACGTGAAGCTGTACCTGTCGACCGTCGAGACGTGATCCACCGGCCGTGCCGAGGCCGCCGACGGTGGTGCGGTGGGACGCCGCCGTGAGCGCCCTGGCCGCGGCGACGGCGACGGCGACGAAGAGGGCGACGGCGGCGCTCGCCGGGGCGTGGCGTTCGTGACGCCGAGGGCCGTCATGCGCGACCCGCCGGGCGAGACGGCGCGCCCGCCGGGCGACATGGCCGCGGTGGTCCGGCCGCGCGGGCATGAGAACGCCCGGTGTGCCGCCGCCGGACGGCGGCACACCGGGCGCTTCTCTTCGGGTTCGGGCGTGCTACACGCCGCGCTTCGCCGCGCGGCGGCGGGTCGCGACGACGAGGGCCGCGCCGCCGGCCAGCAGGGCCGCCGCGCCGAAGGCGATCGGGCCGGTGCTGCTGTCGGCGCCGGTCTCGGCGAGGTCGCCGCCACCGCCGTTCGGCTTGGGCGCGACGGGCGTCGACTCGGAGGCGCTCGGCGTGGGCGTGTCCGTGTCGGAGGACGGCGGCGTCGAGGGCTCGGCCGGCTCGGACGGGGACGCCGGAGGCGTGGTCTCCTCGGCCGGCTCGGACGGGGACGCGGGCGGCGTGGACGCGGGCGGCGTGGAGGCGGGGGGCTCCTCCGCCGGCGGCGGGGTCGTGCACTCCTTCGTGCCGCCGTTCCAGGCCGCGATCAGCTTGTCCTTGATGACCGGGCGGTCCGGGCCCTTGGGCAGTTCGCCGTGCTCGAAGCCGTCCTTCGCGTCGAGCTCGCCGTCGAACTTCACCGCGCCCCGGTAGAGGTCGATCTGCCCGAAGCAGCCCTTGTCCGGGATGGCGATGTCGAGCGACTCGGTGACGCCCGGCTTGACCGTCACGGTGTCGAAGTCGACGAAGACCTGCTCGCCGGAGGTCGCGAACGTCGCGCCGTGGGCGAGGTAGGAGGCCAGGGAGGCCGTGCAGGTGGCCGCGTCACCGGCGGTGCGCACCTTGATGTGGACCTTGCCGTCCTCGGTCGGCTTCAGGTTCTGGTCGTCGACCTTGACCGAGTCGTAGAAGTTCGTGCCGTCGAGCGAGAACTGGCAGCGATCGGTCCCGGTCTCCGTGCCCGCGCCCGTGCCGGGCTTGTAGCTGCCACCGGACGACCAGCCGTCGCCGCCGGGCGTACCGTTGGCGAACGCGGTGGTGGCGGAGGCGGCGCAGAGGGCGAGGGCCGCGGCGCCCGTCCCCAGCAGGCGGCGCGCGGTGACACGTCTCGCTATGGACATGCGGATCCCATTTCTTGGCGTCTGCAGAACCCGGGTGACGGCATGCGGGCAGCGCGCGGCGCGCGGCTGCCGGGGCCGCACCGGGGGTGAGGGTCTGAGAAACACTGGGCTCATTGGTCACATGCGCCTCAGTGAGCCCCCATCGTGGCGGCGCCGCAGCACGCTGTCAACCTGCGCTGATGCAAAGGAAGTTGCGCTGCCATCACACTTTCGTCACAGCAGGAATGGATCACTCCGATCAACACGATGGTTCCTTTTTCCGGCATTCTGGACAGATTTAATGCTGTCGCCCACATGCCCTTCTAAGGAGACCGCGTGACCGATCGCTCCACCCTCGACCTGTCGTCCCGGGATCCGAACTGGTGGCGTCAGGCCGTCGTCTACCAGATCTACCCCCGCAGCTTCGCCGACGCCGACGGCGACGGACTCGGCGACCTGCGCGGCATCACCCGCCGCCTCGGTCACCTGTCCGCCCTGGGCGTGGACGCCCTGTGGCTGAGCCCCTTCTACCCCTCCGAGCTCGCCGACGGCGGCTACGACGTCGCCGACCCCCGGGACGTCGACCCGCGGCTTGGCACCCTCGACGACTTCGACGCGCTGGTCGCCGAGGCCCACCGCCTCGGCCTGAAGGTCATCGTCGACATCGTGCCCAACCACTCCTCGCACCGGCACGCCTGGTTCCAGGAGGCCCTGTACGCCGGGCCCGGCTCGGCGGCCCGCGACCGCTACGTCTTCCGCGACGGCCGCGGCGAGCACGGGGAGCTCCCGCCCACCGACTGGCAGTCCGTCTTCGGCGGCAGCGCGTGGCAGCGAGTGCCCGACGGGCAGTGGTACCTGCACCTGTTCGCCCCCGAGCAGCCCGACCTCAACTGGGAGAACCAGGAGGTCCGCGCCGACTACCGCACCACCCTGCGCTTCTGGTCCGACCGCGGTGTCGACGGCTTCCGCATCGATGTCGCCCACGCCCTCGTCAAGGACCTGAGCGAACCCCTGCGCGACCTCGGCCGTCCCGAACTGAGCCGCGAGGAGGGGCTCACCGCCCTGCCGCCCGGCACGCACCCCTTCTACGACCGCGACGAGGTGCACGAGATCTACCGCGACTGGCGCAAGATCCTCGACGCATACCGCCCACCCCGCATGGCCGTCGCCGAGGCGTGGGTGCCCGGCGCCCGGCGCGCCCTGTACGCCCGTCCGGACGAACTGGGTCAGGCCTTCAACTTCGAGTATCTGGAGGCCGGTTGGGACGCGGACGAGCTTCGGCAGGTCATCACGGACTCGCTCGCCACCGCCCGGGCCGCGGGCGCCTCGGCCACCTGGGTGCTGTCCAACCACGACGTGATCCGCCACGCCTCCCGCCTGATGCTGCCGCCCGGCACCGACCTCAACGCCTGGCTGGTCTCCGGCGGCCACGCCCCGGCGGTCGACGAGGCGGCCGGACTGCGCCGGGCCCGGGCCGCCACCCTGCTCATGCTGGCGCTGCCCGGCTCGGCCTACGTCTACCAGGGTGAGGAACTCGGCCTGCCCGAGGTCGCCGACCTGCCCACCGAGGTGCTCCAGGACCCGATCTGGGAGCAGACGGGCCACGTCCGCAAGGGCCGCGACGGCTGCCGCGTCCCCCTGCCCTGGACCACGGCCGGGCCCTCGTACGGCTTCGGGCCCGGCGGTGCCTGGCTGCCCCAGCCGCCCGGCTTCGCCGCCTACGCCGTCGAGGCCCAGGACGGGGTCGAGGGCTCCACCCTGGAGCTGTACCGCACGGCCCTGCGGCTGCGCCGCAAACTCCTCGACGGCGAGGAGCTGACCTGGGCGGCGGACGCCCCGGACGGCGTGCTCCGGTTCGACCGCGGCGAGGGCTGGCGGTGTGTCACCAACCTGTCCGGCGCGCCGGTCGAACTGCCGGCCGGTGAGGTCCTGCTGACCAGCGCGCCCCTGGAGGACGGCCGGCTCGGCCCGGACACGACGGCGTGGCTGGGGCGTTAGTCACCAGGGCGGCAGGCGGGGCCGGTGCGCCTGCCGCCCCCCACCCGCACGGCCCACGCGCACGCGCCGCCGCGCCTGACGGACCGGAGAATCGCAGGCACAGCGCAGTCGACGTCCGCAGCACAGGGAGCCCCGCCCGCGATGAACAGGTACAGGAAGACCACGGTCGTGGCGGGAGCCGTCGTGGCGGGGGTGCTCGCGCTCCCCGGCGCACCCGCGGCGGCCCGGGACGGCGGGCTGTGGGGTGCCGCGACCGTCGTCCCCGGCCGGGAGGGCATCGTCGAGGTCGCGGGCGTCCCGGACACGGCCGGGGGCGCGACGCTGAGACTGACCGCGCCCCGGGGTGCCCGGGTGACCGGCACGCCGCCCGGCACGTCCGGCAGCCGCGGTGCGGTCGCCGCCGACGGGCGCAGCGCGACGTACACGATGACCGGGGAGGCGGCCGGGCCGGACCGGGTGTTCCCCTTCGTGCTGGCGGTACCGGCGGACGCCGTCCCGGGCACCCGGCTGCGCGGCTGCGCCCTGCGCGTCACCGACGCCCGGGGCGTGCCGCGGGCCGTGGGCCGGTGTGCCGTGACCGTCGGCCTGGCCGCACCGACGCTGTCCCGCCCCCTGTCCGGTGTGCCGCTGGCCGGCCGGCCGGAGATCTCCGGCACGGCCCACCCGGGCGCCCGGGTCACCGTGCGCGACAAGGACGACCAGGAGGTCTGCGCGACCACCGCGACGGCCGACGGCGCCTGGACCTGCGTCCCGGTCCCCGGCCTCCAAGCGGGCTCCAACCGCCTCCAGGCGGTCGCCACCCTGAACGGGGTGAGCGCGATGAGCGAACAGATCGACATCTCGGTCGCGGCGGACCGGCCGGCCCGGCGGGGTCAGTAGCGGACGGCCCGGGTCACTTCCGTGCGCACGGGGCCGGAGGAGAGGTCGTGGGTGCTGCGGGCGGTCGCCGTGGCGGAGTGCCCTGGTTGCACGTGGTCGACCGTGACGATGACCGTGTCGGCCAGTCGTCCCCCGGCGTCCCGGAAGGTGACCTGGACGGCGAAGGAGCGGGACGCGTCGTCGGTGTTGCGGGCGGTGACCTCCGTACGGACCCGGCCGTCGGAGCCGGTGACGGGCGGGCCGGTCGTCACGTCGCCCTTGACGTCGGTGCCGTCCTGGATGTCGTCGAGCCGCTCGCGGGCCTCGGCCGAGGCGGACTCCACCGCCTCGCCGGCCTCCGAGGCGATCGACCCCACCGCGGACTCCGCCTTGCGCACGGTGTCCGCGGGGCTGTCGTCACCGCCGCATCCCGCGAGCACCGCGGACAGGGCCAGCGCCGCGGCCGCCCCTGCCGTCGCCCGGCGCCCGCGACGGCGGGCAGCCATGCCGCCTGCCCGCGTCCGCGTCCGCGTCTCCCGGAGCCACGGCGTCATGTGCGTCCGAGCCCGCCGCCGCCGAAGGATCCGCTGGATCCGGGCGACCAGCGGCGCGGCGTCTGGTCCTTTCCGGTCCTGGTGCTCGCGCGGTGGAGCTCATGGGGCATGAGCCGCTGCCCGTCGCGCGCGACGACCGGCACGTCGTCGGGCTCCCGCATCTCCCGCGTCTCGCGGACCGGCCCGGTGTCCGGCAGGTGCGGCTGTTCTTCCGGGGCGGGGTGATGGGTGTCCGTGTCCATGACGCGCATCCCGACCCGTACGGCCCAGATCAGCGCGCAGGCCACGATCAGCCCGCCGACGAACGCGATGGTCACGGCGACCGCGTGATCTGACGACGCCGCCAGTTCTGCATACGTTGCCGTATTCATGCCCCAAGTATCACCGACGGAATGCTATAAAGCGCCCGGAATGCCCCAGCGTAAAACCCGGGCAAACCGCTCCATGCCGGCAGCGGGCTCACGGCGGCCTCACGGGCGGCGCGGGGTACGGTGGAGGAACCGGGGGTATGCCGCAACCGGTGGCCGAACCGGTCCCGCCCCCGGCGCTCCAGGCACTCGCAGGACCTCCCCCACCGGGCTCGCGGCTTCGCCACCTCCTGGTCCGCATCCCCTCCGCAGCAGGAGCCCAACGATGACGTCCGCCCCTTCTCCCCCGCCGTCCGCCCCCGCGCCGTCCGAGGTCCGGCTACGGCTCGCGGACCAGCGGCGTCAGGACCGCACCGCCCGCCGCATCGACGGGGCGTGGTGGCCCCGCTCGTACGACCTGGCCGCCGAACTGCCCGGGCTGCTCGGCGGCCTGCCGGACGCCTGGGGCCGGATCAGCAGCGTCCTGGTCAACGGGGACACCTGGCCGGTCTGCCCGGAGCGGCTGGTGGTCGCGGGCCAGGAGGTGCACGTGGGCCGTACGGACTCGCCGACCGCCCCGCACACCGTCTGTCTGCTCGCCCCCGGCCGCGGCCGCTGGGACCTGCTGGTGGTGCCGCCCGCGACCGCGCGGGCGGAGGCGGTCCGCCTCATGGACCGGGCCGTCACCGAGGGCGTGTGACTCAGCGCGCGAGCAGCACCAGGGCCAGGGCGGCCAGCGCCGGGACGGTCTGCACGAAGAGGATCTTCCGGCTGGCGGTCGCGGCGCCGTAGACCCCGGCGATCGCCACGCAGACCAGGAAGAACACCGACACCTGGAAGCCCACCGGGTCGGGCGCCACCGCGCCCCACACCAGTCCGGCGGCGAGGAAGCCGTTGTAGAGGCCCTGGTTGGCCGCCAGGGCCTTCGTCTCGGCGGCGAAGGCGGCGGTGGTGCCGAAGGCGGCCCGGGCCCGCGGCGTGGTCCACAGGAACATCTCCAGCACCAGGATGTAGGCGTGGAGCGCGGCGAGGGCCAGCACCGCGAGCGTGGCGACGGTCGACATGCGCTCATCATCACAGGCCGCCCCGGGCCGTCCCCGTTCGGGCCCTCCCGGGAGGCGGCCCGCCGCGCCGGGTGGCAGATTGCGGCCAGAGGAGGGCCGGACCCGGCCGTCGCGTCCCCGCGTGTGCCGCTCGGGAGCCGGGACCGGCCTTCCCGCTTGTCCGGAACCGACCATTCTCGGTTGACCCGGTGTCCAAGGTTTGATCAGCTGTCACACTGTCATGTTCGATTCTGGATCGAGCACTTCATGGCTCCCTGGGGGGGAGCTCGTGACGAGTGGGGGAGTTTTCTTGATGCATCACGGTTTTGCCGTGCCACGCCGCGCCGCGTTCCGCCGCGGCGCCGCGGCCCTGACCTTCGTGGCGCTGACCGCGGGCACCGCCCTGACGGGCGCGAGCGCCGCGACGGCCGCCGGCAGCGTGGTGCTCGCCGGGAAGGCCTGCACGCCGACGGAGGGCTTCTCCGGCTGCCGGCTGTTCGACCCGGCGACGGCGAAGCAGGAGTTCACGGTGCCGTCCGGAGTGACGGGCCTGGACGTCCGGGCCTGGGGAGAGGGCGGCGCCGGCAACTCCATGACGAGCGGCGGCGCGGGCGGTTTCGTCGCCGGCACCGTGAAGGTCAGCCCGGGCGAGACGCTGAGCGTGGCCGTCGCCGGGCCGAACGCCGGTGACGCCCTCGGCGGCAAGGGCGGCAACGACGCCGAGCGCGGCGGCAACAGCAGTGCGATCCGCACGAGCGGCGGCGCGGCGCTGATCGTCGCGGGCGGCGGTGGAGGCGGGGGCGGCGACATGGCCCACGGCCGGGCGGGCGCCGCCGGTGGCGAGTCGGGTCAGGACGCCTCCGAGACGGGCCGCGGCGGCAAGGGCGCCACCGGAGCGAAGGGCGGCGCGGGGACCGGCAACGGCGCCGCGGGCGCCGACCACGCCAAGGGCGGGGCCGGAGGCACCGGCGGCGCGGGCCGCTACGGCGGTGGCGGCGGCGGTGCCGGTTACGCGGGCGGGGGCGGTGGCACGGGCGCCGAGACCGGCTCGACCACCGGCAACGACCCCACCACCGGCAGCGGTGGCGGCGGCTCCAGCTTCGCCGAACCGGCCCGGGTGGACGACGCCCGGCTGGTCGTCGGCAACGGCACCACGCCGCCGGAGAAGACCGACCCGTTCTGGGCCTCCTCCGGCAACCCGATCGACTCCGGGGTGGCCGAGGGCGGCGTCAACGCCCCCGGCGGCCCGGGCCGGATCGTCCTTCAGTGGCGGCAGTCCCCGGCGGTCGACCGGCTGGTCCAGGTCTCCGGCACCGACGTGACGACCCAGCCGGGCGGTGGCGTCAAGCCACTGGCCGTAGGAGCCCGGGACAAGGACGGCAAGCCGGTCGCGGACGCCTCGGTGACGTTCACGATCGACGACCCGGACGGTGTGAAGCCGGTCTTCCACCTCACCGACGGCCCCGACGACGTCAAGGCCGTCGTCGCGACCGACGCCAAGGGGCGTGCGCAGAGCCCCTTCATCAACCTGAGCGGCCACAAGGAGGGCCGGTTCACCGTCCGGGCGAAGACCCTCGGCGCGGAGACGGTCTTCACCGTGCGGGTCAAGGAGTCGCCGTACACCGTGAGCATCGCCGGCGGCGACGGGCAGAAGGCCGAGCAGGGGCAGGACTTCGCCGACGCGCTGCTGGCCAGGGTGGTCAAGTCGGGCGCGACGGCACCGGCCGGGACCGAGGTGGAGTTCCGCGTCGAGGACACCGGCGAGGACGCGCCCCGCTTCGAGGGCGAGGACCGGGTCGTCCGCGTGAAGACCGACGACTCGGGCCGGGCGGAGGCCCCGGCCCTGACCGCAGGTGAGGGCACGGGCACCTACACCGTGGCCGCGTCCGTCGGTGACGCCATGACCCAGTTCGCGGTCGAGGTCGTCCCCGGTGACGGCGGCACCGAGGAGCCCGGCCCCGGCGACGCGTCCGGCTCCCCGTCCCCGAGCCCCACGGCCGACCCGAGCCCCTCCGCCGAGCCGAGCCCGACGGCCGGTGGCGCCACCTCCGGCACGACCGGCGGCGACGGCACCTCGACCACGGGCGGTACGTCGGCGGACCTCGGCGGCGGCAGCCTCGCCTCCACCGGCGCGGGGGGCACCGGCGTCCTCCTCGCGGTGGCCGCGGCCCTGGCGGCGGTGGGCTTCGCGGCCTTCCGTCTCGCGCCGCGCCTGAGGCCGCGCTCCCGCGACGACGCCTGACGTCCGGCACACCACGACGGCCCGTACCCGGCTTCCGGGTGCGGGCCGTCGGCGTCGCGCTTTGCGGAACCTTTGCCCGGGGGCCGGGCGTTGGTGGGGTGTGCGCGCGTGAGCGGGCAGGTGTGGCCGACTAGTACCGAGGTGGCGTCAATGGCAGTGTGGGACCGGCTCAAGGACCAGGCCAAGGCTCTCCAGCAGGGGCAGGGCGGGCGGAGCGCGACGACCGGCGGGCACGGTGGCGCGACCAGGTCCGGCGGCAGCAAGGCCCAGCTGGTCGGTCTGCTGAAGACGCAGCTCGGCTCGCTGAAGAACGAGTTGAAGAGCGGTGCGTACCGGGACGCGAGCATGGCGATGTGCGCCCTGGTCGCGGCGGCCGACGGGCAGGTGGACCCGGCCGAGCGCCAGCAGGTCGAATCGATGATCCTCGGCAACGACGTGTTGCAGAACTTCCCGCCGGAGCAGCTGCGCACGCGTTTCAACAAGCATGTGGACCAGCTGACCGCCAACTTCCAGCTCGGCAAGGCGGAGGCCATGCAGGAGATCACCAAGGCCGCCAAGAAGCCCACCGAGGCCAGGGCCGTGATCCAGACGGGCATGGTCATCGCCGGTGCCGACGGCCACTTCTCCCAGGCCGAGGCCACCGTCCTGCGTGAGGCCTGCGCGGCACTGGGAGTGCCCCCGGCCGAGTTCCAGCTCTGACCGCCGAGCCGGACCGGGCTCCAGTCCGCGGCGACGAGAGCCCGGCCCCGGCGCGGGCTCCAGTCCGCGGCGACGAGAGCCCGGCCCCGGCGCGCCCCGTGTGACAGGAGCCTCGCCATGACCGCCGACCGGCAAGCCCGCTCCCGCCGAGCCCTCCTGGCCGCCTCGGTCCTGGTCCCGCTCACCGCCTGCGGCACCGGCGACCACCCCGCCGACCGCGCGCGCCGGCACACCCCGGTGCCCTCCGGCACATCACCGGTCCGCGACCTCCGGCTGGCAGACCTGGAGCGCGCGTACGGCGCCCGCGTCGGCGTCTACGCCCTCGCCACCGGCACCGGTGCCACCGTCGTGCACCGCGCCGGGGAGCGCTTCGCGTTCTGCTCGACGTTCAAGGCACTCGCGGCGGCGGCGGTCCTGCACCACCGCTCCCCCGGCGGCCTGGACCGCCGCGTCACCTACACCGAGGCCGACCTGCGCTCCACCGCCCCGATCACGGGCAGGCACGTGGCGCGCGGGATGACGCTCCGCGAGCTCTGCGACGCCGCCGTCCGCCACAGCGACGGCACGGCGGGCAACCTCCTGATGCGCGACATCGGCGGCCCCGCCGGGCTCACCGCCTATCTGCGCCGGCTCGGCGACACCACGAGCCGCATGGACCACTACGAGCCCGACCTGCACGACGTGCCGCCGGGCGACCCCGCCGACACCACGACCCCGCAGGCGATCGCCGGCGACTTCCGGACGCTCCTCCTGGGCACCGCCCTGCCCGCCCGGGAACGCCGGCTGCTGATGGACTGGCTCTCGCGCAACGCCACCGACGTCGGCGCCCGCCGCATCCGGGCCGGGCTCCCCGAGGGCTGGAAGGTGGCCGACAAGACGGGGACGGGCCATTACGGCCGGGCCAACGACATCGCGATCGTCCACCCGCCCCGGACCGAGCCGCTGGTCCTGGCCGTCATGACCGACCGGCCCGGCCGCGGCACCGACCCGTCGGACCCCCTGATCGCCGAGACGACCCGGCGGACCGTCGCCGCCCTGGGGCTTCCGGGCCTCCCGTCGGCGTCTATAACGGGGCCATGATCTATCACGTCGTTCCGCTCACCGTCTGGAACACCGCCCCGGGCCCGGCGTACGCCCCCGCCTCCCTCGCCGAGGAGGGCTTCGTGCACTGCTCCCCGGACGAGGCGACCACCCTGGCCGTCGTCGACGCCTTCTACCGGGACGCCCCCCGGCCCCTGCTCGTGCTCGCCCTCGACGAGGCACGGCTCACCGCCAGGGTGGAGTGGGAGGCGGCGGCCCCCGCCCCGCCGCCCGGCGTCAGTGGGGACACCCTGTTCCCGCACGTGTTCGGTCCCCTCGACCGGGACGCCGTCGACCAGGTCCTTCAGGTGCGGTTCGACGCGGACGGCCGGCCGGCGGAGCTGCGTCCGGCAGGGTGACCGGGCCGGAGCGGGCGTCCGGCAGGATGACGGGGTGATCGAACAGAAGTCCCACCCCACTGGCCCCGTCCCCGCCCCGCGTCCCGTCCGGGCGGTGGCCCGGTGCGCCGTCGTGGCCCTCGCCCTGGCCGCGCTGACCTGGGTGGCCCGGGCGGTCTGGCACCTCCGGCTCGCCACGGCCGGGATGCCGGCGTCCGGCCCGCCCGACCAGGGCGGCGGCGAGCACCGCCCGTTGAACGCCCTGGAGGACTCCTACCACCTGGTCGACTCCGTGGGCGGTGCCGTCACGGCCGTCTGCGCCATCGCGTTCCTGTTCTGGCTGGACCGCATGCGGGACAACGCCAGGGCCCTGTCGGGCGCGGAGCCGCGCTACGCCTACCTCTGGCTCTGGCTGGGCTGGGTGGTGCCCGTGGTGAACCTGTGGATACCCCGGGGGCTCGTCGCGGACGTCCACCGCTCGGTCTTCCCCGAGCGGCCGCTGCCCGCCGTCGTGAACTGGTGGTGGGGCCTGTGGCTGGCCGGTCTGGCCGGCGGCGTGGGGCTGATCTACGCCGACGACACCGACGAGGTCATCGCCCGCGCCTACGACGGAGTGCTGCCCCTGCTCGCCGCGGACCTGGTGGTCGTGGCCGCGGCCGGGGCCGCCGCCCTCATGATCCACACGCTCACGACGGCCCAGCAGCGGCGCCTGGACGAGCCCGCCGAGGCCGCCCAGGCCACTCGGGCCGCTTAGGCCGCTCAGGCCGCTCGCGGCCGCCGGTCCGGCCCTCGACGAGGCCGGTAGACCGACACCACGAACGAGGCGGTCACCCGCACCGGTGCCGCCCACTGCGCGACCCGGCCGCGCAGCGCTGCGGGATCGACGTGACGCGCCGCCGGGCTCATGGTCACCAGACCGGTGACCTCCCCGGCCGTGAGGCTCATCGGGTACTCCAGCGTCTCGGCGCGCTCGTGCCGGAAATGCTCCGCCAGGGTCCGGCGCAGGCGCTCCTCCTTCCCGGGGTCCACGGCCAGCAGCCCCGTGGACGCGCGCAGTTCGCGCAGATGCCGGGCCGTGGGGGTGACGACCAGCAGGGCGCCGGACGGGGTGAGGACCCGGTGGAACTCGGGCCCGTTGCGGGGAGCGAAGACGTTCAGGACGAGGTCGGCGCAGCCGGTGCGGACCGGCCACGGCTGCCAGACGTCCCAGCCGGCGGCCTCCGCACGGGCGTGGGCGCGGGCCGCCGCGCGCAGGGCGGGTACGGAGCTGTCCAGTCCCAGGCCGAGAGCCCGGGGGAGGGCGTCCAGGACGGCCGCGAGGTAGTGGCCGGTGCCCGCCCCGGCGTCCAGGACGGTGGCGTCGGGCGGGGCCAGTTCGGTGGCGAGCCCCGCCAGGGTGCGGGCCAGCGGGTCGTAGTGCCCGGCGCCGAGGAACGCGGCGCGGCTGCGGACCATCTCGGCGGAGTCGGCGCTCGGGGCGCGCCGGTGGCCGGTCAGCAGGCTGACGTAGCCGTGGCGGGCGATGTCGAAGGTGTGCCGGCCGGCGCAGCGCAGGGCTCCGCCGGTGCGGTGGAGACCGGCCGGGCACAGCGGGCAGGTCAGGACGGACAGAAGTCGGTCGGACGGCATGGGTGCTCCTCGGAACGCGGCGCACACGGGAAGCGGGCACGCCGCGCGCGTGGCGGACGGTGAGACGTCGGCGCCGCGCAGCCGGCCGCCGTGCGCCGGCGGCCGGGGTGCGGGGACGCCGAGGAGGGCGACGTGACGCACTCACGTCGCCGTCCTCACCGCGGCGTCAGAGGAAGCAGTGCGGCAGGGCGTTGCATGCCAGGGCCATACGGGCAAGGCTAGCCGCCGCCGTGGACGGCCTGAACACCTCCGGGCCTGGCGGGCCGTGGCCACCTGCCGGGCATCTCCTTAACTTCGGGGGTTATCGTCCGCCGGTGAGCGAACTGTCGGCTGTGTACCTTCCGGACCCGACCCTCGGACGACTGCTGGGGTCGTGGCGGCCGGACGTCCCGGCGCTGCTGCTCGTCGCCGTGCTGGGAGGGCTCTACGCCTGGGGAGTGGTCCGGGTGCGCGGCAGAGGCGGCTCGTGGCCGCCGGCCCGGCTCGCCGCGTTCGTCCTGCTCGGGCTCGGGACGATCGTCGTGGCCACGATGTCCGGCCTCGCCGTCTACGACCGTGAGCTGTTCTGGACGGCGGCCGTGCAGAACGTGGGGCTCGATCTGCTCGCGCCGCTGGGCCTCGCCCTCGGCGACCCGCTGCGGCTGGCGGTGCGGGCGCTGCCGGAGCGCGGCGCGGACCGGGTGCGGCGGGCGTTGACCGGCCGGCTGCTCAGAGTGCTGACGTTCCCGCTCGTCAGCACGGTCCTGGTGCTGGCCACCGAACTGACCGTCTACTTCACGCCGTACTTCGCCACCGCGCTGCGGGTGGGCTGGCTGCACGAGCTGATGTATCTCCAACTGCTGGCGGCCGGCTGCCTGTTCGTCCTTCCCGTGCTCACCGGCGAGGAGGCCCTGCCCGCCTGGTGCACCCACCCCGTGCGGGCGGCCCTGGTCTTCCTGGACGGGGTCGTCGACGCGCTCCCGGGACTGGTGGTCATGACGCACGGCACCCTGATCGCGGGCGCCTGGTACCTGCACCACGCCCCGCCCGGGTCCGACGTCCGGCACGACCAGCAGCTGGGCGGCGGCGCCATGCTGGGCATCGCCGAACTGGTCGCCGTCCCCTTCCTGCTGGCGGTCCTCGCGCAGTGGGTGCGGGCCGAGCGAGCCCAGACGGCCGTGCTGGACCGGCGTCTCGACGGCGAACTCGTGCCCACGGCCACCGCGGAGGGACCCGCCGAACTGGTCCGGCCCTGGTGGGAGACCGAAGCAGGCGAGGTGGCGGAGCGGATGCGGCGGCAGGGGCCGGGGGACTGACCCGGGCCTGTGCCGGTGCCGGTCAGCGGCTGTCCGGCACGGTCTCCCGGTCCGTGGCCGGGCGGGCCGCCGACGGGACGGGGCGTATCGAGGTGGGGGTGGCCGACGGGGCGAGGGACGGCTCCGTCCGGCCGGTCGCCTCCTCGGGGGCGGGGGTGCCGGGCCGGCTCGTGCGGGGGGCGGTGGTGCCCGGGGACGAGGGCCGCGAGTCGGAAGCGGACGGGGACGGCACGGAGGTGGGGGGCGCCGAGTCGGTGGCCGGCGCCGGCCTCGTGGTGGGCGGGGCCATCGGGATCGTCGGGGTCGGGGGGTGCTCGGCCGCGGTGTGGCGCAGAGGGAGCGCGATGAGGGCCGCCGCGACGCAGCACAGGCCCGCCCCGGCCGCACCGCGCAGCAGGCGGCGACGGTTCGCACGACGGCGGATCGCCTCGTACTGGCCGGTGGGAGCACCCAGGTAGTCGGGGGAGGAGGGGCGAAGGATCACGGCGAGCGGGTCGTCGAGGGCGTACTCCGGCTCACCGGGGTCGCCGTCAAGACGTGTGGTCAAGGCTTCTCCTCAGGTGGACGCGGAGCAGTTCCCGGGCCGCGTGCAGATCGGCCTTGACGGTGCCTTCCTTGCGCCCGGTCAGTGCGGACACCTCCCGGATCGGCATGTCAGCGTAGTAGTGGAGGAGGATCGGGACGCGCAGTCGTTCCGGCAGCGACTGCACGAGCAGCCGCACGGACGGGTCGGCCTGCTCGTCGGGCGGGCGTACGGCGGCCTCCGACGTGACGCGGTGCAGGGCCCGGCGCTCGCGCTCCAGTTTGCGCCAGTGGTCGCGCACGAGATTGGCCGCGGTGACGTAGAGGAACCCGCGCGGCTCCTCCACGGACGTCCAGCGGGCCCAGAGCCGGGTGAACGCCTCCGAGGCGATCTCGTGGGCCGTCCCGTCGTCGTCGACGAGCCGGCGGCACCAGCCGGCGAGGCGCGGGTAGAGGGCGGCGAACAGCTCGGACGCTGCCTTCTCACGGGACCGTTTCAACGCTCTCCAGGGGTGGGGGAGTTCGCGCCGCTCAGCGCCGCGAACACGATCACGTTGTCCGCGTAGCCGTCTCCGGTCCGCGCCCCGCCGCACGTGATCAGCCGCAGCTCGGGGCGGCCCACGTTCCCGTAGACGTCGTCCGCCGGGAAGTCGGTTTTCGGGACGGTCCGTACGGCCGTGACGGCGAACGGGGCCGTCGTGCCGTTCTCCAGGCGCGCCTCGATCCGGTCGCCCCGGCGCAGCCGGGCGAGGTGACGGAAGACGCCGTCACCGTACGGGCCGACCGTGACATGGCCGAGGAACACCGACGGGCCGGTCTCGCCGGGGGTCGGCGAGTGCCGGTACCAGCCCGCCCGGTCGTGATCCGTGACCGGCGGCACCTGCACCGTGCCGTCGGCCGCCAGACCCAGCCGGACCACCGGGGTGTCGACGCCGATGACCGGGATCAGGAGCCGGACCGGGACCGAACGAGCCAGGGGGCGCGCGCCGTCGACCGGCACCGGCCCGGCGGTGGTCCTCGGCCGATGTGCGGTGGCGTCGGGGCCGGTGGTCGTGTGGCCGGTGGTTCCGTGACCCCCGCACGCCGTCAGCAGGGACGCCAGCGCCCCGGCGGCGAACGCGCGCCTGGAGAACGGGCTCACGCCCCGGTCGCCCGGCGGCGGCGCACGACGAAGACGGTGCCACCGCCCAGGGCGAGCACCGCGGCGGCGCCCGCGCCGATCGCCGTGCCGCCCGCCCCCGAGTCCTGGGACGTCGTCACACCGGTGTCGGGCGCGCCGCTCGGCCGGACGGAGACCTGGTCCTCGGCGGGCGCCCGGGTCGGCTCGTCCTCGGCCGGTGCGGTGGTCGGCTCGTCCTCGGCGGGTGCCTGGGTCGGCTCGGCGCTCTCCTCGGGCACGGCGGTGGGCGAGGCGGCCGACGGGACCGGGCTCGGGGTCGTCGCCCCGTCCGCGAAAGCGGGCCCCGTGCCCAGCAGTAGGGCGGTGCCCGCCAGGGCCAGGGTACTGAGGACAGTTCGGCGCATGGAATCGCACTCCTTCGTCGTCCGCCCGACGGTCGGCGGGCTGGTGACAGATCGTGCGGAGAGACGAGGCGGGGACCCGGCGGGTTGTAAAGGGATGGCAAAGTCGCCGCAGGGGTGCCGGAATAGTGATCGCGACCGCCACCGCGCGCCGCACCGCCGGCGACTGGGCGGGTGCGTGCGCCGCCGCGCACATCGACGTCGACCTCCGGCCGCGCCTCGTGGCGCGGCGCCACCGCCGGGAGTTCGCCGCCCGGCTCCGGGCCGACCTGCGGCACCTCGCCCGAGGTCCGGTGCCGGTGCTACGTCGTCCGGAACCGGTCCGTCGCCGCCAGGACCGCCGTCGTCGTGGACGTTCCCGACAGGCCGTGTCCCTCGTCGTCGATCAGGACGAGCTCCGCGTCCGGCCACACCCGGGCCAGGTGCCAGGCGATGTCCGGAGGACTGCTGATGTCCATCCGGCCGTGGATCATCACACCGGGGATGCCGGCCAGCTTTCCGGCGTCGCGCAGGAGCGCCCCGTCCTCCAGGAAGGCGGCGTGCCGCCAGTAGTGCGTGACGAGCCGGGCGAAGCGCATCCGGAAGAGCGGGTCCTCGAATCGCGGGTCGGGCCGATGGCCCGGCATGGTGGAGACGTGCGTGTCCTCCCACCGGCACCACTCCCGCGCCGCCCGCTCCCGTACGGCCGGGTCGGGATCGGCCAGCATCCGGGCGTAGGCGTCCACCAGGCTGCCGTCGCGCTCCGCCGCCGGCACGGTGTCCCGGAACCGGGCCCACTCCTCGGGGAAGATCCGCCCCATGTCGCGGGTGACCCACTCCACCTCGCGACGGGTGGTGCCGGTGACGCTGAAGAGGACCAGTTCGGACACGGGCGCGGGGTGCTGCTCGGCGTAGGCCAGGGCGAGGGTCACGCCCCAGGATCCGCCGAGGACCAGCCATTCCTGGATGCCGAGGTGCCGGCGCACCTGCTCGATGTCGGCGATCAGATGTGGGGTGGTGTTGGCGGTGAGGGAGGTCCCGGGGTCGGCGGCGTCGGGGGTGCTCCGGCCGCACCCGCGCTGGTCGAGGAGCACCACGCGGTACGCCGCCGGATCGAACAGCCGCCGCCAGAACGGCCCGGTCCCCGACCCGGGCCCGCCGTGCAGCACGAGGGCGGGCTTGCCCGCGGGATTCCCGCAGGTCTCCCAGTACACGCGGTTGCCGTCACCGACGTCGAGCATGCCGTGCCCGTACGGCTCGATGCCGGCGGGATACAGCTCGGCCATGCGAGAGGCCCCTCTCTCGGGCGTACGGACCCACGCGGCTGAATGCCCGCCCCGGGCAGGCTACTTGAGCCGAGGCGCGACTACGTGGCCTTGGTCCAGCCCTCCGGTGTCACCCGGTAGTGGTCCCCGTCCTCGGCGTCCATGCGGGAGCTGGCGTGCACATGCACGTGGCCCTCAGGGGCCGTACGGGCACCGGTTCGAGGAGGTCGAGCAGGTGGGGGAGAAGCCGCTGCGGTTGCCGGGCCGGGGCAGGTTGACCCACTCCGGCCGCTCTCCCAGCGCCTCGAAGAGACGGTTCCAGGCGGCGTCGCGTGCCATGTCCGCGAACCGGTCACGCTCCTCCCGGTACCAGTCGTCGAAGCACGCGCGGTCGGTGAGCCCGTCCCATTGCAGCAGCCTGATCACGCCGTCACGCCAACCGACCCGGAACGGGCCGGAGTACCCACCTTTTTGTGGGGACTTGGCAGCGCGCCGGTGCCGGGCGAACCTGGTGTCGGGCGGCCGGTGCGGCGCAGGAAGCGGAAGGGACAAAGGAGGCAGTCGCGTCAGGAGGCCGGCCGGGTGGCCTCGGCCAGCTTCTCCAGGCGACGGTGGCCCCAGTCGGACAACGGCTCCAGCGCCTCGGTGAGTTCACGGCCGAACGCGGTCAGGGAGTAGACCGTCTTCGGCGGCAGCACGTCGTGCGCCTCGCGGTGCACGAGTCCGTCCGCGGCCATCTCCCGCAAGGCCTCGGTCAGCACCTTCTCGGAGAGGCCCGGCAGCCGCCGGCGCAGCTCCGCCGGGCGGTGCGGGCCCGACTCCAGCAGCCAGAGCAGGGCCGTCTTCCACTTGCCGTCGATCACGGCGATCGCGGCGGTCACCCCGCACACGTCCGGATCCTGGCGCCGACGCGTCATACCCGCCCCCTTTTGTCAGTCATTGTCTTGTCCATCCATCTTGTCCATCACAGGAGTTGATGATGTCTTCGTACAGCGCTTCCCCGGTCCCGGCGCATTCCGGCCGGCCGCCCGCCGCTCAGCCGGCCGCCACGGTCACCGTCCTCGGTCTGGGCCCGATGGGCCGGGCCCTGGCGGGCGCGCTCGTCGACGCGGGACTGCGCACCACCGTGTGGAACCGCACCCCTGGCCGGGACGGTGAGCTCCTCGACCGTGGTGCGGTGGGCGCGGCGTCGGCGGCCGAAGCGGTGGCGGCGAGTGAGGTGACCGTCGTCTGCGTGGTGAACTACGACGCCGCCGACGCGGTCCTGCGCCGGGACGAGGTCGCGTCCGCCCTCAAGGGCCGTACGGTCGTGAACCTGACCGCCGACACCCCCGCCCGGGCCCGTGACGCCGCGGCCTGGGCCGCCGCCCACGGCGTCCGTTACCTGGACGGGGCGATCATGACCCCGACCACCACCATCGGTACGCCCGAGGCGGTCTTCCTGTACAGCGGGCCCGAGGACCTGTACGGCGAACTGTCCCGGGTCCGGGCGGCGTTGGGAGGCACCCACACCCGTCTCGGCGAGGATCCCGGCCGGGCCGCGGCCTATGACATCGCCCTGCTCGACATCTTCTGGACCGCGATGGCGGGCTACGCGCACGCCCTGGCGGTGGCCCGGGCCGAGGGCATCACGGCGACCGAACTGGCGCCCTTCGCCCAGGGCATCGGCGCGATCCTCCCCCCGGTGTTCGCGGGAACCGCGGCGGACGCCGACGCGGGCACCTACTCCGGCGAGGGCAACCCGCTCGTCTCGGCCGCGTCGTCGATGTCCCACATCGTCCACGTCTCCGAGTCGCACGGCATCGACGCCGGCGTCATGCGCGCGGCGGAGGGCATGGCCCGCCGTGCCATCGGGCGGGGGCACGGGCAGGACGGTTTCATCCGTGTGGCGGAGCTCCTCGGGCGGCGGTGACGTCCGTCCGTTCGCCGGTCCGGGGGTGCCGCGCCGAGGTGGAGGCCCGGGAGGCTCTCAAGGTCCTGAAGACCTTGGGGTGGCGGTGGCGCCTACGCGCCGCCGTCGGGCAGGCCGAAAGCCGAGCGGCACCGCGTGAGCAGTTCCCGTACCGCGGGACCGCGCCCGCCCCGCCAGACCAGGGCGAGCAGGGCGGGTGTCTCGACGTCGTCGATGACGCGGACGACGACCCCGCCGTCCCGGCCCGCGGCCATCGACTCGCTGAGGACGGCGACGCCGAGCCCGCGGGCCGCGAGGTCCACGACGGCGTCCCCGGCGCCGGCCTCCAACGCGATCCCGGGCCGCAGGTCCCGCGCGGCGCAGGCGCGGTCGAAGACGGTCCGCAGGCCGGTGCCCGCGGGCATGCACACGAGGGGATGGGCGACGACGTCCCACAGCACGACCCGGCGCCGCGACGCCAGCGGGTGCCCGTCCGGAACCACCACGACGAGCCGCTCACTGATGATCGTCAGCGTCTCCAGCCCTTCGGGAGCCTCACCCGTCCCGACGAGGGCCACATCGACCGTGCCGAGCCGCACCGCCTCGACGAGCCGGTCGGAGCGGTCCTCCAGCAGGGACATCTCCACCCCCGGATGGGCCCGGTGGAACGCGGCGAGGGCGTCGAACAGAGGCGTGAGGGTGCAGCCGACCACCATCCCGACCACGAGCCGGCCCCGGATCAGCCCGGTGACCTCCCCCACCGCCTGCCCGACGGCCCCGGCCGCGGCGAGTGCCGCACGGGCGTGGTCGAGTGCCGCCCTGCCCGCGGGGGTGAGGGTCGCGGTGCGCCCCGACCGGTCGAAGAGCTCGGCCCCGAGCTCCCGCTCCAACTGGCGGATCTGGGCACTGACTCCGGACTGGCTGATGTGCACCCGCTCGGCGGCCCGCGTGAAGTTCCGCTCCTCGGCGACGGCGACGAAGTACTCCAGCTGCCTCAGTTCCATGACTGGAAATTCTAGTTGTGATCGGATCCATCTGTTGGACTTCTGGTCGTTCCGTGGCGAGGCTGGAGTCACCGAGGCATTCCGCGTCGGGAGTCAGGAGGACCCCGTGCCGCAGTACGAGAAGGCCATGCGCCCCGAGGACATCACCCGTCTGTTCGTCGAGCGCTCCAACGCCGGCGACGCGGCCGGTGTCGCCGCGCTCTACGAGGAGGACGCGGTCCTCGCCTACCCGCCCGGCCGGCGCACGGTGGGCCGGGAAGCGATCCGCGCCCTCTGGGAGAAGGTCCTGGCCGACCGCCCCCGCTTTGAACCGGAAGAGCCCCTGCCGACCCTGGTCCACGGCGACATCGCCCTCACCTCGACCCCGCCGAAGGACGGCACGGGAGCCCGGGCCAGGTGGTCCGCAGGCAGGCGGACGGCAGCTGGCTGCGCATCCTGGACCAGCCGGAGTTCCTGCCGCCCGCGTCGGCCTGAGGCGACCGCGGCGGTGGACCCCGAAGGGCGGGGACCCGCCCGGACGCGCCTCCACCCGGCAGGCCGGCCACATCGTCCACCGCCGATCGCCGGGCTACCGCCGAGCGAGCGTCACCGCGCCCTGGGCCCCGTACTGGCCCGCCGCACCAGCCGCGTGGGCACCAGCGTCGTCCCGTGCTCCGCCCCGTCCTCGCGCATCTTGCTGAGCACCCCCTCCACGCACAGCCGTCCCACCTCCGCGAAGTCCTGGTGGATCGTCGTGAGGGGCGGGAGGAAGGACGCGGACTCGGGGAGGTCGTCGAAGCCGACGACGCTGACGTCACCGGGCACGCGGCGGCCCCGTTCGTGCAGGGCGCGCAGCAGCCCAAGGGCCATCTGGTCGTTGGCCGTGAACACCGCCGTGCAGTCCGGCTCGTCGGCGAGGAGGAGACCCGCCCGGTAGCCGGACTCGGCCGACCAGTCGCCACGCACCAGGGGCGGCGGGGTCCGACCCGCGTCGGTGAGCGTGGTGCGCCAGGCGTTGGCCCGGCGCTGCGCGGCGAAGGAGCCTTCCGGGCCGGCCAGGTGCCACACCGTGTCGTGGCCGAGGTCGAGGAGATGCCGTACGGCGTCACGGGCACCGCCCGCCTGGTCGGTGTCGACGACGGTGTAGCGGTCACCGGCGTCGGAGTCGGCCACCACGACCTGCACACCGGGTGGCAAGGAGACCGTGACCGCGTCGAGCAGGTGGATCTCCATGATGACGATGACGGCGTCCACGGCGAGCTCCCCCAGCCGGGAGAAGGCGCCGTTGACCTCGTCCTGCGTGGGAACGGCGACCGGCAGCAGGGTGACGGCGTAGCCGTGCTCGGCGGCCGAGGTGGCGATGGCCTCCAGGGTGCGGATGTTGCCCATGGTGGACAGCGAGAAGGTGATCACGCCGAGGGTGCGGAACTCGCCGCGGCGCAGCGCCCGGGCCGCGCTGTTGGGCCGGTAGCCCAGCTCCCGCATGGCGGCCAGGACCTGTGCGCGGGTGTCCTCGGTGACGCCCGGGAAGCCGTTCGAGACGCGGGAGACCGTCTGGGAGGAGACACCGGCGAGCCGGGCCACGTCGGCCATGGACGCGCCCCGACGGGGCCGGGCCGGACGCCTTCTGGTCCGGCTCGTGCCCGCTGGGCCGCTCGTGCCCGCTGAGCCGCTCTCGCCCTCCACCGTCCCCACCCGCCCCTCGCTTCGCTCACCGCCACCGGCACAACTTTCGGTCCGGAACGACTCCTTGACCCCTGAGATGGGGACAGTGTAGACATCCCGCCAGCGGATGTTTACGTAAACATTGCCGAGTCGAAACCGTACGAGAAGGTATCGAACCCGCACCGATCGCACCGCGCAGGCCCCGATCTCCGCGTCCGCCGCGATGTGCGGCACGCAGAAGAGCTGGAGTACTCGAGATGGCACACCGCACCCGCAAGAGAAGGCTCCTCGGGGCCATCGGCGTCACCGCCGTGGCGACCGGAACCATGCTGGCCACGACGACCCTGCCGGCCGCCCACGCCGACTCCGCGGCCACCGGCGTCACCGTCCGGCCCGACCCCTCCTACGCGGGGGAGAAGTTCGAGGGCTGGGGCACCAGCCTGGTCTGGTTCGCGAACGCCACCGGCGACTACCCGCCCGCGATCCGCGAGAAGCTCTACAAGCTCCTCTTCGGCGACGACGGCCTCAACCTCAACATCGCCCGCTACAACATCGGCGGCGGCAACGCCCCCGACGTCAAGGACTACCTGCGGGCCGGCGGTGCGGTCGAGGGCTGGTGGAAGGCCCCGGCGGGCACCACCCGCGAGGACGTCGACTGGTGGGACGCGGACGACCCGGCCGACTGGAACAAGAACGCGGACAAGACGCAGCGCTGGTGGGTCGACCGCATCAAGAAGGACATCACCCACTGGGAGACCTTCAGCAACTCCCCGCCCTGGTTCATGACCGAGAGCGGCTATGTCTCCGGGAACTTCGACGCGGGCAAGGACCAGCTCAAGCCGGAGTCCGTGGAGGACTTCGCCAAGTACCTGGTGGGCGCGACCGAGCGTCTGGAGAAGGCGCACGGCATCGACGTCGACACCCTCGACCCGTTCAACGAGCCGAACACGAACTACTGGGGCACCAAGCTCGGCCCGGACGGCGAACCGGTCGGCGGACGCCAGGAGGGCGCCCACATCGGCCCCGAGCTCCAGCAGAAGGTGATCCGCGCGCTGGCCCCGGTGCTGAAGAAGTCCCGGTCGGACGCGGAGATATCCGCGATGGACGAGACGAACCCGGGCACCTTCGCGACGAACTGGAACTCCTACCCCCAGGAGGTCCGCGACCTCGTCGGCCAGATGAACGTCCACACCTACGGCACCGGCCAGCGCACCACCGTCCGCGACCTGGCCAAGGCCGCCGACAAGCCGCTGTGGATGAGCGAGGTCGAGGGCGACTGGGGCGACGGGCAGAGCTTCACGGACATGCGGCCGGGCCTCGGTCTCGCCCAGCGCATGG
Source organism: Streptomyces sp. NPDC050674 (assembly GCF_040654575.1). Classification (NCBI taxonomy): domain Bacteria; kingdom Bacillati; phylum Actinomycetota; class Actinomycetes; order Kitasatosporales; family Streptomycetaceae; genus Streptomyces; species Streptomyces sp. NPDC050674. The sequence continues at coordinate 424,745 of NZ_JBFAIG010000002.1, forward strand.
TCGACGACCTGCGGGAACTGGAGCCCAAGGCCTGGGTGTTCTGGCAGCCCGTCGAGGACTACGACAACATGAAGCCGGGCGGCGAGTCCGCCAAGGGCGGCAACTGGGGCGAGATCCAGCTCCCGTTCAGCTGCACCAAGAAGGACACCCTGGAGTCCTGCCCGGTCCACACCAACACCAAGTTCGACACGGCCCGCAACTTCACGCACTACATCAAGCCCGGCGACCGGCTGATCAAGACGAACGACACCTCCAGCACCGCGGCGGTCTCCCGCAAGGGCGACGCGGCGACCGTAGTCCACGTCAACAGCGCCACCGAGGCGCGCGAGGTCACGCTCGACCTGTCGAAGTTCGGCCGGGTCTCCTCCCGCGCCACGGTCACCCCCGTGGTGACCAGCGCCGACGGCAAGCTGGAGCAGCAGAAGGCCGTCCGCGTCAGCGGCAGGCAGGCGACCCTCACGGTGCCCGCCCAGTCGGTGACGTCCTTCCTCGTCAAGGGTGTCTCCGGGGTCGCGAAGGACGCGGCCGAGCTGCGCAAGGGCCACACCTACCGGCTGACGGGCGTCCAGAGCGGCAAGGACCTCACCATCGCCGGCAACGGCACGGGCCTGGTCATCAGGACCCCGAACGAGTCGGACCCGAGCGGCCGGCAGTGGCGGGTGGAGCAGGTCCGCGGCGACGGCAACCGCAAGCGCTACGTCCTCACCGAGACCGGTACGGACAAGCGCCTGGCCATCCGTGACGGCGCCCTGGTCGCCGAACCCGACGAGGGCCGCCGCGACGACGCCGCGCAGTGGATCGCGTCCTCGACCGGCGACGGCTCCTGGACGCTCGTGAACGTGGCGACCGGTCAACTCCCGGACGTCGGTGGCCAGTCCACGAGCGACGGCGCGTCCGTGGGCGTCTGGCAGCCGAACTCCGGCTCCAACCAGCGCTGGAAGCTGACCGAGATCACGGGCGGCTGACCTCCCGCCCGGCCCCGTCCCCGACGCCCCCGCCTCCGCGCCCGTCACCGGCCGCGGAGCCGGGGGCGTCGCGCGCCGGCTCACCGCCGACGGCGGCCTGCCCGCTCCGTCCCAGTACTACGGCGGGGTCGGGGCCTCGTAACGGTCGGGCTGGGTGCCTCGCCGTCCACAGCGAGGGGAGGCCCCCTGTGGACGGCGAGCGCCCGTCGGCTGTGGCGGTACCCCTGCCAGGGGTGGGCGCCGTGTCGAGGCGGGGGCGTCGTGCGTCGGCGTACTGCTGACGGCGGCCTGTCCCCCCACGCCCCGGTACGGCGGCGTCCGGGCCGCTGCGCCCCCGGGGCGGCCTGTTCCGCCGTCCGCCCGGCGCGGAACCGGCAGGCGGCCGGGTGCTCCGCGGTGCCTCGCCGTCCACGGCTTCGGGCGGCCGCCCACTGTGGACAGCGGGCACCGGAGGCTGTGTCGATGCGGGCTTCGGTGCTGCTGCGGGCGGTCCCTCACGTCCGGGCCGTGTCCGGCCCGCCCGGAACGCCGGCGGGCCGGTCAGCGGCGGCGGCCCCGGGGCGGCCTGCTCCGCCGTCCGCCCGGGGCGGAACCCGTGCGCGCGGGGGGCTTCTCGGCGGGCGGCGGGGTGAGGACGACGGGCACGCCCGACGGCTCCTGCGCCCCGGTGATGCGGCTCAGCTCGGCCTCGCCCGAGCGGACCCGGGTGACCTGCGGGGTGATCCCGGCGTCGGCCATCAGCCGGGTCATCTCGCGGCGCTGGTGGGGCAGGACCAGCGTGACGACGGTGCCGGACTCGCCGGCGCGGGCGGTACGGCCGCCGCGGTGCAGGTAGTCCTTGTGGTCGCCGGGCGGGTCCACGTTGACGACGAGGTCGAGGTTGTCGACGTGGATGCCGCGGGCGGCGACGTTGGTCGCCACCAGGACCGTGACCTGGCCGTCCTTGAAGCGGGCCAGGGTCTTGGTCCGCTGCGACTGGGACTTGCCGCCGTGCAGGGCCATGGCGCGCACACCGACGGCGAGCAGCTTCTTGGCCAGCCGGTCGGCGGCGTGCTTGGTGTCCAGGAACATGATCACGCGCCCGTCGCGGGCGGCGATCCGGGTCGTGGTGGCGTGCTTGTCGTCGTCCTCGACGTGCAGCAGGTGGTGGTCCATGGTGGTGACCGCGCCCGCCGAGGGGTCGACGGAGTGCACCACCGGGTCGTGCAGGTACGTGCGGACCAGCCGGTCGACGTTGCGGTCCAGGGTGGCGGAGAACAGCATCCGCTGGCCACCGGGTCGCACCTGGTCGAGCAGGGCGGTGACCTGGGGCATGAAGCCCATGTCGGTCATCTGGTCGGCCTCGTCGAGGACGGTGATGTCGACGTGGTCCAGTCGGCAGTCGCCCCGGTCTATGAGGTCCTTGAGCCGTCCGGGCGTCGCGACGACGACCTCGGCACCGGTACGCAGCGCGTTCGCCTGCCGTCCGATCGGCAGGCCGCCGACCACCGTGGTGAGCCGCAGCCGCAGCGCGCCGGCGAAGGGGGCGAGGGCGTCGGTGACCTGCTGGGCGAGCTCGCGCGTGGGCACGAGGACGAGGCCCAGGGGCTGCCGGGCCTCCGCGCGCCGTCCGTCGACGCGGGCCAGCAGCGCGAGGCCGAAGGCGAGCGTCTTGCCCGAGCCGGTGCGGCCACGGCCGAGCACGTCCCGCCCGGCCAGCGAGTTCGGCAGGGTCGCGGCCTGGATCGGGAAGGGCGCGGTCAGGCCCTCGGCGGTCAGCGCGGCCAGCAGCCGCTCGGGCAGGTCGAGCTCGGCGAACGCTTCGACGGCGGGCAGCGCCGGGGTGACGGTGGCGGGCGGGGCGAACTCCCGGCTGGGGGCGGGGCGCCGGCCGCCGTGGCCACCGCCCGCGGTACGGGAGGCGGTGCCTGCGCCACCCGGCTTACGGGAGCGGGACCCGTTGCCGCGGGAGTGGGGAGAGCCGTTGTTCCTGCGAGCCGTGCGGTCCATGGGGGAACCTTCCTCGATGCGGCACGCGTCGAGGAATGCGCGACGGCCTCGAAGAGCCGCGGATTCGCAAGAGTTGAGCCGGAGATGAACAAAAAACGAGCCGAGGCCCGCACCGCGAGGGTGCGGGCCCCGGTCAGGGCATGCGCGTACGCGTCAGGCGGGAACGATGTTCTCGGCCTGCGGGCCCTTCTGGCCCTGCGTGACGTCGAAGGTGACCTTCTGGCCTTCCTGGAGCTCACGGAAGCCGGAGGTGGCGATGTTCGAGTAGTGGGCGAAGACGTCCGGGCCGCCACCCTCCTGCTCGATGAAGCCGAAGCCCTTTTCCGAGTTGAACCACTTCACGGTGCCGGTAGCCATATGAATCTCCCTTGAGGGCAGTACTCAGGGCCCGCACCTTGCGGACCCGTAGTCGCCGAAATGATCACCCTAAGGAGATCCGAGAATCCTCGGAAACAAAAAAAGTGCTCGTCGACAAAAGGTCGAAAGAGCACTCGAAGTCTCTGGGAACCAAAACTGCAACGCCAGCCAAGGTAGCACAGGCCGCGCCGGAAGGCTCGGGAATCTTGCACCCGAGATCATCGGTGCCGCGATCGCGGCCGCACGCCGTGCTCAGCGGGCGGGCCCGCTGGAGCGGCCGGATCGCGGAGAACGCCGGGGCCGGCGCCGGCACCCGCCGGGCGCGGTTCGTGCCGGGCCGCCCCGTACCCGTCCTGCTCCTCGGCGTCGCCGGCCTCGTCGCCCCCGCCCTGCCGGCCGCCGGCTGCCGGCCGGGCATGCCCGGGGACGAGGCCGAACCGAGGGGGCCCGGGACCGCGCGCGGCTGGTCGTCATCGCGTACCGGACGGGGCTGGTGCGGGCGGCACCGCCGCAGTGGGCTTCCCCTCCGGCCGCGCCTGGGGCATGCCGAAGGCCGCCACCATGATCTTCTCGGCGGTCCTGTTCATGCCCTGGCCCTTGGCGTCGGTGGAATTGACGCTGTAGACGAGGGTGCGCGAGCCGTCGCGGGTGGAGGCGATGGCGGCGTTGTACCCCCAGCGCCCGCCGGTCTTGCCCCAGACCTCGCGTCCGCCCAGCACCTTCATGGACAGGCCGGCCGAGTAGGCGGCCGGTTCGCCGGTTCTGAGGTCGGTCACCTTCGGCAGCGTGAACATCTCCTCCAGCAGCGGCCCGCGCACGATCCGCCCCCGGAACAGGGCGTGGGTGAACGTCTCCAGGTCCGCGGTGGTGGAGATGAGGTCCCCGGCCGCCCATCCGTCCGTCGTGCCCCACACGGAGACGTCCCGGAGCCCGGTCGTCCCGTCGTCGAGCCGCATGGTCTGGTAGCCGTGGTTGTGCGGCCCGGTGATGCGCGGATCCGTCCCCGGCAGGGAGGTGTCCCGCAGCCCCAGGGGCCCGAGCACCCGGCGGGCGACCTGGTGCTCGTAGGAGTCGTGGGTGACGCGCTCGATGAGCAGGCCCGTGATCGTGTACCCGATGTTGAGGTAGTGCTGCCGCCGGCCCGGCGCGAACTCGGGCTTCTTCGCCGTCGCCGAACGGACCATGGCCCTCGGGTCGTGGACGCGGAAGCGGTGCGCGTACCACTCCTCGACGGTGGTGCCGGGGAAGTCCGGGGCGGGGATGCCGTGTGTGTGGTCGAGGAGCTGCCGGACGGTGACGCCCGCGTACGACGCCGGGATCAGGTCCGGCAGGTAGGAGCGGGCGCTGCGGTCCAGGTCCAGCCGTCCCTCCTCGGCCAGTTGCAGGGCGACCGCGGCGGTGAAGACCTTGGTCACGGACCCGGCGCGGAAGCGGCCGGCAGGATCGGCGGGCCGCCCGGTGCGCAGGTCGTGCACGCCCGAACTGCCGTGCCACACCCCCTCCTTGCCCCCGACGCGGACGAGGGCGGCGGTGGCGTCGGCGGTGGGGAGACCGGCGAGGGCGGCTTCGAGGGCGGCGTCGGGGGACTGCGCGGCCATCGACGCGGCCGGGGCGGAGGCGGCTGCCGGGAGCACGGACGGGCCCGCGGCGATGCCCGCGACGAGCACGGCGGCGGTGAGCAGGCTGGTACGGGTCCTCATGGTGAACTCCGGTGAGAGGGGCCGACGTTGTGCGACGTCCTCATCCTCGGCGGCACAGCCGTCCGGCGGATCGCCCCCACCGGTGGTCTTGCGGCGTCACGGCCTCCCCGGCGCGGGGGAGGGCCGGGAGCGGGCCGCTCCCCCGGGCGGGGGATCCCCGGCGGTGACCAGGCCGGTCTCGTAGGCGCAGATCACGGCCTGGATGCGGTCCCTGAGCCCCAGTTTCGCGAGCACGTTGCCGACGTGCGTCTTGACGGTGTGCTCGCTGACCACCAGCTCGGCGGCGATCTCCGCGTTCGACAGGCCCCGGGCGAGCAGCAGCAGCGTCTCGCGCTCCCGGGCGGTCAGGGCGTCCAGCCGGGGGTCGGGCCGGCGGGACCGGGCGGCGGCGGGCCGGGTGTACTGCTCCACGAGACGGCGGGCGACGGAGGGGGCGAGCAGCGAGTCGCCCCGGGCCACGACCCGCACGGCGTGCACGAGGTCGTCCCGGCGGACGTCCTTGAGCAGGAAGCCGCTCGCGCCCGCGTGCAGCGCGTCGTACACATACGCGTCGGAGTCGAAGGTCGTCAGCATCACCGTGCGGCAGTCGCCCGCCGCGCTGATCGCACGGCAGGCCTCGATGCCGTCCAGGCGGGGCATCCGGATGTCGAGCAGCGCCACGTCCGGCGCGTGCCGCCGCACCGCGTCGACGGCCTCGCCGCCGTCACCCGCCTCGGCGACCACCTCGATGTCCGGCTGCGCGTCCAGGATCATCGCGAAGCCGCTGCGCACGAGTTCCTGGTCGTCGGCGATCACGACCCGGATCGTCATCGCCCCGCCTCCGCCGCACGGGGCACGGGAATCCGCACCCGCACCTCGAACCCCTGCCCGTCCGGGCCGGGCCCGGCTGACGCGCTGCCCCCGTGCGCCGCCGCCCGCTCCCGCATCCCGGCGAGGCCGTGCCCGCCCCGGCGGGACACCCCTCGCGGCCCCTTCCCGTCGTCGATCACATGGACCCCCAACTCGTCTGCTTCATAGGTCAATTGAACGCGCACCGTCCGTGCGTCCGCATGCTTGAGGGTATTGGTCAGGGCCTCCTGGACCACCCGGAAGACGGTGGCGCCGACGCCCTCCGGCACCGGCCGGACGTCCCCCCGGGCCCGGTACGTCACGTCGAGCCCGCTCTGGCGCACCCGGTCGAGGAGAGCGGGCAGGGCGGCGAGTGCGGGCTGCGGCTCGCGCGGGGCGGCGGAACCGGGCTCGTCGGCGCCTTCGCCTTCCCGCAGCACGCCCAGCATGTTCCGCAACTGGGCCATGGCGTCCCGCCCGGACGCGGAGATGGCGTCGAAGGCGGCCACGGCCCGCTCCGGCGCGGCACGCACCGCCACCGGCCCGGCCTCGGCCTGCACGATCATCAGGCTCACGGCGTGGGAGAGGATGTCGTGCATCTCCCTTGCGATCCGGGCCCGTTCGCGTGCGGCGGCCTGTTCGGCCTCGACACGGTGGGCCCGCTGCCGGGCGTCGGTCAGCCGCCCGAAGACGTATGCGGCTGCGAACACGAAGAGCGAGAAGGTCAGTTCACGGGCCGACCGGGTGTTGAGCCACACCCCCACCGGCACGGCGACCAGCAGCACGGCTCCGGCGACAAGCCGTTCGCGGGCCGGGGACAGCGCGGCGATGGTGTAGACGACGACGAGTCCGGTGTACGGCAGCGGCTGCCCGGGCCCGTCCAGGGTGAACCGGTACAGGGCACTGGTGGCCAGCACCGCGAACAGCACGGCGAGGGGGGCGCGCCGTCGCCAGACCAGGGGGACGACGGTGAGGGTGCTCAGCCCGTAGGCGCCCCAGGTCGCCGGCGGCGCCCCGGCCGCACGCGGCACGAGGAACGGCATGGTCATCGCGCCCTGCACCAGGAGCGCGAGGCCGATGTCGACGACCAGCGGCCTGGCCGCCGCCCACGCCCGGCCCCGCTCCCACCACACCCGTACGTCCCCGCGCGTTCCCCCCACGCGGCCTCACGGTAACGGGCGGGGCGGGCCGAGGGACCCGGACCGGTCTTCTCGCTCCGGTTCTGTCTCAGGCCCGCAGGTAGGCCAGTACCGCCAGCACACGGCGGTGGTCGTCCGGGGCCGAAGGGGGCAGGTCGAGCTTGTGCAGGATGCTCGCGATGTGCTTGGCGACGGCGGCGTCCGTGACGACCAGACGGCGGGCTATCGCCGCGTTGGAGCGGCCTTCCGCCATGAGCGCGAGGACCTCGCGTTCACGGGGCGTGAGCCGGTCCAGGGGGTCGCGGCGGCGGGCCAGGAGCTGGCGTACGACCTCGGGGTCGACGACCGTCGCCCCGGCGGCGACGCGGGCGACGGCGTCGGCGAACTCCTGGACGTCACCGATGCGTTCCTTGAGGAGGTAGCCCGTTCCGACGCCGTCGCGGCGGTCGTCGAGCAGCTCGTCGGCGAAGGTCTGCTCGACGTACTGGCTCAGGACGAGCACCGCAAGACCGGGCTGCTCGGCCTGGAGCAGGCGGGCCGCCCGGAGGCCTTCGTCCGCCTGGCCGGGTGGCATGCGGACATCGGTGATCACCAGGTCCGGCCGGTGTTCCCGGGCCGCGGCGAGCAGGGCGGGGCCGTCGCCGACGGAGGCGAGGACCTGGTGGCCGAAGCGCTCCAGCAGATGGACGAGCCCCTCACGCAGGAGGACGGCGTCCTCCGCGATCACGGTGCGCAGGGATGGCCGCATCGGTTCTCCGTTCCCGGGCGGATGGTCCCGCCGGGCCGGATCTCCCCCTTCACGAGGCCGGACCCGCGCACGGGATCTCCGCTCTCAGCACCGTGGGTCCGCCGGGCGGGCTGGACAACAGCATTCTGCCGTCGGCGGCGGCGATCCGGTCGGCCAGGCCGACGAGCCCCGTCCCACGGGTGGGATCCGCGCCGCCCGAGCCGTTGTCCTCGATGTCGAGGCGGAGCACACCGTCACGGCAGCGGGCGGTGATACGGCAGCGGTCCGCCCCGCTGTGCCGGGCGATGTTGGTGAGCGCCTCGGCCGTCACGTAGTACGCGGTCTGCTCCACGGCGGCCGGGAGACGGCCGGGCAGATCGAGGTCCAGGTCCGTGGGGACGGGGCAGCGGCCGGCGATGTCCCGGGCGGCGGCGGGAAGTCCGCGTTCGGTCAGGATCTGCGGGTGGATGCCGCGGATCAGTTCGCGCAGCTCGGTGAGCGCCTCCTTGGCGAGGGCGTGGGCCTCGCCCACCTCCCGGGCCGCCGCGCTGCCGGGCGGCAGGTCGAGGGCGGCGAGGCCCAGCTTCATCGTGAGGGCGACCAGCCGCTGCTGGGCCCCGTCGTGCAGGTCGCGTTCGATGCGGCGGCGCTCCGTCTCGAAGGCGTCGACGAGGCGGGCCCGGGACCGTACGACCTCGCGCAGCTCGCGGTCCTTCGGAAAGAGCACCGCACGGGCCACGGCGCCCCGGACCCCCGCCCACGCGGCCACCGGGTACACGGCGACGGGCAGCAGCAAGGCGCCCGCGACGGGGCCGGCCACGGACTGCCAGGTGGTGGCGGTGGGCTGGAGGGGAGTGATCAGGAGGAAGCCCGGTATGCCGAGCGAGACCAGGACCACGGCGAGGTCCATCCAGCCGACCGCGAGGACGGACACGGCCCCGTACCCGGCGGCGCGGGGGCCGTTGTGCGGCTCCGGCCGGTCGCCGGCACCGCTCCGGTCGACGAGAGTGAGGCGGCGGCGTTCCAGGGGACCGGTGAGCGCGGCGGCGAAGGCCACCACCGCCACCGCGCAGAGCACCTTGGTGAACGTGCCGAGGGGTGCGCTGAACAGCCCGCCGACCGCGAGGTACACCACGATCGCGAACAGCCCGCCCGACAGCAGGTACAGCAGCGCGCGCCAGGGCCAGGCCGTGGCCAGGACACCCAACGGGGCCCGGGCGACGGCCTCCAGGACGGTTCGGGGAGCGGTCACCCGCCCGACCGTAGCGGCGCCGGGCGGCCGGGACAGTAGTGCCAGGTGGAGTATCGGATGTAGCCCGTGCGGCAATGCGCCGGACGGTGCCGCCGTCGTTGTCTTGTCGGCATGACAGCAACCGACACCGCGCCCCGGCAGGGGACTTCGGCCGCGCCACCCGTCCGGCTGCGTGACGTCACCAAGCGCTACGGCACCGGTGAGCGCGCCGTCACCGCCCTCGACCACCTGAGCCTGGACTTCGCGCCCGGCACGATGACCGCCGTCATGGGCCCCTCCGGATCCGGCAAGTCCACCCTGCTGCACTGCGCGGCCGGCATCGACCGGCCCAGCTCCGGCGAGGTGCTGATCGACGGTACGGACCTGTCCGGCCTGGACGAGAACGCGCTGACCGTGCTGCGCCGGGAACGCGTCGGATTCGTCTTCCAGGCGTTCAACCTGGTCTCGGCCCTGACCGCCGCACAGAACGTCGAACTGCCCCTGCGGCTGGCCGGCGCCCGCCCCGCTGCGGACGAGGTGCACGCGGCACTCGCCGCCGTCGGGCTCGCCGACCGCCACCGGCACCGGCCCGGCGAACTGTCCGGAGGCCAGCAGCAGCGCGTCGCGATCGCACGGGCGATGATCGCCCGGCCCGCCGTGCTGTTCGCGGACGAGCCGACCGGGGCGCTGGACAGCACGGCCTCCCGGGTCGTGCTGCGCCTGGTGCGGGACCTGGTCGACAGCCGCGGCCAGACGGTCGTGATGGTGACGCACGACCCGGCCGCGGCGGCCTGCGCGGACCGCGTGCTGCTGCTGGCCGACGGCCGGCTCGCGGACGAACTGCCGGGCGGCGCGGGTGCCGGGGCGATCGCGGCGCGCACCGCCGCCCTGGAGGTGGGACCGTGATCAGCCTGGCGACGGCGAGGGAACGGTGGCCCTCCTTCCTGGGGTCGTTCGTGGCGGTGGTGCTCGGCGTCGCGGTCGTCACCATGAGCGCGCTGGTGCTGCTGTCGGACGGCCCGCAGGTGCCGCGGCGGCTGGCGGCGGCGCCGGTGCTGGTGCAGAGCCCGGCGGGGGAGCGGACGGGCGGGGTGTTCGCGCAGAACCCGCCGTGGGCGCCGAAACGCGCGGAGCGGCTGCGGCGCGAACTCGGCGGGCTGCCCGGAGTCGAAGCGGCGGTGTCCGACCGGTCCTTCTACGCCCAGGCGGCGGGCAGCGAACAGCGCGCGGGGGAGCGGCAGGGACACCCCTGGTCCACGGCGGCGCTCGCCGCGTACGGACTGAGCGAGGGCCGGGCGCCGGCCACCGCCGGCGAGATCGTCCTGGACGAGTCCCTCGGGCACGGGCCGGGTGAGCCCGTCACCGTGCTGACGGCGCGCGGGCCGCAGCGCTTCACGGTGTCCGGCACGACCGACGGCCCCGGCTACTACGTCACCGACCGGCGGGCCGCCGAACTGGCGGGCGGCGTACGGATCATCGGGCTCGTCCTCGGCCCGGGCACCGACCCCGAGCGGGTCGCGGGTGCCGCGCGGCGTGTCGTGGGCGGCGACGGCACGGTCCTCACCGGGGACGCCCGTGCCGCGCTCGCGCCGCAGCAGGACGAGATGACCCGCTGGATCGGCGGCCAGGTGGTCACCGCCATGGCGCTGCTCTCCGCCTTCGTCACCGTCTTCAACGTGTCCTCGACCTTCGCCTTCGCCGTCGCCCGGCGGCGCCGAGAGTTCGGGCTGCTGCGCACGATCGGCGCCACACCGCGGCAGGTGAAGCGGCTCGTGTACGGGGAGGCGCTGCTGGTCGGAGTCGTCGGCGCCGCGGCGGGGGCGGTGGCGGGAGTGACCCTCGCACCCGCGATGACCGGGCTGCTGATCGACGCGGGCTTCCAGCCGGCGGGCTTCGAGGTGAGCATCCGGTGGTGGGTGCCGGTTGCCGCCTGGGCCCTGGGCGTGGCGACGGCACTCGCCGGGGCGGGGGCCGCCTCGCGGCGGGCGTCGCGGGTGAGGCCGCTGGAGGCGATGCGGGAGGCCGCGGTCGACAGCCGGCCGATGACCGGCCGCCGGTGGGCCGCGGGTCTGGTGGCGACGGGTCTGGGCGCGCTCTGCTCGGTGGGTACCGCCGTCGCCGGGTCCGACGCCATGGTGCTGCTGGCCCTGGGCGCCGCGATGAGCCTGACGGCCGGACTCACCCTCCTGCTGCCCGCGTTGACCGGACCCGTCATCGGGGTGCTGACCCGGCCGCTCGCCCGGCGGCCCGGGGCGACGGGCCTCCTCGTGCGCGAGAACATGATCACCGCGGTGCGCCGCACGTCCGCCACGATCGCCCCGGTGCTGGCGACCGTCGCCTTCGCCGTGCTGATCACCAGCGCCGTCCAGACCACCCAGAGCGCCGGCACCACGCGCCAGGCCGCCGCCGTGCGGGCCGAGTCGGCCGTCGTCCCCCGGGGCATGCCGGGCCTGTCCGACGCCGCGGTGGCCGGGGTGCGGGGCACGGCCCTGCTGTCGACGACCGTCTACGGCGGTGAGGGCGCGGTCGCGCTGTCGGCGGCCGGGGTGACGCCCGGTTTCGAGCGGGTGCACGGGACACGGGCGCCGCGCGGGGACACGGTCGCGGTCACCCGGTCCGTCGCGGCCGCCCACGGCTGGGGGGAGGGCCGGACCGTCCCGCTCACCTTCGAGGACGGCCGTACCGGCCGACCGCGGGTGTCCGCCGTGGTGGACGACTCGATGCCGTACGACATCCTGCTGTCCCGCGAAGTGGTGCGTGCCCACGACCCGTCGGCCCTCGCGGACGTCGTCTACCGCACGGGCGCGGACGGCGCTCCGCTGCCCGCCCGGCTCGGTGCGCGGGAGGTCTCGGTGGCGGCGCACGCGGCCTCGGCCGACGCCGAGGAGGACCGGCTGGTGCGGGTGTTCACCCTGATCCTCGTCGCCCTCACGGCGGGCTACACGGCGATCGCCGTCGCCTCCCTCGTGCTGACGGCCACCACGGGCCGCGCACGGGACCTCCGCCTCCTGCGTCTGTCCGGGGCGACATCCCGTCAGGTGCTGCTGTCCCTCGTCACGGAGACGTGCTGCGTCGTCGCCCTGGGCGCCGCTCTGGGACTCGCGGTGGCCGCCCCCGCCCTGTTCGGCATCGCGCACGGGCTGCGCCGGGAACTGGGTCTGCCGGTCGAGTTGTCGGTGGCCTGGCCCTGGGTCGCGGCTGCGGTGGCCGGCTGTCTGCTGCTCGCGACGGCCGCAACCGTGCTCCCGGCCCGGGCCGCCCTCGCCCGCATGGGGCGGACCTGACTCCGCCCGACCGGTCGACGGCCGTCTCCGAGGCCGGAGCGGCAGGGGCGCAGCGGCTAGGCTTGATCCCGTGGAGCTCCTGCACCTGCGCTATTTCCTCGCCGTCGCCCAAGAACTGAACTTCTCCACCGCGGCCCGCAAACTGCACATGGCCGCCTCCCCGTTGAGCCGGCGGATCAAGGACCTCGAGAACGAGGTCGGGCACCGGTTGTTCGACCGGGACACCCATCACGTGCGGCTCACCCCGGCCGGCAACGCGTTGCTGCCGATCGCGCGCGGGGTGCTGGAGCAGGTCGACTCCATCCGGTGGCGGCTGGACGAGACGGCCCGGCCGCGGCGGACCACCCTGTTGCTGGGGGTGCCCAGTGGCGTCCATCCCGACCTGCGCGAACGGATGGACGCCCTCGCCGAGCGGGTCGGCGACCGGTTCGAGATCAAACGCTGGCCCGGCGGCACCGACCGGCTCGTCGACGCGGTGTGCGACGGCAGACTCGCCCTGACCCTGGCCCGGTTGCCGGCCGGCGGCGACCCGGCACTGGAGCAGCTGCCGGTGATGTCGGAGCGGCTCGGCGCGGTGGTGCCCCGGGACCGCTTCCAAGGGCGGGAGTCCGTCGCCCTCACGGAGCTGGCGGAACTGGCCTACGCGGGCTCCCCGACGGCGGCGACCAACGCCTACTTCCGCGGCCTCGACCAGCAGCTCGCCGAGCTCGGCATCAAAAAACGCGTCGAACTGGGCAGCGCGACATTCGACGGAGTGTCCGAAATAGTGTCCAGCGGTCTGGCGTTCTCCATTTCCATGCTGGATTCCAGGAGTCCTGTCCATAATTACCGTCTCGACAATGTCGTCATCCTTCCCTTCTCCGATTTCCACCCCCGTCTCGATACCGGGCTGATCTGGCGCAAGGACCGGGCCAACGGCGGTGACCTGGAGGAAGTGGTGGCCGTGGCCCGCGAAGTGTTCGCCGAGCCGCTGCACTCATAACCATCAAAAAACCTTCACACAAAGCGGTATGACCACAGCGGTCATACCGCTTTTCGTTATTCGGTCATTCCATTCGTTTCCGTTTGCAAGATTCTCGGGCTAACTTAGTTTCTAGGTACACACACATGGCGAACCGAGGAGTGAAGAAACCGATGGCGGACCTCACCGACACCGTCGCCGGCCCCCTGGAGGGCATCCGCGTGATCGACCTCTCGACCGTGGTGATGGGCCCCTACGCCGCCCAGATCCTCGGCGACCTGGGCGCCGACGTGATCAAGATCGAGTCGCCGTCCGACACCGTGCGCACCGGCCACTACCGCACGACCCCGGGCATGACCCCGCTGAACCTCAACGTCAACCGCAACAAGCGCAGCGTGTCCCTCAACCTCAAGGACGACACCGACCGCGAGCGCGTCCTGCGGCTGATCGACACCGCGGACGTGCTCATCACCAACATGCGCCCGGGCGCCCTGCACCGCCTCGGCCTGTCCCACGAGGACATCGCCGCCCGCAACCCCGGCCTGGTCTACGCCCACGCCCAGGGCTTCCGCAGCGACTCCGACCGGGCCGGCAACGCCGCCTACGACGAGACCGTGCAGGCCGCCTCCGGCCTGGTCGACATCGCCGACCGGGCGCTGGGCGAGCCCGTCTACCTGCCGACGATCATCGGCGACAAGGTCTCCTCCCTGACCATCGCCTACAGCGTCCTGGCCGCCCTGCTGCACCGGAACAAGACCGGCCAGGGCCAGCTCGTCGAGATCCCGATGACGGACACCCTGATCGCCTTCAACCTGGTCGAGCACCTCGCGGGCCACACCCACGTGCCCGAGAGCGGACCCACCGGCTTCGCGCTGTCGATGCTCAAGGGCCACAAGGCCGTGCGCACCAAGGACGGCCTGGCCTGCGTGATGCCGTACAACCCGCGGAACTACCGGGACTTCCTCACCGCCGCCGGACGCCCGGACCTCGCCGAGGACCCGCGCGTGAACGGCGACGCCATCGACAGCGCCGACCACGAGGACCTGGCCGCGCTCCTGGAGGAGTGCGCCCCGGCGCTGACCACCGACGAGTGGACGGAGGTGTGCGCCAAGCACAGCATCCCGATGGCCCCGGTGCTGGAACTCGACCGCGCCCACGAGGACCCCTACGTCCGTGACGGCCACCTGCTCGACACCGTCGAGCACCCGACCGAGGGCACGGTCCGCACCATCGGCATCCCGCTGCGCTTCTCCGCCACCCCCGGCTCGATCCGCCGCCTGGCACCGGTCGCCGGCCAGGACACCGAGGACGTCCTCGCCGAACTCGACGCCACCGCCCGCTGATCCGAGGAGGACGACAGTCATGAGCACCCCCACACCCCCCGTGCGCACCGAACGCGTCGGCTCCACCCTGCTGATCACCCTGGACCGCCCCCAGGCCCGCAACGCCGTGAACGCGGCGACCGCCACCGCCCTGGCCGCCGCACTCGACGAGTTGGAGGCCGACCCCACGCTGCGGGCCGGCGTCCTGACCGGCGAGGGCGGGACGTTCAGCGCCGGCATGGACCTCAAGGCCGCGCTGCGCGGCGAGTCACCCGAGGTCGAGGGCCGCGGATTCGGCGGCCTGACCGAGGCCCGGCCGGACAAGCCCCTCATCGCCGCCGTGGAGGGCTTCGCCATGGGCGGCGGCTTCGAACTGGCCCTGGCCTGCGACCTGATCGTCGCCGCCGAGGACGCCCGGTTCGGCCTGCCCGAGGTGAAGCGCGGCCTGATCGCCGCGGGCGGCGGAGTGATCCGCCTGCCGCAACGCGTGCCGTACCACCTCGCGATGGAACTGCTGCTGACCGGCGAACCCGTCGACGGCCGCCGCGCCGGTGAACTGGGGCTGGCCAACCGGGTCACGAGCAAGGGGCAGGCCGTCGCCGAGGCGCTCCGGCTGGCCGAACGGGTCACGGAGAACGCCCCGCTCGCCCTCGCGGCCGTCAAGCGGGTCGTCCGCGCCGCCGACGGAGCCTGCGACGAGGAGGCCTTCGCCTTCCAGCGCGGCGAGATGAAGACCCTGATGGCCTCGGACGACGTCCGCGAGGGCATGACCGCCTTCGCCGAGCGCCGCCCCGCGCGGTGGACGGGGCGGTGAGGCCGGCATGAGGACCGAGGACGTACGACAGCACCTCACCACCCCGCTCACCGGCCCGGCGTACGCGCCGATGGTCCCGCGGTTCACCGATCGCGAGTACCTCAACGTCGTCTACCGCACCGACCCCGACGCGCTGCGGGCCGTGGTCCCCGAGCCCCTGCGGATCGACGAGCCACTGGTGAGGTTCGAGGTCATGAAGATGGGCGACGTCAGCGGCTACGGCCCCTACACCGAGGCCGGCCAGGCGATCCCCGTCCGCTTCGAGGGCGAGCGCGGCGAGTACCTGCACGCCATGTACCTCGACAACTTCCCGGCGACCGCCTCCGGGCGTGAGGTCTCCGCCTACCCGAAGGTCATCGGCTCCCCCTCGCTGTACGTCGACTCCGGAGCGCTCGTCGGCACCCTCGACCACGGCACCCTGCGGGTCGCCACCGCGACCATGGGCTACAAGCACCACGAGCTGGACCGGCGCGAGGCCGAGGAGCAGATCGGTGTGCCGACGTTCATGCTCAAGACGATCCCCGGGTACGACGGCATGCCGCGCGTGCAGGAACTCGTGCGGACCCGCATCACCGACCTCACCGTCAAGGAGGCCTGGACCGGCCCCGCCCGCCTCCAGCTGTTCCAGCACGTGCTCGCGCCGCTGGCCGACCTGCCGGTGCTGGAGGTCGTCTCCGCCAGCCACATCCTCACCGACCTGACGCTCGCGGGTGTCGAGCCGGTCCACGACTACCTGAAGGGAGCCGCGTCATGACCCGCACCTTCCGTACGGCCGCGGTGATCGGCGCCGGGACCATCGGACTGTCCTGGACGGCCCTGTTCGCCGCGCACGGCCTGACCGTCCGGGTGAGCGACCCGCGCGAGGACCTCGCCGAGGCCGTCTCCGAGGCCTTGGAGCAGTACGCCCCGCACCTGGCCGCCCGGGGCCTGGACGTCACCGGCCTCGCCGGCCGGGTCCACATCGCGGCCGACGTGACCGAGGCGGTCCGGGACGCCGACGTGGTCCAGGAGAACGGCCCCGAGCGGGCCGATTTCAAGAAGGACCTGTTCGCCACCCTCGCCCGCGAGGCCCCGGCCCACGCCCTGCTGCTCAGCTCGTCCTCGGCGATCCCGTCGACCGCGTTCACGGGGGAGCTGGCGGAGGAGGACGCCGCCCGCGTGCTGATCGGCCATCCCTTCAACCCGCCGCACCTGGTCCCGCTGGTCGAGGTCGTGCCGGGCGAGCGCACCGGCGAGGAAGCCGTGCGGGCCGCGGTGGACTTCTACGCCTCCGTCGGCCGCACCCCGGTCGTCGAACGCAAGGAGATCCCCGGGTTCGTCGGCAACCGCCTGCAGAACGCCCTCGGCCGCGAGGCGGTGTACCTCGTCGACCAGGGCGTGGTGACCCCCGAGGAGCTCGACAAGGTCATGACCAACTCGCTGGGCCTGCGCTGGGCCACCGTCGGGCCGTTCCTCGGCTCGCACCTGGGCGGCGGCCCCGGCGGCTACCGGCACCTGGTGGCGCACATCGGCGCGTCCATGCAGCAGACGGGGGCGGGCGGCGGCACCCCGCCGCTCGACGAGGAACGACAGGAACGGCTCATCGAAGCCGTGGAAAAGGCCTACGGCTCCTCCACGTACTCGGAACTCACCGAGACGCGCGACCGCAGGCAGCTCGCTGTCCTGGCCGCCCTGGACAGCACCGAGAAGGAGGAGAACTGAGATGACCACCACCATGGAACCGTTCGAGGACCAGCTGCCCGCCGACTTCTACGGCTACGAGTCGCTGCTGGAGGACGACGAGCGCGAGATCCTCCTCAAGGCCCGCGCCCTCCTGCGCGACGAGGTCAAGCCGCTGGTCAACGACAACTGGGCCAAGGGCGAGTTCCCCGAGGAGCTCATAGGCCTGTTCCGTGCCAGCGGCCTCGCGGGCCTGCCCTACGAGGGCTACGGCGAGCACAAGCCCGCCGCCAGCAACCTCCTCAGCGGCACCCTGGCCATGGAGATGACGCGCACCGACGCCTCGGTGGCCACCTTCTTCGGCGTCCACAACGGCCTGGCGATGTACTCGATCTACTCCGGCGGCGACCAGGAGCAGCGCGACCGCTGGCTGCCGGCGATGGCCGCGATGGACAAGATCGGCGCGTTCGCCATGACCGAGCCCCTCGGTGGCTCCGACGTCGCGGGCGGCATGCGCACCACCGCCAGGCGAGAGGGCGACACCTGGGTCCTCAACGGCGCCAAGAAGTGGATCGGCAACGCGACCTTCGCCGACTACGTCGTGGTGTGGGCCCGGGACGTCGACGACAACCACGTCAAGGGATTCGTCGTCGAGAAGGACATGCCCGGCTTCGACCCGGTGAAGATCGAGAACAAGCTCGCCTTCCGGATCGTGGAGAACGCCGAGATCACCCTGACCGACGTGCGGGTACCGGAGGCGAACCGGCTGCGGAACATCAACTCCTTCCGGGACGTCGCCGAGATCCTGCGCGCCACCCGCGCCGGGGTCGCCTGGCAGGCCCTCGGCGTCATGGCCGGCGCCTACGAACTGGCCCTGGACTACGCCCGGGAGCGCCGTCAGTTCGGCCGCCCGATCGGCGGTTTCCAGCTGGTGCAGGACCTGCTGGTCAAGAGCCTCGGCAACATCACCGCGTCCTGGGGGATGCTGGTGCAGCTCGCCCGGCTCCAGGACGCCGGCATCTTCAAGGACGAACACTCCGCCCTGGCCAAGGCGTTCGTCACCGCCCGGATGCGGGAGGTCGTGGCCTGGAGCCGCGAGATCTTCGGCGGCAACGGCATCCTGCTGGACCACGACATCGCCCGCTTCTTCGCCGACGCGGAGGCCATCTACTCCTTCGAGGGCACCCGCGAGATGAACACGCTGATCGTCGGCAAGTCGATCACCGGCCAGAGCGCCTTCGTCTGACCCGCGACACACCAGAACGAACCAACCCCGGGTCCGCACCCGGGGTTTCGTTCTGCCGGCCGGCATATTGCGTGGCCGGCCGGCCGTGGAGTGCGTACGGTCACCGCGATGAGCAGAAGACGCTACGTGGCCAGGGGTGTGCCCGGTGGCTATCGCATCTGGGACAACCGGGGGCGCCGCTGGTGGGGCGACCTGTACGAGTTGTGCCCCGACGAGCTGCTGACCGAGCTCAACGGCCGGGCCGACCCGACGCGGATCACCGCCCTGTTGAAGCGCTACCGGGCGCAGAAGCGGTAGACGCCTCCCGATCGCTCGGGGTGCGGCGGCCTGCCGGAGCGGCCCTGCCCCGTCGGACTCACCGTTGCACGAGTTTCTCGAAGAAGAACTCGTGCTTGAGGAACGACGTGGCGTGCTCCGCCCCCGGATACGGCGGCACGAGCTGGGCCGCCTGGAACAGCCGCCAGCCGTCCTCCAGGGCGCCGACCCCCGTCTCGTACGGGGGTTCGTCGCTGTCACCGGTCGTCGGGCGGGTCGAGCCCGTGCCGTCGTAGCGGGCCCATCCGACGACCTCGGAGTCGAGGGCCGAGGTGTTGAGGTAGAGGACGAGGACCTGCTGCCGGGTGGTGCTCACGCGGTGCTCCTCTGTGCGGTGGGGGCGGCGGGCCGGTTGGTGATGCGGGTGGCCCAGTGGTCGATGTCGAAGCCGGGGTCTCCGGACAGGGAGCGCCACAGCAGGATCCGGTTGTGGATCTCCAGCCGCCCCGTGGCGTGCTCGTACCAGGGGAACGTGCGCCGCAACTCCTCGCACACCTCGGGCGAGTTCAGGTCCGCCGTGTCCCACAGCCGCACCTGCGGCACGGTCGGGTTGAAGCGGATCTTGTACATGTGGCGGACGGTGTCGCTGTCGTTGCGCCGCCCGCCGTGCCAGATGCCGTGGTGCAGCAGCAGGACGGTGCCGGCCGGGCAGGTCAGCCGGGTCTGGCCGCGCAGGTTCTGGTAGCGGCCGGTATCGGACTCGTTGGTGCGGCGCAGATGGCTGCCCGGGACGACGAGCGTGCCGCCCATGCCGGCGGTGACCTCCTGCGGGTAGTACATGAGCTGCACGTCGAACGCGTCGGCCCGGACGTCGATGAGGGCGTCGGCGTGCAACGGCTGCGCACTGCCCTCCCTGGGCGGGCGGGTGTGCACGAAGTGGTGGTCGACCGCCGGATCCGGCCCCACCAGACTCTCCAGCGCGCCCGCCACGACGGGCAGTGCGAGAAGCCGGCGGGTGAAGGAACCCGCGGGGAAGGCCGCCGGCACGGGAGTGCCGTACGGCACGGCGGGCAGCGCTCCCGCGGCGAAGAGAGCGAGCGCCTCGTCGTTCATCTCCCCGGGCACGACGCCGTCGAGGCGAAGAAATCCCTGGGCGGCGAACCGCGCCACCTCGACGGAGCTCAACAGCTTTCTTGTGGTTGGCATGCCGCAACCGTAGAAGCGCGGGGGCGGTCGGGGGTGGGGTGTAATCGGCAACCACTGGTAATTTCTCACCATGCCGACCTTCGTGGAAGTGGCCCTCGACAGGCCGCCGGACCTGGTGCACGCCGGTGTGGGCGTGCACGGCTCCGCCGGCCCTCACGAGGTCTTCCGCCTGCCCCGGCTGTGGCAGCTCCACCTCTACGGATACTCCGGCACCCTGGAGTTCGGCGGCGCGCGCCACCCGATCCGCCCCGGGCACCTGAGCCTCGTCCCACCGGGCACGGAGGTGCACTTCCACTACGACGCCGTGCGCTGCGAGCACCTGTACGCCCACTTCCGGCTGCCGGGTGACGGGGAGCGGCGCCGGCTGCCGGTGATGCAGGACGCGGGCGCGGAGGCCGCGGTGCTGAGCGCACTGCTGCGTCAGACGATCGCCGCCGGCGCGCAGTCCCCGGCCCGGGCCTCCGCCGAACTGTGGACGGTGCTGTGGCGTACGACCGGCCTGGCCGAGGCCACCGAGACGCCCTTCGCGGCCCGCCACCCGGCGCTGCGGGCGGCCATGGCCCATGTCGAGGAGCATCTGGCCGACCCGTTGAGCGTCCCCGCGATCGCCCGGGCCGCCGGGGTGTCGCACACGCACCTGACCCGGTTGTTCCGCGAGGACACCGGGCTCACGGTCGTCGGTTACGTCCGGCGCCGCCGCATGGAGCGCGCCCGCCATCTGCTCATCGCCTCGACCCTGGCGATCCCTGCCGTCGCGGCGACGGTCGGGATCCCCGACCTCCAGGCGTTCAACAAGACCTGCCGCCGGGAACTCGGAGCGTCGCCGCGTGCCGTGCGACGCAACGGGATGGCATGACCTGTCTCGCGGCCCGGTGAGCGGCTCGTCGCGTGCCCCCTTCAGAACTCCCGTCCGATCACCGGCGGTTGACGTGCGCTAGGATCCTTTACCGAGCTCTTACGCTCGCTTGAGCGTGGCCGTGCACAGTCGTCGTCGACATGCGGCCGCTCAGTTCGTCGGCACAGTGGCCGCCCGGTGACCGGGCAGGCGTGAGGGGGCGTGACATGGGGCGAGTGGTTCCCGTCCGCGTCCACAACGCCGCCCGAGACGGCGTTCCTGATACCGGCCGCGCCGCGTGAGCGGTTTCCCGTCCTTCTGACGTGTGACGCGTACGCCCGACGCGTCGGCGCGGGACGTTCGTCCCGGCCGGCGACCGCCGGGAGCGGAGCACGCGCCCGGCGCCGTGACGCCGCCTGATCCGGATCCCCGGCCGTCCCGGCGCGAGGTCACGCCCCCACCTCACCGTTACCGAGCCGTACCGCCGGGCGTCCGCGCCCGCCGCCGGTCAGGCCGCAGCACCGCAATGGCACAGACGCCGCAGACCCGATCGACGGAGGTCAGACGCCCGTGCACGACACCACCGCCATGCTCATCGAACTCGGGGCGATCATCCTCGCCCTGGGGCTCCTGGGACGCCTCGCCGGACGGGTGGGCTTCTCGCCCATACCCCTGTACCTGCTGGCCGGACTCGCCTTCGGCCAGGGCGGCATCCTGCCGCTGCGGGCCAGCGAGGAGTTCGTCGCCACCGGCGCCGAGATAGGCGTCATCCTGCTGCTGCTCCTGCTCGGCCTGGAGTACAGCGCCTCCGAACTCGTCACCACGCTGAAGACCCAGTACCCCTCCGGCGCCGTCGACTTCGTCCTCAACGCCGTGCCGGGTGCCGCGATGGCGTTCCTGCTGGGCTGGGGTCCGGTGGCCGCCGTCGCCCTGGCCGGGGTCACCTGGATCTCCTCGTCCGGGGTCATCGCGAAGGTGCTGGGCGACCTGCGGCGGCTCGGCAACCGCGAGACCCCCGTCGTCCTCGGCGTACTGGTCCTGGAGGACCTGGCCATGGCGGTCTACCTGCCGATCCTCACCGCCCTGCTGGCCGGGGCGGGCCTCGCGGGCGGCGCGGTGACGCTGCTGATCTCGCTCGGCACGGTGGGCGCCGTCCTCTACGTGGCGCTGCGGCACGGCCGGCTGGTCAGCCGCGCGGTCTCCTCGGACAGCGCCGAGATGCTCCTGCTGGCCGTCCTCGGACTGACCCTGCTGGTGGCGGGTCTCGCCCAGCACCTGCACGTCTCCGCGGCCGTGGGGGCGTTCCTGGTCGGCATCGCCCTGTCCGGCGAGGTCGCCGAGGGCGCCAGCAGTCTCCTCACTCCGCTGCGGGACCTGTTCGCCGCGGTGTTCTTCGTCTTCTTCGGACTGCACACCGACCCGGCAGCCATCCCGCCCGTCCTGCTGCCCGCGCTCGCCCTGGCCGCCGTCACCACCCTGACGAAGATCGGCACCGGCTACTGGGCGGCCCGCCGCGCCGGGATCTCGCCCCGGGGCCGCTGGCGGGCGGGCGGCACGCTGGTCGCCCGCGGCGAGTTCTCCATCGTCATCGCCGGCCTCGCCGTCGGCGCCGAACCCCGCATCGGCCCCCTGGCCACGGCCTACGTCCTGATCCTGGTCGTCCTGGGCCCCCTGGCCACCCGCTGGACGGAACCCCTGGCCACCCGCGTCACGCACCGCGCGACACGCCGCCCACCGCTCACGGAACCCGCCAACGGCCCGGCCCCGGCCCACCGTTGACCCACACCGCACCCCCCTCACCGGCCCGGCGCGGGGGCCACGCCCCTCGACCGCCCGGCCGGGCCGCCCCGTCGGCCGGATCGGGTGTTCCCCTGACGGGGCCGCACCGGCACTCTGGCGAGGACCCCCTGGGAGCGGCAGGGCCGGGGGAGAATCGCCGTGCAGGAGGACCGGAAGGACGCGCCGCAATGATCGAGTGGAAACCCCTGGGCACCGGAGCGCGGCCCGTCCCCCAGCCCGTGGCCACGCCGCTGGTGTGGGCCGGGGCCGGGGGCGGCGCTCTCGTGCTGGTGGCGCTCGTCAACACCGTGGTGGGACCGGACCGGCCCGAGCTGGCGCTGCCCGCGCTGTCCCTGCTGGCCGCCCTGCTGGGCCTGTGCGCACGGTTCACGGCCGCCCCCGGCACCGCGGCCCTGTGCTGGCTGTTCCTCAACGGCTTCGCCATACCGCCCGCCGGAGCCCTCACCTGGGCGGGCCACCGCGACACCACCTGGCTGGCCTGCCTGCTCACCGCCGCCCTGGTCGGCACCGCGCTGGCCCGGCTCGTCCACGCCCGCGCGGCCTACCGCCGCCTGGCCCCCGGCCGTTCAGGGCCCGGGCCGGACACCGACGGCGTACCGTACGGCTCTTGACATGCAGTCAGATCGAGGGGAAGAGAAGGGACAGGGCGCTGTGGGGGACGTACTCGTCATCGGCGGCTCAGTCGCCGGCACCGCGACGGCGCTCGCCCTGCACAAGGCCGGGTTCGCCGTCACGCTGCACGAGGCGCACGCCGACGCGGCCGAGGACATCGGCGCGTTCCTCACCCTGGCGAGCAACGGCATGCGGGCCCTCGCGCAGCTCGACGCCGCCGCCGCGGTCACCGTCCTCGGCTTCCCGCTGACCGGGATGCGGATGCTCGACGGCTCCGGCACGCAGCGCGCGGCCCGGCCCCTCGGGGAAGCGCGGGACCCCCTCCTGCGGTACCGGTGCCTGCGGCGCGGCGAGCTCAACGTCGCGCTCCAGACCGAGGCGGCCCGCAGAGGCATCCCGATCCGGCACGGCGCCCGCCTCGTCTCCGTCGAGGACGGCCCGGACTCGGTCACCGCGCACTTCGCCGACGGCGGCACCGCGACCGGCGACCTGCTCGTCGGCGCCGACGGCCTCCACTCCACCGTCCGCCGGTCGATCGCCCCCACCGTCCGCCCTGTCCACGCCGGTGAGCAGGTCTTCTACGGCCGCACCGCCGACGCCCCCGGCACCGCCCCGACCGACCTCATCACCTTCGTCCGCGGCGCGTCCGTCGCCTTCGGCTTCACCGTGTCCCCCGAGGGGGAGACCTACTGGTTCGCCCGCGTGGCCGCCGACCCGCGGCCCTCACGGCAGACCGCGCACGACACCCCCGCCCGCATGCGCGACCGCCTCGTCACGCTGCTGCGCGAGGACGCCACCCCCGCCGCCGGCATCGTCGAAGCCACGGCCGACGACCTCCTCCTGGTCACCGACGCCATGGAACTGCCGAAGGGGATGCCCTGGCGCTCGGCCCGCTGCCTGCTCGTCGGCGACGCGGCCCACGCGGCCTCCCCGGCCACCGGCCAGGGCGCCTCGATGGCGTTGGAGGACGCCGTCGTCCTGGCCAAGTCCCTGCGCGACGCCCCGGACCCCGGCACCGCGCTGACCACGTACGAGAGCCTGCGCCGCCCCCGCGTGGAACACAACATCACCGTCAGCGGCGACATCTCCCGGCGCACCGGCACCCGCCCGGCCGCACCGGCGCCCCGCCCCGGGGACGAGGACCTGATCCGCCGTCTGGAGTGGGACGGCCGCTGACCACGGGGCCGGTGCCGTGACCGGCCCCGAGCAGCTCTCACTTCGCGAGAACGTCCTCCGGCAGGGGCTTGCGGACCGCACTCACCACTCACCCGCCCACCCGCTCGCCCCGCGCCGGTCCGTACGGGCGGTCAGCCGCCCACGTACCAGCTGAATCCGCCGTTGCTGGTGGCCACGGCCAGCATCACGAGCCACAGGACCACGTCGACGATGCCGAGGATGATGCCGGCCTTCGCCATGCCGGCGCCGTTCTTGACCGATGCCTGCCGACGGGCG
This sequence comes from Streptomyces sp. NPDC050674, assembly GCF_040654575.1. Taxonomy (NCBI): domain Bacteria; kingdom Bacillati; phylum Actinomycetota; class Actinomycetes; order Kitasatosporales; family Streptomycetaceae; genus Streptomyces; species Streptomyces sp. NPDC050674. The sequence continues at coordinate 449,127 of NZ_JBFAIG010000002.1, forward strand.
ACGACACCGAAGACGATGGCCAGCGGGCCCAGGATGATGTTCAGCAGGAACAGGCCGATGATGCCGCAGCACAGGCTCGCGATCGCCAGGCCGTTGGTGCGCGAACCGGAGGACGCGGCAGAGGAACCGCCGTAACTCGCCATGGAACACTCCCAGTTGTCGATGACACGGACCGAACGGGCCGCGCTCTCCTCACTTTCGACTTGTTTTGTTCGAATGCCCCTCTGTGGCGTTCCCATGACAACCAATTCGGGGAGGGCGTCCCCGTCAGCTCTCGTGCACCAGCTCGGCGATGTGCTCGGTGACGGTGTCGAGGATGCCCGTCCAGGCCGAGTCGTCGCCCAGCACGAGGTAGTTGAGCGTCAGGCCGTCGGTCATCGCGGCCAGGTAACGGGCCAGGACGGGGACGGGGACGCGCAGGCGCAGCCCCATGGCCCGCCGCAGCCGGTCGATGAGTTCGGTGTACGTCTCGGCGTAGAGCTCGTACTGACGGCGTGCCAGATGTTCGAAACCGGGCGTGCGCAGGGCGTACTGGGTGAGTTCGTAGGTGAGCATGTGCTCGTCGGGATGGGCCCGGACGTGGTCCCAGTAGGCCTGGAAACCGGCCCGCACGGTCTCCTCCAGCGTGGCGCGGGGCCGCAGGGCCTGCGTCACCACCGCCACGTAGTGCCCGGTGATGGTGGTGATGACGGACTCGATCAACTGCTGCTTGGAGTCGAAGCAGTAGTGGACCACGCTCAGCGAGACGCCCGCCTCGGCGGCGATGGACCGGGTGGTCGTCCGGGGGACGCCGTCCCGGGCCATCGCCCTGATCGCCGCTTCGGTGAGCTGTCGCCGCCGCTCGGCGGACGGCAACCGTGCCATGGAGCCCCTCTCGTGGCCGTCAGCCGCTGTGGACGCCGACCTCGCGCAGGGAGTAGCCCCAGCCGGTGCCGCGCTCCAGGCCGTGCACGCGGACGTAGCGGGCCGGGGTGCCGGCGAACCGCGCGGTGTCCAGGCCGCCGTCACCGGCGGTCGTGGACCAGGCGGTGCGCCAGTTCGTGCCGTCCGCGGACAGCTCGATCCGGTACGACTTCGCGTACGCGCGCTCCCAGTCGAGGGTGACCCGCCCGACGGTCCGGGCGGAGCCGAGGTCGACCTGGTACCACTGATCGTCGCTCCAGTCGCTGGCCCAGCGGGTGCCGCGGTCGCCGTCGACGGCCCGGTGGGGCCGGTAGCTCGTGAACAGGCTCCACTCCGAGGAGCTGGCCGACGCGGCGGCACCGGCCGCGAGGTTGGCTTCGGACTCGTGCTTCTCGGAGGCCGCCCAGGTGTCGAGGTAGGACTCGGCGCCCCGGAACAGGTCGTCGACCGTGTCCTGGCCGCCGACCCGGCGGATGTCCTCGATCCAGTCGGGGACCAGGCCGTAGTGGGCGGCGCCGTCGGTGTTCAGGTCCCAGGTGCGCTCGCCGGTGGTCTGCCGGTCGATGACCGAGCCGCCGTCGACGCTCCTGAACGGGTAGGTGACCTTGTTCGGGGCGTCCGCGCCGCGCGGTCCCGGCCAGCCGCCGACGCCGTTCATGTCGGTGCCGTAGCCGTAGCCCACGCCGTACTTGTCGCGCAGGCCCTCGGTGCGCTTCGCCTCCGCGACGAAGCCCTCGGAGCCGTGCATGTACTGGGCGATGAATCCGCCGAGGCCGTAGACCCGCTCGGTCCAGTCCATGTCCATCCAGCTGTGCGAGGAGAGCACGCCGGGGTAGGACTCGGACTCGAAGATGTCGAGCACCCGGCCGGTGGCCTTGACGCTCATGTGGTCGATCTCCAGCATCATGCCGCGCTTCATCATGGCGCGCACCGCGTACTCGCCGAGGTCGGTGAGCCCCCGCACGTTGCACTGGGCGTCGGCGCTGTACGAGGGGACCTCCTCGCCCGCCGGGAGCTTCTTCTCGGCGGCGGGCGCCGCCGCGTTGCCGATCGGGTTGTCGGCTTGCGGGCCGGCGCACTTCTCGGTCTTCCAGTACGTGCCCGTCGACAGGAACTGCCCGACGTTGATGGCCGTCCCGAGCGCACCCGAGTCGAACCGCACCCCGCACAGGGCGTTGTCGAACTTGTGGCACAGGAACATGCTGCGCACGCCGAGCGAATGGAGCTCGTCGAGCCCCTTGTCGATGTCCGCCCTGCTGCACTGCGCGATGTCCAGGACCTGCTTGCAGCCGAACGGCTCGGAGGTCTCGACGCCCATGATCACCGCGAGTTTGCCCTGCTCGATCACCTCGCGGGCCTGTGCGCTGTCGGTGACGACCCGGAACCAGCCCTTGCCGGGCCCGCCGTACATCCGGTCGACGTAGGCCTGCATGTCGTAGGTCAGCCCGGCCTGGAGCCGGATGGAGGTCATCTCGTCGCAGGGGCGGTCTTTGAAGAAGTACACCGAGCAGATCACGCCGTTGGTGACGAGGTCGTTGACCAGCACCCGCTGCCCGCCGCGCCAGGCCCGTTCGATCCAGGCGTAGTAGTTCTGCTGGTGGGTCAGCGAGTCGTGCCGCGGCCAGTCCTTGAAGGTGGGCCAGCCGGTCGGGTCGTGCTTGCCGTCGCCGCCGTTGGTGATGAAGTCGAAGATCGCGAGCGAGCCGTCCGGGTAGTGCTCGGGGCAGTCCTTGAGCGCGTCGGCCACGCCCTGCTCGGAGAAGGCCTTGCCGCAGATCAGACGGCCGCCGAAGGCCTCGTTGGCGAATATGTGGTCGTGCGCGTCGACGAACCCGCGCACCTCGCCCGCGGCGTTCGTGCCGGTGAAGGGCTCGCCCGTGACGTTGATCCGGGAGTCCGGGGCGGGCCGTGCGGCCGGGTCCCACCAGTCGTTCCCGGCCGCGGAGCTCGGGGTGGGGCCGAGCGCGACCGACAGCACGAGCAGGAGGAGCGACACCACGGTGACGTTCTTGTGTCTGCGGTACGGGCGTCCGGAACCGGTCACAGCCCACGTCCCTCGATCGGCGGGTCGCGCGGTCGTCTTGTCATGACCTCGCAAAGTGTGCGACGAGAATCGCCACTTCCGCTGTACGAGTCAAGGGTCCGGGACGGTTGACCTGATGACGGGGCCGCCGATTCGCCCCCGGCCGCACCGCGAGGGGGCCGGGGCAGCAACAAACCCCAGGCCGCCGACCTGGGGTCGCGTGGAGGCGGATGACCGGCACCCGGCTGGGGCGTGATCAGCCCTGGCCGGGGTCGGAACCGGCGGCCGCCTCTCGCGCGGCACGGCGGTACTCGGCGTTGATGCGCTGGGCCTCCTCGAGCTGGTCCTCGAGGATGACGATGCGGCAGGCGGCCTCGATCGGCGTACCCCGGTCGACGAGCTCACGGGCGCGCGCGGCGATCCGCAGCTGGTAGCGGGAGTACCGCCGGTGTCCGCCCTCCGAGCGCAGCGGAGTGATGAGACGGGCCTCACCGATGGCCCGGAGGAATCCGGGGGTGGTGCCGAGCATCTCGGCGGCCCTGCCCATGGTGTAGGCGGGGTAGTCGTCGTCGTCCAGCCGGTCGCTGAGCGGGGTATCTGCTTCCATGTCACCTCGTAGTACAACGCGTCGAGGGGCCCTGGTGCCGTACGGCACCAGGGCCCCGAAGGAAATTCAACACCATCTGTCGGCCCTCATGCTGTGCCGACCTTCTGTTTCCGCTACCCGGCCCGACGACGGGAGGGGTGCGGGGATCGCGGCTGCGTGACCGGGGACCACCATCCATTCCGGGGTCTTGCGGTACCCGGACCGAGAGCCTCCCGGGCCGGGCGATCCTGATGGCGTCTGCTCCTCCGTCCTTCCTCGCGTCTCACCTGACTGTGTCAACGAGAAAAAGCGTAACGGGGAGGGGTGTCAATGTCTACCTTCACAAAGACAGATTTTGGCGAGCGCATGGCGAAGGATTCTGCCGGCCCGGGCTTGAGGGGCAGCGGGCTGGCAGGCCGGTGACATGACAGTGAGGGCCCTGCCGACGCGCGTCGGCAGGGCCCTCACTGGGTCTTGGTGGCGGTCACCCGCCGGTGGCTCACCGCTCCGGAACGTCCCGGAGCCGCACCCGGTCCGTGTAGGTGGGTGCGTCCCGCAGCGCCGTGAGCCGGGCCAGGGTGACCAGACCCGTGCTCTGGTCGTCCCCGTCGCACAGGACGAGGTGGTCGACCCGGGCGCCGGCCATGAGGGACAGTGCCACCTCGACCGTCATGTCGTCCCGGATCCACGGTGCGTGGACCGAGCCATGGTGCTGCGTCTGGACCGGCGTCATGGAGGTCTCCTGCCGAGAGGGGCGACGGATGCGGTGAGGTGCGGCGGGGTGCCGCGGGGAGGGACGCGGGCGCGGGACCCTACGCGGCCGAACCGGAGCCGGTGCGCCGCTGTCCCGCCGGGCGGGCCGTCTCACCGGCGGGCCGGGCCTGGCCGGTGGGGCGTCGGCCGCGGCGGCCCCGGGAGGGGGCGGACGCGCCGCGGGGGCGTTCCGCGCGCGGCGCGGCGACGACGACCGGGACACCGGAGGGGGCCTGGGCGCCGGTGATGCGGCTCAGCTCCGCCTCGCCGGACCGCACCTGGGCGATCTGCGGGATGATGCCCGCCGACGACATCAGCCGGCTCATGCCGCGACGCTGGCCCGGGGTCACCAGCGTGACCACGCTGCCGGACTCGCCGGCGCGGGCGGTACGGCCGCCGCGGTGCAGGTAGTCCTTGTGGTCGCTGGGCGGGTCCACGTTGACGACGAGGTCGAGGTTGTCGACGTGGATGCCGCGGGCGGCGACGTTGGTGGCCACCAGGACCGTCACGTCCCCGCGCTTGAACTGGGCGAGGGTCCGGGTCCGCTGGGGCTGGGACTTGCCGCCGTGCAGGGCCGCGGCGCGCACGCCGCTGCTCAGCAGGTGCGTGGTCAGCCGGTCCACCGCGTGCTTGGTGTCGAGGAACATGATCACCCGCCCGTCCCGCGCCGCGATCTCGGTGGTCGTCCGGTGCTTGTCGGCGTCGTGCACATGCAGGACGTGGTGCTCCATGGTGGTGACCGCGCCCGCCGAGGGGTCGACGGAGTGCACCACCGGGTCGCTCAGGTACGTGCGGACCAGCCGGTCGACGTTGCGGTCCAGGGTGGCGGAGAACAGCATCCGCTGGCCGTCGGGGCGCACCTGGTCGAGCAGGGCGGTGACCTGCGGCATGAAGCCCATGTCCGCCATCTGGTCGGCCTCGTCGAGGACGGTGATCGCGACCTCGTCCAGCCGGCAGTCGCCCCGGTCGATGAGGTCCTTCAGGCGTCCGGGGGTCGCGACGACCACCTCGGCTCCGCCGCGCAGCGCACTGGCCTGCCTGCCCAGGGACATCCCGCCGACGACGGTGGCCAGGCGCAGGCTCACGGAGCGGGCGTACGGCGTGAGGGCGTCGGTGACCTGCTGGGCGAGCTCGCGGGTGGGCACCAGGACGAGTGCGAGCGGCTGCCGCGGCTCGGCGCGCCGCCCCGCCGTACGGGCCAGCACGGCGAGACCGAAGGCCAGGGTCTTGCCCGAGCCGGTGCGGCCACGGCCGAGCACGTCCCGGCCGGCCAGCGAGTTCGGCAGGGTCGCGCCCTGGATGGGGAACGGCGCGGTCACGCCTTCGCGGCCGAGCGTGGCCAGCAGCCGCGCGGGCATGTCGAGATCGGCGAACGACTCGACGGCGGGCAGCGGGGGCGTGACGGTCTTCGGCAGGGCGAACTCGCCCTGCGGAGCCCGGCGGTTTCCGTAGCCCTGGGAGCGGCGGGGGCCACCGGAACGGCGGTTGCCGCCCTCGCCTGCGCCTGAGGAGAAACGGTCACGGGTACGAGATGTGTGGGCACGCTTCATGCGGGACCTTCCTTGACGGGCGCGTGGCAAGGAAATCCCGCAGCAGAGGAGCGGCGCAGGGAGAATCTCGAGACGAGCCGAAGTCGATGCGGCCGGATATGACCGGCGGTGAAAAAAACAGCGAGCTGGGGCCCGCACCCCAGAGGTGCGGGCCCCAGCTGCGAAGAATGTGCGCGAGCGCGGGTGTCAGGCGGGAACGATGTTCTCGGCCGTCGGGCCCTTCTGGCCCTGCGCGATGTCGAACGACACCTTCTGGCCTTCCAGCAGCTCACGGAAGCCGGAGGTGGCGATGTTCGAGTAGTGGGCGAAGACGTCGGCGCCGCCGCCGTCCTGCTCGATGAAGCCGAAGCCCTTTTCCGCGTTGAACCACTTCACGGTGCCAGTAGCCATTTTGTTTCTCCTTCGGAGGCGGTTTCGGGAATGCACCCTGTGCGCATTCCGTGTCGCCGTGATGATTACCCCGTAGGAAATGAACCTTCTGGCAACCACACCTGCAACTGAGATCGACAGTAGCACGGGGTCATCGGGCCTGTGATGTGCGGAATTTGTGTTCAGAGCGGTGTTCGAGGAATACTCGGCGGGTCCCGCTTCTCTTTCTCATTTTGTGAGCACAGATATTGCCCTCCGGGGACGCAGGCCTTCCTGTCGTGCCTCCGGCTCTCAGCGCTGTGACCTCCTCGGACGGGGGGCGGGCCACCGCCCGCGCCCTCGTCGGCGCGAGCGGCGGCTGACGCGCCGGAACCCCGCTCCCGCGACGTAGGTCACATTCCTCCGATCGGGGTGCCGCCCGGAGTGTCCGAGCCGACGAGTACGTGGACATGCCACCGTTCGGCGGCGCGGCGCAGGACCACTCCGGCCGGACGGCGTCCCTACCAGGGCACCACTCCCTCGTCGTCGAAGAAGCCGCCGGTCGGACCGTCGTCGGGCAGCGTCGACAGCCGAATCGCGATCGCCGCGCCCTGCTCCGGGGTGCGGACGCCGCGGAACCCGTTGAGATCGGTCGCGCAGTAGCCGGGGCAGGCGGCGTTGATCAGGATGCCGGTGTCGCGCAGCTCCTTGGCGTACTGGACGGTGACGGCGTTGAGGAAGGTCTTCGACGGCGTGTAGGCGGCGGAGATCGGGCCCGTTTCGCCACCGGGCGTGGTCTGCCGGGTGAGTGAGCCGACCCCGCTCGACATGTTCACGATCCGGGGCGAGGCCGAACGGCGCAGCAACGGCAGCAGGGCGTTGGTGACGCGGATGACGCCGAGCACATTGGTCTCCACGGCCGCCCGCACCGTCGCCAGGTCGACCGAGGTGGGCGCCTGTGCCCCGTCGCCGGTGATCCCCGCGTTGTTGACCAGCACGTCGAGACGCCCGGCGCTCTCCTCGATCAGCCGGGCGGCGCCGGCCACGCTCGCGTCGTCGGTCACGTCGAGCGGCACGCCGAACGCGTCGACGCCGGCCGCCCGCAGTTTCGCCACCGCCGTCTCGCGCCGCTCCCGGTCCCGGGCGCCGACCCCGACCCGCCAGCCGAAGGCTCCCAGGCCGGCCGCGATCTCGTATCCGATGCCCTTGTTCGCGCCGGTCACCAGCGCGATGGTCTGTTCGCTCATGCCGTCGATCCTGTCCGCGCCCGGCGGCGAGCGGCCAACACCGATCGGGTGGGCGGCGATACCGCACCGGTATCGACCGAGGTCGCAGCAGTAGCATGCCGCCGTGGAGACAAGGGAGTTGCGGTACTTCGTCGCCGTCGCCGAGGAACTGCACTTCGGGCGGGCGGCGGAGCGGCTCGGCATCGCGCAGCCCCCGCTGTCCCGGGCGATCGCCCGGCTCGAACGGCGCCTCGAGGCACCGCTGCTGGAACGCACCAGCCGCGCGGTCACGCTGACGGAGGCCGGGGCGGTGCTCCTGCGGGAGGCCCGGGCGGCGCTCGACGCCGTCGAGGCCGCCGAACGCCGTACCCGCCGCGCCGCGCTCGCCGCGACCGGCCGGGCCGGCGTCGTCCTCGCCACGAAGGCCGGAGCGTCCGGCGAACTGCTGGCCCGGCTCCTCGACGCCTACGCGGCCGAGCCCGACGCGGTCACCGTCGACCTGCTGCTGTGCGGCGTGGGCGAGCAGGGGCCGATGCTGCGCGACGGCCGGGCCGACGTGGCGCTGCTGCACCTGCCGTTCGACACCACAGCCGGTCTCGACACCGAGGAGCTCGGCACGGAGGGCCAGGTCGCGGTCCTCCCGGCCGGGCACCCCCTCACCGAGCGCCCCCACGTCCGTACGGCCGACGTCACCGGCCTGCCCGGCCTGCCGATGCCGCGCTGGCCAGGACCCGACGGCACCTACGCGGACGGCCCCGGCCCCCAGGCCCGGGACCACGCGCAACTGCTCCAGCTGATCGCCCTCGGCCGCGCCTGCTGGATCGCGCCGGAGTCGTGCCGGACCCAGTTGCGCGAGGGCCTGGCCGCCGTACCGGTGCTGGACGCGCCGGCGGTCACCACCGTGATCGCCTGGCCGCCCCACAGCAGGTCCCTGGCCGTGGCGGGGCTGGTCCGGACGGCGATGCGGGTGAGTTCGTGAGCGTCCGGTCCGGCGCGGGGGCCGGGCCGCGGCACTCCGTTAGCATGTTCGAACTCGCGATGGACTCACCATCGCTTACTCCAGCCATTCGGATGAATCGGCCAGACGATTGATAACCAGAGCATCGCGGGTGTTGTCCGGGAGAGGCGGCAGGACGCCATGGCACGCGTGGCGTCACTGGCGCGCGATGCTGTGGATCACGGCCGGTGTGATCGCGTGCGGCTTCCTCACCGCCCTGGAGATCGCGGCCCGCGGCTACGGCGAACCGGGCCCGATCACCACCCAGGTGCAGGCCCTGGTCTTCGCTCCCAAGCCGGGCCCGCTCTACGGCGGTCTGCTGCTGATGATGGTGGTGCTCACCTGGCGGCAGCGTCTCATCGCCGCCGGTGCCGCCCTCGCCATCGACGCCGTCCTGCTGCCGGTGCGATGGGCCGCCGACGCCGACCTGTCCGAGGGCCGTGCCTTCGGCACCGGGGCGCTGTGGGTGATGCTGGGCTTCGCGGTCGTCGCCGTCACGCGGCGCACCGGCGCCGAACGGGTCCTGCTGCTGAAGGGCGTGGGACTGGGCCTGCTGCTGGTGGCCGCCCGCAAGACCGGCGACACCTGGCTGCTCATCACGTCCAAGACCCGCCCGACGGTCCTCGACCAGTACGTGGCCATGGCCGATCACGCGCTCGGCAACCCGTCGTGGCTGGCGGGCCGGCTGGTCGAGGCCACCGAGCCGATTAGCTCCCACGTCCTCCACCTCGTCTACGGCCAGCTCGCGGTGGCCGCGGTCGTCGTCGCCTTCCACCAACTGCGCAACGTGCCGGCCGAGCGCCGCTTCCCGCGCCACCACCTGGTGCGCACCTTCCTGGTGATCGGCCTGCTCGGGCCGGGCATCTACATGCTCTTCCCGGTGGTCGGGCCGGTCTTCGCCTACGGCCCGGGCGCCTCCGGCACGGGGGGTGTGGAGTGGGCGGCGGCCAACCTGTGGCCGCACACACCGCTGCCGGTCACGACCCCGGCCCCGATGACGTACGACGGGCTCACTCCCCGTAACTGCATGCCCAGTCTGCACACGGCCTGGGCCGTCGCGATCTTCGTCCACACCCGCGGGGCCCCGCGCCTGCTGCGCCACGCGGGCACCTTCTGGCTGCTCGCCACCCTGACCGCGACGCTCGGCTTCGGCTACCACTACGGCGTGGACCTCGTCGCCGGCGTGGTCTTCGCCCTGACGATCGAGGCGGCCCTGCGCGCGCAGGAGCACGGCTGGGACCGGCGAGGGGCGGCACTGGTCGTCCACGGCACCCTGGTCTTCACCGCGCTGCTGCTGGCGTACCGCTACCTGCCGATGGACATGGCCCGGCACCCGGTGGTGTCCGGGCCCCTGCTCCTGCTGGCAATGGCGTCGGTGATCCACGGCTATGTACGGACCACCGCCCGGTGGAACAGCCGCCCGGCACACTCCATCGTCCTCCCCTCCCCGCGCCCGCCCGGCCCCCGAGCCGCCGCCGACGACGCCCTGCCCGACGCAGAGGAAACGGGACCCGGAGACCAGCAGACGCCCTCCCCGGAGCTCCGCTGAGGGGGCCTCCCTCGGTTCGGCGCACGGTCGATCGGTGGAAAGGCGTCCCGGACGATCCCGGCCATGGGCACAATGTGGACGGTCGAACCCGCCGGTTCGCGCAGGCTCGTGGGGGACCGAGGGGGAGGCCGTGCCATTTTTCATTCCCGTCGTGCTGATCGGTGTCGGTGTGGCGACCGGCGGTGGCGGGGCCGCCCTCGGCGCCAAAGGCGCGCATGACGTCAAGCGTTCGAAGGACCGGTGCAAGGAGGCGGCCCGAGCCTACGAACGACGCCGGGCCCGGACCGAGGCCGCGCTGGCGGAGACGAACACCGCCCTGAGGGCACTGAGGGAACAGCAGAGCCAGGCGCTCGTGGACGTCGTCGTGCGCATGGGCGACTTTCTGCGGCGCCACGAGCGGCAGGTGCGCGAGAGCGAGAGGCTGCTGGTCGAGGGCATCGACGCGACCATGGCGGAACTCCCCGGGCCGCGCGGCCTGGACGCCGACGCGATGGCATGGATCGGCGGGGCCATCGGATCCGCCGTGGCGGGCGCGGGCGCGGGTGCCGGGATCACTGCGGCAGCGAGCAGCTTCGGAGTCGCGAGCACCGGAGCGGCGATCTCCGGTTTGTCGGGCGCCGCGGCCGAGAGTGCGACCCTCGCCTTACTGGGCGGCGGGTCGCTGGCGTCGGGTGGTGGTGGGGTGGCCCTGGGAGCTACGGCGCTCAACATCGTCACCATCGGCCCCGCGCTGCTCATCGGTGGCCTGTTCGTCAAGGGGCAGGGCACGAAGGCGATCAGCCGGGCGCGGGAATTCGAGGCGAAGACCGCCGTGGCCATCGCTGAGCTCGATGAGACTGACGCCCGGCTGAAGGGCGTCGACGCCCGGGCCGCGGAGCTGCGCGCCCTCCTCACGGACCTCGCCCTCCGAGCGCTCGACGCGCTGGAGTTGCTGGAGTCGGAGCCGTTCGAGACACGAAAGCACGCTGTGCGCTTCCAGCGGGCCATGACACTGGCCATGGCGGTCCGTGACGTGGCGGCGACTGCGATCGTCGACGCCTCGGGCCAGTTGAACGAGTCCAGCGCGAACCTCACCATCACGTACGGACCGTTGATCGAGGAGACACGAAATGCCTGACAAGCCCAAGGTGCACGTAGGCAGGGTTGTCAACGCGGCCAAGGGTCCCGGTTGGGCGATGGACGGCTTCGCCGCGTTGAACCAGATCGTCGAAGCCGCCCGTGAGTGCGTCCACATCCACGAGGTCGAGAGCACCAAGAGAGCCCGGATCGAGGCATACGAAGCCACGGAGGTCGCTCGCATCCGAGCTGCCGAAGCCGTCCTCAAGGACTACTTCGGCCGGGCCTTCGCGGAGCGGCGCAACCTCTACGAGGAGCTGTTCTCCCGGCTGGACAGGGCACTTGACGAGGGCAACGGTGAAGTGCTGCAAGCCGTCGTGCGCGGGATCGTCGACATCGCGAAGAGCTCGCCGCTCGCGGACATCGGAGACCTCTCTCAGATCCGGGCGGCACTGGACGACCCGGATCAAGTGTGGGAGCTCTGACCGCGGCGCGTTCCGAGATGCCACCGCCGCCCGTACACGCTCCGGGCCGGCGACGGACCCGGAGCGGATCCACGCCGGCCCGGCGCGACGCAACACCGAGAGATGGATGGCGCAGGGGCTACGGCTGCCGCGCCGCGTCGGCGAGCAGTTTCAGGGCGAGCGCCTCCGTGGCCTCGTCCGCCTTCTCCGGGCTGCCGGTGTCGTAGGGCGGATCCGGGTCGTACTCGACGGCGAGTTGCATCGCGCGTGCCACGTCCTCGCCGGACAGCCGGGCTGCCAGATGCAGCCCCATGTCGATGCCGGCCGAGACCCCCGCCGCCGTGATGATCTTCCCGGCCTCGACGAACCGGCCGGGCGTGTAGATGGCCCCGAGCTCCTTCAGATACGGACGCGAGGCCCAGTACGTCGTGGCGGGCAGGCCGCGCAACAGGCCGGCGGCGCCCAGGATCAGCGAACCGGTGCACACCGACGTCGTCCAGACCGAGTGCCGGTGAACACGGCGGATCCACTCGTGGACGACGCTGTCCTCCATCATGGCCACGGTCCCGCGCTCCCCGCCCCCGGGCACCAGCAGGACGTCGGCCCGCCGCACGTCCCGCAGGGCGCGCTCGGCGACCAGCGCCAACTCGCCCGTGTCGGTGCGCACCGGCCCCCGCTCACGCGCCACCATGGTCACCCGCACACCCGGCACCCGGCACAGCACCTCGTACGGCCCGACCGCGTCGAGCGCGGTGAATCCGTCGTACAGCAGCACCGCGACCCGCAACCGCCCGGCTTCCGCCGCTCCCTCCTCGTCCCGCGCCGCGGCTGAGGCCGGGCCTCCCACACCGGCGCCGACCACCAGGCCCGCACCCAGGGCACCCGTCACCGCCCCGCGCAGCACTCCGCGCCGGCTCCGACCAGGACCGTCTGCCATGACCATCAACTCCTCACTGTGCACGCTGTGTTGGCACAGCAGGAGTCGTGAGTGACGCCGGGAAAGTTCCCGGGCCGTAGCCGTGAGGTCGAGCAGCACGACGGTGAGGCCGAGCGGCACGAGGGTCGTGATGGTGGGCACAGACGCGCATGTCGGCGACCATGCATGGCATGAACACCCCGACCAGGATCAGCACTCTCGCCCTGCGACACGTGATTCCGCACCCGTTCGCCATCGACCAGTGGGCAGAGGTCCGCCCCTTGATCGACGGCAGGGACGTGCTGGCCGAGATCCATGCCGGCGGAGTGTCGAGCTGCTCACGCGGGGACTGGTTCGGTCCGGCCGAGGGCTGGCCGTTGTCGGCGCATGAGGAACCCCGCCGCGTCGAACTGTCCAACAACGACTGCCACACGGGCTGTTGCGGAGGCGTGTTCGTCACCATCCACCGCCGGGACGACGAGGTGGTGTGGTCGTCATGGCAGAACACGAACGACATCCGGATCCCCGTCCCCGCGGATGTCCGCTTCGACGCCGCTCAGTACGACGCGGAACTGAGGCGTGCCGTCGCCGACACCGGATGGGAAGAGCCCGTGGACACCGTCGCCCGGCTGGTGGCGCAGGAACTCGTGCACAGCGGCTGGTTCGAACGCTGGGACTGCGTCGTGGACCGGGTGGAGCCTCGGCGCGAGGAGCCCGCGGGAGTGGAGGTGTACTTCAGGCGCCGCGGGGCGGCACCCCACGACCCCGGCTTCACCTTCGACCTGCCGGTCACCGGTGACGCCCCCGCCGAGGAACAGGCACGGCGGTTCATCACCCGGGTCACGGCCGGCGACCCCCGCGAGACCGCCGAGCCGCTGTAGGCGACTCGTTCCCGGACCGGGTGACGGCACAACTACGCCCTCCGGGCACGCTCGGCGGAGTCCTCCTGACCCCGGCAGGCAGGGGAGGCGGCCAACGCATGGACGAGCCGGGCGAATTCGGCGCGTTGCCGGTCGGTCAGCGTGGCGTAGAGCGGCGCCTGGAGCTCGTCGGTGCACCGCTCGGCACGCCGCCGTCGGGGGATCAGGTTCGCGGTGACGGGCTGTGGCTTCGGCCAGCCGTAGTGAGCCGCCTGCTCGATGCCCAGATTGACGACCATGGCCTCCCGCGCGCTCAGCCCGCACAGGCGCACCGCCGCGAGATGGCAGGCGCCACGGTGTTCGCGCAGAACGTGGATCCGCTGCATGGCGGCACCGACCGGGTCGTCGGAGGGGCAGGGCTGCGCGCGCCAGCCGGCGAACAGGGGCAGGGCGTCGGCGTCGGCGGCGTCTATCAGCTGCTGAGCCAGGCGGTTGAAGTGCTCCACGTCGACGTCGGTGGGTATGTTGGCGCGCCCCCATTCCCGGACGGCCCGCGCGTAAAGGGCGGCGGCTTCCTCCGCGGGCATCACGTCCCGCCCCGCCAGCCAGCCCGCCGCGACCAGGTCGGGCCCGAGGAAGCCCTGCACCGCTTGCACCACCGGAACCGGCACCTCGCCGAGCACTCCGAAACGGCCGCGGCAGTAGAAGCCGCGCCCCGGGGAAAACCCGGCACGCAGCCCCACCGCCGCGGTCGCCTCGTCGGACATGAACTCATCACCGAAATCGTGGATGGGCCGGGCCACCGCGGTGATGCAGTCGAAGATCTCCATGCGCTGAAGGTCGCTCAGCACAACCCAATAGGTCAAGGGGGTCTTTTCTGATGGAACCCTTTAGGTAATCTATCGAGTCATGTTGGATGTCCGCCGTCTGCACATGCTCAAGACCGTCGCCGCTCGCGGTTCCATCGCCGCCGCCGCCCAGTCGCTGGCACTGTCCGCCGGTGCCGTCTCCCAGCAACTGTCCGCGCTGCGGCGTGACGTGGGAGTCGATCTGCTGCGCCCCGACGGGCGAACCGTGGCGCTGACGGATGCGGGGCGGGTACTCGTCGAACACGCCGAGCGGATCCTCACCGCCGTGCAGGAAGCCGAGAACGCCGTCGCGGCGGTCAAGGGCACGGTCGGCGCCACCGCCACACTCGCCGCCCTGCCGTCGACGGTCGCCCGGATCGTGACCCCCGCGCTGAGGCAACTGGGCTCACAGCACCCGCAGCTCACCGTGACCTGCCTGGTCACCGACCAGGCACAACTGCGGGAGCTCACCCTCGGCGCCGTCGATGTGGTGCTGGGACAGCGGTATCACCACATGGCCGATACGACACCCCAGGGCATCGACGTCTCGCCGCTGCTCGACGATCCACTGGTCGTCGTCACCGCGGCCGACCAGGCCGACGAGCGTCCCCTCGCCCTGCGGGACCTGGCCACGCACAGCCTCGTCGTGCCGCCGCCGACCACGGACTGCGGGCAGGCCATCCTGCACGCCTGCCACCAGGCCGGCTTCACACCCACGACCCGCTACCTCACAGCCGACATCGCAGCCCAGCTCACCCTCGCCCGAGCCGGCCTCGCCACCGCGCTCGTCCCCCGGGCGGCAATCGACCCGTCCACACCCGGAATCCGTATGACACCCATCGCGGATCGCCCGATCCTGCGCCTGCTGTTCGCCGCGACGCGCCACACCGAGACGCCGAACCCGACGACGACGGCCGTCACCGCGGCGCTGCGCACAGCGGCGGAGCGGGGTCACACCGCACACGTCCCGACGATTCGGGGCAGCGTGACTGCAACTGGCCGGGGATCTTGGTAGGAGCTCAGAGCCGCGGCGTCCATGTCGCACCTGCGATCGCTGTCGGCCGAGTCTTCACGACCGAGTGCAGCCGCGCCGACCCGGTGGTCACGGCGCGCAGGCCCACGTCCTGGCGTGGCGCGAAGCACCCGACTCAGGCTGTCAGGCCCGTCCGGCACACCGCCGAGCGGCTCAACTCCACGGTTCAGTCGGCCATCGCCGGGCCGAACCAGGCGGTGAGCGCGGTTCGGAGGGCGCCGAGGTCGGGAGTGGTGCCGGCGTGTGCGGTCCAGGCGACGTGGCCGTCGGGGCGGATGAGGAGCGCGGCGGGGGCGGGGGTCTCGTCGACCGGCCAGACGGGCCAGTGGTCGGCTGCGGACCGGGCCTCGACGAGGTCGACGCGACCGGCCCAGCTCTCGGCCGTGGCCGCCAGTGCGGTGTCACCGCGGAGGTCGAGCAGCACGGGGCGCGCGGTGTGCAGCAGTTCGAAGACGCGACGCCCGCCGTCACCGGTCTTCAGATCGACGTCGGGTACGGGCTGCGCATCGTCGTGCTCGGCCTGCGCGCCGCCCGGGAGGAGCGGGAGCGCGGCTGACCCGGGGCAGGCGCGCCTGCGGGGCCCGGCGGTCTCGTGTCAGGACAGCTTTGGTTCCATCGGCAGGGCGCTGTGGGGAAAGCGCGCGCATACACCAAACCGGTACATGGACCATGCTTGGTACATGTCCATGAAGCGCACCAACGTCCACGCCGACCCCGAGGATCTGGCGATCATCAAAGAGGCCGCCAAGCGCCCGGGCATAAGCGAGGCTGAGATCATCCGTCAGGGCATCCATCTCGCAGCCATGGCGAACCGGGTCTGGGACGAGCCGCTGTTCTCACGCACCTTCGAGGGGCCGGGGCGCACGCCGTCCAAGCCGGAGGTCCGCGACACGGTCGCGGAGGCCGTCCGGCGGGAGACCGGTTCGGGTTCCGGATCCGCCGCGTGATCATTGTCATCGCCGATACGTCCGGCCTTCTGGCAGCCCTGGACTCGGTTCATCCGGAACACGGAGGCGAACGAGGCGATCATGGCGGCGGGCCTGCTGGTCATATCCCCGCTCCTGCTGGCCGAACTGGATCACGTGGCGACGCGTGAGCTCGGCAGGGAGGCTGCCCTCAGCGCTGTCGACGACCTGAGGCGCTGGATGAGCCGGGGTCGTGTCGTCATGCCGGAGATCACGGAGGACCACCTGGGTGCCGCCCAGTCCGTCCGTGTCCGCTACCGCGCGCTGGACCTCGACCTCGCCGACGCCGTGAACGTGGCGCTTGCCGCCGACTACGACACGGACGCCATTCTCACCCTCGACCGACGAGACTTCCGGGCCGTACGCCCGTTGGGCCGCTACAAGGCGTTCCGGGTACTCCCCGACGACCTTCCGCTCTGACGCAGGACCCTCGGCGGTCAAGTGCCCGCTCCCGCAGCGGACTTGTGCACCGCCCACAAGGAAGCACGTGCAGGACGGGTGTCTGCTCTTACGGGCACGCTGTGGGCACGTCGTTGAAGCGCGGCAGGCCGAGCGCCGATGCGAACGAGTGCCACTCTTGGCTGGGCCGGCTCATACGTCCAGCTCCAGGAGCACTTCGCGAGCGGACAGTCATCCGGCGAAGCCTCCCACCCGCACCTGGCTCACTTGCCGGCTTCGGGGCCGTACCACTGGAGCGCCTGGCCGGTGACGGCGGCGACGCACTCGAAGTCCCGGTCGCGGTGCAGCAGGGTGAGCCCCTGCAACTCGGCCGTGGCGGCCACCACCAGATCGACGGCCCCGGCGCTGCGGTGCTGTCCGCGCTGGGTGAGGACCTCCTGGACCTGCCAGGCCCGGTCGTAGGCGCGGTCGTCGATCGGCACCCAGCCGAAGAGCAGGCGCAGGTCTTCGATGCCTTGTGCGCGGTCGCCGCCCTGGACGTCCTGTGCCGCGACAAGCCCGACGCGACTGCGGCAGACGCCCGCGACCTCTTCAGCGGTACAGCCCACTCCGTCGACGTTCCACCCACCGAGTTGGGCTGTGACCGGGAGGACGACGAGGATCCTTACGCCGATAGGACCTGCCAGGGCTTCCCCGGCCATGATCTCCGCCAGCGCCATAGCGTCCCCGGCACGCCGTCTCTACGTATGGAAACCCCCTGCTCATGCCCATCCGTCGGCACGTCGTCGCCCAAGCCGGGGACTTGCCGGATGCGGCCGCAAGAGGGTCGTTCTCGCGTGGATTACGTGACGCGATCGCCGTGGCGCCGACACCTCCTGCGGTCCCCGTAGAGACCTGCATGACGATCTCGGAGTACGACCCGGTAGCCGAGGTTCAGGCGGATTCGAGGATCGGGCGGATCTCGACGGTCTCCGGGGTGGGCAGGCTCTTGGCCAGTTCGAGGGCTTCCTGGCGGTCGGCCACGTCGACGATGAACCAGCCGCCGAGGGTCTCCTCGCCGGTGTGCGCGGGTCCGTCGGTCACGATCGACGTCCCGTCGGCCGCGGTGCGTACGGTCGCGGGGGCCGTGTGTTCGGTCTCCAGGGCGTCACCGCCGACCAGCTTTCCGGCTGCGGCGAGTCCGCCGATCCAGCCTTCGTACTCCTTGCGGAACCCGGCCCGGTCGGCCTGGATCCGACGGCGTGACTCGTCCGTCTCGAAGATCACGAGTGCGAATTTCATGGGAGTTCCTCTCCGGTCGTCGTACCGACGACCGCTGCTGATGGTGTGGGAGGGGGTGGTTTGTTCAGGCGGTGATGCCGGCTGAGGTGATGCGGGCGAATGAGTCGATCTCCAGTGCGGCCCACAGGGCGCCGTCGGGGCCAATGGCGATGCCGTGCGGTTCGGCACGTGGGGTGGGCAGATCGTGGCCGGTGACACTGGGGGACGTGACTCAAAGGGGCTTGCCCGTCCCGTGCTCGGTGGCGATGCTTTCGATGTCGGCCGGGGTCCCGGCCATGATGGTGCGGGCGTGTTCGGTGACCAGGTCGGCGGGCCAGTCCCACCACGCGGCACGCCGCAGCCGCTCGATGTCGGCGTCGTCGAAGCGCTGCCGGATCGGTCGGGCCGGGTTGCCGCCGACGATCGTGTAGGGCGGGACGTCGGCGGTGACCACGGCGCCGGCCGCGATGATGGCGCCGTCGCCGATCCGTACGCCGGGCATGACGGTCGCCCGATATCCGAACCAGACGTCGTTGCCGACGACCGTGTCGCCGCGGCTGGGCATGGCGGTGACGATGTCCAGGGTCTGCTCGGCCCACCGGCCGCCGAACATGGTGAACGGGTACGTCGAGACGCCCATCGTCGGGTGCTCGGCGCCGGCCATCAGGAAGGTGGTGCCGGTGGCGATGGCGCAGTACTTGCCGATGACGAGGCGCTCCTGCCCGTAGGCGTAGAGGACGTTGCGGCGTTCGAAGTCCGTGGCGCCGTCCGGGTCGTCGTAGTAGGTGTACTCGCCCACGACGATGTTCGGCGAGGTGATCAGCGGTTTGAGGAACACCACGCGGTCGTGGGCGGGTAATGGGTGAAGGCAGGTCGGATCAGGTGACATGGTCTCGGTTTCTTGCCGGGTAGCGGGATGACATGCAGGGTCTGCGCCGTATGGTGCCGGGGCCGGACGCAAGGCGACGTGATGGGCACTGCCAGGTGTTCCCCGGTCCGGACGGGGAGGCCCACTCGGCGAACTGGACGGTCACGCCGCTGCAAGGTGCCTCTCCTCGTCGATCACCGGACTCTGGGCGGTGCCGATGTTGCACAGGGCCGGGTCAGCCCTCAGGGGCTTCGGCCAGGCGTCGAGCGCCGCGTAGGCCGGCCGCCACTGGTGATCATAGGCACGGCGTGCCGGCCCGGGCAGGGGGTCCGGCATCTTCGTGATCGTCCTTCGGGCGGTGAGCAACACCTACACCGACGGTT
The DNA here is from genome assembly GCF_040654575.1 of Streptomyces sp. NPDC050674. Taxonomy (NCBI): domain Bacteria; kingdom Bacillati; phylum Actinomycetota; class Actinomycetes; order Kitasatosporales; family Streptomycetaceae; genus Streptomyces; species Streptomyces sp. NPDC050674. The sequence goes on from NZ_JBFAIG010000002.1 coordinate 468,114, forward strand.
CGTTGCGCCACCTGGTGACCGACGGCGAGGACCGGTTGAAGGGCACCGGCTACCTGGACACCTCCCACAGCCTGTCCCGCACGAACGGCACCCACAAGCTCGACGGCCGCTCCAGCATCGACAGCGCCAACCGCCTCCGCGTGATCATGCCCGTCGACGACCACGCACTCCTCGACGCCACCCGCATCGACGACAGCTACCAGGGAGACGCAACCTTCACCCTTGGCGTCCCCCGCGAGGACCGGCACGCGGTGGCGACGACCAGCGAGCGCTACCGGCCCCCGGGCTCCCGGCGCGTGCTACGACCACACGCTCGCCACGGAGCAAGGGTGCTGACGAAGGACGTGCGCGGCTGCTGACCCTGGACTCAGCCCTTGGCGCGCAGTCACTCCACCGGCTGCCGCGAAGCTCCGCCGCCTGGTCACCGCCCGTTGTGGGCTGCCTCAACTCCTCATCGCCTACGAGCAGGTTCGCCAAGCCAGTGCTTGCCGTTCCTCTGGCTCGGTGGGAAACGCCGGCCATGCGAGGGTGACGGGGTGCTTGCACGGGCCCCCGGCCCACCGGACGGCCGACCAACTCCGGCTCACGCCAGAAATTGCAGCCCCGCCCATCGGCCTGGACAACAAAGAACCCCCGGGTCTCTGACCTGGGGGTTTCGCGTGGAGCGGGTGACGAGAATCGAACTCGCGCTCTCAGCTTGGGAAGCTGCGATCATTTCGAGCTGGCTCGGGGGTTGACCTGGGCGGACGGCTGGGCTGCGGCCTCGTCGGCGTTGATGGCTTTCACCGTGGTTACCCGCTGTTCCCCGCTCGATCTGGTGCGCTTGTGGTGCAGCGGCGTTGTCAGCGCTCGCCGTACCCTACGAAGCGTTGGGTCGGTCTGCTGCCGTTGTACGGCGAGAGCGCGACCAAGGGGGGTGGCTCAGAAGGGGTCCCCGAGCCACGTCGGTCCGGGACTTCGTGAAGCTCCGACACCACCCCCCTCCCAAGCCTTAGGGGACGTGCACGCTTTCCAACTGTGGTGGTGGGGTGGTGGGCGTCGTTCGGGGGCGTTCACCTGCGTTCATGGGCGACCGATCCTGGGAGCGGCTTCTGCCTTCGGCCGCGTCTGAACGGCCATGAACGGCGCTGAATGAGACGGAAATTGAGACGGACCGCGGAGCCAGGGTCGTTAGCATCTTCGCTGTTGAAGGGGGAGTCATGGCGTTGGTCCGCAAGGGATCAAGACGCATAGTTGTCGACGGCACGGTGTACCGCTGGCGGCTGTGAGGCAGGCCGCCGTACTTCCAGGGCCTGGCCTGATCGCCGTGCACGTTCGCGGTCGAGCGTGCGGACGCGCCCGGGACGATGCTCTTGGTCATGACCGACCAGCCGCATCCGAGCAACTGGATGGTCGCGAGGCTGAGCCTGTATTGCCGTCCGGTGTTGCTGCGGCTGTTCGGCTTGCCCTGAGTGAAGGTTGGACTCCGACTGCTCCAGGCTCCGCGTTCCACCTCGACCAGTCCGCCGGCTTCACGCCTTCGTACTGAAGAGCCCGGGAATCGTTGGTACCTCAGCCGACGACAGTCCGCAACGACGGAGGGGACGCCGACCGACCACGCGCGCGTATGCCTCGCTGCATCCCCACCGGCCTTGGCCACGCTGCTGGCGCCGTCGACCAGACAAGCCACGACGGGGCCGGTCCGTAACGATGGTGCCTCGGCCCTCAGCTTTGGAACCTGATTTATTTTCGGGGCAGTTGGGGCGTTGACCTGGACGAACCGCGGGCCTGTCGCCTCGCTGGGCTGGGTCGGATTCCCGTGATTCCTCACCGTTCCCCGCCCTATCTGGTGCGCCTGTGGTGCACGGGCGTTGTGAGTGGCTGTCCGTACGCTACGGAACATTGGGTCGGTCTGCTGCCTCGGCAAGGAGGGCGCGCGGCCAGGGGGGCTCAGAAGAGATCCCCGAGCCAGCTCGGCCCGGGAGCTCGTGAAGCTTCGACATCCCCCTCCAAACAGCCGCTGAGCTCCAGGGCCGCGCACGGATCACTTCTTGCGACACCTACGCTTTTTTCAGCTCGGCCTGGCCAAGCTTCGTCCAGTCACCCTGATGGAGGTGGCACCGTGACGTGCCTTTCAGCGTCTCCTTCTGGCAGCGGCCTCCTGCCGTCGGTTCTCAAGCGATTGAGGGGCTACAGAACGGGCAGGATCAGTCATGTCCGACTCGTTCCCTCTGGGGGGGAGTGACGAAGATCTGGCCGGCAGTAGGGGTGACTAAGCGCGTACGGCCATGTGCCGTGCCAGGAGGGCTGCGGTTGAACCGGCTTCAGTAGTCATGGATTGCAGCTTGTCGATCGTCTTCGGGACGATGGGGGCATCGGGGGTGCCAGAGGCAGAGGCCATAGACGGAGTCATGTGGAGCGGCTACCTGCGCCAGGTGCCAAGGAAACACTCAATCGCTGACCTTGGCAAAGTCGTCAGTCGTGGTAGAAGGCGCCTCGTATTGATCAGTTAGGAACTGGAGGTGGACGCCGATGCGCCAAAGCGATCGCATATGTCAGCCTTTCACTGCTTCGTGATGAATTAGTGGACGCGTGGGCTGGGGCGCTACAACCCGATCGGAGGTTTCTGTGTCTGACCAAGGCTTCTACTGCCCGCGATGTGAAACGTCTGTTGCCGTTCAAGATGTCGTGACTTTCATTCATTTTCCCGCCGACGACGAAAATATCGTGAGGCTGCTGGCCGCCGAACTTAATGTCATAGCATGTGAGGTGTGTCGAGTACCGCTAACGCTGGTTCCGGACCTGACCGTTGTTTGGTCTAACGAAAAACGTGTTGCGATCTTACGCCCTGACGGTACCTCCAGCGACGAAGTCCACGGAATGTCGCAGTTGACCAGCGACGGTTATCGAATCGACCAAGTCGCGGATTTACCGCAGTTGCGTTCGAAAGTCTACAAATGGTTGCGCTCCTATTCAAATCCCCGACTAAAGATTGTTAGTGACCCCGAGCGTATGTCGCAGCTGAGTCGCTCAGATCAGATTGCCCTAATGTCGCCCTTAATGCTCCGCGCCTGGCGCGCTGGGTTCGATGGACGGATTCCCCTGTACTTTGAGGGGGAACCGGACGAGCGTGCTCGTGAGGACACCTATTCCTACGTCCTGCACGAGCACATTCGCCGCATTGCGCAACAGATGGTGGACGGGAATTGCATTGCTGAACTTCCCGCGAAGCTAAGGCATGCCGTGCCAACGCCGTGCGTTACTGAGGGAGTGCTACGCGATCTTGACCGCTTCTCGCGCCGACCGGCCCAAGACCCACTCGATCGCGAATCCTTCGAGAATGGTTTTCTCGATGCGGTGACGTACGCTTACTGTGCGCTGTATGGGCCGGGTTGCGACCGTATCGGCGACCAAATCGCTCGGTACGTGCTGAGCGCAGTCGGTCGCTTCCCTGAAGCCCCACATGATTCCTTACTCGCCGCGTTACTGCAGCCTGAAATCATATGTCCGATTCTTCCTTTTGAAGCCTTCTGGGAGCTCGCAGAGAAATCTCTGCGAACTGGCGCTGGGGGATCGGCTTTGTTCAGCTCCGTTGCGGATCGATACGGACTCGCCGACGCGTACAGTGACGCTCTTGAAGGAGTATCTTTCGCCGGGGTAGACGCGGCAGCGGCAGACCGAATATATGTCGGGATGCTAGCGTGCTTGCGCGAGCTGTACCCCTTGCCTATCGCGGAAGAGAAATTGGAGGAGTTTGGCGCGTCCGTGTTCTTCGCGACCCGCGTCGTACTCACAGCCGCTGGACTGACCAGGGCAGAGTCCTTCATCCATGAGGTCATAGACTATGTGGGCTATCACGGGGCAGCATTTGCCGTAGCGGCAACCGAGGCAGCCAGCATGTTCCTGAACGCTAGCCACCCAGCGGCGGCGCAGCGGCTGCTATACCTGGTCACGGACCAGGTGGTTATCCCCCGCGATGACCTGCCGCTCAGCGTGTTGGCAACCGTCGGCCGGGTCATGGCTAGGTGGGCCGGCAATCATACGCAAATGCGATCAGAGGCCCTTTTGCTGCTGAGCCTCGTTCGCGCCGTCGCCCACCAGGCTGGCGCGGAGGTTGACGCTATCGATCACACACGGGCCGTCCTGCTGCGCTCGGAGGGCCAGTTCGAAGAAGCCCTCTCGCTGATCAACGACCTTGTACGCCGACACCCGAGCTCACAGCGGCTGTACACCCTGGGGGAGACACTGCGCCAGATCGGACAACTGGAAGAGGCAGGCAAAGTCTTCACGAATGCGCTCGACGCTGACGCTGCACCCGGAATGCACACCTGTAACATACTCGTGTCACGAGCCCGGACCCTCGGCCTACGAGGAAAGGATGACGCCGCGGCCCAGGACATTCGCCGAGCCTTGGAAATCGCGACTGATGGTGGACACTCCTACGAGGTCAAGGTCTCGAGCGAGAGTCTGTACCTTCGGCCCACGAAAGCTGACCTGCAGGAGTTCGTGCAGAAGTGTCGGGCCGTCGTACATCAGACGGTCGCCCAGCCTATCGACAGATCTCAACCTGAGACTCCGATAGTCGCGCTAGTTGCCTCGCTGGATGACCATCTGCGGTGCGGCGAGTTAGAACAGGCGAGTAAACTCATAGCTCGACATGAGCGCATATTTGATTGGCCGGACACTGTACTACCCTGGCAGCTGCACTATGCGGCGGCGCGGGTTTATGGCCACCGCGACGACGCCACCCGGCGCCGTCTGCACACCCGCATGGCTGCGCGATTGATGTTCGACGTCCTTCCCTCGGGGCGTAGTGGTGTGCACGCTATGTCCTGGTTGAATGACAAGGATGAATTCCAAAGGTATCTAGTCGACTGGACCATCAGGGACATACGGGCAGGGCTCACGAACCCTGAGTCTCTAGTCTGGGCGTACGAGATCAGCAATGGGCTTGAAATCTCGGCAAAGTTCGGTCATGGACTCCCTGATGAAGCGGCGCTCGTAGACACGATCACCCACACCCTCGGCGAGCGCGAGGTCATATTCTTCCTCGACGGGCATGATGAGCTCTATCTGGCGCATCTCCGACAGGATGCAACTGTTGCGCTCCTCGACTTTGCAGCCCCGTTGGCGGCAGTGAGCCAGGCCGCAGATGAGCTCCGCGCTGCGTTACGCCGGGCGAATCCAGCCGCACTGCAACGTCTCGACGATCGTAGCGCTCGATGGCGACAAATCTCGACGCAACTCGGTATCCTCCTCAAGCCAGTGCTGGGCAAGCGAGTCGTATTTCTTCCCGGTCGTACTATGACTGGTCTTCCATTGCATCTATTGCCGATTGGCGAAGGCGAGATGCTACTCGATGCTGTAGAGGTCTCATTCTGCCCCAACTTCTCGGTTCTGCTTAAGTCTTCTGAGCTGGAGGCCGGCGGCGATGGTGCCACCGTGGTTGCGGTGCCGAAGGCGGGCGATAGTGAGGAGTTCGTTAGCCGACTGTCGCAGGCAAAGGACCGCATTGTGCACCACCTCGAAGCTCGTCACCGAGAGGTGAGCGTGCTTGAGGGAGAAGCCGCAGACGTGGGCTCCGTAGTAAGGGCTATCCAAGCCTCCCAGGCTGCCGTGATGCTGTGCCACGGCACACGAGCTGGGCGCAACGCCGGATACGGTGTCTGCGTCAGCGCGGCTGGCCAACTGCCGCCACAGTTACTGCCTGCGTCTGAAATTCCAACTATGGAGCGCTTTATCCTCAGCTGGCTAAACCTCAACGCGCTGCAGTCTTCGGCGCCATTAGTCGTTTCAATCGCCTGCTCCTCTGGACAGACGGTTATCGGATCCGGTGGCGTACGGCTAGGCCTCGAGCAGGCCCTTCTCGGGCTATCTACTCGTGCGATCATCAGCCCGCTCTGGGACGTCGACCAGGAACCAGCGTTGGTTTGGGTGGCTGAGTTTCTTCGGCTGATGTCTGCGGAGACCATGTCCATTCCAGCTGCCTATCAGGCGGCGACAATCGCGGTACGTGACCAATATCCCCACTGGTATCAGTGGGGAGCATTCACCCTCACGGGCAACGTATAGGAGTGAAGTAGGAATGACCGAAGCAATCGAGGCGATCAGGGTCCACCCGCGCGATCGCGTGCTGGAGGCGATTGGTTACCTTGCCGACAGTCAGGGGGGCGACTGGACGCCGCCCAAGTTGCCAGCTGAGGTCGATGAACTAGTGCAGGAGATGGCCGAGCAGCCTTATGCACACCTCGCGGAAATTGAGGCAGTGGCTCGCGTAGCCCTTACCCTCGCCTCACTCGACAGCGACCTTAGTGCTGATGTCGCTGCAGCAATCGACGGCACCGGTCGCAAGCAGGTCATCCTCGGCGGAGCAGAGATCGTCACGCTGGCGACGCTTGCAGTTGTGGCGCTGTACATCGTCCTAACCAAGGGCAAGGCTGCGACGCATACATCGGTGCGGATCGAGGTGGATGGCGAACACACTTCTATTGTTCTCGACCAGCAAGTGAAGTACGGTCTCCCGGCGCAGGTGGCTGGTCTGGCCCGGAACGCCATGCAAAACGGCCCCGCACCGTCTCCGGTGAATGGCCCGGATGCCGTCGTTGACCCGCAGGGCGGGAGCACATCTGCGCCATTGTAGGAGCGATGGGGCAAAAGGATGAGGTGGTGCAGCCGAACGTGGTTTCAGGCTGCCATCCTCTCATGGTCTGGACATGCTCTGATACTCCATACCCGACGAGTGAAGGTGCGCTACGCCCGCAATGGCGACCGCGTTCTACGAGCCAGAACTTCTCGAATCGCGCTTACTGTAGGTCGGTGGAGCGGCTTTGGGGTGGCGCTGCTTTGGCGCGAGTGATCATGGCCCCGTAAGCTTGCGGCGCGTCGGGCAGTCTGTGGACCTGCCCGGTAAAGCACGACGTTGGGGCCATGATCTTCGACGCTCGCGCCAAAGTGGCTCCGTAAAGGCGCCTAGCTGACCGCCCTAGCCACGGCGTGCCCCTTCTGTGGCACCAGGTGGCTGCATGCTTTGAGCGCGGCACGGGCGCTGGCCGGGCTGGAGCGGGGCGGAGACAGGAGCGCAGGCCCGGCCGGGGGCCGGGCCGCGCGCGGTGAGCGGGGCGAGCCGCCTTGAACCCGTGAAGAAGGTTGTTACTCAGTAGCGGCTGTGATGCGCCACAAGGGCGCGTCGTACTGCGTCGGACGGCTGTTGATGAGCAGCTGGCGCAGGTCTTCACGCAAGGAGCCGTTGAGGTTCAGGGCTTCGGTGATGCGGCGGAACGTCGTGTGGGTGACTCCGCGGCTGTGGGCCTCGGCTTCGAACTGGTCGAGCTGGGACAGTACGACCTCTGGGTCAGGCTGTGCCGGTGGCTGGTCCTTGAGCCATGCGGCCTTGTTGCGCTCGTAGTCGATTTCCGAGTAGCCGCAGATTTCGCGGCTGTGTGCCTCGACCTCGTCCAGGGTGGCGGTTGTCAGGATGGCGCGGGCCAACTGGTTGCGGGTCAGTGCCTCGTCCAGGTCGACCTCATGTGCTGTCGGTCCTTCGTCGGTGAGGGGGACCGGGAGGCCGGCGTCTCGCATCTCGCAGGTGCCGCGTACGCCTCGGGCTGTCGCGGCGAGCATCCCGGTTGCCTCGGAGGGGTGCCACTCAAGGACCGAGCCGATTGGCTCGACGTCCTTCGCGGTGAGGGTATGGATGAGCGGGCCGAGCATGCCGCGCAGTTCGGCGAGAGGGAGTTCGCCATCAAGGCCGGGGCCTGCCACCAAGAGGCGGACGGGAGCGTTCACCTGGCAGCACGCGGCGAGTGTGACGGCGTCGGCAAGCGGGCTCTTCAGCGTTGGCTCGTCGCCGTGGGCGAGGATGTCGCCACCCACGTCCAGGAGGTCGATTGACTCTGGTGACAATTGGTCCACCAGCTCTTCGAGTTGGCGGGTGACGCCCTCGACCCCGCGGCGCGGATCGATCAGCGCGACTGTGTGCCGGAGCTCTGCTGCAAGCCGGGGGAGAGTCGAGCCTGCTGGAGCGACCGGGCGGGCCTCGGCCGGCACTGCCCAGACTGTCGGAGTGAGGGGATGGAGGCCGGTGAAGTTGTCCGGTCCTCGGGGACCCGGAACCGGGTCGACGAGGAGGCGGTCCCACGCGTACGTGAGGATCACCGCCTGGTCCTCGTCGCCGTAGAGGGCGGCGTGAATCATTGCGGCGGCGACTGCGTCGCCCCCTCCTCCTGCTGCGACGATCAACCGCGTCATACGTCTCAGCCTACGGGGTGGGGGGTTGACCACTCACCCTATAGTGGCTAGAGGCCATAGCCACTTGTATCGAGAAGCGGGCCTCAGCTCGGTAGCGGGGTGCCCGCCTACTCGCCTGGGGGTCGCCTTGGGTGAGGAGGACTGATGCCGCAGATCGAGGAGGCTCAGCCGAAGTATCTCCAGATCGCGCACTACATCCGTGATCAGATTCTTCGGGGTGACCTGCGACCGGGGGACGAGGTGCCGTCGGAGCGGCAGTTGGCGGCGGACTGGAAGGTGTCCCGGCCCACGGCCGCACGGTCGTTGGAGGCGCTGAGCCATCAAGGGCTCGTCGAGAAGCGTCAGGGGTCGGGCACGTACGTGCGGAGTCTCGAAGTCAACCGGCGGGCTCGTGAGTTGTACGGGCGGGCTCGGCAGACCGGGAAGATCTATACACCTGGCGAGTACGCCGTGATCACCTCTGCCGGTTGGCTGGAGGCGCCGGACCACGTGGCTGAGGCGCTGGGCCTGGTCAAGGATCGCCGTGCTGTGCACCGGCGGCGGGTGACCAACAACCAGGACGGGCCGATCACGCTGTCCACCTCGTGGTTCGCTCCGGATGTCGGTCAACGCGCGCCGAAACTGCTGGAGCCGGAGCGCATCCAAGAGGGCACGCTGCTGTACGTCGAGAACATGACCGGCCGGCAGGGGAGTTACGCGGAAGATCGCATGTGCGCGCGGGAGGCGACGGAGGAAGAGGCCGAGGACCTTCAACTTGCCGCCGGCTCGGCTGTGCTGATCGTGCACCATGTCGTCTTCGACCTCCAGGACCGGCCGTTGGAGTTCGCTGAGGCTACCTACCCGCCGCATCGGTGGGCGTTCGAGCAGGGCTACCCCCTCACCTGAGGGGTCCAGTTGCGGCGAATCGCTTGCGTCAGCCAAGTGGCTAATGCCACTATCCAGAAAGTGGCTAAGGCCACTTCACTGGGAGGGGGCGCGGTGTGACGAGTCAGCGGCCGGATCAGGGCACGCACTTACCTTGCCGGGGTTGCCGGGGGCGCGGTTGGAAGCGCGTCGGCTCGCGTACGACCCTGGCGCTTGCCACCGCTGCCGACCGCGCCCGCGCCACATCGAAGCGGCGCTGCCTCGACTGCGACGGCAGCGGCAGGAAGTGAGCACCCATGGCCTACATGATCGACCGCTACCCGTCCGAGGAATCACCGCGTCTCGGTGCGATGACCTTGCACCCCTTCGCTGAGTCTGTGCCGCGGGCTCGGCGCTGGTTCCGCAAGTTCATCGCCCCGTACAACCCAGCCTGCTCCGTCGACGACTGCGTGCTGATGATCTCGGAGCTGGTCACCAACGCCATCGCTTACGGCCGGTCGGACGAACCCTGGCTCGTACGGGTTGAGTGGTTCCGTGAGGGGTCCTCGCTCCGGGTCGACGTGCACAACCCCGGCTTTCCGGCGAACGTGCGGCTGAGGCATCCCGACGCCAACGACTCCCATGGGCGTGGACTGCTCCTGGTCGATTCGCTGGCCGAGTCGTGGCACGCCGCACCGAGCCGCTTCGGCGGAACCGTCGTCTCCTTCGTGGTGGCCGATGCCTGGCCCGGAAGGTAAGAGTTCGCTCCGCTTCTATTTCGATAATCGAAGATTCGCTAGTATGGTTGACCAGTTGACTTGGCCAATCTCGACGGGCGGCGTTTATGGCGTATGAAGTGGAGCCACCAAAGTACGTGCGCCTCGCACAGACGATCCAGCGTCGCATCGAGGACGGCACGTACCCGCCTGGCACTCGGGTGCCCAGCGAGAACCGGTTGGTGCAGTCCTTCGGGATGTCCCGCCCCACCGTCGTGCGGGCGCTGGAACTGCTGAAGCGTGATGGCTGGCTGGAGTCCCGACAGGGGTTCGGCACGATCGTGCGAGGCCGCCCGGCTGTCGTCGAGCAGAAGGACCGCCGGGGGAGTGAGACGCTCACGCGCGATGAGTCGCAAGCGGCGGGCCGGTTGGTCGAAGTCGGTTACGTCCCCGTTCCGGCGCGAGTCGCATCCGTCCTCGGGCTGCCCAAGCGGGCCAGGATTCTCATGCGCCGGTTCCTGGCGGAGGAGGATGGCGAACCGGTGGAGCTGGTGTCGTCCTACTTCCCCGCCGGCCTGGTCGAAGGTACGGAACTGGAGAGCGCCGACGCGCTGGCAGGTGGCACCCGCGCACACCTGGAGACGCGCAAAAAGGTCCGCTTCGACCATGTGACGGAACGGGTTTCGGCACGTCTGCCGGAGCCCTCCGAAGCGGAGCTTCTGAATCTCCCTGAGGGGGTTCCGGTCCTCAGTGTCCTGGTCGTCGCGTGTGACGCTTCAGGGCAGGCGCTGCAAGTCTCCGACGTGCTGCTTCCCGCCGACCGGCAGGAACTGGAAGACACCTACCGTCTGAACTGAGCCCGATGGGCGGCACGTTCGCCGCCCACTCCACCTCGATTCGCACTTGACAAGTCAACTTGGCATCCCTAGCTTCGAACTTGCTAAGTCAACTTGTCAGGCAGGTTGATCGACTCAAGAGGAGAAATCTGTGCGTGTGATCCGTATTGACGCTTCGGCGGCCACGATCCTGCTCACCGAAGCGCCGGCGCCGAAGGTGCGAGACCGGCAGACCGGTGAGATCGCGAAGGACGCCGTGAGTGGTGAGGCGCTGATGACGGTCGGCGTCGTCTACATCGACGAGGGTGAGTCGTCGCTGCTTCAGGTCACCGTCCCCGAGAGCGGTGTGACGGACGGCCTGACCGTCGGGGCCCCGGTCTCGCTGCCGGGGCTCATCGCCCGGCCTTGGGAGAGCGTGTTCAACGGGCAGCAGCGGCATGGCATCGCCTACCGGGCGACCGCCGTTACTCCCGGCGCCTTTCCGATGGAGCAGGCGGGCTGATCGTCTTGACCGACCTGGTGACGTGGGCCGAGCTGGGCGGGGCGCTCGCTGCCATAAGCGGCGCGGCCTACGCCCGGCATGCCCATCCGGCGGCGTACTGGTCCACGGTCGGGCTGCCCGTTTCGGTGGCCCGGCTGCTGGCCTCCTACACCTCCACCATGGACGCGTGCGGCCTGACGGTCGAGCCGCCCCGGTGGCGGGCCCTGGCCGTCAAGGCCACGACTCGCCGTGAGGTCCGGCCCGTGCCTCCCCGCCGGGGCATGATCCGGCCCACCTCGACCGGTCTGCGGCTCCGGCTGCGGCTGGCTCCGGGCCAGGAACCGGCGGACGTGGCGGCCTCGGCCGAACGACTCCGGCATGCGTGGGGCGTTCACGCCGTGTACGTGCGGGACGTCAAGCCCGGTGTCGTGGAACTGCGGCTCGTCGGCTTCGACGTCCTGCGCAAGGTGCGGATGCCCCGCCGGACCGACGCCGGTCCGCTCCGCGTGCCGGTGGCTCTGCGGGAGGACGCGACCGCCTTCGTGCGGGACTACCGGGCCGTACCTCACGAACTCGTGCTCGGTGCCACGCTGTCCGGCAAGTCCATGTTCCTGCGGAACCTGCTTGCCGGGCTGGCCGCTCAGCCGGTGGTCCTGGTCGGGATCGACTGCAAGCGCGGGGTGGAGCTGGCGCCGTTCGCTCCCCGGCTCTCTGCGCTGGCGACCGACCCGGAGCAGGCGTCCGAGCTGCTGCCCGTGCTCGTCAAGGAAATGGAGGACCGATACGACCTGATCAAGGCAAGGCAGGGCATCGCGCCTGGCACCCCGGATGAGCTGATCACCTCGGACGTCTGGGGCCTGCCGGAGGACGAACGTCCGGCTCCCATCGTGCTGTTCGTCGACGAGGTGGCAGAACTCTTCCTCGTCGCGACCAGGAAGGAGGAAGAGCGGCGGGACGAGATGGTCACCCAGCTCATCCGGCTCGCCCAGCTTGGCCGTGCGGCCGGCATCTATCTGGAGGTGTGCGGGCAGCGCTTCGGGGCCGAGCTGGGCAAGGGAGCGACCATGCTCCGGGCTCAGCTCACCGGCCGTGTCTGCCACCGGGTGAACGACGAGGCGTCCGCAAAGATGGCGCTCGCTGACATCGCCCCCGAGGCTGTTCAGGCCTCCTGCGCCATAGCGGCCGAGTTGCCCGGCCTCGCCGTCGTCGGCGACACATCCGGCGGCTGGTCCCGCATCCGCACCCCTCACCTGTCCCTCGCCGACGCTGCGGCCACCTGCCGCGAGACGGCACACCTCGCCCCGGACGTTCCGGCGCTCGTGCCGTTCCGGCCCTACGCCCCTCCCGTGCCGGTGAAGGAGTCCGGCCCTCTGGCCACTTCTCGGCCGATCACCGAGTAACCGACCCGCTGCCACGGTCGGCGCGGCCGTCCCGCGCCAAGTCCCTACCCCACCCATGCCCGGAACTGGAAGGAGTGGCCGTGCGCGCCCTGCCCGTCCGTGTGGACGCCGTGCTCGTTCAAGCGGTGATCGCCGCCGCGCTGTCCTTCGCTCACCTGCATGACCTGGCGCTCGCCGCCGGACAGGACGGCTGGAAGGCGTGGGCTTACCCGGTCTCCGTCGACCTGCTGTTGGTGGCGGCCTGGCGGCGCCTGCGCTCCGGTGAGTCGAAAACCGCCGGGTGGTGCTGGTTCCTCGTCGCGCTGACAGCGTCCCTCGGCGCCAACGTCGCCACCGCCGGTCTGCTCGACCTGGAGAACGTACCGGCCTGGCTCCGCATCCTCGTCGCCGGTTGGCCTGCGGTCGCCTTCCTGGGCGGCACGCTGCTCGCTCACGGAGCAACGAATCCCGGCACGGACCCGGTGACGGCACCGGAGCCACCTTCGACGGCACAGGCGCCGGAACCGATCACTGCGGACGTCGAGCAGCCCATGGCTGCGCCCGAACTGCCTGCCACTGCACCGGAGTCGGCGTCACCGCCTCCGCCCTCGGTACCGCCCGCGCTCGTCACCCTCGCCCGCAAGGTCGCCGACGAACACCGCGCCCGGACCGGGACCGACATCGACACCTCGACCCTTCGTGCCCGGCTCGGTGTCCCGATGCCGCTCGCCGAAGCCATCACCACCCAACTCACCTGACCCGGAGGACTTTCCCCCTTGCGCCCGTCCACGCTCCGTGCGCTGAAGCGCGCCGCAGAGCTGACCCGACAGAACCGCCTGACCGAAGCCGTGCTGATCGCCGAACCGGTGATCCTCGCCGCCGACAGCTACGAGGGCGACGAGATCTTGCGCTGGCTGGCCGACCACGTCGCCGACTTCACCGGCGAGACCGACAAGGAGATGCCCTGATGTCCGCCAATCGCCGCTTCCGCCGCGTCGTCCGCATCGGCCCCGTCCAGGTCGGCACCTACTACGACAGCCGGGGCCGCGAGAAGCACACCGCCGCCTGCACGGCTCCGCGCTGCGGCTTCTCCACCGACTACGACAGCCGCGCCGCCGTCGAGCTGGCCGCGCGTACCCACCGCTGCCGCGTCCGCTGAGGAGCTCCCGTGACCGTCTCGCTGCCGCTCGTCTTCGTCCTGGGCGTCATCGCCTGGGCCGCGATCAAGTTCCTCGGCATCCGCCTCTGGGTCGCGGTCGTGATCGCGCTGTTCGGCTTCTGGCTCTCGCACACCATCCTCGCCCCGGCCATCGAGTCCGGCACCCGCTCCGGGGTCGACGTCGTCAACGGCACCCACGAATGACACCCGACTGACAAGGAGTCCCGCGATGTTCCGCCCCAAGCTGCCCGACACCCCGCACGTCCCGAGCATCACCACCCACATCCCGCAGGATCACGCCCCGGCTCCCTCCGCTGGCCGCTCGGTCGCCCCGTTCGTGGGGGTCGGCGCCGGTGCGGTCGCTGCCGTGGTCGTCGTCGGCGTCGTCCTCACCGCGCTCCTGGCGGCGGTCGCCGTCTCGGCCGTGTCCGTGGCCATCGCCGCCGTGGTCCTGCGCTCCCTCATCACCGGCGCCAACAGGCGCTGACCGGCCGCCGGGGCGGCAAACGCCGCCAAGCATCCCGCCGCCCCGGGGCCGTCCCTCCCAACCGCCGAAACAGCCGAAAGGAAGACCCATCATCACCCGGCAGACTCCGCCCCCGCTGGCGGAACTCTCCATGCTGGCCTCCCTCGGCACCCTGCCCGAGCTGGCCCGCCAACTCTCCGGCCTGGGCGGCTGCACGGACCCCGTGCGCCTCGACGGCCACCGCACCGAGTACGCCGTCGACCGGACAACCGGAGAGATCGGGCGCGTCCTCCACCACCTCGACTCGTCCTCCCTGCCCGCCGGAAGCCTCCTCGTCCGCTGCAACAACCGCCGTGCCACCCGCTGCGCGGCCTGCGCGGAGGTCTACCGCCGAGACACCTTCCACCTGATCACCGCCGGACTCCGTGGCGGCAAGGACACCGCCGACCAGGTCGGCACACACCCACGCGTCTTCGCCACCCTCACCGCACCGAGCTTCGGCCCGGTCCACAACCGCCCCTCCAGCGGGCGGCCCTGCCGCTGCGGTACCCGGCACGACGACACAGACCCGGCCCTCGGCACGCCCCTCGATCCGGACACGTACGACTACGAAGCGGCCGTGCTCTGGAACGCCCACGCCGGGGCCCTCTGGCGGCGCTTCTCGATCTACCTGCGCCGTGAGATCGCCAAGCGCGCCGGACTCACCCAACGGGCCTTTCGTGACCACGCACGCGTCTCCTTCGCCAAGGTCGCCGAGTACCAGAAGCGGGGCGCCGTCCACTTCCACGCGGTCATCCGACTCGACGGCCCGGAGGGCGGCGACACGGCACCTCCGGCCTGGGCGTCCGCCGAACTGCTGACCGACGCCATCCATGCCGCAGCCACCGCCACCCATGTCAACGGGCCCAACGTCGACGGCCGCGCCCACACCTTCACCTTCGGCCGCCAACTCGA
Organism: Streptomyces sp. NPDC050674; assembly: GCF_040654575.1. Classification (NCBI taxonomy): domain Bacteria; kingdom Bacillati; phylum Actinomycetota; class Actinomycetes; order Kitasatosporales; family Streptomycetaceae; genus Streptomyces; species Streptomyces sp. NPDC050674. The sequence goes on from NZ_JBFAIG010000002.1 coordinate 483,174, forward strand.
CGTACGCACCATCCGCTCCGCCGACTTCGACGGCGGCCAGGAGCTGACCGAACGGGCCGTAGCCGCGTACATCGCCAAGTACGCCACCAAAGGCGCCGAGACAGCGACCGGCACCCTGGACCGGCCGATCCGCTTCCTCGCCGAACTGGCACAGGCCCGGATCACCGACCACGCCCGCCGCATGATCCGAACGGCCTGGACCCTTGGCGCCCGCAAGGACCTCGAACACCTCCGCTTACGTGCCTGGGCCCACATGCTCGGCTTCCGCGGCCACTTCTCCACCAAGTCCCGCCGCTACTCCACCACCCTCGGCGCCCTCCGCGACGCCCGCGCCGAATGGCGCCGTGCCCAAGCCGCTACGGCCGCTCCCCAGGACGGCGAAACCACGCTCGTCCTCGCCCACTGGGTCTTTGCCGGAACCGGCCTCAGCGCTGGTGAGCAATGGCTGGCCGCATCCCTTGAACCCGCCCCCGGAACGGAAGGAGAGCCCACCACATGAACGACCGCTACCTGTCCGTCGACCAGGTCGCCGAACTGCTCGGCACGACTCCCCGCTTCCCCCGGCGACTCATCGAGGAGCGGCGCATCCGGTACGTGAAGGTCGGCCGGCATGTGCGTATCCCGGAGAGTGCCATCGAGGAGTTCGTTCGGGCCAGGACCGTCGAGCCGATCAAGCCTCGTCGCGCCACTCTTCGGAGGGCTGCCTGATGGCGAACAAGAAGGGGAGGCGTCGCCGCTTCGGTGCGGTGCGGCAGTACAGGTCCGGACGCTGGAGTGCGTCGTACCTCGGGCCCAACGGGGAGCGCATTCGTGCGGACGAGACCTTCGACACCAAGAAGGACGCCGAAATCTGGCTGTCCCAGGTAGAGGCCGACCTCAGCCGCGGGGACTGGCGCGCCCCTGATGCCGGAGCCGTCAACTTCCGCGTGTACGCCGAGAAGTGGGTCGAAGAGCGTGAGCTGTCCGTCCGCACCGACGACCTGTACAAGCACCTCCTGCGCCTGTACATCCTCCCGACCTTCGGCCGGCTCGACCTGGACGAGATCACCGCTCCCCGTGTCCGCGAGTGGCGTGCGGAGCGACTCCGCTCCACCGGGGCCAAGACTGCCGTAGCCAAGGCGTACCGCCTCCTCAAGGCCATCCTGGAGACGGCCGACGACGACGACCTGATCAGCCGCAATCCGTGCCGGATCAAGGGCGCGGGCAAAGAGTCGGCCGCCGAACGGCGTATCGCCACCGTTGCCCAGGTCGATGCTCTCGCCGACGCCATCGGCATCCGCTGGCGCCTCATGGTCTACCTGGGCGCGTACGGTCCGATGCGACCTGAGGAGCTGGCAGGCCTTCGCCGCCGAGACGTCGACCTGGACAACGTCGTCATCCGCGTCCGCGTGGCCGAGCCCGAGCGGACGAACGGCAGGCGCGCCCCCGGCGAGACCAAGTCAGACGCGGGCGTTCGCACGGTCGTCCTCCCGGCCTTCCTCCACAAGGAGGTGAAGCGACACCTTGCTTGGTACGCCGAGAAGGGGCCGGATGGTCTGGTCTTCGTTGGGGAGAAGGGCGCGCCTTTCCGGCGTACCTCCTTCGGTCGGAAGTGGCGCCGCGCTCGCACGGTCGCCGGCCTCCCGGACGGCTTCCGCTTCTACGACCTCCGTCACACCGGGCACACCCTGTCGACCCGCTCAGGCGCCACCCTCAAGGACACGATGGTGCGTGCCGGGCAGTCCTCGGAGAAGGCCGCGCTGATCTACCAGCACTCCGACGAGGAGCGGCAGCGGGAGGTGGCCGCCGGGCTCGACGACCTGGTGCGCGCCGAGCGTGCTAAGTGCCACACGGACGACCCTTCGCACCACTGCGAGGAGGCTGCCGAGAGCTAATGGTGCGGTTATGGTGCGCGACCGGGCCACCGGTCTAGACAACAAAGAACCCCCGGGTCTCTGACCTGGGGGTTTCGCATGGAGCGGGTGACGAGAATCGAACTCGCGCTCTCAGCTTGGGAAGCTGATGTTCTACCATTAAACTACACCCGCGTAAGACGCCGACCGCAGTCGGTGTCGAATGCTCGCTCACTCTACCTCATCTCAGGCCCCCGGCGTTCGTGCCATGGGGCCTGAGGGTGTTTCAGGCGTGGGATGCGGCTGCGGGGGAACGGAGTTGGGGCGTACGGTGGAGGAGCGTGAGAGGGGCCGGGCGGGACCGGAGTGCCGCCTGGAGGGCCGTCCCTTTGATCCCGTACTGTGGCTTTTGTCGTCAGGCAAGCAGCAGCCAGACGCGGCTCTTGGGGAAGGGACTCTTGGACTTGATGGAGCGCACCGTCGTCCGTTGTGCCGATGGGCACGTGTTCAGCACCGCTTCGTTCCCGATGCAGCAGGCCGAGCGGCTCGGCCCTGGGCGGCTGCTTCGGTGTCCGCGATGTGCGCGGCTCCGGAGCGTGGTGCCCGTCAGCTATCAGAAGCAGTAGCAGGACCAGCGGTAACGGACAAAGGGCTGGGCAACCGGCACAAGGCGCGCGGAGACGTCCGGTTGTGGTCGCTCCGCGCGCCTTGCGTATCCTCGGGGCGTGCTTCTCTCTGACAAGGACATCCGGGCCGAGATCGACGCCGGGCGGGTGCGGATCGATCCGTATGACGACGCGATGGTGCAGCCGTCGAGCATCGATGTGCGGCTGGACCGCTACTTCCGGGTGTTCGAGAACCACCGGTACCCCCACATCGACCCCGCCATCGAGCAGGCCGACCTGACCCGGCTCGTGGAGCCGGAGGGCGACGAGCCGTTCATCCTGCACCCCGGCGAGTTCGTGCTCGCCAGCACCTACGAGGTCATCACCCTGCCCGACGACCTCGCCTCCCGGCTGGAGGGCAAGAGCTCGCTCGGGCGGCTGGGCCTCGTGACGCACTCCACCGCCGGCTTCATCGACCCCGGCTTCAGCGGGCACGTCACCCTGGAGCTGTCCAACCTCGCCACCCTGCCCATCAAGCTCTGGCCGGGCATGAAGATCGGGCAGCTGTGCATGTTCCGGCTCACCTCGCCCGCGGACTTCCCCTACGGCAGCGAGCGCTACGGGTCCCGGTACCAGGGGCAGCGCGGTCCGACCGCCTCCCGGTCCTTCCTCAACTTCCACCGGACCCAGGTGTGAGCGACCCGGAGATGAGCGACCCGGACATGAGTGACACGAGCACGGGCGGCGTGCGGGAGAACCTGACCTACGAGAAGTTCGGCGTCGCCGTGCGCGAGCTCGCGCAGGCCATCGCCGACGACGGCTACGAGCCGGACATAGTCCTCAGCATCGCCCGCGGCGGCGTCTTCGTGGCCGGCGGGCTCGCCTACGCCCTCGACTGCAAGAACATCCACCTGGTCAACGTGGAGTTCTACACCGGTGTGGGGACGACCCTCGAGATGCCCGTCATGCTCGCGCCCGTCCCCAACGTGATCGACTTCTCGCGGAAGAAGGTGCTGATCACCGACGACGTCGCCGACACCGGTAAGACGCTCAAGCTGGTGCGTGACTTCTGCCTCGACACTGTCGCCGAGGTGCGCAGCGCCGTCGTCTACGAGAAGTCGCAGTCACTGGTGAAGTGCGAGTACGTCTGGAAGCGGACCGACGACTGGATCAACTTCCCGTGGAGTGTCGAACCGCCCGTGGTCCGGCGGTCCGGCCAGGTGCTCGACGCGTGAGAGGGCCTGAGCGCGCCTGAACGCCTGAGAACGAGAGGGGCTCCCCGCGCCGGGGAGCCCCTCTCGTTCTCAAGGCGTCTACCTCAGACCGTGCCCAGCTTCACGATCGACAGCAGCGCGATCAGCTGGATCGCCGACGCGCCGAGCGCCTTCGGCCAGGGCAGGTCGTGCGAGCGGCCGACCATGAGGGTCAGCAGTGCGCCGCCCGCGATCCAGGTGGCCCAGCCCAGCAGCTGGACGAACATCGCGTCGCCGCCCGCGAACATCGCGAAGACCAGGCGGGGCGCGTCCGTGAGGGACATGATCAGCATGGACAGGCCGACCGTGGGCTGCCAGGCGCCGTCGCCGCCGAGCTGGCGGGCCAGGGTGTGGGTGACGACGCCCAGGACGAAGGCGCTCAGCACCATCGCCACGGCCGTCGTCAGGACGATCGGCACCGCGTTCGACAGTGTGGCGTTTATCGCATCCTCGCGGGCGCCGTCGAAGCCGAAGACGGCGAGCAGGCCGTAGAGGAACGTGACGACGAGGGCCGGGCCCCACATCGAGTAGTCCCGCATCCGGAGGAACGTCTGGTTGGGGGCCAGGACGATCCCCCGCAGCAGGGCCTTCCAGTGCAGGCGCGGGCCGATGGGGCCGGGCGGCGGGGCGGCCGAGCCGGCGCGGTAGGTGTCGCCCTGGGTGTAGGGGTCCTCGCCGACGGAGAAGGCCTGGGTGTGGCCCGGGTTGTTCGCCGCGTACGGGTCGGGCGGGCCCTGCGGGCCGGGCGGGTACGCGCCGTCGCCGAAGTACTCCGGCTCGCCCTGGCCGCCGTAGCCGCCGCCCTGCCCGGCGTGCGGCTGCGGCCACGCCGGGCCGCCGCCGCTGCCGTGCGGCGGCTGCTGCGGGTACGGCTGGGGCGCCGGCGGGTAGCCGTACGACGGCCCCTGCGGCGTCTGCTGCCCGTACGAAGGGTTGTGCGGTCGCGTCTGAGGAGCGCCGTTGTCACGGCCGCGTCCGATCCTGAATCCAGCCACGTCTTCGAACGTACCTGGTCCCGCGCGGTGGCGTGCCGGGCCCGGGGTTCCGGGCCCGGCTTTGCGGCCGAGCTGTGACATCCCTTAAGGGACCGGGACTTGGGGGGCCCGTGGGGTGTCAGGGTTCGGCCGTACGGGTAGCGCCCCGGGCTCAGCCCGGCCCGGCCGGAGCCGGGCCGGTTCCTCCGGGCCGGTCAGTCGGCGAAGCCGCCGCCGACCTCCGGCAGGGCGATCGCGCCGGTCTTGGTCGGGACCGTGCCCGTGCCCGGCATGAGCAGCGCCCCGTTCGCCGCGCCGACGGCCAGGTCGGCCTTGCCGTCGCCGGTCAGGTCGCGCAGGCGGAGGGTGTAGCCGAAGGCGGCGTCGGAGTCGGCGGGGCCGAGCACCGTCTGGGCGATCCACGAGGAGCGCGCGCCGCCGAGGCCGCCGGAGCCGCCGCGGAAGACGTGCACCCCGCCCTGGTCCTGGTCGCCCGCGACGTCCTCGTGCGGGACGCCGACCGCGAGGTCCGCGTAGCCGTCGCCGTTGGTGTCGGCGGCCGAGATCGCGTAGCCGAAGTTGTCCTCGGCCTCCGGGCTGCCGGAGACGCCCGAGGTGGCCTGGGTGAGGGTGACCGACGTGCCCGGGCCCGACGAGGTGCCCCGCCAGATCGTGACCGCGCCCTTGCCGTTGTCCTTGTCGGGCACGCCCAGGGCGATGTCGCCGTAGCCGTTCTTGTCGAAGTCGCCGATCACGGGGCTCGGGTACAGGCCCTCCTGCCGGTCGCTGAGGGTCTTGGACGGGCCCGAGGTGAGGCCGGAGGAGGTGCCCTTGAGGTACCAGGCGCGCTCGCGGATCCGGCTGTCGTCGATCTCCGTGCCGATCACCACCAGGTCGGTCTTGCCGTCCCCGTCGACCTTTCCGGCTCCGAGGGCGGTGGAGTACCAGCCGCCCGAGCTCTTGTCGATCTTGCTGACCCGGCCGGTGGTGCCCGACTTGGTGAAGGGGCCGCGGTACAGCCACGCCTCCTCGCCGCCGATCACGGCCAGGTCGGGGGAGCCGTCGCCGGTGAAGTCGCCGGTCGCCAGGTCGCGGCCGAAGTGGCCGACCGCGCCGCCGACGGGGGCGATGCTGGTGCCGCCCGACAGGCCGGCCTTCGAGCCCCACAGGACGGTGACCGTCCCGCGGTAGTCGTCGCGGCCCACGTGCTCGGTGGGGTTGCCGACGACGAGGTCCGCGTAGCCGTCCTTGTTGAGGTCGGCGCTCGCGAGGGACGCGCCGAACTGGTCGTCCTCCTCGCCGGAGCCGGGGACGTCCGGGCTGTCCTGGTGGAGGAACTTCGGGTGGGCGGTGTCCAGGCCGGAGGCGGTGCCGTACACGACGGTGATCGTGCCGCCCTCGCGGTCGACGTCGTTGTAGCCGCCGTAGGCGAGGTCGCGGCGGCCGTCGCCGTTGAAGTCGTCGTAGTGCTTGGCCGGCGCCGCGGCGGCGGGGCCGGTGAGCAGCACGGGGGTGAGGCCGGTCGCCAGCAGGGCGGCGACCAGGGCGGTCGTGGTGGATCTGCGCATGGGGGTCTCCTGGTTCTCGTCAGCCGGTGAGGCCGGTGCCGAAGGCGCCGTAGGCGCGGGTCTGGCCGAGGCTGCCGGGGCCGAAGGTGCGGGCGCCGTCGGTGACGGGGCCGGCGGCCGAGCCGCGCAGGGCCGTGATCGCGCCGATGCCCTCGTCCTCGAAACCGGCGGTGACGGTGAACTCGGCGTGGCCGTCCTGGGTGACGTCGGCCAGAAGGGCGTCCGAGCCGAAGTAGTCCGTGGCCTCGGCGGTGCCCGGGACGCCCGTGGTGTTCTGGGTGACGCTGCGGGCGCCGGTGCGCGAGAGACCGGTGGCCGAGCCGTTCATGAGGATCGCGGCGCCGGCGTCCTCGGTGGTGCCGAGGTCCTCGAAGGGGACGCCGATGGCGAGGTCGCCGTAGCCGTCGCCGTCGGTGTCACCGATGGACACGGAACCGCCGAAGCCGTCGTTCGCCTCGTCGGCGCCGGGGACGCCCTCGGAGTCCTGGGTGAGCTGGGCCATGGGCGCGTCGCCGTTGACCGGGCCGCCCTCGGAGCCGCGGATGACGACGACCTTGCCGCCGAGGCTGCCGGTGTGGTCGCTCGTCTTGCTGAAGACGTTGCCGAGGGCGATCTCGTCATAGCCGTCGCCGTCGATGTCGCCGAAGGCGAGGGTGGTGCCGCCGTTCAGCGCGCGGGGGGCCGAGGTGTCCGGGCCGGTGGGGGAGCCGAGGTAGGCGACGCCCTTGGACCAGCTGCTCGCCTCCTCCCCGCTGGTGAAGACCCGGTAGGTGAGGACCAGGTCCGACCTGCCGTCGGCGTTCGTGTCACCCGCGCCCAGGGCGTCGACGATCCACGCCGGCTCGGGGGTGGAGATCTTCCGCGTGGCGCCCGTGGTGCCGGTGGTGGTGAAGGGGCCGCGGACGATGTGGACGTCGTCGGTGTCGGTGCCGACGGCCAGGTCCGCCTTGCCGTCGCCGTCGAAGTCGCCCGCGGTCAGCAGGTTGCCCCAGTTGTTGTGGGCGGAGACGGCCGGGTCCTTGACCGTCGTGCCGTTCCGCAGGCCGCTCGCCGAGCCCCACAGGACGGTGACGGTGCCGCCGTCGGTGTCGGTGCCGTCGCGGTCGCCGGGAGCGCCGACCGCGAGGTCGGTGTAGCCGTCGCCGTTGAGGTCGGCCGTGGCGAGCGCGTGGCCGAAGGTGTCATCGGCGCCGGCGGCCCCGGGCACCCCGTCGGTGTTCTGGCTGACGACGGTGTGCTCGGCCGGGTCGAGGCCGGTGGGGCCGCCGTGGACCACGGCGACGTAGCCGGCCGCGCCCTGGCCGTCGACCTTGGCGTACGGGGCGGCGAAGGCGATGTCGCCGTAGCCGTCGCCGTTGAAGTCGGCGGTCGGGCCGGGGGCGGCGGGCGCGGCGGTGGCCGCCGTCGTGGGCAGGGCCGTGAGCAGGCCGGTGGTGATTGCCGTGGCCAGGAGGAGGGTGCGCTTGCGCATCAGGATCCCCGTCGGGTCGTCAAGTAGTCGCCGGTCGTCAACTGTTCGCCGGTTGTGGGGCGTTGAGGACCGGCTCGGAAGAGGTGGTGTGGTCAGGAGTTGAGCGCGGTGCCGTAGCCGGGGGTGCCGGCCGTGGAGATGCCGGTCGTGCCCGGGCCGAAGGAGATCGAGCCGGTGGCCGTCGGGCCGGTCGCCGTGGAGCGCAGGGACCAGACGGCGCCGTCGCCGGCGTTCTCGCCCGGTGCGGAGACGGACAGGTCGGCGCGGCGGTCGCCGGTGTGGTCGTTGAGCGTGACGCGCTCGCCGAACCGGTCGCCGGTCTCCGAGGTGCCGGGGACACCCGTCGTGTTCTGCGTGTACGACGTCGCGCCCTTGGTGGTCAGGCCGGACGCCGAGCCGTACAGCACGGTGACGGCGCCGGCGGAGCCGTTCTCGCCCGCGGTGCCGATCGCCAGGTCGGCGTATCCGTCGCCGTTGACGTCGCCGAGCGAGACGTCGCTGCCGAAGCGGTCGCCCTTCTCCGAGGCTCCGGGCACACCGGCGGTGTCCTGGGTGAGGGCGAGCGGGGCCCGGTCCGGGTCGGGGCCCTCGGGGCCGCCGTAGACGACGGTGACCTTGCCGCCGAGGGCGCCCCCCGGGTCGGCGGACGTCTCCCGGTCGTTGCCCACGGCGATGTCGGCGTGGCCGTCGCCGTCGATGTCGCCGATGGCGGAGACGAACCCGGCGGGCAGCCTCTGAAGCCAGTCGGTGTAGTTGCTGATCTTCATCTCGGCGAGAGCGGTGGTGGCGGTGCCGTCGTGCGCGGCGCGCCCGTGCAGGACCACGCGGGGATGGCCGTCGCCGGTGACGTCGCCGGAGGAGAGGTGGGTGATGCCGTTCGAGGACGACCACCAGTCGTTGCTCGAGCCCGAACCACCGTTGGGCGCACCGGTCTTGGTGATCGGGCCGTTCACGAGGGAGAGGGTGACGGGCCCGGTGGAGCCGACCGCGACGTCCACGTCCCCGTCGGCGTCGAAGTCGCCCGCCGCCAGGGCCTGGCCGTAGCGGTCGTAGTCGGTGCTGAAGAAGCTGAACAGCGAACGGGCGCCGGACAGGCCGGACGCCGAGCCCCAGACGATGGTGACCGTGCCGTCGTTGTTGTCGCTGCCGTCCTCGCCGGGGGTGCCGATGAGCAGGTCGGCGTAGCCGTCGGTGTTCAGGTCGGCGGAGGCGAGGGCGGAACCGAAGGCGTCGTCGGCCTCGGCGGCGCCCGGCATCCCGGCCGTGTTCTGCGTCAGCAGCGTCCGGGTGGAGGTCCTCGGGCCGCTCGTGCTGCCGTAGACGACCGCCACGGCACCCGCCCGCGCCTGCCCGGCGACCGTGGCACCCGGCGCGCCGATCGCGAGGTCGGTGCGGCCGTCGCCGTTGAAGTCGTAGGGGGCGGCGGCCGGCGCGGCGTGCGCGGCCGGGACGGACAGGGAGAGCGCGAGCGGGGTCAGGGCCGCGGCGAGGACGGTGGAAGCGATACGGGTGCGCATGGGGGTACGTGCCTCACGGGAGGGTCGACGGGGCGTCACTGGGCGATGTGGGAACCGAAGTAGAGGCCTGACGTGAGGGCGATGGCGCTGGTGGTGATGCCCTGCGCGCCGCTGGTGGTCAGGCCGGAGGCGGAGCCGCGCAGGAACCACAGGCCGCCCGTGGAGTTCTCGCCGTCGACGCCGACGGACAGGTCCGCCTTGCCGTCCTTCGTCACGTCGGTCAGGTCGACCGCGGAACCGAACTGGTCCCAGGACTCGGCGGAGCCGGGCACCCCGGCGGTGTCCTGGGTGTACGACTTCACGCCACTGGTCTTCAGCCCCGACGCGGAGCCGAACAGCACGGTCACCGAGCCGGCGTTCTTCGCCGAGCCGAGGTCCTCGCCCGGGGCGGCGACCGCGACGTCGGCGTATCCGTCGCCGTTGATGTCGCCGGTGCTCACGGACGTGCCGAAACCGTCGTCCGGTTCGCCCGCGCCCGGCACGCCCTCCGTGTCCTGGTGGACGACGCCCGGCTGCTGCGCCGGGTCGGGGCCGTTCGGGCCGCCGTACCAGACGGTGATCTGGCCGCCCAGGTGGCCGCCGGGCTTGAGCTCGTACGGGTCGCCGGAGTCGCCGAGGACGAGGTCGCCGTAGCCGTCGCCGTTGATGTCGCCGATCGCGCCCTGGGTGCCGTCGGCGTTCGGCAGCTCGGCCATCTTGTGCGTCGTGCCGTTCCAGCGGAAGTAGAGGATCTCGCCGCCCGAGTCGCCGTCGACGGTGAAGGGGTAGACGCGCTCGGCCGCGCCGTCGCCGGTGAGGTCGCCCGCGATCACCTCGTACGTGGTGCCGAGTTCACCGACGCGGGAGTGGGTCAGCGGACCGCCGGTCTTGGTGAAGGGGCCCTGGTAGAGGCGGGTGTGGCTCTGGCCGGTGAGCGTGACGTCGAGGTCGCCGTCGCCGTCGAAGTCGCCGGTCGCGATGCCCTGGGAGAAGCCGCCGTACTCGGCGAGCGTGCTCGGCTGAGGCAGGCCCTTGCCGCCGGCCAGGCCGGACTTGCTGCCCCACAGGACCGTGCCGGAGCCGACGCTGTCCCGGTCGCCGACGCTCTCGCCGGTGGCGCCGACGACCAGGTCGGAGTAGCCGTCCCGGTCCAGGTCGCCGGCGGCCAGGGAGGCACCGAACAGGTCGCCCGACTCGGCGGTGCCGGGCACGCCCGTGGAGTTCTGGGTGATCACGGCTTTGCGGGTGGCCGACACACCGGACGCCGAGCCGTACAGCACGACGACGGCACCGGCGCAGGAGGCCGAGCCGACGGTGGTGCACGCGGCGCCGGTCGCGACGTCCCGGTAGCCGTCGCCGTTGAAGTCCCCGGCGAGACCGGACGGGGCGGCGGTGGCCGGGGTGGCGGAGAGGAGGCCGGTGGTGAGGGCGGCGGCCAGCAGGAGGGTGCGCTTGCGCAAGGCGGGGCTCCGGAGGTCTGCATGCGGGGGATGTCTGGCGGACATCCACAGTCGGTGGAGGGCCGGGCCGTCCGTGTTCGCCGGGAGTTGTCCGGGGGTTCACGGCCGGTCGGCGATCAAGAGACCTGCGGAGGGACGTAAGGGTTGTACGTGAGTTCGGTTAATTTGCGGGTTGCCGCCGGCGGGACGCGGTGGTCGTGCGAGCTCCCGGGGTCCGGACCGGGGATGGCCACGCCGGAGAGGAGACCCCTCCGCCCCTGGGATTCCTGCCACCCGGCCGCGCCTCGCCGGGTCCGGCGGGACGACGCCCCGCCGGACACGGCTGCTCTGTGCCCGGAGAACGCGGCTGCTGTGTGCTCAGAACAGGTGAGGTGCCAGACCGGCGGTCGCGCCTCCGACGACGGGCACGAGCAGAACCGGCCAGCCGCGGGCGCTGCGCAGCGGTGACTCCTCCTGGCGGATGATCAGCGCCAGCGCCATGCCGGCCATGGCCGGCAGCGCGATGCCGAGAACGGCGAGCGCCAGCAGGTTGGGTACGGCGTGGCGGGTGACGGCCCACCCCGCGCCGAGGCTGAGCGCAGCGGCGGTGAGCAGTTCTCCGGTGGGCTGGATGAGGCCCAGGCGTGGACGCTCGGCCCCGGCGACCCTCGCCCCGGTGCGGACGACGGCGAGCATCCAGACGATGCCCGTGACGACCAGCAGGGTCTCGCAGGCGAAGACGATGTTCGCTGCCAGCATGTAGATGCCTCCGATCGCTGCTAGTGGCAGGCTGCCTTGACGCCTTCGAGTCCCAGGAGCTGGGCGCCGACCCACTGGAGGTCGTTGGCGAGTGTGTGTCCCTTGCCCTTGCGGATGGCCTTGATCGCGCTCACGATCCGCTTGACCCCGACGCGCTTCGCCACCTTCACGATCTTCACCATCTTCGCGGCGGGCAGCAGGTTGGTCCCGATGGCGACGGCGACGGCGCCCATGCAGCCGAAGCTGGGCCATCCGAAGCCGACCAGGGGCTGCCCCGGCTTCCGGGTCTGCTGCTGCTTGAGGTAGGCGGCGGTCGCCTCGTCCCCCTGCGCCAGCACGTCCTCGGGCACGGACAGCATCGAGTTGAGCAGGGCTTCCCACTGGGCGTCATCGGCGTCGTCGTCGGAGTGGGCGACGGCGGCGGGTGCGGTGATGCCGGCGGAGACCGGAGTGGTGATGCCGGCGGAGACCGGAGTGGTGGTGCGCGGGGTGGCCTCGGCCGCGTGCGCGCCGGTGCTCGCGGTGAAGATCGCGCCCGCGGTGAGGGCGGATACGAGCATGGCGGTGCCGCGCGTGAAGAGGGTCCGGTCGGTCGTTCTGGTGAACATCTGTCCCCGTTGTTTCTCAAGGGTGGTGCGCGCACGCGCAACTGCCCGCCCTGGCAAGGCGGGAGAGACGCGCGTGCGGGTGTGGTCGAGATCAACAGAAGCAGACCGAGATCGGACGGGCTGTGACGGAAGCCATGATTCCGGCCTTGATGTCCCGGTAATTATGCGGATGTCACGCCCTGATAACCATCCGATCCCAGGCGCAGCACCGATGGAACCTTCAAAACTGAACTAGCGCTGCTACAGGGCGAGTCCCGCTGTTTCGCCTGCCTCCGCCGAGCCCGGCCGGGGCAGCGCCGTCTTCGCCGTCAGCCCCCGCGACTGCCAGGCGTTGTCACGCAGCTTGAACAGGGCCCAGTAGCGGGTCGGGCACAGCAGCACGACGTTCATGAACACCGAGGCCGGGGTGCCGACCAACCAGGACCGCCAGCGCTGCCGGGCCGTCATGTCCGGCCGCATGAGGACGTACAGCCCGGACTGCCCGAAGCGCACCACCAGGTACACGGCGAGATACACCAGGGCGATGCCGGGGTGGTGGTACCGCCCGCCCAGGGTCAGGGGCAGGCCGCAGGGACGGGACGACGCAAGGCCGCAGGGACGCGAGGGCGCGAGGCCGCAAGGACGTAAGGCCGGGAGGCCGGGACGCGGGACGCGGGGACGCGAGGCCTCGGGAACGGCGGCGCCCCCTGCCCGATGGCTCGGGGCAGGGGGCGTCGAGGGCGGCTTGCGGGAGGTTCGCCTACTTCACCGGCTCCGGCTCCGGTGCGTTCGCCGAGTCCGCCGTGCCCGCCGGCGGCTCGCCGTCGTCGCCGCCGGGCTCGGCTTCCGCCTGGACCGGCGTCTTGACCGAGTCCAGCAGGAGCTGGGCGACGTCCACGACCTGGATGGACTCCTTCGCCTTGCCGTCGTTCTTCTTGCCGTTGACGGAGTCCGTCAGCATGACCAGGCAGAAGGGGCAGGCCGTGGAGACGATGTCCGGGTTGACCGAGAGGGCCTCGTCGACGCGCTCGTTGTTGATGCGCTTGCCGATCCGCTCCTCCATCCACATCCGCGCACCACCGGCGCCGCAGCAGAAGCCGCGCTCCTTGTGGCGGTGCATCTCCTCGTTGCGGACTCCGGGGACGGCGGCGATGATCTCGCGCGGCGGTGTGTAGATCTTGTTGTGGCGGCCCAGGTAGCACGGGTCGTGGTAGGTGATGATGCCCTCGACCGGCGTGACCGGGATCAGCTTGCCCTCGTCCACCAGGTGCTGGAGCAGCTGCGTGTGGTGGATGACCTCGTAGTCGCCGCCGAGCTGCGGATACTCGTTGCCGAGGGTGTTGAGGCAGTGCGGGCAGGTCGCGACGATCTTCTTCGACGACTTCGGCTTCGCCGACTCGGGCGTCACCTTGCCCTCGTCGTCCATCTCCTCGCCGAACGCCATGTTCAGCGCCATGACGTTCTCCATGCCGAGCTCCTGGAACAGGGGCTCGTTGCCCAGGCGCCGGGCGGAGTCACCGGTGCACTTCTCGTCGCCGCCCATGATCGCGAACTTGACGCCCGCGATGTGGAGCAGCTCGGCGAAGGCCTTCGTGGTCTTCTTCGCGCGGTCCTCGAGCGCGCCCGCGCAGCCGACCCAGTACAGGTACTCGACCTCGGACAGGTCCTCGATGTCCTTGCCGACGACCGGGACCTCGAAGTCGACCTCCTTGAGCCACTCCAGGCGCTGCTTCTTCGCCAGGCCCCAGGGGTTGCCCTTCTTCTCCAGGTTCTTGAGCATCGTGCCCGCCTCGGACGGGAAGGACGACTCGATCATCACCTGGTAGCGGCGCATGTCGACGATGTGGTCGACGTGCTCGATGTCCACCGGGCACTGCTCGACGCAGGCACCGCAGGTCGTGCAGGACCACAGCACGTCCGGGTCGATGACGCCGTTGTCCTCCAGCGTGCCGACCAGGGGGCGCTCGGCCTCGGCCAGGGCGGCCGCGGGGACGTCCCTCAGCTGCTCCTCGGAGGCCTTCTCCTCGCCCTCCATCGTCTTGCCGCCGCCGGCCAGCAGGTACGGCGCCTTGGCGTGCGCGTGGTCGCGCAGGGACATGATCAGCAGCTTGGGGGAGAGGGGCTTGCCCGTGTTCCAGGCGGGGCACTGCGACTGGCAGCGGCCGCACTCGGTGCAGGTGGAGAAGTCCAGCAGGCCCTTCCAGGAGAACTGCTCGACCTGGGAGACGCCGAAGACGTCGTCGTCGCCCGGGTCGGCGAAGTCGATCGGCTTGCCGCCCGAGGTCATCGGCTGGAGCGCGCCGAGGGCGGTGCCGCCGCTCGACTCGCGCTTGAACCAGATGTTCGGGAACGCCAGGAAGCGGTGCCAGGCCACACCCATGTTGGTGTTGAGCGACACCACGATCATCCAGATGAACGAGGTGCCGATCTTGATCATGGCGACCAGGTAGACCAGGTTCTGCAGCGCCGTGACCGACAGGCCCTTGAAGGCGAGGACCAGCGGGTACGAGGCGAAGTAGGAGGCCTCGTAGTGGTCGACGTGGTGGAGCGCGCCCTCCAGGCCCCGCAGGACGTAGATCGCCAGGCCGATGGTGAGGATGACGTACTCGACGAAGTAGGCCTGGCCGGCCTTGGAGCCCGCGAAGCGGGACTTGCGGCCCGGGCGGCTCGGCAGGTTCAGCAGGCGGATCGCGATGAGCACCGCGATGCCCAGGATCGTCATCACGCCGATGAACTCGATGTACAGCTCGAACGGCAGGAACTCACCGACGACCGGCAGCACCCAGTCGGCCTGGAACAGCTGCCCGAAGGCCTGGGCCAGGGTCGGCGGGAGGGTCAGGAAGCCCACGGCGACGAACCAGTGGGCGACACCGACGATGCCCCACCGGTTCATGCGCGTGTGGCCGAGGAACTCCTTCACCAGGGTCACGCTGCGCTGGTAGGGGTTGTCGGTCCGGGTACCGGCCGGGACCGGCTGGCCCAGCTTGAAGTACCGGACGAACTGGCCGATCGCGCGTGCGAGCAGCGCGACGCCGACCACGGTCAGAACCAGCGACACGATGATCGCGGCGAGTTGCATGGGGGCTCCTCGGGCCTGCGAGGGGTTTCGTCGGGGTGACCTGTCGTTTTGCAGGCTTCCCCGAAATTACTAAGCGGTAACTTATGCAGTCCGTCTGAGACTACCCTCATCCTCCGCCGCACTGTAGCCGGGTGGGCAGTGATCTGAATCGCTGAGGGTTGCCTCAGAAACGGACCGATCCCCGTCGAGATCCCGTCGCGATCCCGTCGTGTTATTCATACCGAATTGTCATAATCGCGCCTACCTTATATCCGTGCTCTACGGGATCACCGCCGCCGCCACCGCCCTCCTCCTCACCGCCCTGCTCGCCGCCGCCCTGCGGGCACCCGCCCTGCGGCTGCGGCTGGTCGAGCGGCGCCGGCAGCGGGACGTGCCGCTGTCCGGGGGCGTGGCCGTCGTGCTTGTCACGGGGCTGGTCGTGGGGGCGGGGCAGTGGTGGGAGCTCGCGCCCCCGGCCGACGGGACGCGGGGGATCCTCCTCGCCGCGGGTGCCGTCGCCCTGCTCGGGCTCGTCGACGACGTGTGGCGGCTGCGGCGCCGGGTGCTGGCCGCCGGTACCGGCGTGGCGGCGGCGTGTGTCGTGCCGTACGAGGACACCGGGGTGGGCACCGGGCTGCTGGCCGTCGCGTGGGTGGTGGCGGTGGTGTTCGGGCTGCGCGGGCTCGATCACGCCGACGGGCTGGCGGGCACGAGCGGGGTCGTCGCCGCCTTCGGGGTGGCGGCCTGCGCGGCCGTCGAGGTGATGGACTCGATCGCCGGCCTGGTGAGCGTGCTGGCCGCCGCCCTGACCGGTTTCCTGCTGCACAACTGGCACCCCGCGCGCGTGGCGTTGGGCAGTTGCGGGTCCATGGCCGCGGGGTTCGTGATCGCCGTGGGCGCGGTGTACGCCCGGGCCGGGCTCGGGGTCGCGGAGAGCGCCGGGGTGCTGTTCGCGCTGACCGCCGTGGCCGCCGCCGACGCCGTCCTCGTACTGGCCACGCGGCGGCTGGCCGGGCGGGGGGTGCTGCGCAGCGGTCCCGACCATCTCGCGCACCGGTTGCGCAGGCTCGGGCTCACCGCGCCGGGGGCGAGTCTGCTGCTGGGGACCGGGGCGTTGTCCGGGATGCTCGTCGGGGTACTCGCGCATGCCGGCCGGATCGGGGCCGGTTCCCTGTGGTGGGTGGCGGGCGGGGCGCTGGTCGTGGTGTTCGCTCTTTCGCGTGTCCCTGTGTACGGACCTCGACGCAGGGTATCGCCGCAGGTCAGAGCGCCATTGCGTGTAAGGAACGGATAAGAGTTGAGTCTGCCCGACTCAGCTCTGTTGACCGGTCGGGGGCCGTCGTGCACACTTGAGTCCGTTCCACTCAAGTCAGCTGGAGGAATCACAATGGCACGTGCGGTCGGCATCGACCTGGGCACGACTAACTCCGTCGTCAGCGTTCTGGAGGGCGGCGAGCCCACCGTCATCACCAACGCCGAGGGCGCCAGGACCACGCCGTCCGTCGTCGCCTTCGCCAAGAACGGTGAGGTGCTCGTCGGAGAGGTGGCCAAGCGTCAGGCGGTCACCAACGTGGACCGGACCATTCGGTCGGTCAAGCGGCACATGGGCACCGACTGGAAGATCGAGCTCGACGGGAAGCCCTTCAACCCGCAGCAGATCAGCGCCTTCGTGCTCCAGAAGCTGAAGCGGGACGCCGAGGCCTACCTGGGCGAGAAGGTGACCGACGCGGTCATCACTGTCCCGGCGTACTTCAACGACTCCGAGCGCCAGGCCACCAAGGAGGCCGGTGAGATCGCGGGTCTGAACGTCCTGCGCATCGTCAACGAGCCGACCGCGGCCGCGCTCGCGTACGGCCTCGACAAGGACGACCAGACCATCCTGGTCTTCGACCTCGGTGGCGGTACGTTCGACGTCTCGCTGCTGGAGATCGGCGACGGCGTCGTCGAGGTGAAGGCCACCAACGGTGACAACCACCTCGGTGGTGACGACTGGGACCAGCGCGTCGTCGACTACCTCGTCCAGCAGTTCCAGTCCGGCCACGGCGTGGACCTGGGCAAGGACAAGATGGCCCTGCAGCGTCTGCGCGAGGCCGCCGAGAAGGCGAAGATCGAGCTGTCCTCGTCCACCGAGACCTCGATCAACCTGCCCTACATCACCGCCTCCGCCGAGGGCCCCCTGCACCTCGACGAGAAGCTCACCCGCGCCCAGTTCCAGCAGCTGACCGCGGACCTGCTGGAGCGCTGCAAGACGCCGTTCCACAACGTCATCAAGGACGCCGGCATCTCCATCAGCGAGATCGACCACGTCGTCCTGGTCGGCGGCTCGACCCGTATGCCGGCCGTCGCCGAGCTCGTCAAGGAGCTGACCGGCGGCAAGGACGCCAACAAGGGCGTCAACCCGGACGAGGTCGTCGCCATCGGCGCCGCCCTCCAGGCCGGTGTCCTCAAGGGCGAGGTCAAGGACGTCCTGCTCCTCGACGTCACCCCGCTGTCCCTCGGCATCGAGACCAAGGGCGGCATCATGACCAAGCTCATCGAGCGCAACACCACGATCCCGACCAAGCGGTCCGAGATCTTCACCACGGCCGAGGACAACCAGCCGTCCGTGCAGATCCAGGTCTACCAGGGCGAGCGCGAGATCGCGGCGTACAACAAGAAGCTCGGGATGTTCGAGCTGACCGGTCTGCCGCCGGCGCCCCGCGGCGTCCCGCAGATCGAGGTGTCCTTCGACATCGACGCCAACGGCATCATGCACGTGACCGCCAAGGACCTGGGCACGGGCAAGGAGCAGAAGATGACCGTCACCGGCGGCTCCTCGCTGCCGAAGGACGAGGTCGACCGCATGCGCCAGGAGGCCGAGCAGTACGCGGAGGAGGACCACAAGCGCCGCGAGGCCGCCGAGTCCCGCAACCAGGGCGAGCAGCTCGTCTACCAGACCGAGAAGTTCCTCAAGGACAACGAGGACAAGGTCCCGGGCGACATCAAGACCGAGGTCGAGGAAGCCGTCGCCGAGCTGAAGGAGAAGCTCAAGGGCGAGGACTCCACCGAGATCCGCACGGCCACGGAGAAGGTCGCGGCCGTCTCCCAGAAGCTCGGCCAGGCCATGTACGCGGACGCCAACGCGGCCCAGGCCGCCGGTGGCCCCGCCGGTGACGCCGGTGCGGCCGGTGGCGCCAAGCCCGCCGACGACGACGTCGTCGACGCCGAGATCGTCGACGAGGACCGGAAGGACGGTGCCGCGTGACGGAGGAGACCCCGGGCTTCGACGAGCAGCAGTCGCAGCAGCCCGACGTCCCTTCCGGCGCCACCTCCGACGACGCCGAGCCGAAGGCCGCCACCCCCTCCGCGGAGGAGGAGGCGGCCCCGGCCGGGGACACGGGCCAGGACGTGGCCCTGGTGGCCCAGCTGGACCAGGCCCGCTCGGCGCTCAACGAGCGCACGGCGGACCTCCAGCGCCTCCAGGCCGAGTTCCAGAACTACCGCCGCCGGGTCGAGCGTGACCGGATCGCGGTCAAGGAGATCGCCATCGCGAACCTCCTGACCGAGCTCCTGCCCGTGCTCGACGACATCGGCCGCGCACGCGAACACGGCGAACTGGTCGGCGGCTTCAAGTCCGTCGCCGAGTCGCTGGAGAGCACCGCGGCGAAGATGGGCCTGCAGCAGTTCGGCAAGGAGGGCGAGCCCTTCGACCCGACGATCCACGAAGCCCTGATGCACAGCTACGCACCGGACGTCACCGAGACGACGTGCGTCGCGATCCTGCAGCCCGGGTACCGGATCGGCGAGCGCACCATCCGCCCCGCGCGGGTGGCGGTGGCCGAACCCCAGCCGGGGGCGCAGACGGTCAAGGCGGACGAGTCCGCCGACGCCGACGACAAGGAGAGCGGTGGCCCGGACGAGGGCTGACGTCATAGACGAAGGGAAGGAGGGACGTCGAGGATGAGCACCAAGGACTTCATCGAGAAGGACTACTACAAGGTCCTCGGCGTCCCCAAGGACGCCACCGAGGCCGAGATCAAGAAGGCGTACCGGAAGCTCGCCCGCGAGAACCACCCGGACGCCAACAAGGGAAACGTCAAGGCGGAGGAGCGCTTCAAGGAGATCTCCGAGGCCAACGACGTCCTCGGCGATCCCAAGAAGCGCAAGGAGTACGACGACGCGCGCGCCCTCTTCGGCAACGGCGGCTTCCGCCCGGGGCCGGGCGGCGCGGGCGGCTCCTTCAACTTCGACCTGGGCGACCTCTTCGGAGGCGGCGCCCAGGGCGGCCAGGGAGCCGGCGGCTTCGGCGGCGGGCTCGGTGACGTCTTCGGGGGCCTGTTCAACCGCGGCGGCGCGGGCCCGGGTGCGCGGACGCAGCCCAGGCGCGGCCAGGACATCGAGTCCGAGGTCACGCTCAGCTTCACCGAGGCGATCGAGGGCGCGACCGTCCCGCTGCGCATGTCCTCGCAGTCGCCCTGCAAGGCCTGTTCGGGCACCGGCGACAAGAACGGCACACCGCGCGTGTGCCCGACCTGCGTCGGCACCGGGCAGGTCGCCCGGGGCAGTGGTGGCGGCTTCTCCCTCACCGACCCCTGCCCGGACTGCAAGGGCCGCGGCCTGATCGCGGAGAACGCCTGCGAGGTCTGCAAGGGCAGCGGCCGGGCCAAGTCCTCGCGGACCATGCAGGTGCGCATCCCCGCGGGCGTCAGCGACGGCCAGCGGATCCGGCTGCGCGGCAAGGGAGCGCCGGGCGAGCGCGGAGGCCCGGCGGGCGACCTGTACGTCGTCGTGCACGTGGACTCCCACCCGGTGTTCGGCCGCAAGGAGGACAACCTCACGGTCACCGTCCCGGTGACCTTCTCCGAGGCGGCCCTCGGCGGCGAGGTGCGGGTGCCCACCCTGGGCGGCCCGCCCGTGACGCTGAAGCTGCCTCCGGGCACGCCCAACGGGCGCACCATGCGCGCCCGTGGCAAGGGCGCGGTCCGCAAGGACGGCACCCGCGGCGACCTCCTGGTCACCGTCGAGGTGAGTGTTCCGAAGGACCTGTCGGGGAAGGCTCGTGACGCACTCGAGGCGTATCGCGAGGCGACCGCGGGTGAGGATCCGCGGGCGGAGCTGTTCCAGGCCGCGAAGGGAGCATGAGTCAGATGGACGGTCGTCGGCGCAATCCGTATGAACTGACCGAGGAGACCCCGGTCTACGTCATCTCGGTGGCGGCCCAGCTGTCCGGCCTGCACCCCCAGACCCTGCGCCAGTACGACCGGCTGGGCCTGGTGTCTCCGGACCGCACCGCGGGCCGGGGCCGCCGCTACTCGGCCCGTGACATCGAACTGCTGCGCACCGTCCAGCAGTTGTCGCAGGACGAGGGCATCAACCTGGCCGGAATCAAGCGCATCATCGAACTGGAGAACCAGGTCGCCGCGCTCCAGGCCCGGATCGCCGAGATGCAGGACGCGCTCGACGGCGCGGCGGCGGCGATGCGCCAGCGCGAGGCGGCGGTGCACGCGTCGTACCGCCGCGATCTGGTGCCGTACCAGGAGGTGCAGCAGACCAGCGCGCTGGTGGTGTGGCGGCCGAAGAGGCAGCAGCAGTCCGACTGACGCGTGTACGCGGGTGAAGGGGCCGGGAGTTGACTCCCGGCCCCTTTCGCATGCTTTGGAGGTCTTGCCCCGGTTTCGCTGGCCCTCCGGTGGATGACCGAGTGGTGCACGGCACTTGAAGATGATTCCGCAGAGTCTTCACAACGCTTGCGGAGCGTGGTGTTGTCATCTCGTTAAGTGGTTCCGCTTGACGCTGGGGGGCGCCTCCGCGTTGGCTTTTCAGTCACATGGGCACCAATGTTGTGCCCACGTCCGAATCACACGCGAAGTGAGCCCCCGCATGCGTCGTCGTATCTCCATATCCGTGGCCGCGGCCACGATGTCCGTCACGCTCGCCGGCTGCGGCGTGCTCAACGCGACGGGGAGCAGTGACGACGCGAGCCCGGCCAAG
The DNA here is from genome assembly GCF_040654575.1 of Streptomyces sp. NPDC050674. Lineage (NCBI taxonomy): Bacteria > Bacillati > Actinomycetota > Actinomycetes > Kitasatosporales > Streptomycetaceae > Streptomyces > Streptomyces sp. NPDC050674. Next base: position 504,186 of record NZ_JBFAIG010000002.1, read on the forward strand.
GGCAACGACATCACCGTCGGACTGCTGCTGCCGGAGAAGGCGAACACGCGGTACGAAAACTTCGACTACCCGATCATCAAGACGAAGGTCGAGTCGCTCACCAACGACAAGGGCCGCGTCGCGTACGCCAACGCCGAGGCGAACGCGGACAAGCAGGCGAGCCAGTTGCAGCAGATGATCGACGACCGGGTCGACGTGATCCTGCTGGACGCCGTCGACTCGCACGCCATCGCCGGCGGCGTGAAGAAGGCGAAGGAGGCCGGCATCCCGGTCATCGCCTACGACCGGCTGGCCGAGGGCCCGATCGACGCGTACATCTCCTTCGACAACGAGCTGGTCGGCGAGGTCCAGGGCCGCACCCTGCTGGAGGCCATCGGCGAGAACGCGAGCCTGTCCGACAAGATCGTCATGATGAACGGCTCGCCGACGGACCCGAACGCCAAGCAGTTCAAGGCCGGGGCGATGTCCGAGCTGAACGGCAAGGTGACCATCGCCGCGTCCTTCGACACCGCGGACTGGAAGCCGGAGAACGCCGAAGCCAACATGGCGAAGGCGATCGCGAAGATCGGCAAGGGGAACATCGCGGCGGTCTACTCCGCCAACGACGGCATGGCGGGCGGGATCGTCAAGGCCCTGGAGGCCGCGGGCGTGAGCGACCTGCCCCCGATCACCGGGCAGGACGCGGAGCTGCCGGCCGTGCAGCGGATCATCAGCGGCGAGCAGTACATGAGCGTGTACAAGTCCTACCCGCAGGAGGCGGAGAACGCCGCGGAGATGGCCGTCGCCAAGGTCCAGGGCCGCGACATCCAGTTCGCCTCCCTCACCCGCGACAAGGTCGACAGCCCCACGGACAAGGACATCCCGGCCCAGCTCGTGCCGGTGGTCGCGCTCACCAAGGAGAACATCAAGGACACGGTGGTCGCGGACGACATCTACAAGCTGTCGGACATCTGCACGGCCGAGTACAAGGCGGCGTGCCGGGCGATCGGGCTGAAGTAGGTGCGGGCGGGACACTGACGCGGGACTGCCAACCTCCCTGCCAACGCCCCTGCGGGCGCACGGGCGGTGGAAGGGTCGGATCGTCCGATGACGACCCGACCCTTGGGAGGTTCGAGATGAAGGCAATGCGCCGCGTCCTGGCGTCCGCGGTACTCGCCCTGTCGATCGGTGGTCTGGTGGCGCCCGCCGTGTCCGCGGCACCGGCTCAGGTGTCCGGGCAGGTGGCCGTCTCGGCCGCGGACGACCTGGCCGCCGCCCGGAACTGCCGTGCGGGGGACAACCACGACGAGGTCGCCGCCAAGTTCATCTCCCGCTGCAAGAAGGGCTCCATCCGGCGGGAGTTCCCCACGGACCGCCTGTCGCGCACGCTCGGCGAGATCTTCGCGGGCAAGCAGAGCGGCGACCGGGATGATGTCAAGGCGTGGAAGCTGCTGAACGACCGCCGCTTCGACAAGTAGCGGAGGGCGTTCGGCGCGTTGACCGACGTGCGGACAGGAGCGAGCGTGACCGACCGAACCGGTGCCGAGCAGCCGGCCCCGCAGCCCTACGTCGCCCTGGTGGTGATGGAGGCGTCCACCTCCGGACCGGCCCCGGCCGGGGAACCGGAGCAGCCCCTGTACCAGGAGAACTTCGTCCTGGTGCACGCGACCGACGAGCGGTCCGCCAGAGAGCGGGTCGAGCGGCGGGCGCGCGCGGCGGAGACCAGCTACCTGAACGACCGGCAGGAGACGGTCACCTGGCGACTGAAGGCGATCGTCGACGTGAAGGAGGCCGAGGACACCGACCTCGGCGGTGACGCCGACCTGTACACGCGTCACTTCCGCGACTGGGCGGCGTACGAGCGGGTGGAACCACTGCTCGCCCGCGAGGACGACACCCCCTAGCCGCGAGCGGCCGCTCGGCCCGGGCCGGGCACGGGGACGGACACCGTCTCCCGTGCCCGGCCCGGCCGCGTTTCGCGTCCCGTCGTGAACCGGAGCCCGGCGCGCGGCTACGTACCGGGCATGCGACACGACACGACAGCCGCCGCCCCGAAGCCGGCGGAACGCGACAAGCCCTCGCTGGTGACCGTGACCGGCACGGAACTGACCCGGCTCAAGCGGGGATTCCTCGTCTGGTACCACCTGCTGGCACCGGTGATCATCACCGTTCCGCTCTTCCTCGGCGCCCTCGGCTCCTCGGAGGCCAAGTCGGGGCAGACCTTCGAGGTGTTCCGGAACGTCACGCTGGAGTTCTGGGGCGTCCTCGTCCCGATGACGGCGGGCCTCGCCGCGGCGCTCTCGGTCCGCGCGGACCAGGACGCGTGGCGGCTGCTGCTCTCCTACGGTGTGCCGCGCGGCCGGTACTTCGTGGGGAAGGTGGCCGCCTTGGGCGTGCTCGGCTTCGTCTCGTCCACCGTCCTGCTCGTGATGCTCACCCTCGGCGCCGCGCTCAGCGGGCAGTTCCCCGACGCCCTCGGAACCGTCGCCGCCGCCGTCTACCTGCCCTGGCTGGTGGGCCTGTCCATGACGGCGATGGCGACGCTGGTGGCCGTCGTGTGGGGCATGGGCCCGAGTATCGGGGTGGGCGTCGCCGGGCTGCTGTGCGGGGCGCTCGTCTCCGACAAGACGTTCTGGTTCGCTGTGCCCTTCGCCTGGCCGATGCGGGTGGTGCTGCCGCTGGCCGGGATCGGGCCGAATGGCGTGCCGCTGCCCGACGACAGCCCCGTCACCGACCCCGGTGCCATCCCGCTCGCCGTGATCCTCGCCGCGGTCCTGTCCGCCGTGCTGCTCGCCGTGGGGCGACTTCACATGATCCGTAAGGAGATCTGAGATGAGCCACGCGCTGTTGATCCGTGACCTGCACAAGCACTACGGCGCCCACCGGGCCCTGGACGGGGTGGACCTGACGGTCGAGCCGGGCGAGGTCTACGGTCTGCTCGGCCCGAACGGGGCCGGGAAGACCACCCTGATGAAGGTGTTGCTGGGGCTCCAGAGGCCGACCCGCGGCACGCTGGAGATCCTCGGCAGGCCCGTGGGGCGCGACAGTCTCGCCGAGGTCGGGGCGCTCATCGAAGTACCGGGCCTGTGGCCCCAGCTCACGGCCGACGAGACCCTGGGCATCCACGCCCGGCTGCGCGGGGTGCCCACCGAGTGGATCGACCCGGCCCTGGAACTGGTCGGCATGACCGGCGCTCGGCAGCGCAGGGTGAAGGAGTACTCGCTCGGCATGCGCTGGCGGCTCGGTATCGCGGTGGCCCTGCTGGCCCGGCCGCGGCTGATCGTCCTGGACGAGCCGACGAACGGTCTGGACCCGGTGGGCATCCGGGAGATGCGCGGCATCATCCGGTCGCTGGCCGGCCAAGGGGTGGCGGTGCTCATCGCCAGCCACCAGCTGGCGGAAGTGGCCCAGGTGTGCGACCGGGTGCAGGTTCTGGTGGCCGGCCGGACCCGGTACGAGGGGCCGGTGGACGGACTCGCCGTCGACGGGAACGTGGAAGCGGGGTTCTTCCGCTTGGTGGAGACGGCCGACGCAGGAATCCGCTAGCCCGTGACGCCCCGCACCACCGCTCCGGGGCCCGCCCACCGAGAAGGGCAGGCGCCCGGGAGCTGGGGAGCCCGGTGGGGCCGGGCGGGGTGTCGGGGGTGCCGCGTCGGGCCGGGGCCGGTGCGGCACCCCCTGAGTTGCCGGTGTCAGCCGGCTCGGCGGATGCGCTCGCGCGGGCCGTCCTCGCCGATCAGGCCGAGCTCGGCCGCACGGGCGTGCAGCTCGCTGCGGCCGGACACGCCGAAGGTGTCGTACAGCCGGCGGATGCGCCGGTACATCGACCGCTCCGAGCAGTAGTTGCGCCGGGCGATCTCCGACACCGTCGCCGGGGAGCACAGCATCCGCAGCAACTCGGCGTCGTAGCCGGCCCCGCCGCCCGACTGCGCGCGGGGTGGGATCCGCGGCGATGCCGGGAGGGCCGGGCCCGGTGCCGCCGCGGCGGGCGGGTGCGCGGGAGCGTCCGGCAGGTAGCACAACCGGACCGGGGTGGAGGGCGCGCCGGGCGCGCGGTGGGCGCGCAACTGCGCGAGCAACAGGTCGGTCTGCCGTTCCTCGGTGATGGCGAGGTTGAAGACGGAACTCGCCCCCGCGCGTATGGCGTCGTGGGTCAGGTGTCCCGAGACGTCGTCGGTGACCGCGATCAGCAGGGCCATGGCGTGCCGGGTGCGCAACGCGCGCAGCCGGTCCGCCTGGAGTTCGCTGGACACCGGCAGGAAAACGGGTATCTGGGGTTCGCCGGGAGCGGCCAGCCGGGCGTCGTCGACGAAGTCGACGCGGTCGAGCCCGGCCAGCAGGAGGCTCAGCGGAGTGTCCGGCGTCGACAGGAGGGCCTGAAGGCCGGTGTGCGCGAGGACGTGAAGACGGTTTTTGACAATGAGCTGCGGCACAGCGTTGTTCCCCCGTGGTTCGTCAATCTGCGGTGGGCAGAAGGCAGAGCGCCGCATGGTCCGGGCGGCGCTGCGAGGGCCGGTGGTCAGCCGGCGGCCCCACAGAGTCTCAGTGTCTTGGTCAGCAGGGATCCGAGACTGATCGGGTCGCCGTCGTCGCCCTTGGCGCGCAGCGGGCCGATGTCGCGGTAACCGGCGTCACGGGCGCGGTCGTTCAGCGCGTACGTGGTGCCGTCGGGGCTGGTGAAGAGCGCCTGGTTGTCCTTTCCGCACCGGGCGGTGCCGTGGTCGACGGTGAGCGGCCAGGTGTAGCCGAGGTTGCGCTCGCTGATGCGCTGGGTGGTGGAGGTCGGGCTGGGCAGGGGCTCCGGGCGAGTGGTGCTCGGATGGGAGGTGCCGCTGCCGCCGCAGGCGGTGAGCAGAAACGGCAGGGCAGCAGCGCACAGGGCGAGGACCGGCCCGGTCTTGGACCGCAGGGCCGGTCCGGGGCGGGTGGTGTGGGGGGATGCGGTGTCGTGAGTCATGTACTGGCTACCTCGCTGGAACTCGCGGATGAACTACGGGATGAGGCAGAGGCGTTGACGGAGCGGCCGGTGGCCTTGAGGAGCGCCGCGTAGCCGTCCTCGAGGGTGGGGGGAACGGGCCGGGCGCCGGCCGGGGCGCTGGTGGCGACGACTCGGTACTCGGGTCCCGCCGTGGTGGTGACGGCGCTGACCACCTCCGCGCCCGGCGGCGGTGCCGGCGCGCCGGCCGGCAGTACGTATGTGCAGCCGGCCGCGTGGCTGATGAGCGCCGCGGTGGTGTCGTGGAAGACCAGTCGCCCCGCCGTGAGCACGGCGACCTCCGGGCAGGTCTGGGCCACGTCGTCGAGGATGTGGGTGGACAACAGCACGGTGCGGCCGCCGCCCAGCCCGGCCAGCAGGGCGCGGAACCGCATCCGCTCGTGGGGGTCGAGGCCGGCGGTCGGTTCGTCCACGATCAGCAGGGACGGATCGCCGAGCAGCGCCTGGGCGATGCCGACCCGCCGCCGCATGCCGCCTGAGAAGCCGCCCAGCCGCTCCCGCCCGGCCTCCTCGAGGCCGACCTCGGCCAGCCGTGTCTCCACCTGCCTGCGGCGTTCCCGTTTGTCGTGCAGCCCTTTCAGCACGGCGATGTAGTCGAGGAACTCCCGGGCCGACAGGTCCGGATACAGGGAGAGCTCCTGTGGCAGATACCCCAGGGCCCGCTTCATCGCGTTCAGACCCGCCGTGGTGGCCAGATCGTGGCCCCCGACGACCACGCGGCCCGAGGTGGGCCGCAACACCCCGGTCAGGATGCGCAGCAGCGTGGTCTTCCCGGCACCGTTGGCACCCAGCAGACCGACCGTGCCGCCCTCGATGTGCAGGTCGACGTGGTCCAGAGCGCGCCGGCCACCCGAGTGGACCTTGGTCAGGCGTTCCGTCGTGATGTTCATCGGGGTCAGGCTCCGTGTCGTCGAAGACGTGCGGTGAGGAGACAGAGGGCTTGGCACCCCGCGGCGGTCAGCAGCACCAGGGCGAGGTTCAGCAGGGCGGACGTGGTGGTGACGTCCGGGCGCAGGGGACCGGCCGAGCCGCGCGCCGCCCAGACGTCCGGGGCGCCGGCCCAGGCCACCAGGGGGTAGCCGCCGAGCGGTGACAGCACCGTGCCGGTGGGGGTGGGCACGGGGGAGAACCGGGGCGGGAAGTTGGTCGCCCACAGCCACAGCACCACCGTGACGGCCCGTGCGGCTGCCGTCGGCATCAGCACACCGAGCAGCCCGGCCACGGCCGCCGCCAGCACCGCGGCGGGCAGAACGGCCGTACCCAGGGCCGCCACGGCCGCGGCCAGGGGGCTGACACTGCCGGCGGTGAGCGACAGGAACGCCCCGTAGGCCAGGAGCAGCGCGGCGACCGGGGCCAGTGCGGTGAGCAGCGGACCGAGCAGGGAGCCCATGAGGCGGGGCAGCCGGCCGGAGGGGGTCGCGGCCAGCAGCTCCGGCAGGCCCCGGGCCTCCAGGTTGCGGCGCAGCCGGTCGGTCAGCGCCAGGGCCAGACCGAGCGTGCAGAAGGAGTTGACGAGCACGGCGGTGACACCGACCCGGGCCACGGGATCCGAGGCGCCGGTGACGACCGGGGAGGTGAACGCGAGCAACAGGGTGAGCGCGACCAGCGGCAGCACGGCGGCCCAGACGGCACGGCGCCGGGTCGCCATCAGCACCTCGTAGCGGATGCTCCACAGCAGCGCGGCCGTACGGGCTCCAGGGGCCGGCACCGCCGTGCGGGTCCGGCTCTGTGGTGTTCCGTGTGCGGACACTCAACCCTCCTGGTGATCCCTCGTCAGAACGCCCGACCGTTCCGCGTCGCCGAGAGTGTGCAGGGCGAGGGCGGTCAGGGCGATGCCCGTCATGGAGGCGGGCAGCCCCTGGGGAGCGCCGTGCGGCGCGATCCGGTCGACCAGCAGCAGTTTGGCCAGGCACAGCGCGGCGATCAGACCCGCGCCGGCGCCCGCCGACCCGGCCCGCACGGTGGCCCACACCGCGCAGCCCGTCAGCAGCACCGTCAGTCCGGCGAGTTCGGTGAGCAGGACGGCGGTGCCCATGGGCCGGTCGGTGGCGGTCAGCGCGACGGCCAGGCCGACAGCGGCGGCGGCCGTCACCCCGGCCGGCCAGCACAGGCGGCGGGCCACGGTCCGCGGATAGCCGGTGGGCAGCGTCAGGTGCAGTTCCGCCATCGGCTCCCGGGCGACCACGGTCGCACAGGCCAGGGCCGTGGTTGCGGGCACCGCCGTGGTGATCAGCGCCCGGGTGAGCAGCGCCCCGCCGCCCGGCCCGGTGGCCGTCGCCGCCCACGCCGTGAGGGCGGCGAGGAGCGGCAGGACCAGGGCGCCACGCCCGCAGCGACGGGCCTCGTGGAGCCATGCGTGCCAGGCGCCGGCAGTCATCAGTACTCCTCTCTGCGGCTCGGAGGCCGCCGCCTCTTCGCAGGGCCGGGGGAGTACCCGGCGAGAAGACGGCGGCCACCCTGTACGTAGCGCCAGGACGGCCAGGGGTTCACAGGAGTCGCGGTTCGCTTTTCCCGTGGTGGTCACCTCAGGGAGCGTGTCCGGACGGATAGCGGCGCATGGCCGTGGCGGCCCAGGCGAGCAGGAGAACCGACGCGGCCACGGTCCACGGCGTGGTGGACAGCACGTGTCCCAGTACGGTCTCCAACGGCGACGACACCAGCCCCTGAGGCCCTGTCACGACGCCTGCCAGCCACAGGGTGCCGCCTGCCGCCGCTCCGGCCGCCGGCGCGACGCGCACCGCCAGGGACAGGGCGAGTGACGCGGCCAGCAGCGCCTCGCCCAGCCAGTCGGTCACCACCGGCCACCACCCCGGCCCCCCGACCAGCGCCGAGCACAGCACGGCCAGGAGGAGGTCGGCGCCGAGCACGACGGCCATCCGGGCGAGGAACACGGTGCCGGGAGGCAGGGGAAGGGTGAACTGCAGTTCGTGACGCGGATCCCGGCGCGGTGATGCCACGGTGAGGGCCGCCGGCAGGACCAGCAGCACGCACACCGCGCCGAACAGCCGCAGCCCGAGGCGTTCCTCGCTGAGCACGGGCGCCAGCACCGCGGCCGCGATCAGCCCGATCGCGGTCAGCGGAGCCAGCGACCGAGGCATCATCGCGGCCTCGGTCCGGGCGAGTTGCCAGGCCAGACGCCAGGGGGAGGGGAAGCGCGGCATCCGGTGCGCGGCGGCCGGGCCGTGCGGGGACGGAACCGGTACCGGCGGTGCGCCCGCCCCGGCTCCGGGCGTCCGGGCGTCTTCCGGCGTCTGGCCGGCCTGGGCGGCGTCCCGGGGGCCGGCCGTCGCGGCGGCCAGCGCGGGCCCCAGCAACCGGTCGAAGGACGGTACGGCCAGGGTGCGGACGTCCTCCGCCTCGACCGCCGCCCGCCCGACGGCGCGCCAGTCCGCGAGCCGGGTCCGGCAGCCCGCGCACTCGGCCAGGTGGCGCGTCCAGGCGGCCTGCTGTTCACCGGGCGTGTCCCGCACCAGCCGGACCAGTTCCTCGTCCGCGAGGTGTTCACTCATCGTCGTCCTGTTCCTTCCAGCCGCGAGGCGGCGAGCATGCTGCCCAGCCGCCTGCGCGCATGGGACATCCGGCTTTTGACGGTGCCCACCGGGATGCCGAGGACGGCGGCCACCTCCGGGTAGGCGAGTTCTTCCACGAGGACCAGCCCCAGCACTTCACGCAGGTGTTCGGGCAAGGCGCGTACGGCCTCCCGCAGCTCGGTGCGCTCGGCGGCCACCATGACCTGTTCCTCCACCCCGGGATCCGGGTGCGGCACGTGCTCCGCCTCGTCGAGATCGGTGAGGGGCGGGCGCGACCGGCGCAGCTGGTTGTGCGCCTGCCGACGCGCCACCCCGAGCAGCCAGCCGCGGACCGAGGACTCCCCGCGGAAGCCGGCTGCGGACCGCCAGACCGCGAGCCAGGACTCCTGCAGGATCTCCTCAGCCACGGCCGGTTCGGAGGTGAGTCTGCGGATCAGGCGCAGCATGGCGGCCGCGTGCCGCTCGTACAGGGTCCGCAGGGCGGTCTGGTCACCACGGGCGGCGGCGGTCAGCAGGGCTTCGTCCGAACACACACGAAGTACGTAGCGCGCGGTGCTGCCATGGTTCACGTCGGCACCGAAAGTTTCGGCCACTTCCGCGGGACCGCTTCAGCGGCCACCGCAGCGGTGACTGCGGTGGCGCCCCGGCGTAACCACCGCTGCCAGGGGACTGCCATTACTGCCAGCCCGGCCACGAGCCGTTGAGCGCCGGCCTCGGGGCATGGTTCCGTGCTCCACGGATCGATCCGACGAACACATTTCCGGTTCTTCCGACGAAGGAGCCTGACATGGGCACGCACGGAATCGCACAGCACGACGAGGCCGACCTGTTCGACCTCGACCTGGAGATCGGCGTGGAGAAGTCGGTCGCCGGCCCGGCCATCACGTCCATCTCCTACTGCACGCCGGGTTGCACCAGCGACGGCGGCGGTTCGGGTTGCAGCCACTGCTGCTGACGCCCTGCCCCCGGAGGCCGGCCGGGACCCCGGCCGGCCTCCGGGCCTCGCTCCCGTCCGAAAACGGGCCCTCGCGCAAACCGGCCCGCCCACCGATGCCGGCCCGTCCACACAAGGGGGAAGATCTTGGGGGACACGCTGTTCCGCGCGGCGGACCTCTTCCTGCTCCGCGCACCCGCGGCCCAGGCCGCCGCACCGGGCCCGACCCTCCCCGGGGACGGCACCCCGCCCGAGGACACCGGTGCCTGCGTGGCGCTGCTGGCCGGTGCCGCCGCCGATCCCGTCCTGGACGAGGCCCTTCTCCTCGCCTCACCCGCACTCAGCGCGCTCGTGCGCCGCGTGGCCCGGCAGGGAGACGCGGGACTCACCGCGAGCCGGCTGCGCCGGGCCGCCCTGGCCGTGTTGCGCTACGACATCCGGATGCGGACCCGGCCCACCCCCTTCGGCCTCTTCGCGGGCGTGACGACAGGGGAGTTCGACTCCACGGCCAAGGCCGCGCGCGGCACCGGGCACCGTACCCGCACCCACGTCGACATGCAGTGGCTGACCAAGGTGACGCACCGTCTCGAACAGGACCCGACCGTGCGGGCCGCCCTGGACGTGCAGGCCCACCAGGCGCTGACCGTCCGTGGCGACCGGCTGGTCCTGACCGCCCCCTCGGCCCCGGCGACGGCGCCGGGCGCGGACGGCGAAGGCCACGCCACCGTGTCCGTACGCAACACCCCGGTGGTGGCGAGGGCCGTGCGGGAGTCCCGCGGGCCGGTGCCGTACCCGCTGCTCGTCGAACGGCTCACCTCGGCCTTCCCGGGCGCGCCCGAGCACCGGGTGCGGTCCCTGCTGGACGAGCTGATCCGGCAGGAGATCCTGATCAGTTCACTGCGGCCGCCGCTGAACGGCGGCGACCCCCTGCGGCACGTGCTGACCGTCCTGGACGCGGTTCCGGACGCGTCCCCGGCCGCCGAACAGGTCCGCACCGCGCTGCACCGTCTCGACCGCGACCGCGCCGCCTACGACGCGCAGCCACCGGGCGCGGGCCGGGAGTCGCTGCGCCGGATGCTCGACGCCGCACGGGAGGTCGAGCGGGACGACACGCCCCTGCACATCGACACCCGGCTCGACGCCGTCCTGCACCTGCCGTACGCGGTGCGCGAGGAGATCGAGCGGGCGGCGGACGTGATGTACCGGCTGTCGCGACCGAAACGCGGGCTGTTCGCGCTGCGCGACTACCACCGGCGTTTCCTCGACGTGTACGGCGCCGACCGCCTGGTGCCCGTCCTGGACCTCCTCGACCCGGCCACCGGACTGGGGGCGCCGGCCGGTTACGGCTGGCCCAACAGCGAGGCCACCCCGCAGCCGCCGGACGACGTGCGCACCGCCCGACGCGACCGGGCCATGGCGCGACTCGCGGCCACGGCGCTGCGCGACCGGCGGCGCGAGATCGTCATCACCGACGCGGAGCTGGCCGAACTGGCGCACGACGAGCCCGAGCCGCAGTCGGTCCAGAACTCCTGCGAGATCACCGTGCAGGTGGTCGCCGCCTCCACGGAAGCGCTGACCGACGGCGAGTTCCTCGTGTTCCTGTCGCCCTCGCCCGGGTCCCACCGCGCCGGTTCCACCTTCGCCCGCTTCGCCGACCAGGAACCCGGCTGGGGCGGCCCGTTCGCCGAACTGCACCGGCGCTCACCGGTGCACGTCGAGGGTGCCGTCGCCGCCGACCTGGCGTTCCGGACCAGGTCGGGCCGGGCGTCCAACCTCGCGCACACCGTCCCCGCGACCGGCCGGCGGATCTCCGTCGGCGTGCCCGACGCACCCGGTGTGGAGGAACTGCGCCTCGCCGACATCGGGATCGGCGCGACCCTGGACCGGCTGACCGCCGTCCACCTGCCCACGGGCCGGGAGATCGTGCCCGTGCTCGGCAACATGGTCAGCGCCCCGGCCCAGGCGCCCAACGCGGCCCGGTTGCTGTGGGAGATCGGCCTGGAGGGGCAGCGCCTGTGGGAGCCGTGGAACTGGGGGCCGCTCGCCCAGGCGCCGTGCGTGCCCAGGATCCGCTACGGCCGCTTCGTCCTGGCCGGTGCCGTCTGGCGGCTCGACGAACTGCGCGGACCCGCCGAGGACGCCCGCACCACCGGACGCGAGAGATGGGACGGGGCGGTCGGCGCGTGGCGTGAGCGGTGGGACGTGCCGCGCCAGGTCCTCGCCGTCACCGCCGACCAGCGGCTGCTGCTCGACCTCGACCACGTCTGGCACCGGGAACTGCTGCGCGATCAACTGCTGCGCAACCCCGATCTCATCGCCCAGGAGGTGCCGGGCGAACACGAAGGCCTGCTGGACAGCCCGCTCGCCGGGCACACGGCGGAGATCGTCGTGCCGCTCGCCCGCCGCTCCGCCGCCCCGGCGTACCGCCCGTACGCCGGCCATCTGTCGGCGCGGCGCACCGTCCACGGGCTCGGCGGCGACTGGCTCCACCTCAAGCTGTACGGCTCCGCGCGCACCCAGGACGACCTGGTGCGCACCCAGCTGCCCGACCTGGTCGGGCGGGCGCGCGAGCTCGGTGCCGACCGGTGGTTCTTCATCCGCTACACCGACGACGCCGGCCACCACCTGAGAGTGCGGTTGCATGCCGACCGCCGCACGCTGTGGGGCCCGGTCGCCGCGTCCGTCGGCGAGCTCCTGGACGACTGGCAGCGGCGGGGTCTGCTGCGCTCCCACGTGGTGGCTCAGTACGACCCGGAGACCGAGCGGTACGGCGGCGCCGACGCCATCGAGGCCGCGGAGGACGTCTTCCGGTACGACAGCGAGGCCGCCGTGGAACTGCTGCGCATCGCCCACGAGACCGGCCGGGGCCACCCGTCCGACGCCGCCCCCGGCCCGCTGTCCGGCTGCCGGGTGGACGATCTCGCCGTGATCTCCTGCGCGGCCCTCGCCCACGCCTTCGGGCCCCCCGACCCCGGGCACCCGCTGCTCGTCGAGGACTGCGGGGACGACGCCGCGGCCGCCTGGCTGTCCATGACCGGGTCGCGACGCGATCTGCCCGCCGCGTTCCGTGAACGAGCCGCCCACTGGCGCCGTGTGGTCGATCCGTACGGAGGCTGGCCGGAGTTGTCCTCCGACCCGCTGGGCGCCCGCGTGCTCGGCGCCCTGCGCGACCGGGACGACGCCGTGCGCAGGCTCGGCCGGCTCGTCCGGGACACCCGTGAAACCCCGGACGGGCGGGTCGTGGGCAGCCTGATGCACATGGTGTGCAACCGGCTGCTGGGCGGATCCACCGCCCGGGAGACGACCGTGCTCGGCATCGCCCGGGGCGCCGTACAGGACCACCTCAACCGCCGGAGGCATGTGTCATGAGCCCCACCGCAGGTACGCCGGACCTCGCGCCGGCCCCCTGGGCGGAGCAGGCCCGCCACGCCGTCGCCCTGGTCGCCGAGCGGCTCGCCGATCCCGAGTCGGTGGCCGCCGTTGCCTCCCGGGACGACAACCGGGACCCCGTGTACGACGCCGTCATGTGGGGCCCCCTCACCCTGGCCAACGGCCTGCCCGGCACCGCCCTGCTGTACGGCGAGCTGTCACGCGAGGACCCCTCGTGGCGCACGGTGGCCCACCGGCACCTGGCCGCCGCCGGCCGGGCGATGGCCGGCGCGCCCAGCCGGGGCCTCTTCTCCGGGCCGGCCGCCCTGCTCGCCGCCGCCCAGACCTGCGCCGGTGCAGACGGGCACTACGCCTCGCTGCGCCGGCGCCTGGCCGCCTGGGTCGCGGACGACCAGCTCGAACGGCTCGCGGCCTTCCGGGCCCGCGTCGCGCGCGGTGAGGAGGGCGTCGACTGGGCCGCCTACGACCTGATCAACGGGCTGTCGGGAACGACACGGCTGCTGCTCGACGCGGTGGACGACCCGGCGGAGGGTTCCCCGGAGGTGGCCCGGGCACTGGACGCCTCGCTGCGTCACCTGGTCGCCATCACCGAGCCGGTGGAGGCGGCGGTCCCGGGGGGCACCCGCACCGTGCCCGGCTGGTGGGTGCCGGCCGCCCTGCAGATCAGCGACCGGGACCGGCGCGACTACCCCAGGGGCGACTTCAACCTCGGCCTGGCACACGGCATCGCGGGCCCGCTCACGGTCCTGGCGGCCGCCGCCGAACGCGGCCGGCACGTGCCGGGCCTGACGCAGGCACTGCGCCGCATCGCCGACTGGCTGCTGGGATGGACGCTGCACGACGACACCGGCCCCTACTGGCCGGCCCGGGCGGGCTGGGACGACGAGACGGCCGCCGAGCGGCCCCGGGCCCTGTTCACCCGGACCGCCTGGTGCTACGGCACGCCCGGCGTCGCCGCGGCCCTGCACCGTGCGGGCCGGGTCCTGGACGAGCCGGGCTGGTGCGCCGCCGCGGTGGACGCCCTGCACGCGGCGCTGCGCCGGGACGAGGCACGCTGGGCGGTCGACGGCCCGACCGTCTGCCACGGTTACGCCGGCCTCCTCGCGGTCCTCTCCCGCGTCACCCGCGACGCACACGACCCCGTGCTGGAAGCGGGCCGGACCCGGCTGACCGGCATGATCCTGGACTGCCTCGACGAGGACGCCCCGTTCGGCTTCCGCCACCTGATGCGTTTCCCCGCCGCCGCGCACTCGCCCGTCCCGCATCGTGCCCTGAATGTCGCCGGGATGCTGGAGGGTGCGGCGGGCGTCGCCCTGGCCCTGTTGCCGGACCGCCCCGGACCGCTGCCCTGGGACCGATGTCTGGGGCTGGCATGAGCGGCGCACGGCCCGGCACGGCGGGCCCGCGGGACAGCCTGACGGCCGCCGCGCGGGAGGAACTGACAGACATCCGGGAGGAGCGGCACGTGGGTGTACGGGTGGACGGCTCGGTGAGCCACACGGCCGGTGCGGCCACCCCCGGGCCGGGACCGGTGGGAGTGGCGGCCTACGAGGTGCGGGGGCTGGTGGTCCGCTACGGGAAGGTCACCGCGGTCCACGGCGTCGACATCGCCTCCCCGCCCGGCCGGATCACGGCACTGCTCGGGCCGAACGGCGCCGGCAAGTCGAGCCTGATGCGGGTGCTGTCGACCGCCTCCCGCCCGGACGGGGGCAGTGTGCGGATCTTCGGCCACGACGTACGCCGGTCACCGACGGCCGCACGGCGGGCGCTGGGGCTGGTCTTCCAGGAACGCACCCTGGACAAGGAACTGTCCGTGGAACGCAACCTGTGGTTCCATGCCCGGCTGTTCGGGATGCGCCGCTCCGACGCCCGGGCACGCATCGCGCTGATGCTCGACCTGTTCGGGCTCACAGACCGTCGGCGACAGCCCGTCGAGGAGCTCTCCGGCGGTCTCGCCCGGCGGGTGGAGATCGCCCGCGCCCTGCTGCACCGGCCCGGGCTGCTGCTGCTCGACGAGCCGACCAACGGCCTCGACCCGAGCGCCCGCAGCGACGTGTGGACCGACCTGACCCGGCTGCGCGACGAGCTCGGCGTGACGGTGCTGTACTCCACGCACTACATGGACGAGGCCGAGTACGCCGACGAGATCGTGATCCTTCGTGAGGGCCGGGTGGTCCGGCAGGGCAGCGCGGCCCGGCTCAAGAGCAGCCTGGACTCCTCGCGGATCGTGGTGACGAGCGACGACGACGCACGCGCCGCCGCCCAGTTGCGCGCCGCCGGGTTCGACCCCCTCACCGAGCCGGACGGCCTCGCCGTGCACTGCTCCGATCCCGAGACACGGATCGCCGACGTGGCGCGCGCCGTGGAGGTGCCCGGCCTGACGCTGGCCGTGCGGCACCCGTCCATGAACGACGTCTATCTGGCCGCGGCCGAGGACAGGCAGGTGAGCACCCCGTGACCACCGACATCGCCACCGGCCCCGCAAGGCCCGCCCCCGGCACCTCGGACGGCGCCGGGGAAACGCTCGCGGACCGTCTGTCCACCGGCCTGCGCGCCATCTCGGTCATCGCCCACCGGGACCTGCTGCGCCAGGTCAAGCGGCCGGGCATGCTGGTCAGCCAGGCCGTGCAGATCGTGTTCTTCGTCCTCGTCTACGCCGTCGGCTTCGACGGCATGATCGGCTCGGTAGGCTCCGGGACCCCGTTCAGTGCCTATGTGTTCCCCGGCATCATCGCCATCCAGGTCGTCTCGGTCGGTGTGGCCTCCGGGCAGACGTACGCCTGGGACCGGGAGTACGGAGTGCTGCGCGAACTGCTCGTCGCCCCGGTGCCCCGGATCTGCCTGCCGCTGGGCAAAGTCGCGGCGGGCGCCGGAATGGTCACCGTGCAGAGCGTGGTGATGCTCGCCTTCGCCCCGCTCGCCGGAGTGCCGCTCACTCCGTTCCGGTTCGCCGCGGCGGCCGGCTGCTTCGCGCTCACCGCCGCGCTGTTCAGCGTCATCGGTTTGTGCCTGGCCACCCTCATCCAGCGGGTGCAGACCCTGCAGTCGACCGTCCAGCTCGCCATGTTCCCGATGCTGTTCCTGTCGGGCTCGGTGTTCAGCCCGGAGGAGGCCCCGGGCTGGCTGGCTGCCGCCATGCACCTGAACCCGATGACGTACGCGGTGGACCTGGCCCGGCAGTGTCTGCTCGGGGGCGCGGGCCTTCACCCCTGGCAGGCAGACCTCGCCGCGCTGTGCGCCGTCCTGGTCCTGGCCCTGACGCTGCTGCGGCTGCGGAGCGGCCGGTGAGCGCGTCGGACACCCGCTCCCGCGCTCCAGGTGCGGCCGTCCCCGACGACCCGGCCGTAGTCCTGCTGTCGGGCGTGGTCCGGTGGCTGGAGGAGCATCTCGCCTGGTTCGACCCCGACCAGTGGGAGCGGATGCTGCCGCGGCGGCCGTTCCGGCCCGGACCGCTTCTCGAACTGCTCGGTCTCCTGCGCCTGCTGGACCGGGCTGCCCCGGCGCGCGTGCGTGTTCCCGCGGCCCTGTGGGAGGGCGCGCTCGCGCTGGCCGAGCGCGTCGTGGACGACCCCGGCTTCGCGGAGCGGCTGCGCCGCGCCGACCCGTACTTCCCCTACCACCTCAACCTGGTCGCGCTGCTCGGGATACTGGGCCGCCCCCGGCCCGCGCTGCGCGAGGAGTGCCTGGCCCTGCTCGCCGTCGGCGCCGGCGGGCACACCCGGCCCCACAAGCCCGTCCTCAACCGGCTCGAGATGCGCTTCTTCCTCGACCGCGCGGGGATCGCGGCCCCGCCCGGGCTGCCCGACACCGTCACGCTCTACGGTCAGAGCCTGCCCGCCCTCGGGCCGGATCCGCTCTTTCTCGACGAGAGCGAGACCTACGCCTTCACCCACGCCCTGTTCTACGCCACGGACTTCGGCGCGCGTCCCCTGCCGACCGCCGAGCCGGACCCCGGCCTCGTGCTGGAGACCGTGCTCCTGCTGCTCGACGTCGGCCTGATGCGCGGTCACCTCGACCTCGTCGCGGAACTGCTGCTGTGTGCGGACCTGCTGTGCCCGGCGGGACCGCGGGACGTGGACGGGCCGGACGGGGATCCCGTGACGCGAGGCTGGGACACGCTGGCCCGTGCCCAGCGACCCGACGGAGCGGTGCCCGGACCGGTGCACCGGCCGGAGCGACTGCCCGGCCTGACGGGCGAGAAGGCGGACGCCTACCTCTTCGGCACCTGCTACCACACCACGCTGGCCGCCGGGCTGGCCGCGGCGGTCCGCCTGAACTCCTCCGGGGAGGGCCGCGTGGCCCGCCGGCCGGAGCCTGCCCGCGCGACGTCACCGCACACCGCACCCTTCGCCGCCACGTCCCCGGACGCGGCCCCCGACGCGGACGAGATCCGCCGCTGGTCCGCGGCCGTCCGCGCCGCGGCGGCCCGGGCGACCGACCAGGAGCGGACGGCCTGGTCCACGGCCGGGCAAGCGCTGTTGGTGGTGTGTGCCCAGCGGCACGACCGGCCCGGGCTGGCCGCGGTGCTGAGCGCCCTTCGGGCACTGGGGCGGGACGGCACGCCCCTGGCACGTTCCGCCGCCGCCCTGCTCGCGGCGGGCTGGTGCGCCTCCGCCACAGACGGCTCCGGTCACGCCCCGCACGACTGACCGGCCGGTCGCGCAACGCTGCACGCACACCACCCGGCGTGCAGCCACCGGCCCTGCGGCGCCCCGCACATACCGGTCTCAAGTGGGCCGGAAAGCGGTTCGGTCGTGGTCGAGCCGTGTTGCGGACCACGCCCCGTCCGCGCATAGTTGCGCTGCGGAAAGACGGCGGATACCGGGGGTGGGATGGGCGATGGCCGGGCACGGGGCGGATGAGCATCCCCATGGTGCCGACCGACTGTGCGACGCCGGGGACCGCGTGTACTCCCGGGCCGTACGGCGCGGCCGGGTGCCGCGCCGGGACGCGGAACCGGTGCCCTGCCTGCTGGAACTCGCCCTGCTGCACCCGGACCCCGACGACATGGACTGGCTGGTGCCGACCTCCCCGCAGGAGGTCATGACCCGGCTGCTGCGCGGGATGTACGACGAGGTGAGCGCGAGCCAGCGGCGGCTGGGCTCGGCCGTCACGGCCGTCGAGTGGTACGCCGGGCTGGGCCGTCAGGTGCGGCCGGCCGCAGCGGCGTCGGAGGGCCCGGCGATCCGGGTGCTGGACGGACTCGCCCGGATCCAGGCCGCGATGGACGAGGCGACCCAGGCCTGCACGGCCGAGGTGCTCACGGTCCAGCCCGGCGGCATCCGCCGCGAGGCGGAGCTCTCGGAGGGCCTGCACCGGGCGCTGGCGCTGCGGGGCAGGGGCGTGCGGATGCGGGACCTGTACACCCATGTCGCCCGGCACGGGCAGGGGTTGCTGACGTATCTGGAGCTGATGGGCGACGCGGTGGAGGCGCGCACGCTGGACGAGGTGATCGACCGGCTGATCCTCTTCGACCGGACGGTGGCCTTCATCCCCGCCAACTCCGACCGCACGATGGCCCTGGAGCTACGGCACCCCGCGCTCGTCGAGTACCTCGTCACGATCTTCGAGCGGCTGTGGCGCCTCGCCATCCCCCTCACGGCCCCGCTCCCCGAGACGGGCATCGAGGGCATCTCCCACCGGGAGCAGTCGATCGCGGCGCTGCTGGCGGAGGGGCACCAGGACGCCGTCATCGCGGAGCGGCTGGGCATCAGCGTGCGGACGTGCCGGGCGCACATCGCGCGGCTCTCGGAGACGCTGGGGGCGGCCAGCCGTACGCAGTTGGGCGTGCGCATCGCCCAGGCGGGCCTGGACGGCCCGCAGCGCTCCGCGCTCAGTGGTCCTGGTCAAGAATCCCCGAGCGTGCGATGAGGAAGCCCAGCTGGGCCCTGCTCTGACTGCCCAGCGTCGCGGCGAGCTTGGCGATGTGGACACGCGCGGTACGGATGTTCATGCCCAGCCGGTCGGCGATGACGGCGTCGGTGTGGCCTTCGGTCAGGAGGGCGGCGATGGCCCGTTGGCGGGGGGTGATGCCGTTGTGGGAGGGCTGGGGGGCGGCCTCGGGGTACATGGGGGTGGCCAGGCGCCAGAGGCGGTCGAAGGTGACGGCCAGGTGATCGAGGATGGCCGAATGCCGTATTTCCAGGGCGAGTTTGCCGTCCTCGCCGACCGGGATGAAGGCCACCGTGCGATCGATGAGGATGAGGCGGTCGGGAACTTCGTCCAGTGTGCGGATCTGAACGTCGCCCTTCAGGCGCTCGCAACGGGCCACGATGACCGGGAAGTGGCGCAACGTGTGCGGATACAGGGTGCGTATGTGGCAACCGCGGTCCAGCGCTGCCTGGTCACGGCCGAGCGACGCAGCGTCGGCGGCCTGACCGCGTTCGCCGGTGAGGCCGGTGCGGGGCTGGACGGTGATCAGTTCCTCGGAGGCATCGGCCATCGCGTCGGTGATGGCCTGGTTGATCCCCTCTGTGCCGGTGAGGAGCTGAATCGTGGGAGTGCCGTCGGCCGTGGGATGCGGGCCTGCGATCCGCATGAGGGAGCCGAACGTCTCGGCCAGCCGTGCCTCGCGTCGCCGTTCGCCCGCGATCCGTTCCCCGGAGCTCCGCAGCAGCCGGTGCAGCGCGACGACCGGGGCGACGGGCTCCACCCGGGTGGGGTCGTCGAGGGCGGGGCGCAGCAGACCCAGGGCGAGCAGACAAGGGGCCGCCTCGGCGGCCGCGGCCGGTAACCGCCCCTGGTGCAGTGCCTGTTCGTACAGGTCCGTGCCCACGGAGCACAGGTCCTCCGTGCCGTGCTCAAGGTGCCGCGCGTTCACGGCGCCGTGCCCTGCGACTCCAGGATTCCGGACTGCGCGATGAGGTAACCGAGTTGGGCACGACTGCCGCTGCCGAGGGTGGCCGCCAGCTTGGCGATGTGGGCCCGGCAGGTGCGCACGTTCATGCCGAGACGGCGGGCGATGGCCTCGTCGACGTGACCCTCGACGAGGAGCTTGGCGATGGAGTACTGGATGTCCGTGATGCCGTCCGCGGCCGGTCCATAAGGGGCGCCGGCGCTCAGCGGGACCGAACGACTCCACATGAATTCGAACACCTTCACCAGGTACCTGACGAGTCCGGGGTGGCGGAGTTCGAGGGCGACCTGCTGGTCGTCACGGGCCGGAATGAACGCGACGGTCCCGTCACACACAATGAGCCGTTCCACCACCTCGTCGATCGTGCGGTACTCCGCCTTGCCGTTCGCAAGTTGTGCCACATAGGCGAGTTTTTGCGGGCTGTAGCGCGCCGTGTGCTGGTAGAGGGTTCGGATCCGGACGCCCCGCTCGATCATGGCCCGGTCCCTCTCGAGCCCCTGGGTGAGGCTGCGCTCGGAGAAGCGGTCGTCGCTGGGCTGGATGGTGAGCATCTCGACCTGGCACTGGGCCGTGGCCAGGTTGAGGGCGGCATTGATCCGGTCGCCGCCCTCGAGCACCGTGATCGAGTGGTCGGTCGCCGTCACCTGGGCGCCCAGGGCCATGAACGGCTCGAACGCGTCCGCGATCTTGATCGACAACCGTCGGCGTTCCGCTATGTCGCGCTCGATCGGGTGCAGCCGCTCGGCGAGCGCAACCGTCGGCGGCACCGGCCGTAGCCAGTCTTCGTCATCCGGGTCCGGGTGAAGAAGGGCGAGTTGCACCAGACAAGGCGCTGTCGTCACGTCTGTGCGGGCGATCCGCCCTGCACGCAGGGCGTTCGCATAAAGTCGGTTACCTTCCTCGCACAGCTCGGTGACCGCATGGGGATGCGTCGCCTTAGTCTGATTTGCCACGAAATCTCCACCCCCCAGGGTCCTGAACATGCAGGAACATGATGCACCGATTGTGTGGCCATGATGTGTTCGAATGAGCCATCGTCTTACCTGACGGGGGAAGAGGAGACTCACAAGTGAGGACGAAGCCGACTATGCGCAAGAGACTGCTTCGCTCGGTGCTTGCTGCCGCTCTCTCCGCCGTCGCTGTCATCGGAGTGCTGGGTTACTCCGGCGCGAAGGGTGATACCCGGGCTGACAGTCACTGGCCGGAGAGCGTTACGAGCGACGTCAAGGGCGATGTCCTGGCGGACAGTCATTGGCCGGCGATCGTCGCGGACTCGGAGCGTTGATGTGACCACTCCACCCGACGACCGCTCCTTCCGTCGTGAAATGGCCACCGCCTACCGCTCCGGCTGGCACTTCATCGACCTGGTCACCGCCATCCCCCACAGCGGTGACTCGTTGATGGTGACCGTGTTCGGTGAGCCGGTGGTCGTCACGCGGGACGATGACGAGGACGTACGGGCTTACCGGTGTCTGCGGCGGCCTCGGGGGGCGCCGCAGCCAGTGCGATGTGCCGTGCGGTACGGAATGATCTTTGTGAACCTGGACCAACGGGACCACCAGCAGGTGGAGGCCGACTCCCCTGCCCCGAGGACCATCTCTGCCACCCCCCGCAGTGCCTGACGCGATTCCCCCGTCGTAACAGATCGCTCAGGCGCTTCCCCCCGCAGCGGCGTCACCGTGACCTGAACACGGTGACGCCGCTGCAGTTTTCCGGGACATGTACCGGTATCGGCCCCATCCGGCGGTGGCCGGATCCTGTCGATCCCCGGTGTGGATATTCACTTCGTTCAACCTCGCCCCATCGCCCGCGTCAGCCGGATCTCGATCACCACCCGCGCCGGGTTCGGTGACGGCGTCCTGCCGTAGCGCTCGGCGTAGCGCCGCTCCGCCTCGGCCACCCGCTCCGGCTCCTCGTGGACGAAGGCCCGGCCCTCCAGCGTCGCCCAGCGACGGCCCTCCAGCTGGCAGACGGCGACGGGCGCCCCCTGTTCCCCGGCCGCCCGCACGTACCGCACCTTGGCACTCGCCCTGTTGGTGATCACCCGGGCCAGACGGGCCTCGGGATCGTAGGTGACCCCGACGGGTACCAGGTGGGGTGTGCCGTCCGGGCGGGGAGTCGTCAGGGTGCACAGGTGCCGCTCCCGCCAGAAGCCGAGAAACGACGGGTCCGGAGCGCCCGGGTCCACGGAGTACTTGGTCGCCATGCCCCGGAACTTAGACCCTCCGGCCCTCCCACAACCGTCCTTGAGTGGACTAGACTCAACTTTGTGCAAGCCGTTCGGGTCAGTGCAAGGAGGAGAACGCGAACGTGGACGCCGAGCTGACCAACCGGAGCCGGGACGCGATCAACGCTGCCAGCAACCGGGCCGTGACCGAGGGGCACGCCGACCTCACCCCGGCCCACCTGCTGCTCGCGCTGCTCCAGGGACAGGACAACGAGAACATCACCGACCTGCTCGCCGCGGTCGACGCCGACCAGGCCGCCGTGCGCGCCGGAGCCGAGCGCGTCCTCGCCGGGCTGCCCAGCGTGACCGGGTCGACGGTCGCGCCGCCCCAGCCCAACCGTGAGATGCTCGCCGTCGTCGCCGACGCGCAGGCCCGCGCCAAGGACCTCGGCGACGAGTACCTCTCCACGGAGCACCTGCTCATCGGCATCGCCGCGAAGGGCGGAGCGGCCGGCGAGGTGCTGGCGCAGCAGGGGGCCGACGCCAAGAAGCTCCAGGCCGCTTTCCAGAAGACGCGAGGGCAGCGACGCGTGACCACAGCCGACCCCGAGGGCCAGTACAAGGCCCTGGAGAAGTTCGGGACCGACTTCACCGCCGCCGCGCGCGAGGGGAAGCTCGACCCGGTCATCGGACGCGACCAGGAGATCCGGCGCGTCGTGCAGGTGCTGTCGCGGCGCACCAAGAACAACCCGGTGCTGATCGGCGAGCCCGGCGTCGGCAAGACCGCCGTCGTCGAGGGGCTCGCCCAGCGGATCGTCAAGGGCGACGTGCCCGAGTCCCTGAAGGACAAGCGGCTCGTCGCGCTCGACCTGGGCGCGATGGTCGCCGGCGCCAAGTACCGGGGCGAGTTCGAGGAGCGGCTGAAGACCGTCCTCGCCGAGATCAAGGACTCCGACGGGCAGATCATCACCTTCATCGACGAGCTGCACACCGTCGTGGGCGCCGGTGCCGGCGGCGACTCCGCCATGGACGCCGGGAACATGCTGAAGCCCATGCTCGCGCGCGGTGAGCTGCGCATGGTGGGTGCCACGACCCTCGACGAGTACCGCGAGCGGATCGAGAAGGACCCCGCCCTGGAGCGGCGCTTCCAGCAGGTGCTGGTCGCCGAGCCGACCGTCGAGGACTCGATCGCGATCCTGCGCGGGCTGAAGGGCCGCTACGAGGCCCACCACAAGGTGCAGATCGCGGACCGCGCGCTCGTCGCCGCCGCCTCGCTCTCCGACCGGTACATCACCTCCCGCTTCCTGCCCGACAAGGCCATCGACCTCGTCGACGAGGCCGCCTCCCGGCTGCGCATGGAGATCGACTCCTCGCCCGTCGAGATCGACGAACTCCAGCGGGCCGTCGACCGGCTGAAGATGGAGGAGCTGGCGATCGGCAAGGAGACCGACGCGGCCTCCCGCGAGCGGCTGGAGAAACTGCGCCGCGACCTCGCCGACAAGGAGGAGGAGCTGCGCGGCCTGACCGCCCGCTGGGAGAAGGAGAAGCAGTCCCTCAACCGCGTCGGTGAGCTGAAGGAACGCCTCGACGACGTGCGCGGCCAGGCCGAACGCGCCCAGCGCGACGGCGACTTCGACACCGCCTCCAAGCTGCTCTACGGCGAGATCCCCGCCCTGGAGAAGGAGTTGGAGGCCGCCTCCGAGGCCGAGGAAGAGGTCGCCAAGGACACCATGGTCAAGGAGGAGGTCGGCGCCGACGACATCGCCGACGTCGTCGCCTCCTGGACCGGCATCCCCGCCGGGCGGCTGCTGGAGGGCGAGACGCAGAAGCTGCTGCGCATGGAGGACGAGATCGGCAAGCGGCTCATCGGCCAGACGGAGGCCGTGCGCGCGGTGTCCGACGCCGTACGCCGCAGCCGCGCCGGGATCGCCGACCCCGACCGGCCCACCGGCTCCTTCCTCTTCCTCGGCCCGACGGGCGTCGGCAAGACCGAACTGGCCAAGGCCCTGGCCGACTTCCTCTTCGACGACGAGCGGGCGATGGTCCGCATCGACATGTCGGAGTACAGCGAGAAGCACAGCGTGGCCCGGCTGGTCGGCGCCCCGCCCGGATACGTCGGCTACGAGGAGGGCGGCCAGCTCACCGAGGCCGTGCGGCGCCGTCCGTACTCCGTCGTCCTGCTGGACGAGGTGGAGAAGGCGCACCCCGAGGTCTTCGACATCCTGCTCCAGGTGCTCGACGACGGCCGGCTGACGGACGGTCAGGGCCGCACGGTCGACTTCCGCAACACCATCCTCGTCCTGACGTCGAACCTCGGCAGCCAGTTCCTCGTCGACCCGCTCACCAGTGAGGAGGAGAAGAAGGAACAGGTGCTTGAGGTGGTGCGCAGCTCCTTCAAGCCGGAGTTCCTCAACCGCCTGGACGACCTGGTCGTCTTCTCCGCGCTGACCAAGCCCGAGCTGGAGCGCATCGCGAAGCTCCAGCTGGAGCGCCTGGCCAAGCGGCTCGCCGAGCGGCGTCTCACGCTCGACATCACACCCGCGGCGCTTGCCTGGCTCGCGGAGGAGGGCATGGACCCGGCGTACGGCGCCCGTCCGCTGCGGCGCCTGGTCCAGTCCGCCATCGGCGACCGGCTCGCCAAGGAGATCCTGTCCGGGGAGATCAAGGACGGCGACACGGTCCGGGTGGACCGCTACGAGGACGGCCTCCTGGTCGGCCCGGCCACGGGCAAGACGCTGTAGGACGTCACATCGTGAACGCCGAGAAGCGCACCAGCGCGGTCTCGGCGTTCTCGTGTTCCACCCGAACCTGCACCACGTGGGCCTCCGCCGTGCCCGGCAGGCCGTTCTCGTGGGTCAGGTCGAGGCACAGCGCCGTGCACGCTCCGCCGCCGGTGCGCGGCTCAGGGGCGTCCGGGTAGGTCTCGCGCAGCCAGCCGCGCACGTCCTCGCGGGGCATCCGCAGCACCGCCGAGTATGACGTGTCGATGCCCCGCTGCACGGTGCAGTCCCGGACACGGGCGTGCCGGGGGGCCTCGGCGGCGCCGAAGGCCAGGGCCTCGGTGCAGGGGACCGTGGCCGCCGCACCCGCACGGGTGCCGTCGTCGGGCGAGTACGCCAGGAAGAACAGGCCGACGATCAGGACGCCGAGCACCACGACCGGCAGTGCCAGGAACGGCAGGATGATCCCCCACCGGGTACGACCTCGGTCCGCTGACCGCACCGCATCACCCCTTTCGCCGACTGCTCAGGAGGACGGTTACGGGTACTCGGAGGTTGCGGTTGACCGGATCGTGTCAGCCATGGGCTTAGCGGGGTAGTCGGGGCTTGCCACCCCCCTCCCCGCATGGGGGAGGATGGCGGAATCCGTACGAAGGGAAATTCACGGTGACCATCGACCCGTCCTCGATTCCGAACTTCGGGGGCCAGCCCGAGCCGCAGCCCGGCGGACCGGCCGGCCCCGTCGTCCCGGATCAGGACCTCGTGAAGCAGCTCCTCGACCAGATGGAGCTCAAGTACGTCGTCGACGACGAGGGAGACCTCGCGGCGCCGTGGGAGCAGTTCCGCACCTACTTCATGTTCCGGGGTGAGGGAGACCAGCAGGTCTTCTCCGTGCGGACGTTCTACGACCGGCCCCACGAGATCGAGGCCAAGCCGCAGCTCCTCGAGTCGATCGACGACTGGAACCGCCGCACCCTGTGGCCCAAGGTCTACAGCCACACCCACGACGACGGCACGGTCCGCCTGATCGGCGAGGCCCAGATGCTGATCGGCATGGGCGTCAGCCTGGAGCACTTCGTCTCCTCGACGGTGAGCTGGGTGCGCGCCGCGATCGAGTTCGACAAGTGGCTCGTCGAGCAGCTCGGCCTCGAAGAGGAGATCAACGAGGCGGAGAAGCCCGAGGACGACGAGTAGGCCTCCCGCCCCGGCCTTTGCGGCGCGTCGGTGCGTACGAACGGGTACGCGCTGCACGCGCCGTTTGCCTTTTCCGCACGCTGGGCCCGGCCCCGCGCCGTTGTCTCCGGTGAATAGAGTGAACCGCTGACTGAAGATCGCACACAAGGGAGCAAGAGGTGCGCCGGTTACTGGGCGTAACGGTGGTGATCACGGGGGCGGGGCTCGCGTTCTGGCTGGTCCTGGGGCCTCCAGCCGACTGGGAGGGCGGTGCGAGGTTCGCGCGCTTCGCCCTGTTGCTGAGCTGCTTCCCGGTGATCGGCGGCGGCGTGCGGTTGATCTACCCCGACCAACCCGAGCGCTGCGCTCCGACGTCGCCTCCCGGGCCGCCTTCACAGCCGAGTTGAAGGCCGGGCACCACCGTCCCCGAGGCGGCCTCCGGAATCACCGGGCCCTTGTCCGCGAGGGTCCGGCAGGCCACTGACCTCCTGAAAGAACCGGGGACAGAACCACCCGCCCACCCACCCTCCCCGCGCCGGAAGGCGGGCGTCACCCGTCCGGGTGACCGGCTTGCAGGGGCGGGTAACGGGCCGTTACGTTCGCCGCGACAACCGCAAACAGATACGGCCCCCGGCCGGGACTGGCATCCCGATCGAGGGCCTGACCGATCAGGAAGTGAACCCTTCCCGATGGCTGATCCGCAGTCTAACGCGCCCCTGCGCGCCGACGCCGGAGCTCCGACTACCGGCGTGATCCACGTGCGCACCCGCCTCACCGCCGACTTCACGGTGATCTCCAACGCCCTCGCCCAGCGGCGCGGCAGCGCGGTCACGATCGGCGTCGCGGCGTACATCGCCTCCCTGCCCGACGGCTCCCCGGTGACCATCACCGCCCTGTGCGAGCACTTCAGCGAGGGCGAGATCCTCATCTCGCGCGCACTCAGGGAACTCGAATCGGCCGGATACCTGGAGCGCCGCCGCGAACGCACGCCCACCGGGCAGGTCCGCACCCGGACGTACTTCTACGACGTGCCCGGCGGCGACGGCCCACCGGACCCGCCCGGGCCGCCGAAGCCGCGGCCACGGAAGCAGCCCGTCGTCCCGGAGACCCGACGGACCGCGACGCCCGCTCCCGCTCCTGAGGAGCCCACAGGCCCGGCACCCGCCCTCGCCGACGCGGCCCCGGAGGCCGTCGCCGTACTGGCCTCCCTCCGCCGGGTCGACCCCCGCCTCGTCCTCTCCGCCCAGGAGGCCGCCCGCCTGGCACCGGCCGTCACCGAGTGGCTGGCGGCCGGAGTCGGGCCGCGGGAGATCACCGAGCTGCTGACCGTACGGCTCCCCGACCGCTTCCGGGCCCGGCCGGCAAGCGTCCTGGCCTTCCGGCTCAGGGAAACGCCGCTGCCGGCGCCGCCTCCGCTCCCGTCGCCCCCGACCGCCGAACGCCCGGCCGTGCTGCCCTTCCAGACCTGCGACGGCTGCGAGCGAGCCTTCCGCGCCCCGGCGCCCGGACACTGCCGGACCTGCCGTGACCGCCTCGCCGAGGAGCGTCTGCGGGCGGCGGGCTGAGCCGGTGAGCGGGTGTGCTGTTTCCGCGCCGGGGGGCAGCCTTGATGTGCGACGGGGCGGAACCCGGTGGCGCGACGACAGGCGGGACGTCGCCGACGAAGACTGGATCACGCCCTGCCGGACGGTTCTGCCCGTCCAGGCCTGGGATGGCTGTGAGAACGCGCCTGCGCGCCCCCTGAGCCGGTGGCCTGGAAGGACATGGATCGCTTGGTCAGCGGGTCCCTTGCGCGGTGGGCAGGGCTGAGACCGCGGCGTAGGCCGTCTCGGCGCGACGTGCCTGAGGAGTGTCGTACGGAGCATGGGCCAGGAAGTCCTGGGTCGGGCCGGTGAAGGCGATCCGTCCGTTCTGCAGGACGGTGACCTGGTTCGCCTCCTCCGCGAGGTCAGCGATGTCGTGAGTGGACATCAGGACGCGAACCTCAGCGGTGGCGAGGCTGACGATCAGGTCGCGGAACACGCGCCGTTGAGTGGGATCCATGCCTGCGGTCGGCTCGTCCAGCAGGAGAACGTCGGCACCGTGGACAAGGGCGGAGGCGACTCCGACGCGGCGGAGCTGGCCTCCGGAAAGCTGCTTCGTCTTGATGGCGGCCCGATCCGCCATGTCGACGCGGCTCAGGGCGACGAGTGCGGCCTCCCAGGCTTCCGACTTGCCCATGCCCTTGAGCCAACCTGTGTAGGCGACCTGTTCCCGGGCAGTGAGCCCCGTCATGGGCGTGATGGTTTGCGGCATCCACGCGACCCGCTTCAGGAAGGCGGCATCGTGAGATGCCAGGCGGCCCATGCGGACGGATCCCGACTGGGGGCGGTGAAGGCCGCTGGCGAGCTTCAGCAAGGTGGACTTGCCAGCGCCGTTGGGGCCCAGCAGGACAGTGAAGCCGTCAGGGAGAGCGTAGGTGAGGTCGGTGAGAATCGGCCGGCTGCCGCGTCCGTATCCGAAGGTGCAGGACTCCAGGCGAATCGACATGACGGTGCCTTTCAGACGCGGTGAGCGCGGGTGTGCAGGATGAGCCCTCCGGCGAAGACCAGCAGGCAGAAGCCGAACGTGGGCATGAAGTCGGCGGGGTGGAGGGTGACGGCCCACGGCCAGGGGCGGTGGAAGTCGCGGTAGCCGACGAACATCACGGCGAACACCCAGCCCACCGGGAGCGCGGTGGCGGCCTGCTCGCGAATCGTTCGACCCAGGAGCATGAGCCCGGTGAGGAACATGGCGTTGCGTCCCGCCATGGTCACCTCCTGTGAACCGGTGATCTGGCCGACGGCCAGACAAGCCAGAACGGCAGCCGTGACGATGGCGCCGATCAGAGTCATGTCCAAGGCGCGGATGTTGCGTTGCGCCGTGGCCTCGATCTCGGGCACAGCCTGAGCAAGGCTGTGGGCAAGCGTGGAGGTGAGGATCAGCGGCACCAGCTGGAGGAGAAATATCCGATTCCCGCCTGCGGAGAGCAGGCTCGGAAGCCGGACATACTGGTCGTGTGCCACTGCGGTGATCAGGGTGAACACGACAAGTGCCGGCAGGAGGACAGCCTGGACACGGCGAACCTTGAGCCAGAGAGTCACCGCGTGGTCTCCTGCGCGTGGCGGCAGGCCTTCTGCTGTTCCCTGTGGAACCAGGCTCCCTGCTGGTCTGCCGGCAGCCGGCGGGCGTTGTGAGCTCGCTGTTCGACCTTCGCCAGGACCTGGTCCGCGTTCTTGAACGTGCCGCCGTACTCGCCACGGCGCCAGGCCAGGTAAGGGTCGTCGGCCTTGATGACCAGTGCGGCCCACAGCATTGCGGCATCGTGGTTGACCACCCAGTCCACCGGCTGGTCGGCTTCGAACGACTGAGGGAAGGAACAGGGGAACCGCACCGCCGTGAGCAGCACTCCGTAGCGGACTCCGCTCATCCCGGGCCCGTTGTCTCCCGCCTGATGGGACAGGGGCAGCCACCACTCGGTTTGGGTCGAACGCTTCTTGTGGCGACCTGTGAGCAAACTGTCCGAGACGGTCCTGGGCACTGCGACGTTCACGCCTGCCTCGCGGAGCGCGGTGATCGACCGACTGATCTCGCCATGGACCTCGTCCAGCCGGTCCTGGGCCCCGCCGGTGGCGGCGACACACACCCGTGGAGCGGACCCGGTGCACAGGCCGGGTGCGTGGCCGGCACTGATCGGACCATTGCCGTAACCCCAGCCGGAGGCCGTGTGGGCGCACAGCACCATGACGACTGCTGCGGCGACACCGGCCACGGCGCGAGTGCCGTGACGCACCGCGCGTCTCGCGGGCAGCCACCAAACGGCCACGGCCGAGGCCACGGCCCCGGTGAACAGGAACGGAACGAGCAGCGTCAGCGCCCGGTACTGCTCGCCGAAGTCCAGCGACGTGTCCGGAGCGCCGGAGACATGGCGCAGCCACACCGGGTCCACCTGACCCGTCTGGGTGATCAGGTAGTAGACCAGGACGGCGGACAGCGGCGCGGAGATCAGCCGCGGGGTGAACTGCCCCAGCGCACAGCCGATCACTGCCCACGCCACCACCAAACCCATCCCGAGCAGGAGCGGGGCAAGGGCCTGCGGCGTAGGGATCAGTCGTGTTTCGATCAGGCGCATCACGACCGGTAACCCAAGGACGAGCCAGCCCGCGCACACGGCCGGGGCAAGCGTATCGGCGGCAACCCGGAACCGGGAGCGCCCCGGTGCGAGGGTCCACACGCCGTCCCGCTTGAGACGTCCGCCTTCCCACACGCACAGCCCGCATGTGACGGCATAGGCGAAGGCATAGAAGTAGAACAAGGACTGCGTCACCTGCTGCGGCGCCCACAGGGGGCCGGCGATGACCTCTTCGTACGGATCCTCGAGGTGGAGGGCGTGGAAGAAGTAAAAGACAACAATCCCCACCCATAGCGGGGCAGTCCACACCGCTGGGGTCGTGCGCAGGCGGGCTCGTAGGTTCACAGAGGACACCGTTCTCAAGCAGGAGCGGGCCGGGGGGCACCGTGCGGCGCCTCCCGGCCTCAACGAAGTTGCGCTGAAGAAGACGCTCAATCGGCCTTGGTGGTGTCCACGTAGACCTTCTTCACGTTGATCTGGGCGTGGGTGTAGTCGGCACCGTTGAGTTCGGGGATGGTGAAGTACCGGTTGTCGCCCCCGTCGTAGTGCGCGCTCCACTCGCCCTTCGACGTCTTGCCGTCGCCCTTGAAGCAGTTCGTGAACGTCTTCGTGCCCATGTCCTTGTCCCGCGAGAACGGGATGGCCTGCCACAGCTTCACCCCGACGGACCGGCCCGTCGCGCCGAACATCTCGCAGGTGGTGAACTGGATCTCGGTGTAGTCGTTGTCCGCCCAATGACGCGATTCCTTCGAGCCCGGCGCCCAGCCCGTCAGCTCACTGGTGAAGTTGCGGACCTGCACTCTCCCGCTGTTGTCAGCGGGGGCCTGCAGTTCGAAAAGCCCCTCCTCGTTGGGGTTGAACGTGTGGGCGTCCTCGCTCACCGGCGCGGTGTCACCCGCACTCGCGACCGTGACGGTGCCGGTCAGCGCCGCGGCGGTGACAGCAGCGATCAGGCCGGCACGTAACTGGTTTTTGAGCTCTCGCACGTGTTCTCCTCTGGATGATGGTCATGACTTCTGCCTCACGACAGAAGTCAGTACGTCCAGTCCGTGAAGGAGCACGCGAAGGCAGGGCAGCGTGCGGCCGTAGCCAGGTACCTGGCTCTGGGCATGATGAAATCCCCCCGTAACGACAGTGTTCCCCCGGTAACTGGTCGATGTGCACTGCGGCAGATGGGTCAGATCCGCCCGGCACGCGATCATGTTAGGCACGCACTGACAAACTCGAACAAGAGTTTCTTTCTCTACTGACGCGAAATCACCTGTTGCGGACGTCCGGCTCGAACCGTCGATTCGCACCCTCCTCCCTGCACCACGTGTGATGCCCGTGTGGACAGACGGGTGGGCAACAGGCGCTGACGAAACCGATGGTGACCGAAAGTAAACGCCACGGGGCTGACTGTCAGAGGCAACCTCACCCGCCCGCGCCCCGCTGGGAAGGGCTCGGCGCCGCAACAGGTGCCACAGGCGACCGAGTCGTCCGACGCCACGGTTCCGCGCGATGAGCTCGACTGAATCTACGTAGCGAACGGCAGCTGGACTCAGCGGACCCCGGAGACGGGCAGACCTCAGCCAACGCCGTGTCCATGGCTGACCAACGTTTCGATGGAGCCACCAGAGCGCCGCCCCGAGCCGCTTCGCCGCCTCCCCCAGCACCCCCGTCCGCTTGCAGAACGCGTAGTAGGTGCCCGAGGGGTGGAAGATGCGGAACCCGGCCTCCTCCAGGCCCGCCGCCAGCAGGTCCGCTTGGCCGGCATGTCGGCCCGTAAGTCCGCCAAGTACGGGGGCAGCGACAGCGCCTCGGCGATCGCGTGCTGGAACCATCAAGTGATCACCATCCACACCGAAGCGCGGCCCGGCTCGCGGTACGGTTCAGTGAGCGCGGCCTCCCGGGAATTGCCGGAGGAGGAAATTCCGGAGGAGGGAATTCCGGAGGCGCGTTGGTATTGACGGTGCCGGCATCGTGCAGGGCCTCCTGAGGAGAAGCGTTGAGCGCGCGCATTCTGGTCGCCGAAGACGACGAAAAACAATCTCGTCTCATCCGGATCTATCTGGAACGGGAAGGCCACGCGGTGCAGGTCGTGGCCGACGGCCGGGCCGCGCTGGAACGGGCGCGTTCGACGGGGCCGGATCTCATCGTGCTCGACGTGATGCTGCCGCTCGTCGACGGACTCGACGTATGCCGCATCCTGCGTGCCGAGGCCTTCGAGGTGCCGATTCTGCTGCTGACCGCCCGCAGCACCGAGGAGGACATGCTCCTCGGCCTCGATCTGGGGGCCGACGACTACCTCACCAAGCCCTACAGTCCCCGCGAACTCACCGCGAGGGTACGGGCGCTGCTGCGGCGCTCCAGGAAAGGCGGCGCGGCCGGGAGCGAGGTGCTGCGGGTCGGCGTGGTCGAACTGGACACCGCCCGCTTCGAGGTCCGGGTGGCAGGCCGTCCCGTGGCGCTGACCTCCAAGGAGTTCTCGATCCTGGAGGCTCTGGCCCGCGAGCCCGGGCGGGTGTTCACCCGGGCCCAGATCATCGAGCGCGCCTTCGGCTTCGACAGCGATGTACTCGAGCGCACGGTGGACGCTCACGTGCGCAACCTGCGCCGGAAGCTGGGGGACGACCCGGCCCGGCCGCGCCATCTGGAGACCGTGTACGGCCGGGGATACCGCTTGGTGGAAGGCTCAGCGCCGGCCCAAGCGCTCGCGGGGCCCTGACGGGATCGGTCAGCCGGCGTCGGCCGGCGACGGCCGGGCGACGGGGAGGGTGACGGTGAAGGTCGTGCCGACGCCAACGGCGCTCTCCACGTCTATCGTTCCCTCGTGGTCCGTCACGATCTGGCGGGCGATGGACAGCCCCAGGCCGCTTCCCCCGGTGGCGCGGCCCCGTGCCGCGTCCGCCCGCCAGAAACGGTCGAAGAGATGCGGCAGATCCTCGGCGGGTATCCCGCTTCCGGTGTCCCGCACCTTCATCAACGCACAATCGCCGTGCCGTCCCAGGACCAGTGCCACCGTGCCGCCCGGCGCCGTGGCCCTCAGCGCGTTGCCGACCAGATTGCCGACGACCTGGCGCAGCCGGTCGGCGTCGGCCATGACGTCCACGGGCCGCGGCGCCTCCAGCCGCAGCGCGACACCTGCCGCGTCGGCCTGGGCCCGGTGAGCGGTGCCGGCTGCTTCTAGGAGCTCACGCAGGTCGACGCGCACCCGGTGGTAGGTGAGCGCACCGGCCTCGGCCAGCGCGAGATCCTGAAGGTCGTCGACGATCCGCTGCTGTAGCAGTGCCTCCTCGTGGAGGGAATCGAGCAGCTCGGGGGTGGGCTCGACGACCCCGTCCCGCAGGGCCTCCAGATAGCCGCGCAGATTGGCCAGCGGGGTGCGCAGCTCATGGGCGATGTCACCGGTGAGGCGGCGCTGGCGTTGCTCGCCGGCCTGAATGGATTCGGCCATCCGGTTGAAGGCACGGCCCAGTTGGGCGATCTCGTCCCGGCCGGAGACGGGGACTCGCCGCCCCAGGTCTCCCTCGCCCAGCCCCCCGGCGGCCAGGGTCATGGCACGGACCGGGCGCAGCACCGCCCGGCTCAGGAACAGGGCGCCGAGCACGGCGGCGAGGGCGACGCCGCCCGCCACGGCCATCGTGGGTGCCGCGGCCAGAGTGGGCGGGGACTCGTCCCGGACGCCGAGACGGATCACCAGGCGTGGCGGGGCGGCGGAGCCCACGCGCTCCTTGAACACCCGTTGCAGGCAGGTGATGAACTGCTGCTCCGGCTCGCATGCCCGGATCACCTCGAGGTCCTTCGGAGTCTGCGGGTCCGGTTCGCCTTTCGGCTGCTTGCACTGTTCCGGCCGCCGCGCCGTGCCGGCCCGCGGCACTCCGGTGTCGTCCGGCCGGGCCGTCACCTCGGCCCCCGCCCGGGTCAGACAGGCCGCGTACGCCGCTTCGGCCCGGTACTGGGCGATCGCGGTCGCCGTCAGCTTCATGGAGGTCCGCGGTGGCTGTCCCGCGGGGATCCGCACCAGGGGACGCGGGTCGACCAGCACGGGCGGCTGGTCGCTCACCGGGCGGGGGGCACGGCCTTGGAGCGCGTCGGAATCGGCGAGCAGGACGTCGTTCTCGGTGGCGACCCGGATGCGCTGGCCGGTGTCCTCGGCCAGGCGCCTCACCGTCGGCGAGAGGCCCTCCCAGGTGCCGTGCGCCAACCCGTACGCGCGCAGGTCGCCGGTGATCCGGGAGACCTCCTGCCGTCCCGCGGTGACGCTCTCCCGGACCTGGCGGTTCGCCTGACGCAGGGTCAGCCAGGCGGTGGCGGCGGTGGCGGCCATCGCGACCAGCATCAGCAGGCCGAGTACCCGGAGCCGGAAGCTCATCGCGTGCCACCCCGCCCACCCGCCGGGACGTGTGTGCTCGACGGGACCGGGATGTTCGTCAAGAGGGCGCTCCCGGACGAAAGGACTGTGGAATGGCGCATTTCCTCTTCCGGTGTTTTCGGTCTCGCATGGGCAATTACTGGACGGTTGAGGGCGGAATGCTTTCTTCAGTGTCTTTTGGGCTGTGATCGTACTGACGCCACTCGCACACCGATTGATGCAGTGGTCGCTGTTTCGCTCAGGTGTCATTCAACGGCCTGGGGAGCAGTGCCGACAGGGAACGCATTCATGGGGGTTAAAAGTGAAGCGTCGAATCGCGGCTGTCGTACCCGCCTTGGCGGCGGTGGCCATGGCCGTCCCGCTCGCCCTCTCCACCCCGGCCACCGCGGCCGCGTCCTGCGGCAGGACCGCGTCCGACATGGACAGCAGCGCCTGGAACAGGACGGCCAACGGCGCCAACGAGAGAAGCGGATCCAGCACCGGCTGCGCCAGCAACGGCATCGCCTACAACACCCACCGCCTCGACTACCA
Source organism: Streptomyces sp. NPDC050674 (assembly GCF_040654575.1). Taxonomy (NCBI): domain Bacteria; kingdom Bacillati; phylum Actinomycetota; class Actinomycetes; order Kitasatosporales; family Streptomycetaceae; genus Streptomyces; species Streptomyces sp. NPDC050674. Next base: position 538,966 of record NZ_JBFAIG010000002.1, read on the forward strand.
CTGTTACACGCGCATCGGCAGCACCGATGAGACCTGGACGTACCTCCGCAACGACACCACCGGTACGTCCGGCTGGGTCCGCGACGACCTGCTGAGCGACGGCGGCAGCCTCGTGTACTGCGGCTTCTAGTACGTCGGCCGCATTCCCGCCGGAGTGACGAGCGGGCCGGACCGACAGTGCGTCAGGGGCGGTCTCGTCGAGGCCGCCCCTGACCCCTGCGACGGGCGGGCTTCAGGAGCCGGACAGGGCCTCCGTCGGCGACAGCCGGCTCGCCCGTACCGCCGGATACAGTCCGGCGATCACGCCGATGACGAGGGTGCAGCCGATCCCCGCCGCACTCGCCCAGGCCGGGACGACCGTCGGCCAGCCGCGGCTGAGGGCGTAGGCCGCCGTGATCGCGGTCCCCAGCACCGTCCCGGCGAGGCCGCCGATGAGCGACAGCAGCAGTGACTCCGTCACGAACTGGGTCCGGATCTGGCCGCGGGTCGCCCCCAGCGCCCGGCGCAGGCCGATCTCCGGGCGCCGTTCCAGGACCGAGATGACCATCGTGTTGCCGACCCCCACCCCACCGACGAGCAGGGCCACGCCACCGAGGCCGAGCAGCAGCCCGGTCAGCGCCGACTCGGTGGCCTCGCGGGCGGCGAGCGCGTCGGAGGGCCGGGAGATGCGGACCTGGCCCGGTTTCTCCGGGTACGCCGTGGCCGGCAGCACGGCCCGTACCTCCGCGACCTGGCTGTCCTCGGCGCGGACGTAGACCGTCGACGGATGGCCGTCGAAGCGCAGGTACGTCCGGGCCGCCGGCCAGCCGACCAGTGCCGCGCTGTCGAGCTCCGGCGCGAGCGGTACGGGATCGAGGACGCCGACGAGGGAGAACCAGCGGCCGCCGAGCCAGACCCGGGTCCCCGGCGCGTGCACGTCGAGCCGCCGCGCCGCCGTGGAGCCGAGCACGACCGCCGGGTACTCCTCGGTCGCGGAATCCAGCCAGCGGCCCCGGCGGACGTGGCCGCCGACGGCCGGGAGCAGGTGCCTGTCGGCCGCGAGGACCTCCAGGGAGCCGGTGCGGCCGATGGCGATGTGCTCATTGCGGTAGACGTGTGCGTCGGTCGCGCCGGTGGCGGCGACCTGCTGCACGGGCGGGACGCGGCCGATCATCGCGACGGCCTCGTGAGGCAGCTTGGCCTCGGTGCCGTCGAGCGTGTCGCCGGGGGCGACCCGCAGCAGATTGGTGCCGAGCGCGTCGAGTCGGCGGTCCACCTCCGACCGGCCGGAGCCGGAGATCCCGACCACCGCGATCATGGCGGCGACGCCGATCGCGATCCCGAGCGCGGAGAGGAAGACCCGCAGGGGACGAGTCCGTAGCCCGGTCCCACCGAGCCGCACGACGTCCCGGGGACCGAGGCGGGCGGCCCGCAGCCGGCCGCCCGTGCCACCGACGGCACCGTTCGCCCGTCCGCGGTCACGTCCGGCGTCCCCGCGGGCGCCGGACGGCATGGTGGGTGGGGCGTCGTCCATGGGCAGGCCGTTCGTCGTGCCGTCGGTCATCGGACCGCCTCGTTCGGTGCGTCCGCGGTCGCGGTGTCCGCCACCACGCGGCCGTCGCGCATCTCTATACGGCGGGGCAGCCCGGCCGCGATCTCCCGGTCGTGGGTGATGATCACGACCGTGGTCCCGGCGGCGTGCAGCTCGCGCAGCAGACCGAGGACGGCCTCCCCGGAAGCGGAGTCCAGGTTGCCGGTCGGCTCGTCCGCCAGCAGGACGGCCGGTTCGCCGATCACCGCCCGGGCCACCGCCACCCGCTGGCGCTCGCCGCCGGACAGCTGGTGCGGGAGGTGGTGGACGCGGTGGCTGAGGCCGACCCGTTCCAGTGCCACCGCCGCCCTGGACCTGCGGCGGCGCAGCGGCACCCCGGCGTAGAGCAGCCCGTCGGCCACCGAATCCAGGACCGGGACGCCCACCGCCAGATGGAACTGCTGGAAGACGAAGCCGATCCGGGTGGCCCGCAGCGCCGACACCTCACGGTCCGTCAGCTTCGCCACGTCGTGGCCGTCGACCAGCACCCGCCCGGCGGAGGGCCGGTCGAGGCTGCCCATGAGGTTCAGCATGCTGGACTTGCCCGAGCCCGACGGGCCGACGACCGCGACGAGTTCGCCCCGCCCGATGCGCAAGGTCACGTCCCGTACCGCCGCCACACCACCGGGATACGTCTTGGAGACCGCGTCGAACTCCACGACCGCCGACGCTCCGCTCACTCGGGGATCCTCACCTTCATGCCCTCGCGAACCGCGCTTCCGCTCACTTCCACCCGGCCGTCCGCGAAGAGTCCGGTCTTCACCGCGACGAACCGGCCGTCCGCGGTCTCCAGGCCGTGGCCGCCCTCGGCCAGGGCGACCAGCGCGGCGACCGGGACGGTGAGGACGTCCGCCCGTTCCCGCCCCACGTACTCGACGGTGACCGGCGCGCTCTCCAGCCTTCCCACGGATTCCTGGTCCTTGATGGTGATGGTCACCGGAACCGTCGGTGCCCCGGAGCCCCCCTCGCCGCCTCCCTCCTCGGGAGCGGTCGCCTTCTTCCCCACCGAGGCCACCTCGCCCTTCACCGATTTCCCGTCGGGCAGCCCGATCGTGACGGTGGCGCCCCGCACGGCCCAGGAGTCCTCCGCCGCCGAGGCGTTGACGACGACCTTCCGAGACGTACCGGTGTACGTGAGGGCGTCCTCGGTGACCGCCGAGCCGAGCCGGACGCCCGCGTGGCCGATCCGCACCTTGCCGGTGGAGTAGACGACGTCCCCGACGCCGACCGTGCCGGTCCGGGGAAGCCCGAGGTCTTTCTGCCAGCGCTCGACCGCGCGGGCGGTGAGGTCGGTGAACTCCTCGTCGACCGTGAAGCCGGTGTAGCCGAGAGCGGCGAGATTGCTCTCGAACTGCAGGACGTCCATCCCGCGCAGAGTGCCCGCTGTCCGTCCGGCCCCGGCGCCACCCGGCGTCGGCGATCCGGAGGGAGCCGGGGCGCCGGAGGCGTCGCCCGTCGGGCCCTGGTCAGCCGTGCCCTGGCCGGCCTCGCCCCGCGCGTCCCCCTCGGTCCCGGCGTCCTGGCGGGTGCCCTGCCGGGTGTCCTGCCGGGTGTTCGCGGTCAGGCCCAGCTCCCGGTACATCGGCAGCGTCCCGTACAGCAGCACCACCGGCCGGTCGTCGACGCGCAGCAGAGTGCCGCCGCGCTTCACCGTGCTGCTCTCCCCGGGGAGCCAGGTCACGGTGCCCGTCACCTTGACCGGCAGCGGTATCTCGGTGCCGTAGCCCAACTGGCCGTCCACCGTGGTGCGTTCGGTCAGCGTGGCGCGGGTGACCGGGACGGTGGAGTGTGAGCGGGGAGGGGCGGAGGAGCCGTCCTGCGCGCCGCCTCCGCCGAGGCCCAGCGCACCGACCACGGCGACTGCCGCCACGACGGCCAGAGCCGAGGTCACCAGGACCGTACGCCGGCCGCGCCGTCCGCGCGGCGGCGGCGCGGGAGCCGCCCCGCGCTCGTGATCGGTCTGCATGACCGCCTCCGTCATCGTCAGCCCTTGCCCTCGGGTTGGTCCACCGGGTCACCGATGATCGGAGCGCAGACACGGGTGGCACGCTTGGCTCCCGCCGACGTCTGGTCCCACTCGGAGCCCTGCGCGGTCCCGTCGGGACCGGGGTCGGGGAAGTCGGGGGCGCCGTTCTTCTGCATGCAGTCGGCGTAGTCGCGTTTGACCTTGATCTGCTCGGGAGTGAGCTTGGGCTGGCTCGCGTTCTCGAGGCTCTCGGGGACGGCCGCCTTGAGCGAGGCGCACTTCTCGGAGGCGTCCAGGAACTTCGTGTCCTTCTTCAGCGCCGCGTTGTCGCCGAAGTCGACCTGCCCCTTGGCGTCGGGGTCGGGGGCGTCGACGCCGTTGTCCCGCAGACACCTCACCCACTCGCGCTGGGCGCTCACATACGCGGCCACGTCGTCGCCGCCGCCCGGCGTGGCCGTCTTGCCGGACGTCTTGCCGCCCCCGGCCGTGGGGACCTTCGGGGTGTCGCCCTCGCCGCCGCAGCCGACCAGGGTGATCGCCATGACCGACGCGGACACCACGGCCATCAGCACCCGGTTCGTCCTCATTGGTTCTCCTGCCTCCTGTCGGACCCGACCGCGGGCGCGGCGGGCATCCCGACCGTAGGCAGGAGGTCGTGAAAAACCTTTGAAGAACCTGTCATCCGATCATGCGGGCGCGGCTCCTGGTTCCGGTGGCCCGTGGGGGCGGCCCCCCGCGGCCCGAGTCACGACTTCAGACGCTTCACGGCCTCCTGGAGCACCCCGGTCTGCTTGCAGAAGGCGAACCGCACGAAGGGCGCGCCCGCCTCACGGTGGTCGTAGAAGACGGCGTTCGGGATCGCGACGACGCCCGCGCGCTCGGGCAGCGCCCGGCAGAAGGCGAAGCCGTCGGACTCGCCGAGGGGGCGGATGTCGGTGGTGACGAAGTAGGTGCCCGCGGGCCGGAACACCTTGAAGCCCGCCTCCGCGAGGCCCTTCGACAGCAGGTCCCGCTTGGCCAGCATGTCCTCGCGGAAGGAGGCGAAGTAGCTGTCCGGCAGGGCGAGCGCCTCGGCGATCGCGTACTGGAACGGGCCGGCCGAGACGTACGTCAGGTACTGCTTCGCCGAGCGCACGGCCGTGACCAGCTCCGGGGCCGCCGTGATCCAGCCGACCTTCCAGCCGGTGAAGGAAAACGTCTTGCCGCTGCTGGAGATGGTGACCGTGCGCTCGCGCATCCCCGGGAACGTCGCCAGCGGCAGGTGCTCGGCGTCGTCGAAGACCAGGTGCTCGTACACCTCGTCCGTCACCACCAGCAGGTCCCGCTCCACCGCCAGCTCGGCGATCGCGGCCAGCTCCTCACGGGTGAGGACGGTGCCGGTCGGGTTGTGCGGGGTGTTGATCAGCAGCAGCCGGGTGCGGTCGGTGACGGCGTCGCGCAGCTCGTCCAGGTCGAGACGGAAGCGGCCCTCCTCGACGTCCGCGCGCAGCGTGACCGGCACCCGGCGCCCGCCCGCCATCGCGATGCACGCCGCGTAGGAGTCGTAGTACGGCTCGAGGGCGATCACCTCGTCGCCGGGCTCCACCAGGGCCAGCAGGGCGGCGGCGATGGCCTCCGTGGCGCCCGCCGTGACCAGGACCTCCGTGTCCGGGTCGTAGGCCAGGCCGTAGCGGCGCCGCTGGTGGGCGGTGACGGCGGTGCGCAGCTCGGGGACGCCGGGCCCCGGCGGGTACTGGTTGCCGCGGCCGTCCCGCAGGGCCCGTACGGCGGCCTCCCGGATCTCCTCCGGGCCGTCGGTGTCGGGGAAGCCCTGCCCGAGGTTGATGGCGCCGGTGCTCAGGGCCAGGGCGGACATCTCGGCGAAGATCGTCGTCCCGAACTCGGCGAGCCGGCGGTTGAGGAGGGGGCGCGCACTGGAGGTCATGCCGGCCATCCTGCGCCGAAGCTCTGGAGTTCCTCAACTCTGTGTTGGGCCGTGAGCGGGGAGGGCATCACCGCCTCACGCAAGAGCGAGGCGCCCACGGGGGGCCGCTTCGGGGGAACGAAAGGAGGGTGACGCCATGATCGTCGGCATCATCCTGGCGGTGGTCGGAGTCGTCCTGGTGGGGGCGCTGGTCTCCAAGGCCCGCAGGGGCTCTTCCGGACGGACGACGCGGCGCGGGGCGTGGGCGTCCACCGGGTCGAGCGGCAGCAGCAGCCACAACAGCTGGTGGGCCGGCGGGGGAGACTCCGGCTCCTCCGGCTCGTCCGGCGGCGGTGGACACCACGGCGGGCACCACGGGGGTCACTCCTGCGGCGGCTCCTCCTCTTCCTGCGGTGGCGGCTCGTCCTGCGGAGGCGGGTCGTCCTGCGGGGGCGGCGGTGGCTGCGGTGGCGGAGGCAGCTGACTGACGTCGGCCGTCCTCACGACGGGAAGCCGCAGCCCTCGAACGCGGGGTCCGCACCTGGGGCGGACCCCGCGTTGTCATGTCCGAAGCTTCTCGGACGGATCACCGGTCGAATGTCCGTCGGATGGCTCCGACGGGGCCCTGGTGATGCCCCATGCCTGTAGGACAACTCGGCGTGGGAGGAGGCGACGTCGGCAACTGTGCGCGGCCGGCCGCCCGTTAGGGGGTCGGACGGCAGCGCGGGCTCCGGTCCGTCACGACGCCGGGCGCGAGTCACAGCGCACCGGCGCACGCCTCCCCGGCACCGGCGCACGCCGTAGTTGAACAGGTGAGCTGTGGAGCCCTCTAGGGGATGGAAACCCTACGAACTTGGGTAAAAACGCTGTGGCGACGCCACCGTTCATGATTCCCTCTACCTCACCGACGCAGCCCCTCGGACGTCTTGCGGACACCTTCCTGAAACCGGCCGACCGGGCTGAAGCGGGCCGGCATCCCCCGGTGCGACCGGGGCGCAGCGGACCCATCTCCCTCTCCTTGTGTGCTTGCGGAGCCGATCCATGCTCACGACGCTGAACACCTCCTACACCGACACGCGCGCGACCGATCTCGCCTGGGCCCTGGGGCGTGAGCCGCTTCCCGCACTGGCCACCCTCGACCTCGAACTGGCGGGCGTCAAACTGCAGTTGCGGCTCCTCGGCGCGTCCCACCAGGTCCTGCTGGAGGAGGAGCGGGGCGTGTGCTCGGAGACGGTGGCGTGCATCGCGGGCAGCAGCACACCGCTTCCGCTCGGTGTCGCCAAGCGGGTGGGCGACTGGGAGTACGAGTTCGCGGCCCGGGTCGAGGTGCTGTCCCCGGGCTCCTTCGCGGGCCGCGCCCAGGAGTTGCTGGCCCTCGTCTCCGACCATCCGCACGGTCTCGCCGGCGTCTTCCCCGGCAGCCCGCACGCCTTCACGGCCCTGCTGGCGCAGCACCACGACGGGCAGGTGCACTGGCGGACCTGGCACGCCTACCCGCAGGAGGGGCAGTTGGTGGCGACCCGCACGAGAGTGGGCGTGCGCATGCCGACGACGGTCCTCGCCCTCTGACCCGCCCGTCGTGCGGCGGACCGTCCTGCGGTCGATGGCTGCACGGCCGACCGAACCGCAGGCGGCCGACCGCATCTCACTCCACCGACGCCCGGCCCCTGTAAACCAGCACCACACGTGTGGGTGACGAACCGCAGTCGAGGCGTGACGTAACGTCGCAGCGTGATCGAGCCGCACGCGCCCGCCCCGCCCGGTTGCCCGCCGTCCTGGAGCGCGCCGGGCGGCCCCGGCGGACCGGCGCGACTGCCCGTCCGGCCCGGCATCGGACGGTTCCTGGTCCTCGCCGGTGTGTTCGTCTGTGCGGCCTGCGGACTCGTGTACGAACTGGAACTCGTCGCGCTCGCCTCGTACTTGATGGGCGACTCCGTCACCCAGGCATCCGTCGTGCTGTCCGTCATGGTCTTCGCGATGGGCATCGGATCCCTCGCCGCGAAGCGGCTGCGCCGGCTCGCCGCGGCCGCCTTCGGCGCGGTCGAGGCCGCCCTCGCGCTCGTCGGCGGGTGCAGCGCGATGGCCCTCTACGCCGTGTTCGCCTGGACCGGCGACTGGGGCGGGGTGTGGGCCAGCGGGCCGCGCTGCCTGCTCGTCGCCTTCTCCCTGGCCACCGGGCTGCTCATCGGCGCCGAGGTCCCGCTGCTGATGGAGCTGATCCAGCGGATCCGCCGCCAGGACGCGGGGGGCGCCGTCGCCGACCTGTTCGCCGCCGACTACGTCGGAGCCCTCGTCGGCGGTCTCGCCTTCCCCTTCCTTCTCCTGCCGTTCCTGGGGCAGTTGACCGGTGCGCTGCTGACCGGGGCGGTCAACGCGGTCGTCGGCGGTGCGCTGGTGCTCGGCCTGTTCCGACGGGACCTCACCCGGCGCGCCCGGTGGCTGCTGCTGCTCGGCAACGCCCTCGTCCTCGCGGTCCTCGCCTCGGCGGCCGTCCTCGTCGACGACTTCGAACAGGCCGCCCGGCAGGCCGTGTACGGCGGGGACATCCGTGTGGCGCTCCAGAGCGAGGTACAGGAGGTCGTCCTCACCGGCGGCACGGACGGCAAGCCCCTCGACCTGTTCCTCGACGGCAGGCTGCGGGTCAGCGAACGCGACGAACGGCGCTACCACGAGGCCCTCGTCCACCCCGCGATGAGCGGGCCCCACGCGCGCGTGCTGATCCTCGGCGGCGGCGACGGCCTGGCCACCCGCGAGGTGCTGCGCCACCCCGGAGTGGAGCGGGTCGACGTCGTCGCACTCGACGCGGAGGTGGTCCGGCTGGCCCGCACCGACCCGGCCCTGTCCGCCCTCAACCGGCACGCGTTCGGCGACCCGCGCGTACGGGTGACGACCGGGGACGTCTTCGGCCGGCTGCGCGGGGCGAAGGGGGTGACGTACGACGTCGTCGTCTCGGACCTTCCGGACCCGGGCATCACGGCGAGCACCAAGCTGTACTCGCAGGAGTTCTACGGCCTCGCCCGGCGCGTGCTCGCCCCCGGCGGACGGCTCGTGGTGCACGCCGGGCCGGTCGCGGCCGCGCCCCGGGTGTACTGGACGGTCGAGGCGACGCTGCGCGCGGCCGGGCTCGACACCGCCCCGTACGGCACCGGCGGCCGCCACACCGGTTTCGCCGGCCCGGACCGGACCCCCGCCGGCCGTTCCCTGGCCCCGCGGGACTGGGGTTTCGTCCTGGCCGGGCGCGTGGACCCGCGACCGCGGCTCGCCCCGGACGGTCCCCGGCCGAGCGTCCTCACCAAGGCGTCGCTGGCGGCGGGGGAGCGCGCGGCGCGGGCGACGCGGATCAGGGGGTTGCCCGCGTCGACGCTGGTGCATCCGCGCTACTGAACGGCCGGGCCGGACGGGCGGGCCGGGAGGATACGCCTGGCGGGGGTGGATCGGGCGTGAATCCCTCAGGCGGGGGTGCGTTCCGGGCTCCGCTGGGTAGAGTCCGTCGACATGGAGCACGAGGTGTTCGTTCCGGTTCCGGCGGAGCGGCTGAGAGAGGTGCTGGACGACCCCGCGCGGGTCGCCCGGGCTGTTCCCGGGCTCCAGCAGGACGCCGGCGCCGAACCCGTCGCCGGGCGGCTGAAGATCCGGGTCGGCGGCCATTCCGTCACCTACCGGGGTGCCGTACGGGTGCTCCGGCGCGGGGACGACGCGTACGCCGTCGAGGGCGAGGCCGAGGAGGCGCGCGGCAGCGGCTCGGTCAAGATCGCCCTGCGGATCGCGCTGCGGGCGGCGGAGGACGGCTGCACCGTCGTGTACGGCGGCTCCGCCTCCGCGGACGGCCGGATCAAGGACCTCCCGGCGGACGCGGTGGAGGGGGCGGTCACCCGGCTGCTGAACCGTTTCGCGGAGCACCTGGCCGCGGCGGCCACGGACCGGGACGACGCGGCGCGGCGGCCTCCGGCCGGGCCCGACGCGGGGACCGGGACGCAGCCCCCCGCCGACGCCGGTTCCACGGAGGGGCCTGCGGCTCCGGGCGACGCCGGTTCCACCAAGGGGCCTGCGGCTCCGGGCGACGCCGGTTCCACAGGGGAGTCTCCGGCCCCCGCCGACCCCGGTTCCACCAACGAACCCCCGGCCTCCGCCGACCCCGGTTCCACCGACGAGCCTCCGGCCTCCGCCCCCGGACGTTCCTCCGCCTTCGGCGCCGAGGTCCCGTCCTCCCCTCTCGGGGGCGGCGAGGACGCCGAGGACGAGGAGGACGAGGAGGACATTGCCGAGGCGGCGCACGCCCGGCGGACCATGATCGGGCGCAGCGCCGAGGAGGTGGACCACGCGCCCCCGCGCGGCCGGTACGCCCCCGTGCCCGCGCCGCAGACCGTCTCGCCCCCGGCCCCGCTGCGCTGGGCGGCTCCCGCGGCGGCGTTGGCGCTGGCATCGGCCGTCGTGGCGGTCCGGGCCCTGCGCAGACGCCGCTGAGCGCTCGGCGGCCGACCGTGCCGGGTGGGCGTGGCCGAACCACCCCGCATCCCGTGAGGCCCTCTTGATCACCGCAGTAGGGTCGTCCCGTGAGTGACGAAGACATCACGCTGACCGCGGGTGACGCGGAGGTGACCGTGCAGCCGGGCAACGGCGGCCGGGTCGGAGGGCTGCGGATCGGCGGCGTCGAACTGCTCCGCCAGGGTGAGCGGTTCGGGTGCTTCCCGATGGTGCCGTGGTGCGGACGGATCCGGGACGGACGGTTCCTGGACGGTGCCGTCGTGCGGCAGATGCCCCTCAACGCCCCGCCGAACGCCATCCACGGCACCGTCCGCGACGGCGCCTGGCGCACCGCCCGCACGAGCACGGCCGAGGCCGTCCTCACCTGCGAGCTGGCCGACCCCTGGCCCCACCCGGGCCTCGTCACCCAGGTCGTGTCCCTCACCGAGGACGCGCTGACGCTGACCATGTCCGTCGAGACGTACCAGTCGTCCTTCCCGGCGCAGATCGGCTGGCACCCCTGGTTCAACCGGAACCTCGGCGGCGAGGACGTGCGCCTCGACTTCGCCCCCGCCTGGCAGGAGGAGCGCGGCGACGACCACCTGCCCACCGGCAACCGCCTCGACCCGCGGCCCGGCCCCTGGGACGACTGCTTCGGCATGCCCGGCGGCGTCGACGTGACCCTGACCTGGCCCGGGCAGCTGGAGCTGAAGGTGACCAGCCGCGAGGAGTGGGTCGTCGTCTACGACGAGCAGCGGGAGGCCGTGTGCGTGGAGCCGCAGACCGGCCCGCCCAACGGGCTCAACACCCTGCCTCGCCTGGTCACGCCCCTGGAGCCGCTGGAGGCCGCCACGACCTGGAGCTGGCGCCGCCTCTAAGCTGGGCGCCATGACGGACACGCGTGGCGCGCTGCTTCAGCAGATCAAGGACAAGGCCGTGGTGCACGGCAAGGTGACCCTGTCGTCGGGCCTGGAGGCCGACTACTACGTCGACCTGCGCCGCATCACCCTGGACGGCGAGGCCGCCCCGCTGGTCGGTCAGGTGCTGCTGGACCTGACCGCCGAGCTGGACTTCGACGCCGTCGGCGGGCTCACCATGGGCGCCGACCCGGTCGCCGCCGCCATGCTGCACGCGGCCGCCGCGCGCGGGAAGCGCCTGGACGCCTTCGTCGTGCGTAAGGCCGCCAAGGCGCACGGTCTGCAGCGCCGTGTCGAGGGCCCGGACATCGCGGGCCGCCGCGTGCTGGTGGTCGAGGACACCTCCACCACCGGCGGCTCCCCGCTCACCGCCGTGGAGGCCGTACGGGAGGCCGGGGCCGAGGTCGTCGCCGTCGCCACCATCGTCGACCGGGCGACCGGCGCCGCCGAGAAGATCCAGGAGGGGGCCGGGGTGCCGTACCTCTTCGCCTTCTCCAAGGACGAGCTGGGCCTCGGCTGACCGGGACGTGACCAGGGCGTGGACGGTGGCCTGGACCTTCCGGCCAAGTCTGGAAAGATGGGGCCGACGATGACGTCGCACCCCAAGGTCTAGGTCAGGGCCGTTAGACACAGCAGTACGTCAACCCGCAGATACAAGGAGCGGACGCATGCCCATCGCAACTCCCGAGGTCTACAACGAGATGCTGGACCGGGCGAAGGCAGGAAAGTTCGCCTACCCGGCCATCAACGTGACCTCCACCCAGACCCTGCACGCGGCCCTGCGCGGTTTCGCTGAGGCGGAGAGCGACGGCATCGTCCAGATCTCCACGGGTGGCGCCGAGTTCCTGGGCGGTCAGTACAGCAAGGACATGGTCACCGGCGCGGTCGCCCTGGCCGAGTTCGCGCACATCGTCGCCGAGAAGTACCCGGTGAACATCGCGCTGCACACCGACCACTGCCCCAAGGACAAGCTCGACGGGTACGTACGTCCGCTGCTGGCGCTCTCCCAGAAGCGCGTCGAGGCCGGTCTGAACCCGCTGTTCCAGTCGCACATGTGGGACGGCTCGGCCGAGACCCTCGCCGACAACCTCTCCATCGCGCAGGAGCTGCTGGAGCAGGCCCGCGCCGCGAAGATCATCCTCGAGGTGGAGATCACCCCGACCGGTGGCGAGGAGGACGGCGTCACCCACGAGATCAACGACTCCCTCTACACCACGGTCGACGACGCGATCCGCACCGCCGAGGCCCTCGGCCTGGGCGAGAAGGGCCGCTACCTGCTGGCCGCGTCCTTCGGCAACGTGCACGGCGTGTACAAGCCGGGCAACGTCGTCCTGCGCCCCGAGCTGCTGAAGGAACTGAACGAGGGCGTCGCCGCCAAGTTCGGCAAGGGCTCCCCGTTCGACTTCGTCTTCCACGGCGGCTCCGGCTCCACGGAGGAGGAGATCCGCACCGCGCTGGAGAACGGCGTCGTGAAGATGAACATCGACACCGACACCCAGTACGCGTTCACGCGCCCGGTCGCGGACCACATGTTCCGCAACTACGACGGTGTCCTGAAGGTCGACGGCGAGGTCGGCAACAAGAAGACCTACGACCCGCGCACCTGGGGCAAGCTGGCCGAGGCCTCCATGTCCGCGCGTGTCGTCGAGGCCTGCGGCAACCTGCGCTCGACCGGCACCAAGATCAAGTAAGTCCCGGTCCCGCTCGCGTCGAGCCCGGCACCTTCTGGGGTGCCGGGCTCTTCCGTGTGCTCCTATGCTCCCTGCATGCCCGATGTCCGGTTGGCCTCACCGCAGGGCAAGTGGGTCCTGCTCACCACCGTCCTCGGCTCCAGCATGGCGATGCTGGACTCGACCGTCGTCAATGTCGCCCTGCCGCGCATCGGCCGCGACCTCGACGCGAACCTGTCCGCGTTGCAGTGGACCGTCAACGCCTACATGGTCACGCTGGCCGGGCTGATCCTGCTCGGCGGGGCGCTCGGGGACCGGTTCGGGCGGCGGAAGGTGTTCGTCGTCGGTGTGGTGTGGTTCGCGGTGGCCTCGCTGCTGTGCGGGATCGCGCCGAACGCGGGGGTGCTGATCGCCGCGCGGGCCTTGCAGGGAGTGGGCGGCGCGCTCCTGACCCCCGGGTCACTGGCGCTGATCCAGGCGTCCTTCCACCCCGACGACCGGGGGCGGGCGGTGGGCCTGTGGTCCGGCTTCGGCGGGATCGGTGCGGCGGTCGGGCCGTTCGTCGGCGGCTGGCTGGTGGACGGGCCGGGCTGGCGGTGGGTGTTCTGGCTGAACGTGCCGGTGGCCCTGGTGTGCGTGCCGGTGGCGCTGCGGCATGTTCCCGAGTCGGGGGACCGCAGGCCGCACGGGCGCTTCGACGTGCTCGGGGCCGTGCTGGGCGCGCTGGCGCTCGCGCTGGTGACGTACGCGCTGATCGAGGCCGGTGGGGGTGGTCCGGTCGTGGTGGTCGCGGCGGTGGCCGGGGTGGCCGCCGCCGTCGTGTTCGTGGTCGTCGAGCGGCGCCGGGCGGATCCCATGATGCCGCCGGACATCTTCGCGTCCCGGCAGTTCACGGCCGTCAACCTCGTCACGCTGTGTGTGTACGCGGCCCTCGGCGGGTTCTTCTTCCTCGCCGCGCTCCAGCTCCAGGTGGTCGTGGGCTACTCGGCCCTCGCGGCCGGTACGGCGCTGCTGCCGACGACCGCCCTGATGCTGCTGCTGTCCGCGCGCTCCGGGGAACTGGCCGACCGCATCGGGCCGCGCCTCCCGCTGACGGTGGGGCCGCTGCTGTGCGCGGCGGGCATGCTGCTGATGCTGCGGGTCGGACCGGGAGCGTCCTACACCGCCGACGTGCTGCCGGCCCTGGTGGTACTCGGGCTCGGCATGGTCACGCTGGTGGCGCCGCTGACGGCGACGGTCCTGGGCTCGGTGAGCGTGGTGCGGGCGGGGCTGGCCAGCGGCATCAACAACGCGGCGGCCCGGGCGGCGGGCCTCGTGGCGGTGGCGGCGCTGCCGCTGCTGGCCGGGATGGGCGAGGAGGCGTACCGGGAGCCGGCCGCCTTCGACACGGCGTTCGGCAAGGCGATGGGGTGGTGTGCCGGGGCGCTGGTGGCGGGCGCGGTGGTCGCGGCCGCGACGGTGCGCAGGCCGCCCCCGGACTGCAAGCGCCCGGAGTGCCTGCACCACGGCGGCGTGACGGCCCCTCCGCTGGAGGGGGAGCCGGTGCGCAAGCGGTTGGGGTAGAGGGGCGGGGCGCTGCTGCCGGTGCCAGGTGCAGGGCGCGGGATGCAGGGTGCCGGTGCTGAGGGAGAAGGACCGGTGCCCGCGGCCGAGTGGGATGGCGCAGACTTGGGGCATGTCCATTCACGAGAACCTTCTCGGGGGTCCGCCCCCGACTCACCTCCCCGACGACCCCGGGCCGCGGGACATGCTCGCCTCCGGCGCCGCGCCCGCCGAGGTCGCCGGTGCGCACCCCACCTCCTCGCTCGCCTGGGCGCAGCTCGCCGACGAGGCGTTCGAGCGGGGCTCGACCGTGGAGTCCTACGCGTACGCCCGTACGGGTTACCACCGCGGCCTGGACGCGCTGCGCCGCAACGGCTGGAAGGGCCACGGCCCGGTCCCGTGGGAGCACGAGCCCAACCGCGGATTCCTGCGTGCCCTGCACGCCCTCGCCCGGGCCGCGCAGGCCATCGGCGAGCAGGAGGAGTACGAGCGCTGCTCCCAGTTCCTGAAGGACTCCTCGCCGACGGCGGCGCAGGTCCTGGGCTGAGTAACGGTCCGTGCACGCGAGGCCCGCCCCCGAAAGGCGGGCCTTGCGGTTTCGGGGGACGATTGCGCAATATGCCCTCGGGGACCGGGGCCCCCGTGTCGGATTCGGCAGGGGCGGACCGCTACCCGGAGTAATACGCAGGAGACAGCGATGTCCCACGAGGCTCACGAGCCCGAGACCCCGCATCTCGACTTCCACGGCACGACGCCGTACGAGGACTACGTCAAGGCGGACGTGCTCACGCACCTCCAGCACACCCTCTCCGACGATCCCGGAGAGATGGTCTTCCTGGTGACGACCCAGGTGATGGAGCTGTGGTTCACCGTCATCGTCCACGAGTGGGAGACGGCGGCACGCGCCCTCAGGGGTGACGACATCCCCACCGCCACGGCCGCGCTGAAGAGGTCGGTGCGTGAACTGGAGGCGCTCAACCACTCCTGGAAGCCGCTGGCCCAGCTCACGCCGGCCCAGTTCAACTCGTACCGCAGCGCCCTCGGTGAGGGCTCGGGCTTCCAGTCGGCGATGTACCGGCGCATGGAGTTCCTGCTCGGCGACAAGTCCGCGTCGATGCTCGTCCCGCACCGGGGCGCGCCGCGCGTGCACGCCGAGCTGGAGAAGGCGCTGCACGAGCCGAGCCTGTACGACGAGGTCGTGCGGCTGCTCGCCCGGCGCGGGTACGACATCCCGGAGGCCGTGCTGGGGCGTGACGTCACCAAGCGCTACGAGCCGTCGCCGGAGGTGGAGGCGGCCTGGACGGCCGTCTACTCGGGCGACGAGAGCGACGAGGTCGCACGGCTGGGCGAGGCGCTGAGCGACGTCGCCGAATTGGTGTGGCGCTGGCGCAACGACCACCTGGTCGCCACCCGCCGCGCGATGGGCGCCAAGACCGGCACGGGCGGCTCCGCCGGGGTGGCCTGGCTGGAGAAGCGCGCGCAGAAGAACGTCTTCCCCGAGCTGTGGACGGCGCGGTCCTATGTCTGAGCTGACGGAACGCGCGCAGAAGCTGGACGCCGTCGACGAACTGGGCGGCAAGCGCGCCGAGTTCGTGCTGGACGAGGTCGTCTACCTGGACGGCAACTCGCTGGGCGCGCTGCCTGCCGCGGTGCCCGGGCGGGTCGAGGACGTCGTACGCCGCCAGTGGGGTGAGCTGCGCATCCGGTCGTGGGAGGAGAGCGGCTGGTGGACGGCGCCCGAGCGGATCGGCGACCGGATCGCCCCGCTGGTCGGGGCCGCGCCCGGACAGGTCGTCGTCGGCGACTCGACGAGTGTCAACGTGTTCAAGGCGCTGGTGGGCGCGGTGCGCCTGGCCGGGGAGGGCCGTGACGAGCTCCTCGTCGACGCGACGACCTTCCCCACCGACGGGTACATCGCCGAGTCCGCCGCGCGGCTGACCGGCTGCACCCTACGGCCGGTGAGCCCCGCCGAGGTGCCGGGCGCGCTGGGCGAGCGGACCGCCGCCGTCCTGCTCAACCACGTCGACTACCGCACCGGACGGCTGCACGACCTGCCGGGACTGACGGCCGCCGTGCGCGAGGCCGGGGCGATCGCCGTCTGGGACCTGTGCCACAGCGCGGGCGCGCTGCCGGTCGGCCTGGACGAGCACGGCGTGGACCTCGCGGTCGGCTGCACCTACAAGTACCTGAACGGCGGGCCGGGTTCACCCGCGTACCTGTATGTGCGGCGGGAGGTGCAGGACCGTTTCGACTCCCCGCTGCCGGGCTGGAACTCGCACGCCGAGCCGTTCGGGATGCGCAGCGACTTCGAGGCCGCCCCCGGCGCGCTGCGTGGCCGGGTCGGCACGCCGGACATCCTCTCCATGCTCGCCCTGGAGGCGGCCCTGGAGGTCTGGGACGGGGTGTCGGTGGAGGCGGTGCGGGCCAAGTCCCTCGCCCTGACGGACTTCTTCCTGGAGTGCGTGGCGGCTCATGTGCCCGAGGGCCGGGTCGAGTGCGTGACGCCGGTGGCGCACGAGGAGCGGGGCAGCCAGATCGCCCTGCGCTGTGACGACGCCGGTGACGTCATGAAACGGCTCATCGAGCGGGGTGTGGTCGGCGACTTCCGGGCGCCGGACGTGCTGCGCTTCGGCTTCACGCCGCTGTACGTCGGATTCGCCGACGTGGAGCGGGCCGCACGGGTGCTGGCGCAGACCCTGGCCTGAGCGGTGGCGGCCGGGACGCCCGCGCGGTGTCCCGGCCCCGCGTCCGTCGGACCCGCGTCTGCCGGTTCCGCGTCTGCCGGTTCCGCGTCTGCCGGCTCCGCGTCCGCCGGCTCCGCGCCGACCGGGCCCCCGGTCGGCCTCACCGAGCGTGACATCCCCATGTCCTCGCATGTCACGCGCCTGGTACCGTCCCGGCCAACGGCTGACCCCGCAACCGGTCCGCCATCTACGGTTCACCGCTGGAAGGTTGGAGCATGACGGACGACGTCGCAGCAGCACGGGCCGCTGCCGAGGAGAAGTCGGCCTTCTCCCACGCGCCCGTCGACCCCGACGCCACCGCTGCCTACGGCGACCACCCCGACCAGGTGATCGACTTCTTCGCACCGCGCCGCGAGGGCGGCCCGGGACCGGCCCCGGTCGTCGTCGTGCTGCACGGCGGTGCCTGGCGGGCGCCGTACGACCGGCGTCACCTCAGCCCCTTCGCGGGCGTCCTCGCCCGCCGCGGGTTCGCCGTGGCCAGCGTGGAGTACCGGCGCGGTGGCGGTGACGACGCCCTCGCGGGCCGCTGGCCCGACACCTTCGACGACGTCGCCGCGGCGCTCGACGCCCTTCCGGCGCTGGTCCGGGAGGCACTGCCGCACGCCGACCCGCGCCGCACGGTCCTCACCGGTCACTCGGCGGGCGGGCACCTCGCCCTGTGGGGCGCGGCCCGGCACGTCCTTCCGGCCGGCTCGCCCTGGCGCGGCGGCAGTCCGGTGTCGCTGCGCGGTGTCGTCGCCCTCGCCCCGATCGCGGACTTCGCGATCGCCGACAAGCTGGACGTGTGCGGGGGTGCCGCGCGCCAGCTCCTGGGCGGTGACGAGCACTTCGCCGAGCGGCAGCCGTACGCGGACCCGGCGCTGCTGCTGCCCACCGGCATCGCCACCACCCTGGTCCAGGGTCGCGCGGACCTCGTCGTGCCGCAGGCGGTCGCCGAGTCGTACGCGGAGGCGGCGGCCAAGGCCGGGGAGATGGTGGGGGTGACGCTGCTGGAGGACGTGGGGCACTTCCCGCTCATCGACCCGACGGCGGACGCGTGCGCGGTGGTGGTGGAGGAGATCGCGCAACTTGCCTGGTGAGCGGCGTCGCGGCGCGGTGTCGTGGGAGTCTCCCCGCGAGCCCGTCGGAGGGGTTCCCGGTCATACCCGTAGTACCTGAGAGCTACACCGCGGATGGGTTCCCCGGTGTGACGCGGACGAGGCGCTCCGCTCCGTAACTTCCCTTCCACGCAGACCCGATGGCCGGGTGCGAGGGGAGGGGGACGTCCATGGGGTCCGTAGGGGAGTACCGCCGTGGCGCGGGCGTCGGACGCGGTGGTGACGGCGTAGGTGTCGGAGGCTCGCGCCGCGTCGACGGCTTGCGCCGCGAGGGCGGCTCGCGTCGCGTCGACGGCTTGCGCCGCTTCGACGGCTTGCGCCGCGTCGACGGCTTGCGCCGCTTCGACGGCTCGCGCCGCGTCGACGGCTCGCGCCACGAGGGCGGCTCGCGCCGCGTCGACGGCTCGCGCCACGAGGGCGGCTCGCGCCGCGCCGAACGCCGGTCTCACATCAACCGCCGGCCTTTCCTCAACCCCCCGCACCGCGTCGGCCGTTGGCGGCGCGCCCTGCTCGCCGCGCTCGTCACGAGCGCGGTGGTTCTCCCCCTCTCCGCGGCCGTGCGGCCACAGACCCCCGCCCCGCCCCCCGCCTCCCTCGCGCCCCTCAGCGCGTCGACGCTCGACGAGGCCTACGCCGCCAACCGCACCAACGCCGCCGAGGCGGCCCGCACCGCCGCCGCGCACCACGACCGGGCCCGCGCCGCGACGGACCGTCAACTGGCGGGGCCGGGCCGAGAGCTGCTGCACTTCGACGGCCGTGGCTCCGGCCTGGTGACGGAGGTGCTCGGGGATCTCGCCCGGGCCGACCGCGTCGCCGTCCTGGTCCCCGGCTCCGACACGAGCCTCGACACCTACGCCCGGTTCCACGCGGCGGCCGCCGCCCTGCACCGGGAGCTCACCCGGCAGGCC
Source organism: Streptomyces sp. NPDC050674 (assembly GCF_040654575.1). Classification (NCBI taxonomy): domain Bacteria; kingdom Bacillati; phylum Actinomycetota; class Actinomycetes; order Kitasatosporales; family Streptomycetaceae; genus Streptomyces; species Streptomyces sp. NPDC050674. The sequence continues at coordinate 557,747 of NZ_JBFAIG010000002.1, forward strand.
CCGGCGGGCACCCGCACGGCGGTCGTGGCCTGGCTGGGCTACGAGACCCCGGCCACCGTCAGCACGACGGTCACGACCACCGGCAGGGCGGAGCAGGCCGCCCCACGACTGCGCGCGCTGGTCACCGACCTGCGTGCGATCACCCGCGCGGGGGCACACGTCTCGCTGCTCTGCCACTCCTACGGCTCGGTCGTCTGCGGCCGTTCCGCCACCGGACTCGCCGTCGACGACATCGCGCTCGTCGGCAGCCCCGGCACCGGCGCGGACACCGTCGCCGGCCTGCGCACCCGCGCCCGCGTCTGGGCGGCCCGGGGCGCCGACGACTGGGTGGAGCACGTACCGCATCTGAGCGCCGACCTGTTCGGCACCACCGTCGGCTTCGGCACCGACCCCGTCTCCCCGGCCTTCGGCGCCCGGGCCTTCGCGGCGGGCGACGCCGGCCACAGCGCCTACTTCCGACCCGGCTCGGCCTCCCTGACCAACCTGGCCCGGATCGTTCTGGGCGAGACCAAGGCGGTGACCCATGACTGACCTCGGCATGCGAGACATCCGGCAGGGCGTGCGCCGTGGTGCCGAGCGCATCACCAGGGACACCCCGCCCGGCCGGGACCGGGCCGTGGACGCCCTGCGGGCCGCCGCCGTCCTCGGGGTCGTCCTCGGGCACTGGCTGGTCACGGCCCTGGTCTCGGACGGCCGCACCCTGCGTACGGCGAGCCCCCTCCAGCACATGCCCTGGCTGGCGCCCGTCTCCTGGATGTTCCAGACACTCGCGGTGTTCTTCCTGGTCGGGGGCCATGTCGCCACCCGCGGTCTCGCCTCGGCCCGTGCCCGCGGTGTGCCGTACCGGCAGTGGCTGACGAGCCGCCTCACCCGGCTGTTCAAGCCGGTCGCTGCCGTCCTCGTCCTGTGGACGGTCGCGGCGTTCGCCCTGCTGCTGTCGGGCGCCGAGTTCGGCACGGTCCGCACCTTGGTGAAGCTGGCCCTGTCCCCGCTGTGGTTCCTCGTGGTGTTCGCGGGCCTGACGGCGGCGACCCCGCTGCTCACCCGGCTCAACCCGCTCTGGCCGCTGGCCGTCGTACTGCACGTGGACCTGCTCCGCTTCGGCCTGGGCGGTCCCGCCTGGCTGGGCTGGGTGAACGTGGTGGCCGCCTGGACGGTGCCCTACACGCTGGGCGCGGCCTGGACCCGTGGTGAGCTGGAACGCCGCCGCGCGGGCTGGCTCCTGCTCGGGGCCGGGGCGGCGGCGACCGCGGGCCTCGTCGCATGGGCGGGCTATCCGGCGTCGATGGTCGGCGTCCCGGGCGAGGGCGTGTCCAACCTGTACCCGCCGACGCTGGCCGTCGTCACCTTCGGCCTGGCCCAGTGCGGTCTGGCCCTGCTGCTGCGCGAGCGGCTGCGGCGGGCGACGCGCCGGCCCGTGGCGTGGGCGGCGGTGGCGCTCCTCAACCTCTCCGTGATGACCGTCTTCCTCTGGCATCAGACGGCCCTGATGGCCACGACGGCCACCGGCCTCCTCGCGGGGCGGCTGCCCGGCCTGCACACGGTGCCCGACGGACTCGGCTGGGTCGGGGCCCGGCTGCTGTGGCTGCCGGTGTTCGTGCTCGCCCTCGCGGTCTGCTGGGCCGCCTTCCGGTCCTTCGAGCGGGGCGGTGGCGGCCGGGGCCGCAGGTCGCGGGTGGTGCGGGCGCACCGGCCGTCCCACCGGGGCACAGCGGCGAAGGCCCGTCATGTCTAGGCTGGGCCGCGTGAAGGACTCGGGGGTGGGCCGCGCGCCGCGAGCGCGCGTCAGGGGCTGGCTGCGGGGGGTGCGCGAAGACCTGTGGACCCTGCGGGCGGACCCGCTGCCGCCCTCCACGTGGCTGCGCTGGCTGCCGCACGGGCTGCTGTGCCTGGCCGCGTTCGGCATCACGGTCGGCGGCGCCGGGGACATGGCGGACAACGGCCATCTCGGTTCCGGGCTCGCCCTCCTGGCCGGGGTCGGGCAGGGCGGCGCCGTGGTGCTCGGGCTGTGGCGGCCGGTACCGGCGTGGTGGCTGTCCCTGGGGATGTTCGTCCTGGTCGCCGTCACGGTGCGCACCCGGTTGGGCTTCGACCTGGAGACCTACACCTGGCCCTGGACCGCCGCGGGCATCATCGCCGAGCTGCTCGTGCTGCTGCTGCTCGCGCTGCGGGTGCCCACCCGGGCGGCGGTGGCGGCTCTGTCGGTGACCGCGGCCGTCACTTACGTCTTCGAGCACGTGTGGACCGCGGGACCCTACGACACCACCGGTGTGCTCGCGATCTCCCTGTTCACCGTCGTCGTGATACTGGCCGGCGCGCTGCGCGGGCGGCGCGAGGCCCGGGCGCAGCTCGTCGAGCAGACCACGCTCACCGCCGAGGAGCGCGCCCGGCGCACCCTGCTGGAGGAGCGCAGTCGCATCGCGCGGGAGCTGCACGACGTGGTGGCCCACCACATGTCGGTCATCTCCATCCAGGCGCAGGTCGCCCCGCATCTCGTCGAGAACCCGCCCGACGAGCTCAAGGACAACCTCGCGGGCATCCGGCAGAACGCGCTGGAGGCCCTGACCGAACTGCGCCGGGTGCTGGGCGTGCTGCGTTCGGAGCACCCCGGGCCGGGCGAGCCGTTCGCGGGCCCGGGGGACGCCTCGACACCGCACGCGCCGCAGCCCACACTCGACCGGCTCGAGGCGCTGGTGGAGAACACCCGGGCCGCCGGCCGCGAGGTCGTCACCGACATCAGCGGCGAGCGGCGCCCGCTGCCGCCGGGCGTGGAGCTGTCGGCGTACCGGATCGTGCAGGAGGCGCTGAGCAACGCCCTGCGGCACGCGCCCGGCGCGCGGATCACGGTCCGCCTCGCCTACCAGCCGGACGGCGTGGAGGTGGAGATCGTCAACGGCCGCCCGACCGCGCCTCCGCCCCCGTCGGCAGGGGCGGGCCACGGGCTGCTCGGCATGCGGGAGCGGGTCGCCATGCTCGGCGGCACCATGACGGCGCACCCGTGGCACTGGGACGGCTTCAAGGTCACCGCCTTCCTCCCGGACACCCCGCCCGCCGGCACCCCCGGCACCGACCACACCACGGCCCCCCAGGGAGGGACCTCATGACGAGCGGCACCGGCGACCCCATCCGGGTTCTCATCGTCGACGACCAGGCGATGGTCCGGCAGGGCTTCACCGTGCTGCTCGGCATCCAGCCCGACATGGAGGTCGTCGGTGACGCGAAGGACGGCGAGGGCGGCATCGCCAAGGCCGCGGAGCTCGCCCCGGACGTCGTCCTGATGGACATCCGCATGCCCGGCGTCGGCGGCATCGAGGCGACCGAGCGCATCACGGCCGCGCATCCGGACATCAGGGTGCTGGTGCTCACCACCTTCGACCTCGACGAGTACGTGTACGACGCGCTGCGCGCCGGGGCCTCCGGGTTCCTGCTGAAGGACGCCTCGTCGGAGCAGCTCGCCGAGGCGGTCCGGGTGGTCGCGGCCGGGGAGGCGCTGCTCGCCCCGGTCATCACCCGCAAGCTGATCGCCGAGTTCTCACGGCTCGACGGCAGGCCCCGTGCCCCCCTCAAGGAGCGCGTCGGTGACCTGACCGAGCGGGAGACGGAGGTGCTCGCGCTGATCGCGCAGGGCCTGTCGAACGCGGAGATCGCCCGGCATCTGTTCGTGGCCGAGCAGACGGTGAAGACCCACGTCGGCAGGATCCTGGTGAAGCTGGGCCTCAGGGACCGCACCCAGGCGGCGGTGTTCGCCTACGAGTCGGGGCTGGTGCGGCCCTCCGGCTACTGAGGGCGGTGCCGGTCCCACTGGTGGCTCCCGTAGTACCTGAGAGGGACCCCGTATGACCCCTCTCACTGGGGACGACCACGCCCCCGGCCTACGCCTACCGTTCTGTACGTGACCGAGACGACTCACATGCAGACCACGCCGCCAGGGGGCGGGGCCAAGCCGCGCAGTCCCGAGTACCGGGTGGCGGTGGACTCCCTGCGCGGGCTGCGGCAGGACCTCATCCACGACGCGTTCGCCTACCGGCCGCTGCCGGGCCGGCGCACGGACGGGCGGCTCGTGCGGCGGCTGCCGGGGCGGCTGCGGGTGTACGCCGCGTGGCTCCCGCACGCCGTGATCGGCGTGGCGGCCCTGATCACCCTGTCCGCCTCCACGGTCGACTCCGGCGGCCCGGCCGTGCTGCTCGGTCTGCTCTGCGTGGTTCCCGTGCTGCTGACCATGGTGCGGCCGGTCGCGGCGTTCTGGGCGTCCATGGTCTCCACGCCGTTCGCCTCCGTGCTCGGCAGCCGCTGGGGCGAATGGCCCTGGGCCGCAGGCAGCTTCGCCTGCCATCTGACCGTGCTGACGGTCGTGGCGATACGCACCCGGCCGCGCACGGCGGGGTGGATGTGGGTGCTGACGGCGCTGTACGCCGTCCTCGCGGACACCGGCATAGGCCCGACGTACTACGAGTACGGCAGCAACGCCGCTTCCATGCTGGTCATATCGGCCCTGGTCCTGCTGTGCGTCACCGTATGGCACATCCGCCGCCACGCGGAGCAGGAGGTCACCGCCCAGCAGACGGTCACCGCGCACGAGCGCTCCCGCCGCACCCTGCTGGAGGAGCGGACCACCATCGCCCGGGAGCTGCACGACGTCGTCGCGCACCACATGTCGGTGGTGGCCATCCAGGCGGAGGCCGCGCCCTACCGGGTGGACAACCCGCCCCCCGAGCTGGAGAAGGCGTTCGCCACGATCCGGGAGAACGCGGTGGCGGCCCTGACCGAACTGCGCCGCGTGCTGGGCGTCGTCCGCGCCGAGGACTACGAGGTCCCGGACGCGCCGCAGCCCACGCTCGCCGACCTGGACGGGCTGCTGGCCAATGTGAGGGAGGCCGGGCTGACGGTGGACAAGGTGGTGACGGGAGCGGTCCGCGAGCTGCCGCAGGGCGTGGAGCTGTCGGCGTACCGCATCGTGCAGGAGGCGCTCAGCAACACCCTGCGGCACGCGCCGGGTGCGACGGCCCGCGTCGAGGTGGGCTATGTGCTCGGCGGCCTGGGCGTGCGCATCGTCAACGGCCCGCCGCCCCACCCGCAGCTGATCAAGCCCTCGCCCGGCGCCGGACACGGCATCACGGGCATGCGCGAGCGGGTGTCGATGCTGAACGGCGAGATGACGGCGGGCGGCACGGACGACGGAGGTTACGAGGTGACGGTGTTCCTGCCGGTCGCCCTGCCGGACGAAGGTGACGCATGACCATCCGCGTCCTGATCGCGGACGACCAGATGATGGTGCGCGAGGGCTTCTCGGTCCTGCTGAACGCGATGCCGGACATCGAGGTCGTCGGCGAGGCCGTGAACGGCCGGGAAGCCGTCACCAAGGTCCGTGAGCTCGCCCCGGACGTGGTGCTGATGGACATCCGCATGCCCGAGCTGAACGGCATCGAGGCGACCCGCGAGATCGTCGCCGCCGACGGCGCGGCCAGGGTGCTGGTGCTCACCACCTTCGACCTCGACGAGTACGTGTACCAGGCGTTGCGCGCCGGTGCCTCCGGCTTCCTCCTCAAGGACGCCTCGGCCCGCCAGCTCGCCGACGGGGTGCGCGTGGTCGCGTCGGGGGAGGCGCTGCTGGCCCCGTCGGTGACCAGGCGGCTGATCACCGAGTTCTCCAAGCTCTCCGCGACGCCGCGCCTGATGCCCTCCGCGCAGGCGGCGTACGGGGATCTCACCGACCGGGAGACGGAGGTGCTGGTCCTCATCGCGCAGGGCCTGTCGAACTCGGAGATCGCGGTGCGGCTGGTGGTCGCCGAGTCGACGATCAAGACCCACGTCAGCCGGATCCTGGTGAAGCTGGGCCTCAGGGACCGGACCCAGGCGGCGGTGTTCGCGTACGAGGCACGGCTGGTGACGCCCGGGTAGCCGCCCCCCGGGCGGCCGGGGGGCGACGTGGAAAACGCGTTTCCCCCTCGGCCACTTGAAGGAAGACCCTGGTCAGGGACGGGGGTGTGGGGCTAGCGTCCCGGCATGGCTGCATTCGACCCGTGGGACCCGGCCTTCCTCGCCGACCCGTACCCCGCCTACGCCGAGCTGCGTGCCCAGGGCCGCGTGCACTACTTCGAGCCCACGAACCAGTGGCTCGTTTCGCACCACGCGGACGTCTCGGCACTGCTGCGCGACCGGCGCCTCGGCCGGACGTACCAGCACCGGTTCACGCACGAGGAGTTCGGCCGCGGCGCGCCCCCGCCGGAGCACGAGCCGTTCCACACGCTCAACGACCACGGGATGCTCGACCTGGAGCCGCCGGACCACACCCGGATCCGCCGGCTGGTGTCGAAGGCGTTCACGCCGCGCACGGTGGAGCGGCTGAAGCCGTATGTGCGGGGGCTGGCCGACGCGCTGGTGGCGGATCTGGTCGCGGCCGGCGGCGGTGACCTGCTGAAGGACGTCGCGGAGCCGCTCCCGGTCGCGGTGATCGCCGAGATGCTGGGCATCCCGGAGTCCGACCGGGCCCCGCTGCGCCCCTGGTCGGCGGACATCTGCGGGATGTACGAGCTGAACCCGTCCGAGGAGACGGCGGCGCGGGCGGTGCGGGCGTCGGTAGAGTTCTCCGACTATCTGCGCGAGCTGATCGCGGCCCGCCGCAAGGAGCCGGGCGAGGACCTCGTCTCCGGTCTCATCGAGGCCCACGACGAGGGCGACCGCCTCACCGAGCAGGAGATGATCTCCACCTGCGTCCTGCTGCTCAACGCCGGCCACGAGGCCACGGTGAACGCCACGGTCAACGGCTGGTACGCACTGTTCCGCAACCCCTCCCAGCTGGAGCTGCTGCGCTCGGACCACACGCTCGTCCCCTCCGCGATCGAGGAGCTGATGCGCTACGACACCCCGCTCCAGCTGTTCGAGCGCTGGGTCCTGGACGACATCGAGATCGCCGGCACGACCATCCCCCGGGGCGCGGAGATCGCCATGCTCTTCGGCTCCGCCAACCACGACCCGCAGGTGTTCCGGAACCCGTCCGGCCTCGACCTCACCCGCGCGGACAACCCGCACATCTCCTTCAGTGCCGGCATCCACTACTGCATCGGCGCCCCGCTGGCCCGGATCGAACTGGCGGCCTCGATGGGCGCCCTGCTGGACAGGGCCCCGACCCTCCGCCTCGCCACCGAGCCGGAGAGGAAACCGAACTTCGTGATCAGGGGCTTGGAGGGGCTGGCCGTCGAGGTGGGCTGACCGTCGAGGTCGGCTGATCACCCGCTAGGTGGTCATGTCCCGGCGCCGCAGCCCCGCCAGCCCGCCCGCGACCAGCGCCACCGCCAGCCCGGTCAGCACCAGCAGCGGCCCCCACCGCACGGAGCCGCCCGGCAGCTTGGGCAGGTGGCCGAACGGGGAGAGGTCCAGCACCGCCTGCGGTACGTCCAGCGCGGGCCCCACCCAGCCGATCAGCAGCGCCGCCCCGGCGACGCCCCAGGCCGCCACGGCCGCCCGGGGCAGGACCCCGTACAGCAGCACCGCCAGCCCGCCGATCACCCACACCGCCGGGAGCTGCGCCAGGCACGCGGCCAGCACCGGGCCGGTCCGCCTGCCGTAGCCGACGGCGAAACCCAGCCCGGCCAGCAGCATGATCAGGGTGGCGCCGCCGAAGGCGATCAGCAGGTGGCCGGCGGCCCAGCGCAGGCGGCCGACGGCGTTGGCCAGCACCGGTTCCGCCCGGCCCGAGGTCTCCTCGCCGTGCAGACGCAGCACCGACGCCACGATGTACAGCGCCGCGACCAGGCCGAGCATGCCGATCATGGACGCCAGGAACGCGTCCGTCAGGCCGGAGTGGCCGCCCATCCGCTCGAAGACCTTCCGGGCGTTGTCGTTGCCGCCGACCAGGTCCGCCGCACCCTCGGTCATGCCGCCGTAGACGACCCCGGCCAGGAAGAATCCGATGCCCCAGCCGAGCACACCGCCCCGCTGCAACCGCCAGGCCAGGGCGCCCGCGCTGCCCAGACCGCCGGACGCCGGGCCCGGCCGGGTCGGCAGGAAGCTCATGCCGAGGTCCCGGCGGCCGGCCAGCGCGTAGGCCGCCAGGCCCTGGAGGACCACCGCCCCGGCGAACAGCGCCAGCACCCACCAGCGCTCGGCGGCGTAGGGCCGCAGGTTCTCCAGCCAGCCCAGCGGCGACAGCCAGGTCAGGACCGAGGAGCCTGCCCCGGTGCCGGAAGCCCGGGAGGTGCCCCCGTCCGTGGCCGAGTCGCCCGCCGCGCGCAGGACGAACGCGGCCCCGAGCACCGCCGCCGTCAGGCCGCGTGCCAGCCGTGCGCTCTCCGTCAGCTGGGCGACGATCGCCGCCATCGTGGCGAAGACCATCCCGGCCCCGGCGACCCCGAGCCCGAGGGCCAGCGCCCCGGTGCCGCCCTGGCCGGCCAGTCCGGCCGTCAGCAGCAGTGCCAGCACCCCGTTCGCGACCGCCGCCGCCAGCAGCGCCGCCGTCAGGGAGGCCCGGCGGCCCACCGTGCCGGACGCCACCAGCTCCTGACGGCCGCTCTCCTCCTCGTCCCGGGTGTGCCGCACGACGACCAGCAGGCTCATCACGGCCGCCAGGGCACCAGCGTAGAGGCCGGCGCGCCAGGCCGTCAGGGCGCCCAGCGAGTCGCCGAAGACCGGGCCGACCATCGCCCGCAGCGAGGAGTTGGTCTCCACCTGCCGGACCAGGTCCGCGCGTGCGGCGGGAGTGCCGTAGAGGCCCTCCAGCGTGCTCGGCATGGAGAGGACCATCAGCGCGGTCACGGCGATCCAGACGGGGATCAGGATCCGGTCGCGGCGCAGGGCGAACCGCAGCAGGGTGCCCGTGCCCGCCAGGTGACGTGCGCCGCCGGGCCGCGCCGCGAAGGCCGTCATCGGGCGCCCGCCTCGGCCGTGCCGTCCTGGTAGTGGCGCAGGAACAGCTCCTCCAGCGTCGGCGGTGTCGACGTGAGCGACCGCACGCCCGAGGCGCTCAGCGACCGCAGGACGCCGTCCAGCCGCTCGGTGTCGACCTGGAGGCGGACGCGGTGCCCCCGCACCTCCAGGCCGTGCACGCCCGGCAGCTCCGCCAGGCCGTCGGGCGCGCCCGCGAGTTCGGCGACGACGCTGGTGCGGGTGAGGTGGCGCAGGTCGGCGAGCGAGCCGCTCTCGACCGTACGGCCCTTGCGGATGATGCTCACCCGGTCGCACAGCTGCTCGACCTCGCTGAGGATGTGGGAGGAGAGCAGGACCGTGCGGCCCCGGTCGCGCTCCTCCTCGACGCAGGCCCGGAAGACCTCCTCCATCAGCGGGTCCAGGCCCGAGGTCGGCTCGTCCAGGATGAGCAGGTCGACGTCCGAGGCGAACGCGGCGACCAGGGCGACCTTCTGCCGGTTGCCCTTGGAGTAGGTGCGGCCCTTCTTGGTGGGGTCGAGTTCGAAGCGCTCGGTCAGCTCCGCTCGGCGCCCGGGGTCGAGTCCTCCGCGCAGCCGGCCGTAGAGGTCGATGACCTCGCCGCCGGACAGGTTGCGCCACAGCGTCACGTCCCCGGGGACGTAGGCGATGCGGCGGTGCACCTCGACCGCGTCCTGCCACGGGTCGCGGCCCAGGACCTGTGCGGCGCCCGAGTCGGCGCGCAGCAGACCGAGCAGGACCCGGATGGCGGTGGACTTTCCGGCGCCGTTGGGGCCGAGGAAGCCGTGGACCTCGCCGGTGGCGACTTCAAGGTCGAGTCCGTCGAGCGCGTGGGTCCGTCCGAAGGACTTGTGCAGTCCGGAGACGGTGATGGCCTTCGTCACGCTTCAGAACGTACGCGTCTTTCAGAAATTTGTGAAGGTTAGGAACAGTGTGAATCACGCCTAGGATGGGACCCATGACGCAATCAGCCGGGAGCGACCGGGACGCGGAGGCCGTGTCGAGGTTCGTGGAGTCCTTCGCGGCGCAGCTCGTCGAGGCGGGGATGGCGCGCATGCCGGCCCGGGTCTTCGCGGCGCTGCTGTCCTCGGACGAGGGTTCGTTGACCTCCGCCGAGCTGGGGGAGCAGCTGCGGATCAGCCCCGCGGCGGTCTCCGGCGCGGTGCGTTACCTGGCCCAGACGCACATGGTCTCGCGCGAGCGGGAGCCCGGTTCGCGCCGGGAGCGCTACCGGGTGCACGGCGATCAGTGGTACGAGGCCCTGGCCAACCGCGACGCCGTCCTCAAGCGCTGGGAGGCCGCCCTGCGCGAGGGCGTCGCCGGCCTCGGCGCGGGCACCCCGGCGGGCCGCCGCCTCGCCGAGACCCTGGCGTTCTTCGAGTTCATGGAGGGCGAGCTCGCGGAGCTGATGGAACGCTGGCGCGTGCACCGGGCCAGGACCTTCGGGCCGGACGCCGGGGCCTGACTCACCGGCCCGACGGCACCGTCAGCCCCCACGCTCCTTCCCGCACCACCCAGGTGCGGGTGCGCACCGGCCCCGACACCACGGTGTCCGCGCGGTAGCGGAAGTGCGCCCCGGACACCGTCACCGTCCGGCCCTCCGCGAGCAGCGGCGAGGCCTCCGCGCCCACCGACACCGGTCTGACCTCCACCGACGCAAGGCCCGCCGCGGACGGCGCCACCGACACCGCCTCCACCGGCTGGTTCAGGTCCACGAGGGTCTCCCCGTCCACCTCGACCCGCAGTCGCGACGGCCCCGGCTCGGGCGCGGGGGCGGGCCGGGACGGACGGTTGACCGGCACCAGGGTCCGGACCAGGGACTGGCAGGTCCGCAGCCACGGGCGGCCCGGCACCTGCCCCGGGTCCGGCTCGGCCCGCGGGCCGGACCAGGCCGGGGAGGGCGACAAGGGCGGTATCCGCAGCGCACCGAGCACCACCCCGTCGCTGTCGTCGACCATCAGGTCCATCCGCCGTTCGACCCCGTCGAGCACCGCCCGCGCCGCCGCCACCGTCCCCGTCGGCACGCCCAGGGACCGGGCCAGGGACTGCGCAGCGCCGACCGGCACCACCGACAGCGCGCATCCGGCCAGCTCCCGGTGGCGGTGCAGCAGCGCCACCGCGCGGATCAGGGCCCGGTCGTCGCCCACCACCACCGGTCGCCGCGAGCCCCGCCGGGCCAGTGCCCGCGCGAACTCCTCCGGCCCGTCCGGCAGGCACAGCTTCATGCCGGCACCCGCGCCGAGCACGTCTTTCGCGATCCTGACGGACTCGCCGTCCGACCGACGGGCGCCCGGGTCGACCACCACCAGCAGCTGCTCGGACGTCGCGGAAGTCGCCACCTCGGCCATGCCTCGCTTCCTCGGGTAGCATCTTTGTGCAAGAGCCCCTTGCGCTATTGCGCCAGGGGCTTCGTCTATTCCGGGGCATCCGGTCCGACGGTTGGCCGCCAACGGCGGTCGCGGTGCACGCGGCTGTGATCCTCCGCGTTCGCCCTCGACCATGGACATGCCCCGCCCGGAAGGGGTGTACGCGCGTGCCCGCACTTGTGCTGCTCGGTGCTCAGTGGGGTGACGAAGGCAAGGGAAAGGCCACCGACCTGCTCGGTGGTTCCGTGGACTATGTGGTGCGCTACCAGGGCGGCAACAACGCCGGCCACACGGTGGTCGTGGGTGATCAGAAGTACGCACTGCACCTCCTCCCTTCCGGAATCCTGTCTCCCGGCTGTACGCCGGTCATCGGTAACGGCGTCGTCGTCGACCCGTCGGTCCTGCTCTCCGAGCTGAGCGGTCTGAACGAGCGTGGCGTCGACACGTCCAAGCTCCTCCTCAGCGGAAACGCGCACATCATCACGCCGTACAACGTGACGGTGGACAAGGTGACCGAGCGCTTCCTCGGCAAGCGGAAGATCGGCACCACCGGGCGCGGCATCGGCCCGACCTACGCCGACAAGATCAACCGCGTCGGCATCCGCGTGCAGGACCTCTACGACGAGTCGATCCTCACGCAGAAGGTCGAGGCGGCCCTCGACGTCAAGAACCAGATCCTCACCAAGCTCTACAACCGGCGCGCGATCGCCGTGGACCAGGTCGTCGAGGAGCTGCTGGCCTACGCGGACAAGCTCGCGCCGTACGTCGCCGACACCGTCCTGGTGCTGAACCAGGCGCTGGAGGAGGACAAGGTCGTCCTGTTCGAGGGCGGCCAGGGCACGCTCCTGGACATCGACCACGGCACGTATCCCTTCGTGACCTCGTCGAACCCGACCGCGGGCGGTGCCTGCACCGGCGCAGGTGTGGGCCCGACGAAGATCAGCCGGGTCATCGGCATCCTGAAGGCGTACACCACCCGCGTCGGCGCCGGTCCGTTCCCGACCGAGCTGTTCGACGAGGACGGCGAGGCACTGCGCCGCATCGGCGGGGAGCGCGGTGTCACCACCGGCCGTGACCGCCGCTGCGGCTGGTTCGACGCGGTCATCGCCCGCTACGCGACCCGCGTGAACGGCCTGACCGACTTCTTCCTCACCAAGCTCGACGTCCTCACCGGCTGGGAGCAGATCCCGGTCTGCGTGGCGTACGAGATCGACGGCAAGCGCGTCGAGGAGCTCCCGTACTCCCAGACCGACTTCCACCACGCCAAGCCGGTCTACGAGATGCTCCCGGGCTGGTCCGAGGACATCAGCAAGGCGAAGTCCTTCTCCGACCTGCCGAAGAACGCGCAGGCGTACGTGAAGGCGCTGGAGGAGATGTCCGGCGCACCGATCTCCGCGATCGGCGTGGGCCCGGGCCGCGACGAGACGATCGAGATCAACTCGTTCCTCTGACCCGTCCCCGTCCCCGTCTCCGCAGACCGCCCCCCGTTCCCGCGGGGGGCGGCCCGCGTTCTCCCGCCGGGAGAGTTGCCGGGAACCGGCATACGCTGAAGCCATACCCCCGCGTGCGTCGACCAGGAGAAGGTGAGTGCGATGCGCGTCATGCTCAAGGCGTCCATGGACACGGAGAAGGCCAACGAGGCCATCCGCAACGGCACCCTGGGGAAGCTGATCCAGGAGGCGCTGGAACAGATCAAGCCCGAAGCCGCCTACTTCACCTCCGACCACGGCAAGCGCACCGCTTTCCTGGTCTTCGACATGCAGGACAGTTCGCAGATGCCGGTGCTCAGCGAGCCCTTCTTCCTCCACCTCAACGCGGAGATCACCTACACGCCGGTGATGAACGTCGAGGACGTGCAGAAGGGCCTCTCCCAGCTCGGACGCTGAGCCGCCGGCTCAGCTGAAGACGATCATCGACCCCTGGGCGAGACTGCGGGTCACGGCCGCGTGCAGCCCGAGCCAGACGTGCCGCTCACGGGCGAACGGGCTCGGGTCGTACGGGGCGGGAACGGCGGGCTCCTCCAGCTCCGTCGGGGCGAGCGGCGGCTGGGGGGCCGCCGGCGGGTTGGCCGGGTCGATGCCGAGCGCCGGGGCGACCACCTCCAGCTCCCGCAGCAGGGCGTGCGAGGAGCCCAGCGGGCCGCCGCCCGCGAGGAGGTCGTCGTCCGCGAGCGGGCTGGGGAAGTCGACCGGGACGTAGGCGCCCGCGTGGTCGTAGTGCCAGACCAGGTGGGACTGCTGGGCCGTCGACTCGAACATCTCCAGCAGCTGCTCGTAGTCGCCGCCGAGCTCGTCCACGGGCGTCACCGGCAGGCCGCACACCTGGAGCAGGTAGGCGCGGCGCAGGAAGTGCAGTGCGTCGTAGTCGAAGCCCGCGACCGGGGCGACGTCACCGGTCAGGCCCGGCATGTACTGGTACACCGGCACCGGCGGCAGACCGGCCTCCGCGAGCACCTTGTTGTATTGCGCGAGTTCCTCGGCGAAGGGGTTGTCCGGCGTGTGGCACAACACGTCGACGAGCGGTACCAGCCACAGGTCACAGGCCAAAGAAGGCTCCTCGCTCAGCGCGGTGGTCGGGTAGCACGGTGGTCAAGAAGAGTAGCGGTGCGACACGGTCACGGCTCCCGCCGTGCCTGTCCCATACCCACACGGGCAGCGGCGACTCGGGTCATCGGGAGGCGAGCCGCTCGATCAGGTCGAGCGAGTGCGCGTTGTACGCGGCGATGATCGCCCGGGCGGCGTCGTTGTCGCGGTCGATCAGGGCGTCCACCAGCCGGGTGTGACCGGCCCACAGCTCGCCGCGCAGATCGGTCAGCCGACGCAGGTGCTGCACCGCGCAGACCCAGGTCTGGACGCGCAGCCGGTGCAGGAAGTCGGCGAGGTAGGGATTGCCGAAGCAGGCGCCGAGCTCGCGCCAGAAACGCAGGTCGTAGCCGATCAGGACGGAGAGATCACCGGCGGCGGCGGCCCGCTGCGCCTCCTCGCCGCGCCTGCGGACCCCGGCGACGACGGCGGCGGACCGGGGATCGTCCGGCCGCACCGCGTTGGGGCGCCCCTCGGTCAGCGCGACGAACATGCCCTCGATGACCAGGTCGCGGGCCTCGATCATGCCGCGGAAGTCCTCGACCGAGTACTCGTGGACCCGGAAGCCGCGGTGCTGGTCGGCCTCGAGCAACCCCTGGGCGGAGAGGTCGACGAGCGCCTCGCGCACCGGCGTCGCGGACACCCCGTACTGCTCGGCGATCTCCTTGACCGTGAACTCCTGCCCCGGCTGGAGCCGTCCGGCCAGCACCTCGTCACGAAGCGCGTCGGCGATCTGCTGTCGCAGGGTGCTGCGCGTCACGGCGCCGTTGCCGGTGCTGGCGGGCATGGTCAGGGCGTCTCCCTCGTCGCGTTCGGGTGGCGTGCGCGTATATGTCTACGAGCACGCCACCTTACGCGTTCGAATGAGTCGCGAGAATGTCGGTTACTGACGGGTTTACAGCTCTTTACTCGGTGTGCTCGTCCGCCACCGAGAGCGCCGCGTCCAGGGCCGCGAGCCCCTCCTTCAGCTCCGCCTCGCTGATGTTGCAGGGCGGCACCACGTGCGTCCGGTTCATGTTCACGAACGGCCACAGCCCGCCCTTCTTCGCGGCGGCGGCGAAGGCGGCCATGGGCGCGTTCGCCTCACCGGCCGCGTTGTACGGCACCAGCGGCTCCCGCGTCTCCCGGTTGCGGACCAGCTCCAGTGCCCAGAACATGCCGACGCCGCGCACCTCGCCGACGCTGGGGTGCCGCTCGGCCAGCGCCCGCAGCTCCGGCCCGACGACGGACTCGCCGAGGCGCGCGGCGTTCTCGACCACGCCCTCCTCCGCCATGACGTCGATCGTCGCCGCCGCGGCCGCGCAGGCCAGCGGGTGCCCGGAGTACGTCAGACCGCCCGGGTAGGGCCGCTTCCCGAAGGTCTGCGCGATCGCGCCGGAGATCGCCACTCCGCCCAGCGGCACATAACCGCTGTTCACGCCCTTGGCGAAGGTCAGCAGGTCGGGGGTGACGTCGAACAGGTCGGCGGCGAACCACTCACCGGTCCGCCCGAACCCGGCCATGACCTCGTCCAGGACGAAGACGATGCCGTGCCTGTCGCAGATCTCCCGCACCCCGGCGAGATAGCCGGGCGGCGGGACCATGATCCCGGCCGTGCCCGGGATCGTCTCCAGGATGATCGCCGCGACCGTCGAGGGCCCCTCGAAGGCGATCGTCGTCTCCAGGTGCTCCAGCGCCCGCGCGCACTCCTGCTCCTCGGTCTCGGCGTAGAAGCGCGAGCGGTAGAGGTAGGGCGCCCAGAAGTGCACGACTCCGGCCGTGCCGCTGTCGGAGGCCCAGCGGCGCGGGTCACCGGTGATGTTCACGGCCTGCTGGGTGCCACCGTGGTACGAGCGGTACGCCGAGAGCACCTTGGGGCGGCCGGTGTGCAGACGGGCCATCCGGATCGCGTGCTCGACGGCGTCGGCGCCGCCGTTGGTGAAGAAGATCTTGTCCAGGTCGCCCGGCGTCCGCTCGGCGATCAGCCGGGCCGCCTCCGACCGCGCCTCGACCGCGAAGGCGGGCGCGAACGTCGTCATCCTCGCCGCCTGCTCCTGGATCGCCGCGACGACCTTCGGGTGCTGGTAGCCGATGTTCGTGTAGACCAGCCCGCTGGAGAAGTCGAGGTAGCGGCGGCCGTCGTAGTCCCAGAAGTGCGATCCCTCGGCACCGGCGACGGCGAGCGGGTCGATGAGCTCCTGAGCGGACCAGGAGTGGAACACGTGGTCACGGTCGGCGGCCTTGACGGCGGCACCGGCTTCGGGGTTCGGCTGAGGGGTCATGCGGGCGAGCGTAGGCGCGGGGGAGAGGGCGGTGAAATCGGCGGCCTGTCTGGCGTCGGCGGCATTCCGCGACAGGTTGTCCACGGGGGACGCGGCATGTTGACAGCATGCTGCCCAGTCGACAGAATGCTGTCATAAGCGCACGGGACCGAGGAGGAGCCATGAACGCCACCACCGGCAAGCCCGTCCATCTCGCCGTCTACGACACCCTCGCCGACTGGGAGACCGGTCACGCCACGGCCCAGCTCGCCCGCTCCGGCCACGAGATCCGCACCGTCGGCCCGGCCACGGCCCCCGTGCGGAGCATCGGCGGCCTGCGCGTCCAGCTCGACCTGGCCCTTGAGGACCTGCGCCCCGAGGACAGCGCGCTGCTGATCCTCCCGGGCGCCGACCTGTGGGACACCTCGGACGACCTCGCCCCCTTCGCCCGCACCGCCCGGGCGTTCCTGGACGCGGGCGTCCCGGTCGCCGCCATCTGCGGCGCCACCGCCGGACTCGCCCGCGAGGGCCTGCTCGACGACCGCGACCACACCAGCGCGGTCTCCTTCTACCTGGCCGCGACCGGCTACGCGGGCGGCGCACGCTACGTCGAGGCCGACGCCGTCACCGACGGCGCGCTGATCACCGCGGGCCCCACCGAACCCGTCGCCTTCGCCCGCGAGATCCTCCGGCTGCTCGGGGTCTACGAGGGCGAGGTGCTGGACGCCTGGTACCGGCTGTTCCACGACTCCGACGCGGCGGCCTACGGGGTGCTGGAGAAGGCCGGCGCCCTGTGAGCCGCGAGCGTCAGGACCTGCTCAGCCGCAGCGCCCTCGGGGTGTTCCGGCTCAACGGCCAGTTCCTCGCCGTCGCGGAGGAACTGGCCCGGCCCGCCGGGCTCACCGCCGCCTGGTGGCAGGTGCTCGGCGCGGTCCTCCCGGAGCCGCTGCCCGTCTCCGGCATCGCCCGCGCCATGGGCATCACCCGGCAGAGCGTCCAGCGCATCGCCGACCTGCTGGTGGAGCGGGGCCTCGCGGAGTACCGGCCGAACCCGGCCCACCGCCGCGCCAAGCTCCTCGCCCCGACCGATGAGGGCCGCGCGGCCGTCGCCCGGATCGACCCCGGGCACGCGGCCTTCGCCGACCGGCTGGCCGAGGCGTTCGGTGAGACGGAGCTGGCGGAGGCGGTGCGGACGCTGGAACGGCTGTCGAAGGTGCTCGACCAGGCAGGTCCGCCTGTTACGGAACCGTAGACGTCGCCCAGGCCACCCCGCCCCCGCCCCGCACTATTCTCGATCTGTTTGCTCGCGTGTGGGGGGAAGGCGGCTGAGCGATGGAGAAGCTGGGGCCCGGGGATCCGCCTCGGATCGGTGCGTACCGGCTGCTGGCGCGGCTCGGTGCGGGGGGCATGGGGCACGTCTATCTGGCCCGCTCCGAGCGGGGCCGCACGGTCGCCGTGAAGCTGGTCCGTGAGGAACTCGCCGCGCAGGAGGAGTTCCGGGAGCGGTTCCGGCAGGAGGTGCGGGCCGCGCGGAGGGTCGGCGGGTACTGGACCGCGCCGGTGCTGGACGCCGACACCGAGGCCGCCGTGCCGTGGGTCGCCACCGGGTACGTCGCCGGGCCGAGCCTCCAGCAGGTCGTCGGGCACGATCACGGTGCCCTGCCCGAGCGGACGGTCCGCATCCTCGCGGCCGGGCTCGCGCACGCGCTCAAGGACATCCACGCCGCCGGGATCGTCCACCGTGACCTCAAGCCGTCCAACGTGCTGGTCACCATCGACGGCCCGCGCGTCATCGACTTCGGCATCGCCCGCGCGCTGGAGACCGTGACGGACGGCGGGCTCACGCGCACCGGCGCGCTCGTCGGATCCCCCGGTTTCATGGCGCCCGAGCAGGTGCGGGGCGATCGCATCACCCCGGCGTGCGACGTCTTCTGCCTCGGCTCGGTCCTCGCCTACGCCGCGACCGGCGCCCTGCCCTTCGGCAGCGCCAACAGCGGTGTGCACGCGCTGATGTTCCGCATCGCCCAGGAGGAACCGGACCTGACGGGCGTCCCCGAGGGCATCGCCGACCTGGTCCGGGACTGCCTGCGCAAGGACCCCGCCGCCCGGCCCTCCCTCGACCGCGTCCTGGAACGCACGGGCGCGGACGACACCGTCGCGGACGGCCGCGCCCTCGATCCGTGGCTGCCGAGCGCCCTCGTCGCCCAACTGGGGCGGCACGCGGTGCGGTTGCTGGACGCGGAGGAGCCGGAGGGGGCCGGCTCTCCCGCGGGGTCAGCCTCCGGCCCCGGGGGCGGCGAGCGCCCCGGAGCGCAGCCCGCCGGCCGGCCCGCCCCTGACGCCTCCACACCGCCGCGCCCTGCCGGGGCCGCCGGCCCTGGTTCTGCCGTGCCGCCGGGCTCTGCCGGGGTCGCCGGTCCTGGTTCTGCCGTGCCGCCGGGCTCTCCTGGGGGCGCCGGTCTGGGCCCTGCCACACCCCCGGGCTCTGCGGGGGTCGCCGGTCCTGGCCCTGCCACGCCCCCGGGCTCACCGGGGGCCGGACCCGGTTCTGCCACACCGCTGGTCCCCGCCGACGCCCCCGGCTCGGGTGCCGTGACACCGTCGGCCCCCTTCGGGAGCCCGGGTGCCGTGACACCCCGGGCCGCCACCGGGGCCCCCGGCCCCGGCCCCGGCGCCGTACCGTCCGCCCCCTCCGGCGGACCCGGCCCCGGCCCCACCCCTGAGCACGCCCCCGCCGCCGACGAGTCCTCGCCGCGCCCCATCACGCCGCCCCCGCCGGGCCCGCCGGGGGAGGGGCCGTCGGTGAACCATCTGCCCACCATGGTCGCGGGGCAGAGCGTGCCCCCGGCGCCCGGGCGACTGCCGGGCGCCGCCGCCCCGTCCCACCCGCAGATGCCGACGCCCGCGCCCCCGTACCCGGCGTACGGCTACCCCCAGCAGCACCCCCAGCCCCACCCCGCCTACGGCGGCCTCGGCTCCACCCCGCCCTACGGCCCGCCGCCCTACGGCACCACCCCGCCGTACGGCCCCCCGCAGCCGCAGCGGGGGAGAGACGGCCGTTCCACCGCGCTGCTCGTGGTGATCGCCCTGGTCGTGGCGCTCGCCGCGGGCGGGTCCGTGTACGCGCTGATGCAGGGCGGCGGCGACGACCGGGCCGACGGCGGCCCCACTCCCACGCAGGGCACGAGCGCGCCACCGACCACGCCGGGCCCGTCCCCGACGACCTCGCAGGGCACCTCCCCCTCCCCGGCGGACGGCACGATCCCGACCGGGTACCTCGGCACCTGGACCACGGCCATCGACAACGCCGACGGCGAGCACAGCCGTTCGCTCACCCTCCAGCAGGGCGAACCGGGCGACACGGTCCTGTCCCTCGTGGCCGACGGGCCGACCAAGGACGGCGGCACCTACCACTGCGTCTTCGAGGGGCGGCTGACCGCGGAACCCGGCACCGACGGCGCGCTGAGCATCGGCCCGACGACCGTGAAGGTCGGACAGCCCCGCACCGCCTGCACCCCGGGCGCGGCCACCGAGGTGACCCTCCTGTCGGACGGCACGCTGGAGCGCGTGAACACCAGCAGCGGGGAGCGGCTGACGTACACGAGGCAGTGACCAACTGGCACTGGTCACCCGGAGGTTGAACGTCCGGCGAATTCCGGCCGACGACAACCGGATGGGTGCTCGCACGGCCGTACGGTGACCGGACGATCGAATCGTCCGGGCGGCGGCGGGGGCACCCACGGTGGAGTGGTTGAGCGCGGAGAACCTCGTGGCCGTGGCCACGGCCCTCCTCGGCATCGTCGCCTCGGGCGTGATGGTCTGGTACGAACGCCGGGTACCGCGCCGCAAACGCATGGGCTACCGGGTGCAGATGGACAACCCCATCGGCGACGACGTGCGTTCGGGCCGCGCCAACCGCCGACTCGGCCTGTTCGACGAGGCTCCCGGTATGTCGGACGCGACCCTGGTCCTGCTGCGCATCGAGAACGACGGCTCGCAGGGCATCGACCGCGACGACTACACCGGCCCCGAACTCCACGGCCTGACCGCCGTGTTCACCGGCCGGACCGTCCGCGGTGTCTCGGTCACCCAGCCGTCGGACACCGACCACCTCATGGACCACTTCACCGCGGCACGCGGGTTCGCCTACGACGGCAACACCCTGCGCATCCCGCGCGTCCCGCTCAACCGCGGCGACCACTTCAAGCTGCTCGTCCTCCTCTCCGGCGGTGACGTCGGCGACGAGATCCGGCTGGTCGGCGGACTGCGCGACGGTGAGGTGCACCCCAACCGCAGTGCCACGCCCGACGAGAAGCCGCCGCTGTTCAGCCGGGCCGCGCGGCTGATCACCATCGCGCTCACGGCGAGCGTGGTCACCCTGGCGGCGATCGTCGTCGCCCAGGACGACACCCCGCCCCCGATCGGCTGCGCGAGCGGCACCCTCACCCTCACCGGCTCGACCGCCTTCGCTCCCGTCCTGCGCGAGGCGGCCGAGAAGTACGAGCGCGACTGCGGCGGCGACCCCGTCATCGCCGTGGACGCCCACGGTTCCACGGCCGGGATACGCGAGCTCACGGCCGCCGGCGACCGGGCGAAACGGGACTCCCAGGGCTCCCCGCCGGTCGTGGCACTGTCGGACGGCCCCAAGCCTGCCGGTCTGCCCGACCTGCGGGAGAACAGGGTGGCGGTGTCCGTCTTCGTGCTCGTGGTCAACGACGACGTGAGGCTGACGAACCTGTCCACCGACGACGTCCGGCGCCTGTACCGGGGCGAGATCCGCAACTGGCGGCAGCTCGGCGGCCCCGACCTGCCCGTGCGCCTCGTCAGCCGGGACGCCAACTCCGGGACACGGCAGGTCTTCCAGCGCCGGGTGCTGGGCCGGGGGGAGATCGCCAACTCGTCCGTCGACTGCGTCCACAAGGACGACCCCACGGCGATCGTCCCGCGCTGCGAACTCGATGCGACCGAGCAGGTCCTGGCGACGGTCGCCGGCCTCCCCGGCGCCGTCGGGTACAGCGAACTGAACCTCGCCGCCCGGGCGAAGGGCCTGCACGCGCTGCGCCTGGACGGCGACCCGCCGTCCGTCGACGCCATCGAACACGGCACGAGCGCCTACCCCTACCGCGAGATCGAGTACGCCTACACCTACGGCCGCCCCCCGGCCGACTCCCTGGCGTCGAGCTTTCTCACCTACCTGGCCCGCGGCAACGGCCAGGACGTCATCCGCACCCACGGCCACGTGCCGTGCTGGACACCGGAGGGGCTCACCTTGTGCGCACGGGACGGAGGGTCCTGAGGCCGCAGTTCGCCGTGGCGGCGGACGGAGGGCCGCCGGCTCCGCTCACCGCGGCTCGGGCGGCCGCTGCCGGGGCATGTTCGGCCGCGTGCCCCCCGCCGGGGGCACGGCGAACCGCCCGTTCACCCCCACCTCGGTCCCACGCCCCGGCCCGGGGAACGTCACCGCCTGCAGACCCACCGGCGCGGCACCCCCGGACCGGAACTCGCCCATCCAGTCCGCCGTCTCCACCCGCACCAGCTCCGTCACGTCCTCGGAGAACCTCCGCAGCACCCCCAGGCACCGCTCGGCGGCCTCGCCGGCCGTGCCCTCCGCCGGTCCCAGCACCTCCCGCACGCTCTCCGCCGCCCAGTCGAACTGCAACGCCTGGAGCCGCCGCTGCACGGCCTGGGCGGTGGCCACGTCCCGCATCCACCCGGACGTCACGCCGAAGTACCGGTCGACGGCCACGCACGCAGCTCCCGCCAGCAGCGCCAGGCACCCCCAGGGCGCGATCCCGCCCGCCACGCCGGTCAGGTCCAGCACGGGCAGCGCGACCCCGGTGACCGCCCCGGTCGCCGCCCCGCAGCGCAGCACCCGCGCGCACCGCCGCT
This sequence comes from Streptomyces sp. NPDC050674, assembly GCF_040654575.1. Taxonomy (NCBI): domain Bacteria; kingdom Bacillati; phylum Actinomycetota; class Actinomycetes; order Kitasatosporales; family Streptomycetaceae; genus Streptomyces; species Streptomyces sp. NPDC050674. The sequence continues at coordinate 579,704 of NZ_JBFAIG010000002.1, forward strand.
TCCACACCCGGTCCACGAGATACCAGGCCGCCGTCCGCAGCGCCCCCCGCTCCACCCACCGGTACAGCTCGTCCAGCCGGACCGCCGGCTCGCCCCAGTCCCCGAGCGGAAAGACCCGCCCGGTCAGATCGCCGGGCCGCAGCCCGGCCGCCGTCTGCTCGCCCCGCCCGTCCTGAGGCGGCCCCTCGGGCTGCATCTCCGGCTGACCCACCCGGCACTCCTCACTGACCACGAATGACCACGTACGGTTCACTCACCGATCACGCTGCGCGATGGGCGAAAGCCCGCCTCCCGAACGCGCCCGACCCTTCCTACCCCCCAATGGGTGGCGAAGACGCGGCTTTCGCCGCTTTTCCGCCCGGAAGTATTCCTTGATCAGGTATAGGGCGCGAGAGGGACTCACTCGAAAGAGTGCTGGGGCGACGGCAGCCCCGACCACGTAGGCTCGTGCCGAACGGGAAAACCCGTACCGAGCAAGGAGCTGATCGTGATCCCCGGTGGTGGCCAGCCCAACATGCAGCAGCTGCTCCAGCAGGCCCAGAAGATGCAACAGGACCTGGCACAGGCGCAGGAGGAACTGGCGCAGACGGAGGTCGACGGGCAGGCGGGCGGCGGTCTGGTGACGGCCACCGTCACCGGCGCCGGCGAGCTGCGCGCCCTGAAGATCGACCCGAAGGCGGTGGACCCGGAGGACACCGAGACCCTCGCCGACCTCGTCGTGGCGGCCGTCCAGGCGGCCAACGAGAACGCGCAGACGCTCCAGCAGCAGAAGCTGGGCCCCCTCGCGCAGGGCCTCGGCGGCGGCGGGATCCCCGGCCTGCCGTTCTGACCCGGCGCACCGCCTTCCTCACAGAGGCGGCAGACAACTACGGTACGTACGGGACGGTGCGCACCGCCCCGGAAGACCCAGGAAGGCAGTCCGTTGTACGAAGGCGTGGTCCAGGACCTGATCGACGAGCTGGGACGGCTGCCCGGCGTCGGTCCGAAGAGCGCCCAGCGGATCGCCTTCCACATCCTCCAGGCAGAGCCGACGGACGTACGGCGGCTCGCGCAGGCGCTGATGGAGGTCAAGGCGAAGGTCCGCTTCTGCGCGACCTGCGGCAACGTCGCGCAGGAGGAGCTGTGCAACATCTGCCGTGACACCCGCCGCGACCCGGCCGTCATCTGCGTGGTCGAGGAGCCCAAGGACGTCGTGGCGATCGAGCGCACCCGTGAGTTCCGGGGCCGCTACCACGTCCTGGGCGGCGCGATCAGCCCGATCGACGGCGTCGGCCCGGACGACCTGCGCATCAGGGAACTCCTGGCCCGCCTGGCCGACGGCACGGTCACGGAACTCATCCTGGCCACGGACCCGAATCTGGAGGGCGAGGCGACAGCGACGTACCTCGCCCGCATGATCAAGCCCATGGGCCTGAAGGTCACCCGCCTGGCCAGCGGCCTCCCGGTGGGTGGGGACCTGGAATACGCGGACGAGGTCACACTCGGCCGCGCCTTCGAGGGGAGACGACTCCTAGATGTCTGACGCCACGCTGCACGCGACCGACCAGAACCCGGACGATTTCGCGGTCCAGATCGCGGACCAGATCGAGAGCTTCCTGGTCGCCGTCACGGAGGTCGCCAAGGGCGACGAGCCGGAATCGGCCGTGCCCTTCCTCCTCCTGGAGGTCTCCCAGCTCCTCCTGGCCGGCGGCCGGCTCGGCGCGCACGAGGACATCGTGCCCGACGAGCGCTACGAACCGGACTCGGGCCCCGAGCCGGACGTCGACGCGCTCCGCGAGAACCTGGCCCGTCTGCTGGACCCGATCGACGTCTACTCCGAGGTCTTCGACCCCTACGAGCCCCGCAAGGCGCCCGTGCCGGCCCGGATCTCGGACGACCTGGCCGACGTCATCGCCGACCTGCGCCACGGCATGGCCCACTACCGCGCGGGCCGCACCAGCGAGGCCCTGTGGTGGTGGCAGTTCTCCTACTTCTCCAACTGGGGCTCCACCGCGTCGGCCACCCTGCGCGCCCTCCAGTCGGTCCTCGCCCACGTCCGCCTCGACCAGCCCCTGGCCGAACTGGACGGCCTGGACACGGACCAGAGCATGGGCGACGACACCCTGGAGATCGAGGCGGGCCGTGTGATGGCGGAGGAGATCGCCGGCCCGCTGGGACTGCGCCCGGCCACGTAGCCGGTCGGATCCGGACGCCGGCCGGATCCGGACGCCGTCAGATCCGGACGGCCGTGCCGGTGACGCCGATTCCGCTGCCCGCCTGCGCCGGCACCGTCACCGTGATGGTGCTCGGCCGTCCCATGTCCACGCCCTGATGGATCGTCAACGTCGCGGGGACCGGCACGAGTTCGAGCTCCCGCAGGTAGCCGCCGAACGCGGCCGCCGCCGCCCCCGTCGCCGGGTCCTCGACGACGCCGCCGGGCGGGAAGGGGTTGCGGGCGTGGTAGACGGTGGGTGACTCCCGGTGGACCAGGTCGATCGTGGTCCAGTCCCGGCCGGTCATGAGGGCCGCGAGCGTGGGCATGTCGTAGTCCAGGTCCGCCAGCCGCTCCCGGCTCGCGGTGGCGAGGACCGGGTGCCAGGCCCCCGCGAAGGCCACCCGGGGCGGCAGTGCCGGATCCAGGTCGTCCGCGGACCAGCCGAGGATCGCCAGCAGTTCGGCGAGGTCGCCCTCGTCGAGCGGGACCGTGCGCGGCGGGACGCTCACCAGGGTCGCCACCAGGGCGCCGTCCGCCGCCCGGTCCGTGGTGACGGTGACCGGGCCCGCCGCCGTGCGCAGCAGCAGCCGTCCGGTGCCGTGACGCTCCGCGTGGGCGACAGCGGTCGCGATCGTCGCGTGGCCGCAGAACGGCACCTCGGCGAGCGGGCTGAAGTACCGCACGTCCAGGGAGCCTTCGCCGGCCTCCCGCACGAACGCCGTCTCGGAATAGCCCACTTCGGCCGCCGTCGCCAGCATCGCCGCGTCGTCGGTGCCGCTCGCGTCGAGCACCACCCCGGCCGGGTTGCCGCCCTTGGGGTCCGAGCTGAACGCGACGTAGCGCAAGGTCTCCATGTCCCGACCGTAGCGCCCGGCCGCTGGTCGCGCCGCGCGATTTTGGCGGCTCCTTGTACGAGCCCTGTACGACGGCTGTACGGCCCCTGGCCGGGGGGACGCGAGGCTGGAGTCACTTCCACCGCGGAGCACGCGGAGGCAGGCCAACTCCCCTCGATGTCCCAGGAGATGTCATGAACCGTCGCCCCGCCCGCCGGCACATAGCCGCCGTCGCCACCGCCACCGCGGTCCTGGCCGCCGGCTCCTTCGCCCTCGGCACCGGAGTGGCCGGAGCCGACTCCCCGAGCAAGGGCGAGAAGCACGCCGTGCCGGTGACCAAGACGCAGGTGCTCGGCCTGTTCGACGACTGGAACGCCGCGCTGCAGACCGGTGACCCGAAGAAGGTCGCCGACCTGTACGCCAAGGACGCCGTCCTGCTGCCCACCGTTTCCAACCAGGTCCGCACCGACAGAGCCGGCATCGTCGACTACTTCGAGCACTTCCTGCTCAACAAGCCGAAGGGCACGAAGATCGAGTCCGTCGTCAACGTCCTGGACCGGGACACCGTGATCGACACCGGTGTCTACGAGTTCGCGCTGACCGACCACGGCACGGGTGCGAAGAGTACCGTCAAGGCCCGCTACACCTACGCCTACGAGAAGCAGCCGAACGGCAAGTGGCTCATCGTGAACCACCACTCGTCGAAGATGCCGCAGGGCTGAGCCGGGTCAGCCGCCGCTGCGGTGGGACGCCCGGAGCGTGATCGTCACGCACAGGCCCCCGCCCGGTGCGTCCGTCAGCGCCACGGTCCCGCCGTCGTCCGTCGCCAGTTGTCTGACGACGGCGAGACCGAGGCCGGAGCCGGACTTCCCGGTCAGGCCCCGGCCCCGCCAGAAGCGGTCGAAGGCGCGGGACTTCTCGGCGTCCGGCATGCCGGGTCCCTGGTCCAGGACCGACACCCGCACCACATCGCCCCCGGCCTCCACCCGCACGGTGATCGTCCCGCCGTCGGGCGAGACCTCCAGGGCGTTGGAGAGCACGTTGTCCAGCATCTGGTCCAGATGACCGGGACCGGACAGCACAGACAGCCGGCCGTCGGCACTCCCCCCGAGCGCGACGGTGACTCCGCGCTCGTCGGCGGCCGGCCTCCACACGGCGAGCCGCTCCCGCACGATGTCCATCAGCGGCAGCGGCTCGGCCGCCGTCACCTTCGCCTCGGCCCGGGCCAGCACCAGCAGTCCGCTGACCAGCCGGCTCATCCGCACGACCTCCGCGGTCGCCTGCTCCACGTCCTCCCGTACGAACTCGTCGTCCACGCCGTCGGCGATGTTGTCCAGGGACAGGCGCAGCGCCGTGAGCGGGGTGCGCAGCTGGTGGGAGGCGTCCGCGACGAAGATGCGCTGGGCCGCGATGAGCGTGTCCAGGCGTTCGGCGCCCTGGTTGAGGGTGCGTGCCAGGGTCTGGGTCTCGGGCGGGCCCGTCACGGGGGAGCGGGCGGTCAGATCGCCGTCGCTGAACTTGCTGGCCATCTCGTTGAGCTGGCGCAGCGGCCGGGTGAGCCGCCGGGCCACCACGACGCCGAGCAGCGCGGCCACCCCGAGGACGAGCACGGCGAGGACCGCCCGGAAGGCCCAGATCTGCCACAGGCGGCCGGTCATCTCGCCGGTCGAGTACACGATGCGTACGGCGCCGACGACGCGGTCCGTGCCGGGCGCGCGGGCGGGCACCGTGACCACCAGCTCGGGTCCCCAGATGAAGGAGGAGCCCCAGTCGGTCGTGGCCCTGCCCTCCTCCAGTGCCCTGGTCAGCGCCGCGTCCGCGGCCGGCCGCGGCAGGTCCGCCGCGCAGCTCGCGGTGCGGGTCACCTGGATCTCGTCGTCGTAGGCCTTGGCCATCTCCTGGAGCGCCCGGCAGGACGCGGCCCGGCCGTCGCCCAGCAGCAGGGCCATGGCTCCGGCCTCGCGCAGCACCGCGGACCTGGTGTCGCCGCGCAGCTGGTCCGTGAGCGTGAACGCCACCGGCACGGTGAACAGCGCGATGGCGACGGCGACGAGCAGGACATAGCTGCGGACGAGCTGGCGGATCATGAGGCGCCGCCGTCCCCGCCGGTGTCCTGCGTGATCTCCAGCCGGAACCCCACCCCGCGTACGGCCTCGATCGTGATCGCTCCCGCGAGCTTGCGCCGCAGCGCCGCCACGTGCACGTCCAGCGTCTTCGTGGGGCCGAACCAGTTCGCGTCCCAGACCGCTTCCATGATCTGTTCGCGGGACATCAGCGCGCCGGGCTCCTCGGTGAGGAAGGCCAGCAGGTCGTATTCCTTGGGCGTGAGGGAGACCTCCTCGCCGTCCAGGTGCACCCGGGCGGCCTTGCGGTCGACGGTCAGCCGGGTGCCGTAGCGGTCGGGGGCCGCGTCGGGGGTGCGGGGCCGGGTGCGGCGCATGACCGCCCTGATCCGCGCGATGACCTCGCGGACGCCGAACGGCTTGGAGACGTAGTCGTCCGCGCCGAGCTCCAGGCCGACCACCCGGTCCGTCTCGTCGCTGCGGGCGCTGATCACGATGATCGGCACGTCACCGCGCTCACGCAGCGCCTTGCAGACGTCCAGTCCGTCGGTGTCGGGCAGGCCGAGGTCCAGCAGGACGACCTCGTAGGGGCCCGGGTGCCGCAGGGCCGCCTCGCCCGTGGCGACCCACTCCACCTCGAAGCCGTAGCGCGTGAGGCCACGGCGCAGGGACTGGGCGACCGGTTCATCGTCTTCCACCAGGAGTACGCGCACAGCCGCACCCTAGTGCTTGAAAGTTGCCAGACCAGGACCGCGCCCACGTGCGATTGTGACGCCGGGCACTTTCTCGCGTGGCCCGTGCCCAGATGGGCATGAGCCACTCTGGACGGGCGGGCCGAGATCTCACCATGCGATATCGCGGAGGGGTTTTTCGGACGCTCGTTAGACTGAGCCGACCGCGGTACGAATGCGTATGAGCGGACAGAGACGGATTGAGCGAGGAGCGCACGTGGGCCTTGTCGTGCAGAAGTACGGAGGCTCCTCCGTAGCCGATGCCGAGGGCATCAAGCGCGTCGCCAAGCGGATCGTGGAAGCGAAGCAGAACGGCAACCAGGTGGTTGCCGTGGTTTCCGCGATGGGCGACACGACGGACGAGCTGATCGATCTCGCCGAGCAGGTTTCCCCGATGCCTGCCGGGCGCGAGCTCGACATGCTGCTGACCGCCGGAGAGCGGATCTCCATGGCCCTGCTGGCCATGGCGATCAAAAAGCTGGGCCACGAGGCCCAGTCGTTCACCGGCAGCCAGGCGGGTGTCATCACCGACTCGGTCCACAACAAGGCCCGGATCATCGACGTCACGCCCGGCCGGATCAAGACCTCGGTGGACGAGGGCAACATCGCGATCGTGGCCGGGTTCCAGGGCGTCTCCCAGGACACCAAGGACATCACCACGCTCGGCCGCGGCGGCTCGGACACCACGGCGGTGGCCCTGGCGGCCGCGCTGGACGCCGATGTCTGTGAGATCTACACCGACGTGGACGGCGTGTTCACCGCCGACCCGCGCGTGGTGAAGAAGGCGAAGAAGATCGACTGGATCTCCTTCGAGGACATGCTGGAGCTGGCGGCGTCCGGGTCGAAGGTGCTGCTCCACCGCTGTGTGGAGTACGCCCGCCGGTACAACATCCCGATCCACGTCCGGTCCAGCTTCAGCGGGCTTCAGGGCACGTGGGTCAGCAGCGAGCCGATCGATCAAGGGGACAAGCAGGTGGAGCAGGCTCTCATCTCCGGTGTCGCGCACGACACCTCCGAGGCCAAGGTCACGGTTGTCGGCGTGCCGGACAAGCCGGGCGAGGCGGCCTCGATCTTCCGCACGATCGCCGACGCCGAGATCAACATCGACATGGTCGTGCAGAACGTGTCCGCGGCCTCCACGGGCCTGACGGATATCTCCTTCACGCTGCCGAAGACCGAGGGCCGCAAGGCCATCGACGCGCTGGAGAAGAACAAGGCCGGCATCGGCTTCGACTCCCTGCGCTACGACGACCAGATCGGCAAGATCTCCCTGGTCGGCGCCGGTATGAAGACCAACCCGGGTGTCACGGCCGACTTCTTCACGGCCCTGTCCGACGCGGGCGTGAACATCGAGCTGATCTCGACCTCCGAGATCCGCATCTCGGTCGTCACCCGCGCCGACGACGTGCCCGAGGCCGTCCGCGCCGTGCACTCGGCGTTCGGACTCGACTCCGACAGCGACGAGGCCGTCGTCTACGGAGGCACCGGCCGCTGATGGCCGGACCCGACCGAACCGGCCGGTCCGCACGCCCGACGCTCGCCGTGGTGGGAGCGACCGGAGCCGTCGGCACGGTCATGCTCCGGATCCTGTCCCAGCGGGCGGACATCTGGGGCGAGATCCGACTCATCGCCTCCCCGCGCTCGGCCGGCCGCAAGCTGGCCGTGCGCGGCGAGGAGACCGAGGTCGTGGCGCTCACCGAGGAGGCCTTCGACGGGGTCGACGTCGCCCTGTTCGACGTCCCCGACGAGGTCGCCGAGCAGTGGGCGCCCCTCGCCGTCGCCAAGGGCGCGGTGGTCGTCGACAACTCCGGCGCGTTCCGGATGGACCCGGACGTGCCGCTCGTCGTGCCCGAGGTCAACCCGCACGCCGTGCGCATGCGCCGGCGGGGCATCGTCGCCAACCCCAGCTGCACGACGCTCTCCATGATCGTCGCCGTGGGCGCGCTGCACGCCGAGTTCGGGCTGCGCGAGCTGGTCGCCTCCTCGTACCAGGCCGTCAGCGGTGCCGGGCGCGCGGGCGTGGAGACCCTGCGCCGGCAGCTCTCCCTCGTCGCCGGCACGGAACTGGGCACCAGCCCCGGCGACGTCCGCCGGGCCGTCGGGGACCAGACCGGGCCGTTCCCCGAGCCGGTCGCCCTGAACGTCGTGCCCTGGGCCGGCACGGCGCGAGAGGACGGCTGGTCCTCGGAGGAGATGAAGGTGCGGGACGAATCCCGCAAGATCCTCTCCCTGCCCCGCCTTCCCGTGGCCGTCACCTGTGTCCGGGTGCCGGTGATCACCACGCACTCCCTGACCGTGCACGCCCGCTTCGAGGGCGAGGTCACCGTCGACAAGGCCCGTGAGATCCTCGCCACAGCGCCCGGGGTCGTGTTGTTCGACAACCCGGCCGCCGGGGAGTTCCCCACCCCCGCCGACGTGGTCGGCACCGACCCGACCTGGGTCGGCAGGGTCCGGCGGGCCCTGGACGACCCCACGGCGCTCGAACTGTTCGTGTGCGGGGACAACCTGCGCAAGGGCTCCGCGCTCAACACCGCGCAGATCGCCGAGCTGGTCGCGGCCGAACTGGCATGAACCCGGTGTTCCCCCCGGTTTTCGTGAAGTTTCGCGCGCCCGAATCCCCGAGCCGATGTCATAGGCGGTTTGTAGGATCTGTGCACGACATGTGAGCCGGTCGATGGTCCGGATCACTTGTTCACGGCGCTTTGGCATCAGAGGATTTACCTCCCCGCTCTCCGCAACCGCGCGGAGGGCGGGGAGCGTCTTTGCGGTCACCCTTCGACCGTGGGAGCGCTTCATCAGGCGTGGGGACGCCTGGAACCGGGCGTGGGGACGTCCGTTCACATTTGGACATAGGGGAAGAGCGGGACGCATGAGGGCATTTGATGCACCATCGGTTGTGCTGCCTGACGCGGGTAGACCGCCGACGGCGACGGTCGGCGTGAAAGTGATGCCCGGCACGTACAACCCTGACAGGGGTACGCGTGTCCAACAGGCGTGGCAGAGGTACTCGACTTCAGCGCGGCACGCGGCACGGTCCTTCGACCGCCCCGTCCGGCGGCTCTACGACCCCGCATGTCCGGTACGCCCGGTGGCATGCCGGTGATCGCGCCCGTGCCCGCAGCGCGGCCGACCCGCATCCCCAGTCAGCGCGACGGCGCGGAGGACGGCGTCGCGGCCGGCACCACCGTCGACCACCTCACCGAGACCTACCGCGCGCACTACCGCTCGCTGCTGGGTCTCGCAGCGCTCCTCCTCGACGACACCGCCTCCTGCGAGGACGTCGTCCAGGAGGCGTTCATCCGTGTCCACTCCGCCCGCAAGCGGGTCCGCGAGCCCGAGAAGACGCTGGCGTACCTGCGCCAGACCGTCGTCAACCTCTCGCGCTCCGCGCTGCGCCGCCGCATCCTCGGCCTGAAGCTGCTGTCGAAGCCCATGCCCGACATGGCCAGCGCCGAGGAAGGCGCCTACGACCAGCTGGAGCGCGACTCCCTCATCAAGGCGATGAAGGGGCTCCAGCGCCGCCAGCGCGAGGTGCTGGTGCTGCGCTACTTCGCGGACATGACCGAGGCTCAGGTCGCCGAGACGCTCGGCATATCGCTGGGCTCGGTCAAGGCGTACGGCTCGCGCGGCATCGCGGCACTCAGGGTCGCCATGGAGGCCCCGGTATGAGTGACGGCAACGGCGCGGGCGGCAAGGGGCGCGACCGCCCCGACCCCGCCGAGGGCCTCGACGGGTGGCAGGCGCCGACAAGGCGGCACGGGCAAGATCCGAAGCAATCGCACGCTGGGAACGGAACTGTGAACCACGGCCCCGACGACCAGAGCCCCGACGGGTTCGGCTCGGACGAGCTGGACCTGCGCACGATGCTGCACCAGGCGGTGCGGGAAGTGGAGCCGCGCGACGGCACCCTGGACTACCTGCGCAAGGCGGTGCCGCAGCGGCGGACCCGCAAGCGGCAGGCCGTCGTCGGCATGGCGGCCGCCGCCCTCTTCATCGGCACCGCCGTCCCCGCCCTCGTCCACGTCTCCAACGCCACCGGCTCCGACGCCAACCCGTCCGCCATCGGCCACGCCTCCGAGACCCAGGGCGGCGCGAGCCAGGGCAAGGGCCCCGACGGCGGCGAGAGCACCTCGGGCGGCTCCGCCGGCAAGCCCGAGGGCAAGGAGAAGGGCGACAAGAAGGAGAAGGACAAGGACAAGGGATCCGGCGCCTCCACCGGCGCGTCCCAGGGCACCGGTCCGTCCTCCACCACCGCCGCCGGCATCCCGGCGTGCACCCCGGCCCAGCTCGGTCCCGCCTCCGGCAGCAGCAACGCCCCCGACTCCACGGGTGCGGTCTCCGGCTCCTTCCGCGTCGTCAACGTCTCCGGCGCCGCCTGTACGGTCACCGGCCCCGGCTCGGTGAGCGCGCTGCCGCAGGGCGCGGCCGACGCCACCAAGGTCGGCGCGGTCCGGCACGCGGCCGGGGACGCGGCGGCCGGGCTCCTGCCCGACCCGTCCCTGGAGGCCGCCCAGCTGGTGCTCCAGCCGGGCCTCGGCTACGACGTGAAGTTCGCCTGGGTCCCCTCCGAGACCTGCCCGACCCCCGGCGGCAGCGTCGGCGGCCCCGACCCCAGCCCCGAGCCCACCCCTTCGGAGGACCCGACGACCACGGCCGGCACCTCCACCGGCGGCGACACGGGCGCGGTTCCCCAGCTGGCCACGGAGGACGGCACGGTCGACGGCAGCGTCGCGGTGTCCTACACCCCGGGCACCGGCTCGGGCGGAACCTCGGTGACGGTGTCCAACGCGTGCGCCGGGACGGTGTACTGGACGGGCGTGCTGGCGGGGGCGTAGCAGCCGGGGGAGTAGGCGGAGTCGGAGTCGTGGTCGCGGGCGTGCGGGCCGCCTAGCCGGCGGCCGGCGCGCCCTTCGCCGGAGGTCGGGCGCCGCTCAGGTCGCGGCGGCGTCCGGACGGCTCACTTGGCGGTGGCTCCCACGCGGCTCGGCTCGGTGGCCTCCGCATGGGCCACTTCGCGGTGGCGTCCACGCCGCTCACTTCGCGGTGGCGTCCACGGCGACGGGCTCCTCGTCCGGTACCAGGCCCAGCTCCGCGTCGCGGGCGAACTCGACCTCGCGCCGCAGCAGGCGGAACCACATGAAGATCACGAAGCCCACGAAGGCGAACCACTCGGCGGTGTAGCCCAGGTTCTGGAACGCCTTCAGATCCAGCCCCGAGTCCGGTGGCGCGGCGGCCGGCACCGCCTTCATCCCCGAGTCGGCCTTCGTCAGCGTGACCCACGCGTCGTACACGTCGTACGGCACCAGGTTCACCAGCGACGCCGCACTGATCGCCGACGTCTGCCCGGCGGGCAGCCCGCCCTGCGCGCTGACCCCGTTGTCCCCCGGCGTCTCCGATGCCTGGAGCGCCCCCGTGACGGTGACCTCACCGGCCGGCGGGGCGGGGGCCTTCGCCGTGTCGGCGGCCCCGGGCAGCCAGCCGCGGACCACCGGCAGCGCCTCACCCGAGCCGGTCCGCAGCAGCGTCAGCACGTAGAAGCCCTGCTTGCCGTCGAGCTCCCGGCCGGGCACCAGCAACTGCTTGCCGTAGCGCCCGCTCGCGGTGACCAGCTTCCCGGAGGTCGCCTTGTCCACCGGCAGCATGTCCTTCAGCGGCCGGGGCGCCTCGCGCCGGGCTTCGGAGACCTGCTCGGTCGCGTCACGATGGTCCTGCACCCGGTCCTCGAACCGGCCCAGCTGCCACGACCCCATGAAGATGCAGAAGGGGATGGACAACAGCACGAAGACGTTGATCCCCCACCATCGGGGCGTCAGCAGAAACCGGTACACACCCCCACGGTACGGGGCTGTCGGACAGCTCGGGCCCGCGGGGTCGGCAACCGGCGGGCCCGGGACCGGTGGAGGTTATCCACAGGCTGGGGACCTCGGCAGCGGATTGTCGGCCCGGGCGGGCAGTATGGGGCCATGACTGAGAGCAACGGGTCCGACGCGCGGGATCAGCGGGACCAGCACGAACAAGCGGTACAGGCGGGGCGGCAGGAGCGGATGCCGGACTGGGAGAAGCGCTTCCGGGCGCCCCGGGTGTCCCTGCCCGACTGGGCGGAGGACGCGCCGGACCACGCCCTGTTCGTCTCGAACGCGACCGGGACGTACGAGCTGTACGCCTGGGACCGGTCGACGGGCGAGCAGCGCCAGGTCACGGACCGGCCGAACGGCACGACCGACGGCGTGCTGTCCCCGGACGGCGCGTGGATCTGGTGGTTCGACGACAAGGACGGCGACGAGTTCGGCGTGTGGCGCCGCCAGCCCTTCGAGGGCGGCGCGGACGAACCGGCCGCAGCCGGCCTGGAGCCCTCCTACCCGGCAGGCCTCGCCCTCGGCCGCGACGGCCGTACGGCGGTCGTGGGCCGTTCCACGGACGAGGACGGCACGACCATCCACCTCGTGCGCACCGGAGAGGAGCCGGTGGAGATCTACCGCCACCGTGAGTCGGCCGGTGTCGGGGACCTCTCCCACGACGGCTCGCTCATCGCCGTCGAGCACACCGAGCACGGCGACGCGATGCACTCGGCGCTGCGCGTCCTGCGCTCCGACGGCACCGCGGTCGCCGACCTCGACGACACCGAGGGCGGCACCCGCGAGCTGGGCCTGGAGGTCCTCGGCTTCGCCCCCGTAGACGGTGACACCCGCCTGCTCATCGGCCACCAGCGCCGCGGCCGCTGGGAGCCCCTGGTGTGGGACGTGGCCACCGGCGAGCAGACGGACCTGGCGCTGGAGCTGCCGGGTGACGTCAGCGCCGAGTGGTACCCGGACGGCACCGGCCTGCTCATCGTGCACAGCTTCGAGGCCCGCAGCGAGCTCTTCCGCTACGACCTGGCAAGCCGCGCCCTGACGGAGATCCCGACCCCGCCCGGCACGGTCTCCGGCGCGACGGCCCGGCCCGACGGCAGCGTGGAGTACCTGTGGTCCTCGTCGGCGGAGCCGTCGGCGGTCCGCTCCACCACGGGCGGCGTCGTGCTCGACCCGCCCGGCATGAAGTCGCCCGGCTCGGTGCCGGTGGAGGACGTGTGGGTGGAGGGCCCGGGAGGCCGCATCCACGCCCTCGTCCAGAAGCCGGCGGGCGCCACCGGCCCGTTCCCCACGGTCTTCGACATCCACGGCGGCCCCACCTGGCACGACAGCGACTCCTTCGCCGCGGGCCCCGCGGCCTGGGTCGACCACGGTTACGCGGTGATCCGTGTCAACTACCGCGGTTCCACGGGCTACGGCCGTGCCTGGACGGACGCCCTGAAGCACCGCGTCGGTCTCATCGAGCTGGAGGACATCGCCGCGGTCCGCGAATGGGCCGTCGGATCCGGCCTCGCCGACCCCGAGCGCCTGATCCTCACCGGCGGTTCCTGGGGCGGCTACCTCACCCTGCTCGGCCTCGGCGTCCAGCCCGACGCGTGGACCCTCGGCATCGCGGCGGTCCCCGTCGCCGACTACGTCACGGCGTACCACGACGAGATGGAAGCGCTGAAGGCGATGGACCGCACGCTGCTCGGCGGCACCCCCGAAGAGGTTCCCGACCGCTTCGAGGCGTCGTCCCCGATCACCTACGTCGACAAGGTCACGGCCCCGGTCTACATCTCCGCCGGGGTCAACGACCCGCGCTGCCCGATCCGCCAGATCGAGAACTACGTCAAGCGCCTGGAGGCGAGGGACGCGGTCCACGAGGTCTACCGCTACGACGCCGGGCACGGCTCCCTGGTGGTGGACGAGCGGATCAAGCAGGTACGGCTGGAGCTGGAGTTCGCGGAGCGGCACCTCAAGGGGGCACCGGGCACCCGGTAACCCGGGAGGCGGGGCTTGGGCGGCCGCGGGCGGGTGGTGGCCGATCGCGCGGTCCCCGGGGGGCGCGGGACGGCGGAGACCGGCGTTCACGCACCCCCCGCTGCCGCCGCCTGAGCCTCAGCAACTCAGGCGGGCACCGCGTCGTTCAGGCCCCCGCCCGCTGCCGCCGCCTGCGCCCCAGCAGTTCCGCCAGGCCGCGGCGCGTGGCGGCCAGCACCACCCGGTCGGCGGCCCCCAGCACATAGGTGGAAGGCAGATCCCACACCAGCCCCGAAGTCCGCTCCTCCCCCGGAGGGACGTGCTCCTCCCGCCGCGCGCCGCGAGGTGACGTATTGAGCGCCAGCACCCGCCAGGCCCCGGCCCGGAAGGCCTCCGCCACGGTCCGCCCCTCCAGCTGCGGATGCCCGGCCACCTCCAGCTCCGCGAACAGCAGCACCCGCCGCTCCACCGGGATCGCCCCGAGGATCTGCCGCCCCATCATCGCCCCGGCGAACGCGGGCGCGGCCAGATGCGACACACTCCGGCTCCGCGTCAGGGCGCGCGGATGCGCGGCCCGCAGCGTGCGGTACACGGCCGTCGCGAAGTCGTCGTCGTACAGCCGCAGCACGACCCGCAGGTCCGGCCGCAGGGACCGGGCGTACAGCGAGGCCTCCAGATTCGTCGTGTCCGCACTGGTCAGCGCGAGCAGGGCATGCGCGCGGTGGATCTTCGCTGCTTCCAGCACGCCCTCCTGCGTGACGTCCCCGAGCACCACCGGCACCCGCAGCCGCCGCGCCGTGGCCATGCCCCGGGCATCGGGATCGGACTCCACGCACACCACCGGGATGTGCAGCTCCCGCAGCCGTGTCAGCACCCGTGTCCCGATCTTGCCGAGCCCGAGCAGCACCACGTGCCCGCCGAGCCCCCGCGGCGGCTTGCGCAGGGCGGAGGCGCTGCGGAACGTGCCGAGTGCCTCCAGCACCGCGGCCAGCAGCACCGGCAGCAGCAGCAACCCGACCAGCCCGGACAGCAGTTGCAGCACCTGCTGCCCGGTCGACTCGTGGAAGGCGGGGTCGTTGATGCCGAACAGATCGAGCAGCGTGACGTACGTGGCGTACAGCGGATGCTCCCCGGTCACGATCGTCAACGCGACGGCGAGCGCGAGCACACACCCCACCAGCCCGGCCAGCGACCACCGCAGCCGCCGCGAGAACAGCGAGGCCAGCGGCGGCACCCCGCCCCTCCCGGCGGGCAGGGACGGCCCCGAGTACGACACCTGTTCCAGGACCACCGTCCCGCGCCCGGTCGCCGACGCCACCGCCGCCTCGTCCGGCAGGAGTTGCGGCCCGTGCTCCCCGCTGCCCTCGGAACCGTCGGCTCCGGCCGGGTCGTTGCTCGTCGCGGACAGCAACGCCAGCGTGCACAGTCCCGGGTCGGCCACCTCGCCCGGCCGGGGCGGCTGCCGCTCCACCGCACGCAGCACCAGCCCTTCCGTCTGGACGACCTTGCTGGTGCCCACCAAGGCGGTGGCGGCCAGCGCGGGCGCGGCCGTGTCGGCGTCGGACAGCACCGTCGTGGACGCGTCGAGGCCCGCGCCGGGACCGTCCCCGGAGGCGACGGCGGCTGTCTGGTCCAGCAGTTCCTCGATGTGCTGGCCCAACCGCCGGTTGTACAGCCGCAGTACGAGACGCAGGCGCGGGTTGAGCCGGCGCGCGGTGAGGGCGGCCCGGATGTTGGTCTCGTCGTCGTCGTAGACGAGCGCCAACGCCGCCGCCCGGTCGGCGCCCACCTCGGTGAGCACCGCTTCGGTGACCTCGGCGGCCTCCACGACCTGCTCGTTCGAGGCCGGTTCGCCGCTCGCGCCGGTCCGGTTGACGGCCGCGTTCACGACCCGGTCCAGCAGCGCGGCCGAGGCGGCCCGGGCCCGCCCGACCACTGGCCGGCGCACGCGTCTGTCCGAGGGCGGCACGACGAGTGTGACCTGCTCGGCGTAGACACCGCGGAGTTCGGCGGCCAGCCGGTGCGCGAGCCCGTCGTCACCGCACACGATCATGTGCGTGGCCGGATCACTCGGCTGACCTTGGTTCGGAACGCTCCCCACGAGGAGAAGACTGCCTCACCGGGGCGGCCGGTTCCAGAAGGGGACGGTGGTGCCTGAACGCCCGTCCCCCGTCGTCCGTACGCAAGGGGAGGGAAGAAAAACGCCCTCGCGCACCACCGGAGGTACCGGGCCCGTGGCCACGACGAAGACCACACCGCGAGACAGCGGCGAGCGCAGGGAGCCCCGGACGGACCGGGCCGACGAAGGTGAGCCGGCCCGGGACCGGGAAGCCACGGCGGACGGCGCCGACACGGCGGACGGCGTCGACACGGCCGAGCCGGACGGCGGCCGGGAAGAGGGCCGCCACCTCGACTCCGCCCTCCTCCTGACACTCCTGCTGCTCACGGCGGTGATGTTCCAGGACCCGATCCGCGGCGCCCTGGCCGCACCGGTGATGCAGAGCTGGATGACGGTGTTCGTCGCGGTCATGGTCCAGGCGCTGCCGTTCCTGGTGCTGGGCGTGCTGCTGTCGGCGGCGATCGCGGTGTTCGTGCCGCCGTCGTTCTTCGCCCGGGCACTGCCCAGGCACCCGGCCCTGGCGGTCCCGGTCGCGGGCGCGGCCGGCGCCGTGCTGCCGGGCTGCGAATGCGCGTCCGTGCCGGTGGCCGGCGCTCTGGTCCGCCGCGGGGTGACACCGGCGGCGGCCCTGGCCTTCCTCCTGTCGGCACCCGCCATCAACCCGATCGTGCTGACGGCGACGGCCGTGGCGTTCCCCGGCAACCCGGAGATGGTCCTGGCCCGTTTCGTCGCGAGCCTGCTGGTGGCCTGCTCGATGGGCTGGCTCTGGCACCGCCTCGGCCGCACCGACTGGCTCCGCCCGCCGGAGAGGACGTCGTACGAGGGGCAGGGCAAGGGGCCGGCGTTCTGGGGCTCGGTCCGCCACGACGTGACGCACGCGGGCGGTTTCCTGGTGATCGGCGCGATGGCCGCGGCGACCCTGAAGGCGATGGTCCCGGCGGACTGGCTGGGCCTCGCCGCCGGCCACCCCGTGCTGTCGGTCCTGGTCCTCGCGGTCCTGGCCGTGCTGCTGTCCATCTGCTCGGAGGCGGACGCGTTCGTGGCGGCGTCCCTGACCCAGTTCTCCCTGACGGCCCGTCTGACGTTCCTGGTCGTCGGCCCGATGATCGACCTGAAGCTCTTCGCGATGCAGGCGGGTACCTTCGGCCGCGCCTTCGCCCTGCGCTTCGCCCCCGCGACCTTCGCCCTGGCCGTCGTCGTGTCGGCCCTGACCGGAACGGTCCTGCTGTGAACCGCCTGGCCCAGACGGCCCTCCTCTTCCTCCTCGGCGCGACGCTCCTGCACGCCGGCACGACCGACCTCTACCTGCGGTACGTCAAGGAAGGTCTGCGGCCCCTGGTCCTGCTGGCGGGCGCGGTCCTCATCACCACGGCCGCGGCGAACCTCTACCACGACCGCCGCACCCCCGCCGCCCATGACCACCACCACCGCGAACCCCGCGTCTCCTGGCTCCTCACCCTCCCGGTCCTGGCCCTGATCCTGGTCGCCCCGCCGGCCCTCGGCTCCTACAGCGCGGCCCACACCGGCACGGCCCTGACGAAACCCTTCGGCTTCCCGGCGCTGCCCCCCGGCGACACCCCTCTGCGCCTAGCCGTCGCCGACTACGCCGGCCGTGCCGTCTACGACGAGGGCCGCTCCCTGCGGGGCCGCGAGCTGCGGATCACCGGGTTCATCACCCTGGACCGGGCCGGCACCCCCTACCTGGTCCGTATGGGCCTCAACTGCTGCGCGGCGGACGCCCAGCCGGTCAAGATCGCACTGGCGGGCGACGTTCCCCCGGTCCTGCGACCGGACACCTGGCTGGAGATCACCGGCACGTACACCCCCCGCCGCACGAAGGACCCGGTCAACAACGGCCCCATCCCCTACCTGTTGGTCAAGACGGCCAGACCGGTCCCCACCCCGCACGACCCGTACGACGAGACGTGGAACACCTGAACTCCGGTGTAGCGAGGGTCCTTCGGGGTACTCGTGAGGGACCGCTGATCAGCGAGGAGTACGCATGACCACACTCCAAGGCGAGCACACGGCGGATTTCGACCGCCCGCTCCTGCCCGAGGCGGTCCGCGAGGAACTGGCGAAGGCGGACCACCGGGCCACCCTGACCCTGGCCACCCTCGGTGCGGCCTTGGCCGCCCTCCTCACCGCGATCACCACCGGCGTCATCACCCCCGCCCAGTACGCGGCGATCCCCCAACTCCTCCTGTGGACCGGCTGCGCGGCCTGCGCCCCCTCCCTGGTCCTGCTCAGCCTGGTGCGCAGGCCCGACCCGTCCACGACCGCCGACACCCCACCCCAGTTCCTCACCCGCACCACCTGCACCAAGCACCGCCGCACACGCCAGGCGATGGCATGGGGCGCGGCATTCCTGACCCTCACCCTGGCGGGGACGCTGACCGGGCTGCTGTCCTAGCCCGTTCACAGACACCGAGGCGGGCCTTTCGAAACGGCTGCGCCACCGAACGTACGAATGTCAGAGGTCGTCCTCATCGACTGGTTCGGGTTCGCCGATGTAGGCGAGATCGAGGACATAGCGTTCGGTGAAGGGGCAGTTGTTCCATGCCTGGGTGAGGTGGCCTTCGAAGGTGTCGTCCGTGGGGTGGCCGAGGCTGCGCTCGTAGTAGTCGGCAGTCGCCTTGCGGCCTTCCCACCAGACGTGGCCTTCGTAGATGCCGGGGCGCGGCAGGGTCATTTCTCCCGCAGGCCCGTACGCGAGTTGGTTGACGACGAGGATGCCGGTCTCGGACTCGATACGCACGGGAACCTGACCCTCCGCGTCGGCAGGCGGGGCCGGCGGGGTGTCCCAGACACGGATGGCGACTTCCACTTTGATGTCGGGTTGCAGACTGAGGATGTACAGGTGATAGCCGTTGCCGCCCACCACATGCCTGCACGCAGCGGCCATGGCCTCGTCGTCGCTCAGGTAGGCGTCGGCGTCGTACACCTCCACGACGCGGCGGGCCGGTGTGGCCTTGCAACGGTATTCGGCGAGGAGTGCCATGTGCCCTTGTCCTTCTGCTAGTTGCTGATCTTCATGGAGATGGCGTCACCGTCCAGGGTCGGGTCGAGGGTGTACCTCTGGCCGAGCTTGCGACCGCCTGCCTCATTGTCATCGCCGTTGATCAGCCGGACGGAGAAGCGGCGGTGGGGCTTTTCGGTCATTGAAGGTCATCTAGGCTGCCGACGCCCGTGAGGGGCGGCGTGGGACGCCGCCGGTTGCTGGGGTTGCTCAAGTGATCTGCCGGCTCGTCGGGCACTCCGGGACGGCCGTGACCGAGGAGGTCTACTGGAAGCAGATCCCGCCCGTGATCCAGACCGGCGCCGTGGTCATGGACGGGATCTTCGGCGCTGGTCCGCGGCGGCCGTAGACACGTGGGAAGCGGCGGTCACGCACATAGGCACGCACACAAAAACAGGTGAGGCACCTAGGAACATTCCTAGGTGCCTCACCTGGTGTTTCGGCTGTCGGGGTGGCGGGATTTGAACCCACGACCTCTTCGTCCCGAACGAAGCGCGCTGCCAAGCTGCGCTACACCCCGATGTCGCTGCTGTCGCGGCGACGACGTTTACTTTAGCCCACCGGTGGCTAGAGACGAAATCCGGTTTTGCCGCGGTGCCGGATGGGGTTCGGGCGGGCGTGGTCGAGGGCCACGAGCAGCACGGCCAGGGCGTAGAAGGACAGGCCCAGGAGGAGGGCGTTGCCCAGGACCCGCTTGAAGCCGTCCTGGCCGACGTCCAGGAACGGGTAGAGGTAGCGGCCCGGGGTGCCCGGAAGCAGCAGCTCGCCGCGGACCAGGCAGAAGGCCAGGTAGGCCATGGGGTAGAGGAGCCAGGTGCTGGCCTGGCGCAGGTGCAGGCGGCCGGGGGCCGTGAGCAGGAGCCAGTCCAGTACCGCCGCTATCGGCGTCACCGTGTACAGCACGCCGTGGCACACGGCCTGCCAGCCCGTGGGGGCCGCCTCGCCCGTCAGGGAGAAGGGGCTCGCCTCGTTCGCCAGCAGCAGATGGTGAACCAGGGCCGAGATGACCACGTAGAGCAGCGTCGCACCCAGCACCGCACCCGGCAGGGGCCGGCTGGCCGTCCAGGCGCGTCGGGCGGAGAAGGTCATGACCAGCGCCAGCAGCAGGTTGCTCTGGATCGCGAAGTGGCTGAGGGCCCGGGACGGATCGCCGAGGAGCAGTTCCAGCGTCACCCCTGCGGCCGCCACCACGGCGATCAGCAGGCGGTAGGCCGCGGCCGCGGGGCGGCGGACCGGGGTGACGACGGCCGTGGCGGGCACGGGCGCGGGCTTCAGTGCCGGCGGGGACGGTATCGCTGGGAGGTCCGGGATGTCCCGGGGTATCGGGGCGGTCATGCCCCCACGCTGACAGGAGGGGACATAAGGGGCGATCCGGGCGGGGCTGTGTGGGTTACCTCCGCCCGTGGCCCCCCGCCCTACCTCACCGCCTCCTCACGCCCCACCAGCGTCAGCAACGTCGCCTCCGGCGGGCAGGCGAACCGCACCGGCGTGTAGCGGTTGGTGCCGCAGCCCGCCGACACGTGCAGGTAGGACGTACGGCCCTCCGCCGTGTGCCTGGAGAGGCCCTTCACCCGGTCCGTGTCCAGGTCGCAGTTGGTGACCAGGGCGCCGTAGAAGGGGATGCACAGCTGGCCGCCGTGGGTGTGCCCGGCCAGGATCAGCGGGTAGTCGTCGGCCGTGAAGGCGTCCAGCGTGCGCAGGTACGGGGCGTGGACCACGCCCATCGAGAAGTCGGCCGCCTCGGACGGGCCGCCGGCCACCCGGACGTAGCGGTCCTTCTTGATGTGCGGGTCGTCCAGGCCCGTGAGCTCGACCGAGCCGCCCTCGAGCTTGAGCTCGCCGCGCGCGTTCGTCAGGTTCAGCCAGCCCGCCGCGTCGAAACCGTCCCGCAGGTCCTCCCACGGGTTGTGCACCACGCCCTCGGCCGGCGCGTTGCCGTTGAGCCCGTGGCGGCCCTGGGCCTTCTCCAGGAGGTAGCGGGCGGGGTTGCGCAGCTTGGGGCCGTAGTAGTCGTTGGAGCCGAAGACGTAGGCGCCGGGGAACTCCATGAGGGGACCGAGCGCGTCCAGGACCTCCGGGACGCCCTCCGGGTCGGAGAGGTTGTCGCCCGTGTTGATCACGAAGTCGGGGCGCAGGCCCGCCAGGGACCGCAGCCAGCGCTGCTTCTTGCGCTGGCCGCCGACCATGTGGATGTCGGAGACCTGCAGCACACGCAGGGGGCGCATGCCCGGAGGCAGGACCGGGACCGTGACCCGGCGGAGGCGGAAGGAGCGGGCTTCGAAGCCCGCGGCGTACAACAGTCCGGCGGCACCGGCCGCCGTGATTCCCAGGGGGACTTTGTATCGCGCGCGCATACGACCATCGTGTCAGACCCCGGCGGTCGCCCGTGCCGGGGCGCTGCCCGAAATCCCCTGGCGGCACCGGTCCTTGATTGGCCCGCGGGCGCCGGTCCCTCGGCGGCGGTCCGGAGGGAGGTCCGTCCGTGGCGGCCCCTGAAATCGAGGGGCGTCACTCCGCCCGCACCTGCGACAATCGACCCCATGACCACGCTCAAGTCGAAGCTGCAGGATGACCTCAACGTTGCGATCAAGGAGCGCGACGAGCTCCGCTCCTCGACGCTCCGGCTGACGCTCGCCGCGATCACCAAGGAGGAGGTCGCGGGCAAGGAGAAGCGCGAGCTCTCCGACGACGAGGTCCAGAAGGTGATCACCCGGGAGGCGAAGAAGCGGCGGGAGGCGGCCGACGCCTTCGCGCAGGGCGGTCGTCCCGAGCAGGCCGAGCGGGAGAAGGCGGAGGGCGAGGTGCTCGCCGCGTACCTGCCGAAGCAGCTGTCGGACGAGCAGCTCCAGGAAATCGTCGCCCAGGCCGTCGAGGAGGCCAAGGCCGCCGGCGCCGAGGGGCCGCGGGCCATGGGCGCGGTCATGAAGATCGTGAACCCGAAGGTGGCCGGCCAGGCCGAGGGCGGCCGCGTCGCCGCCGCCGTGAAGAAGCTGCTGGCCGGCTGACCTGCCGACCGGACGAGGACGGCCCCCTCCCACCCGCGCGGGTGGGAGGGGGCCGTCTGCATGTGGCGGCCGCGGCTCAGCCGAACCGCGGCCGCGGCTCAGCCGAACCGGCCGCCGTTGCCGTTTCCGCCGTTGCCCTGGCCCCGGAAGAAGCCCTCCGGGATGGAGAACGAAGGCGTGGGCTCGCCGCCGCCCCCTCCGCCGTCGTTGCCGCCGACCAGGCCGCCGAGGAAGCCGTCGTTCCCGCCGTTGCCCCCGTTGTCGCCGTTGCCGCCGTCGTCACGGCCGCCGTCGTCACCGTCACCCCGGTCACGGGGCTTGCTGTCGGGGATGTGGACGGTGTTGAAGTTCTCGACGGGCTTGCCCTCCAGCGCGCCGGACATCATGTCGCCCCAGATCGGGCCGGGGACCTCGCCACCGAAGACCTTGCCGTACGACCGGCCGCCGATGGTGATGCCGACCATCTTCCGCTTGTGCGCGGGGTCGCCGACCCACACCGCACCGGCCAGGTTCGGCGTGTAGCCCACGAACCAGGCCGCGTAGCGCTCGTCCGTCGTACCGGTCTTGCCGGCGCTCGGGCGGCTGCCCAGGCCGGCCTTCTTGCCCGTGCCGTCCTCGACGACGCCCTTCAGCAGCGTGTTGATGGTGTCGGCGGTGTTCTCCGACATGGCGCGCGAGCAGGTCGACTTCGGCACCTGGAGCGAGGTGGTCTTGTCGCCGACCCGCCGGCTGACCGACTCGATGGCGACCGGCGTGCAGTGCATGCCGCGCGAGGCGAAGGTCGCGTACGCGTTCGCCATGGTCAGCGGGGACATCTCCTGCGTGCCGAGGGCGATGGAGGGCACCTGCGGCATCTTGTTGCCGTCGGCCCGCACCACGCCCATCTTCTTCGCCATCGTCGTCACCGGGCAGATGCCGATGTCGCCGATCATCTGCACGTAGTAGGTGTTGACCGACTTGGCGGTCGCCTCCCGCATGTCGTACGGGCCGACCTCGGAGGAGTTCTCGTTCTCGAGCTTCGCCGGGTTGTTGGGGTCGTTCACCCACCGCTTGCCGTCACAGGCCGAGACCGGGCTCGGGTACGCCATCTGGTACGGCGACGAGTACACCTTGTTCGCCGGCATGCCGTCCTCGAGGGCCGCGGCGGCCACGATCGGCTTGAACGTCGAACCGGGCTGGTAACCCATGCCGCCGCCCATGTCGCCGTCGACGGACAGGTTGAGGGTCGTCTCGCCCTCCTTGATGTCGACGCCGTACGGACGCGACTGGCCCATGGCGAGGATCTTGCCGGTGCCCGGCTGGACGAGGGTTACGGCCGTGGCCACGTCGTCGCTCTTGTAGACGTGCTCCTTGATGGAGCGCTGCGCCGCGTTCTGGGCCTGCGGGTCCATGGTGGTGCGGATGGTGAGGCCGCCCTGGTTCCAGATCTTCGCGCGCTGCTCCTTGGTCTTGCCGAAGACCGGGTCGGTCAGGAAGACCTCGCGCACGTAGTCGCAGAAGAAGCCGGCGCCCTTGACCGCGGTGATGCAGCCGTTCTTGGGCTTGCTGACCTTCAGGCCGAGCGGCGCCTTCATCGCGTCGGCGGCCTGCGCCCTGGAGATGTCGCCGACGGCCGCCATGCGCTGGAGCACGGTGTTGCGGCGCTTGGTGGCCTCCGCCTCGTCGTTGACCGGGTCGTAGCGGCTGGGCGACTGGACGATGCCGGCGAGCAGGGCGGACTGCTCCAGGCTGAGGTCCTTGGCGGACTTGGAGAAGTAGCGCCGGGCGGCGGCCTCGACGCCGTAGGCCTGCTGGCCGAAGAACGTGATGTTCAGATAGTTCTCGAGGATCTTCTTCTTGCCCAGTTCCTCCTCGACCTGGATCGCGTACTTGAGCTCGCGGATCTTGCGGCCGATGGTCTGCTGGGTGGCCTGCGCGACCTTGGTCGGGTCGTTGCCCGCCTCCTCGACGAAGACGTTCTTCACGTACTGCTGCGTCAGGGTGGAGGCGCCCTCGGAGACCCCGCCGGTCTGCGCGTTCTTGTTGAGGGCGCGCAGGACGCCCTTCAGGTCGACGGCGCCGTGCTGGTAGAAGCGCGAGTCCTCGATCGCGACGATCGCCTTCTGCATGTACGGCGAGATGTCCTTGAGGGGGACCACCGTGCGGTCGCGTGAGTAGACGGTGGCGATCGGGCCGCCGTCGGCGTCGAGGATGGTGGTGCGCTGACTCAGCGGTGGGGTCTTCATGGTGGCGGGGAGCTCGTCGAAGCTCTCGACGGATCCCTTGGCGGCGAGGCCCAGCGCCCCCACCGCGGGGAGGGCGATGCCGGCCAGCACGGCTCCCGCGAGGACACTGACACCGAGGAACTTTGCGGCCTGCTGCGTGGGAGACAGACCACCGCCCGAGCGCTTCTTTGGCATGAGGGCAGCCTAATCCGTAGGTTTGAGCGATCCGCAGGAGCAGGGGGTGCTCGGAGCGTTCGAGTACCAGACCGTGACATCCGGGTGCGGCCGGGGTGTCGGGCCTCACCGTGGAACGGTGCGCGGTCGAGCCGCGAGTGGCGGGGCGGTCACGCGGCGCCGGACGGCCTCCTGATGCCCTCGGCGCCCCCGGCCGGACGCCGGCGGGTGGTGTCGACGGCATCACGACCGCGCCCCGGGCGCGGGACACGGCCCCCGGACCTGACGGCATGGCGACGTGAGCGGCCTACGTTCCCATTCGCCGGACAGGCGTATAGGCCTTGGCCTAAGCTGCTCTCAACTGTCACAGCAGTGAGGTCACGTATCAATACGTCCGGCGACCCCGAATCGTTCTGGGTGTTCCCCGACTTTTTTGCTGGGGGCGTGTCCGAATCCGCCTTGTGTGTCATACGGCGTCCGTTGTGACGCAACTGAACTGTCCCGGTTTGACGGGAAGGTCGCGTATGTCGCCAGCTCACTCCCCCGGGTGATCTGCCGCTTACCCATAGTCCGTTCGGGCCATTCAAGATTGGGCCCGAAGGGGGTGTTGCGCTGTGCCCACCTTCCGTAACGTCCTCAACTGGCGGCGGTGAATATGCCGCTGCCGCCGTGGGGGAGCCTCGATTCGGGAGAGGACGGCGCCGGTATGGGCTGGGTAACCGACTGGAGTGCGCAGGCGGCCTGCCGCACTACCGATCCGGATGAACTGTTCGTTCAAGGAGCAGCGCAGAACAGGGCCAAGGCGGTGTGCACCGGATGCCCGGTGCGCACGGAGTGCCTGGCCGACGCGCTCGACAACCGCGTCGAGTTCGGCGTGTGGGGAGGCATGACGGAGCGGGAGCGCCGCGCACTGCTGCGCAGGCGTCCCACTGTGACCTCCTGGCGCCGGCTGCTGGAGACGGCGCGCACGGAGTACGAGCGGGGGTGCGGTGTCATGCCCCTCGACGACGACGAAATCTACGAGAACTACGCGGCGGTGAGCTGAGGACTCCCCTCCGGGAGCTCCCCAGGTCCAGGTCTGAGGGCCCGTTGCCGGGCCCTTCGCCGTCACCGGTGAGCCCGGCGCCGCCCGCGCCGCCGCTCACCCGCCCTGCGCTCTCGCCTGGTTGCCCTCAGGCACTCGCCTCGGGCGGTTCGGGCCGGTCGCGTCCGGCCTGGTCGACTCCGGGCTGGTCGACGGGGTCGGGAAGCGCACGCTCGTCGGCCGCGAGCCGGCCGCCGATGGCGCGCAGTCCCGCGAGGTCGTGCACATCGCCGGGCAGCGCGGCCACTTCCGTCACGGCCACCTCGGGGTGCAGCGCGGTGAAGCGGTCACGCGTGCGCTGCTCACGGGCCAGCAGGTGCATGCGATCGGCATGCAGCCTCAGCAGGCCTGCCGCGAGCTGGTCGACGGACCGCTCGGTGTCCTCAGCGTGCTCGGCGTCCTCGGTGTGTCCGGCGACTTCGGTGGGGGAGCCATCCTCGGGAGCCGGTGCCGATGCCAAAGCTGGTGTTCCGGGCGTGGGAGAGTCTGAACTGTCGTGTGCGTCGGGGGAGTTACGAAGTACTGCTTTCCCGCCCTCCTGATCCACAATGCCGGGCTCTTCAAGATTTTCCGCGGCGGCGAGCGCCCGCTCGGCCGACAGTCCGCCGGCGCCGCTGCCGTGCACCCGGTTGAGCACCAGACCGGCCAGCGGCATGTCCTCCGCGGCCAGCCGCTCCACGAAGTAGGCGGCCTCGCGCAGCGCGTCCCGCTCCGGGGCCGCGACCACGAGGAACGCCGTGCCGGGCGCCTGGAGCAGCTTGTACGTCGCGTCCGCGCGGGTGCGGAAACCGCCGAAGGTGGTGTCCATCGCGGACACGAACGTCTGGACGTCCTTGAGGAGCTGACCGCCGAGCAGCTTGCCGAGGGTGCCGGTCATCATCGACATCCCGACGTTCAGGAACTTCATCCCCGCCCGGCCGCCCAGCTTCGCCGGTGCCGTCAGCAGCCGGATCAGCCGGCCGTCCAGGAACGAGCCGAGCCGCTTCGGCGCGTCCAGGAAGTCCAGCGCCGAGCGGGACGGTGGCGTGTCCACGACGATCAGGTCCCACTCGTCCCGGGCGCGCAACTGCCCGAGCTTCTCCATCGCCATGTACTCCTGCGTGCCCGCGAAGCCCGCCGAGAGCGACTGGTAGAAGGGGTTGCCCAGGATGGCGGCCGCCCGCTCGCGGTCCGCGTGCGCCTCGACGATCTCGTCGAAGGTGCGCTTCATGTCGAGCATCATCGCGTGCAGCTCGCCGCCCGCGGAGTCGTCGATGCCCTTCACCCGGCGCGGGGTGTTGTCCAGCGAGTCGATGCCCATGGACTGGGCCAGCCGGCGGGCCGGGTCGATGGTCAGGACGACCACCTTGCGGCCCCGCTCGGCGGCGCGCAGACCCAGGGCCGCCGCGGTGGTGGTCTTGCCGACCCCGCCCGAGCCGCAGCACACCACGATCCGGGTCTCGGGGTCCTCCAGCAGCGGATCGATGTCGAGGAGCCGCGCGGGGGTGAGATGAGGGCGGGCCGGGTCGTGGGTGTGGGCCGGGTCCGGACGACTCATGACATCCCCTGCTTCCGACTCGTGACGGGCCTTGACTGTCTGTCCCGGCTCATGACACGCCCTGCTCGCGCAGCTCGCGGGCCAGCTCGTACAGCCCGGCCAGGTCCATGCCCTCGGCGAACAGCGGCAGTTCGTGTAGCGGCAGGCCCAGCTCGGCCAGGACCGCGCGCTGTTCGGTCTCCAGCGTGTACCGCTCGGCGTACTCCTCGGCCTGCGCGAGCAGCGGGTCCACCAGCCGCTCGGCGTGCCCGCCGCGCCGTGCCCCGCCCAGCCCCGCGGACGACAGGGACCGCGCGACAGTGGAACGCGGGACCGTCCGCAGGAGTTCCAGGTCGGTCTCGTCCAACACCTCCGGCCGGACCATGTTCACGATGATCCGCCCCACCGGGAGCCGGGCCGAACGCAGCTCGGCGATGCCGTCCGCGGTCTCCTGGACGGGCATCTCCTCCAGCAGCGTCACCAGGTGCACGGCCGTCTCGGGCGACTTCAGCACCCGCATCACGGCCTGCGCCTGATTGTGTATCGGGCCGATCTTGGCGAGACCCGCGACCTCGTCGTTCACGTTGAGGAAGCGCGTGATCCGCCCGGTCGGGGGCGCGTCCATCACGACGTAGTCGTACACGAAGCGGCCGCTGCGCTCCTTGCGCCGCACCGCTTCGCAGGCCTTGCCGGTCAGGAGGACGTCCCTGAGGCCGGGCGCGATGGTGGTGGCGAAGTCGATCGCGCCGAGCTTCTTCAGGGCCCGTCCCGCACCGCCCAGCTTGTAGAACATCTGGAGGTAGTCCAGAAGGGCCAGTTCGGGGTCGATGGCCAGGGCGTACACCTCCCCGCCCCCGGGAGCGACGGCGATCTTCCGCTCCTCATAGGGCAGCGCCTGCGTCTCGAAGAGCTGCGCGATGCCCTGACGGCCCTCGACCTCGACGAGAAGCGTCCGCTTCCCCTCCGTGGCGAGAGCCAGTGCTAGTGCGGCGGCCACCGTGGTCTTACCGGTACCGCCCTTGCCGCTGACGACCTGGAGCCTGCTCACGTATTCGAGCCTAACCAGTCCGCGCCCGGGCTACGCGGGAGGCTGTGGACAACCGTGGCCGTGGCCTGTGGACGACCGGGGCCGCGGGTGGCCGCGTGGCCCTCCTCCGGCAGCGGCTAGAGTCGGCCGCATGACCAAGTGGGAATACGCAACCGTGCCGCTGCTCGTCCACGCCACGAAGCAGATTCTGGACACCTGGGGCGAGGACGGCTGGGAGCTCGTCCAGGTCGTGCCCGGGCCGAACAACCCCGAGCAGCTCGTGGCCTACCTGAAGCGGGCGAAGCAGTAGTGGGCGCCGTCGAGGCGAAGCTTGCCGAGCTCGGCCTGAGCCTTCCCGACGTGGTCCCGCCGCTCGCCGCGTACCAGCCGGCCGTGCAGTCCGGCCCGTACGTCTACACCGCCGGGCAGCTCCCGATGGTGGACGGCAAGCTTCCGGTCACCGGCAAGGTCGGCGCCGAGGTCACCCCGGAGGAGGCCAGGGAACTGGCACGCACGTGCGCGCTGAACGCCCTGGCCGCCGTCAAGTCCGTCGCCGGTGACCTGGACCGCATCGCGCGCGTGGTGAAGGTCGTCGGTTTCGTGGCCTCCGCCTCGGACTTCACCGGCCAGCCCGCGGTGCTGAACGGCGCAAGCGAGCTGCTCGGCCAGGTGCTGGGAGACAAGGGCGTGCACGCGCGCAGCGCGGTGGGCGTCGCGGTGCTGCCGCTGGACGCGCCGGTCGAGGTCGAGATCCAGGTCGAGCTCGCCTGACCCGCTCTTCGACGGCCCCAGCTGCGGAATCCGCCCCCGGGGCCACTCGAACATCCGCCCGTCACGGGATAGCCTCGCGCCCATGGCGAACGGTCAGTGGTACCCCCCGGAGTGGCCGGACCGCATCCGCGCACTCGCGGCCGGCACCCTCACCCCGGTGACCCCGAAGCGCGCGGCCACCGTCATGCTCCTGAAGGACACCGGCGACGGCCCCGCCGTCCACATGCTGCGCCGACGCGCCTCCATGGCCTTCGCCGGAGGCGCGTACGCGTATCCCGGTGGCGGAGTCGACCCGCGTGACGACGATCACCACGTCCGCTGGGCGGGCCCCACGCGCGCGTGGTGGGCGAAACGGCTCGGCGTCGACGAGACGGCGGCCCAGGCCATCGTCTGCGCCGCCGTGCGCGAGACGTACGAGGAGGCGGGCGTGCTGCTCGCCGGACCGGCGCCCGACTCGGTCGTCGGCGACACCACCGGCGCCGACTGGGAGGCGGACCGCGCCGCCCTGGTGGCCCGGGACCTGTCCTTCGCGCAGTTCCTGGACCGCCGCGGCCTGGTGCTGCGCTCCGACCTGCTCGGCGCATGGACCCGGTGGATCACGCCGGAGTTCGAGGCCCGCCGCTACGACACCTGGTTCTTCGTCGCCGCGCTCCCCGAGGGGCAGCGCACCCGCAACGCCTCCACGGAGGCCGACCGCACGGTGTGGATCACCCCGCGCGAGGCGGCGGCCGGCTACGACAAGGGCGAGCTGCTGATGATGCCGCCGACCATCGCGACCCTGCGCCAGCTGGCCCCGTACGAGACGGCCGCCCGGGCGCTCGACGCCGCCCCGGAGCGCGATCTCACGCCCGTCCTGGCCGGCGCCCGCCTGGTGGACGGCGAGATCGTGCTCTCCTGGCCCGGCCACGACGAGTTCACCAAGCACATCCCGACCGGGGGAGCCACCGCATGACGGACGCAGCAGCCCTGCCCGGCCGGCCCCGCGGCGGCGTCCTCTCGGGGCCGGCCACCGCGCGGGCCGTGAACGTCCTGGCGCCCAACGCCTCGGCGATGACCCTGGACGGCACGAACACCTGGATCGTCGCCGAGCCCGACTCGGACCTCGCCGTCGTCATCGACCCGGGTCCCCTGGACGACGCGCACCTGCGCCGGGTCGTCGCCACGGCCGAGCAGGCCGGCAAGCGCGTCGCCCTCACCCTGCTGACGCACGGCCATCCCGACCACGCGGAGGGCGCCGGCCGGTTCGCCGAACTGACCGGCACGCGCGTGCGCGCCCTCGACCCGGCACTGCGCCTTGGCGACGAGGGTCTGGCCGCCGGAGACGTGATCACCACCGGCGGACTCGAACTGCGCGTCGTACCGACCCCCGGCCACACCGCCGACTCCCTCTGCTTCCACCTCCCTGCCGACCGGGCGGTCCTCACCGGCGACACCGTCCTGGGCCGCGGCACGACGGTCGTGGCCCACCCCGACGGCCGTCTCGGCGACTACCTGGACTCCCTGCGGCGCCTGCGCTCCCTCACCGTCGACGACGGCGTCCACACCGTCCTGCCCGGTCACGGCCCGGTCCTGGACGACGCCCAGGGCGCCGTCGAGTACTACCTCGCCCACCGCGCCACGCGCCTCGCCCAGGTCGAGACGGCCGTGGAGGACGGCTACCGCACCCCCACGGAGGTCGTCGCCCACGTCTACGCCGACGTGGACCGCTCCCTGTGGCCGGCGGCGGAGCTGTCGGTACGGGCGCAGATGGAGTATCTGGAAGAACACGGGCTCATCTAGAGGCCGTCGGGGCGCGGCGCTTTGAGCCCGTGCACGCGCGCGTACTCCCCGGCGAGCCAGGGGCCCAGATCGCCCACGTACGACGCGAGGACGACGGCGTCGCCGACCGGCTCCCGTCCCAGGACGGCAGCGGCCCGCATCTGCTCGCCGCGCCCGGGGTAGTACCCGGCGAAGGCCTCGGCCATCTCGCTCAGATCGCTGGTCCAGCCGTTCCAGCGGGGCATGACGAGCGTGAAGCCCGTACGGACCAGATGCCGGGACATGAAGCGGACCAAGGGCCGCAGGGCCTCCTCGGTGTCGCCTGCCTCGGCGATCCGCCGACGCCAGCGGGGGAGCAGCAGGGCCAGGTCGCCGTTGGTTTCGCGGGCCAGCATCGAGTCGGGACGGTAGCGCGGCAGACATGCGGCCAGGTCCTCGCCCAGCAGTGGTGTGCACAGACAGGCGACGAACCATCCCAGGTCGTACCTCTCCGGGTCACTCAGCAGTCGGGCCCGGCTGAACAGCAGGATGCCGTGCCCGTCGATCTGTTCGAACTCCGCGTCCAGTGCCGTGCCGAGCGCCCGGGCGTCGTCCCGGTCCGCCTCGGTCGGCTCCTCGCGCAGGGCGAGCAGCAGGTCCAGGTCGCTGCGGCCTACGCGCGCGGTGCCGCGAGGTATCGACCCGTAGAGGTACGCGCTGTGCAGCCGGCGCCCGAAGACGCCGGCCAGCCGGTCGCGCGTCGCGGCGACGACCGGGCGGAAGGCGTGCGGCACACGTGCCAGGCACCCCTCCCGGGTGAGGAAGCCCCGCGCGTCAAGTCCCGGACGCTGGGCTGTGCTGCCGGTCATGCGCCCACTGTGGCGTGAGCGGGGTCCACGCGAGGCGGGTTTTCGGTTCTCTTGACGACGTCGGCCCCGTCTCACGCGGAGACGGGGCCCGATGACGTACGGCCGGGTAGTGCGCTCAGCGGGAGCGCTTGGCGAGGCGTTCGACGTCCAGCAGGATCACCGCGCGGGCCTCCAGCCGCAGCCAGCCGCGCTGGGCGAAGTCCGCGAGGGCCTTGTTGACCGTCTCGCGGGACGCGCCGACCAGCTGGGCCAGCTCCTCCTGCGTGAGGTCGTGGACGACGTGGATGCCTTCCTCGGACTGCACGCCGAACCGTCGGGAGAGGTCGAGCAGGGCGCGGGCGACACGGCCCGGAACGTCCGAGAAGACGAGGTCGGACATCGCGTCGTTGGTCTTGCGCAGTCGGCGCGCGACAGCGCGCAGGAGGGCCGTGGCCACCTCGGGGCGGGCGTTCAGCCAGGGCTGGAGGTCACCGTGGCCGAGGCCGAGCAGCTTGACCTCGGTCAGTGCCGTGGCGGTCGCGGTGCGCGGGCCCGGGTCGAACAGCGACAGCTCGCCGATGAGCTCGCCGGGGCCGACCACGGCCAGCATGTTCTCGCGGCCGTCGGGGGACGTGCGGTGGAGCTTCACCTTGCCCTCCGTGACCACGTACAGGCGGTCACCCGGGTCGCCCTCATGGAACAGCGAGTCACCGCGGGCGAGGGTCACCTCACTCATGGAGGCGCGGAGCTCCGCGGCCTGCTCGTCATCGAGCGCCGCGAAGAGCGGGTTGCGCCGCAGAACGTCGTCCACGAGTTCTCTCCTATTCGACCTGCTCAGGGGATCTTGCTCCCCCGTGTACCGAGGGACCGTTGTGCCCATTTTGTCGGGCGGTCCAAACAGTGTGATCTGTCACAAGGATGCCGCACACGTGTCCCGGGGTACGCGGCAGGGGTCCAATTGGGCGCCGATCTTCAGGGGCCGGGGCGGATGTCGGTGCCGGGCCTTAGGCTGGCCGGGTGTCCAAATCGCCGGTGAGAGCACAGGCCGAGGGGGCTGCGCGGGTGGTTGTACGTCGCGATTCCGCTGTGGGCGAACAGAGCCCCGATGGCGGTAGGAAAACGGCGAAAGAGAACAAGACGGAACCAGTGAAGAAGGCTGCTTCCGCGAAGAAGACGGCGCCTGCGAAGAAGGCGACGTCCGCGGAGAAGACGGTGTCTTCGAAGAAGGCCGCCACTGCGAAGAAGGCCGCCTCCGGGGGCAAGGCCGCGTCGACGGGAAAGACGGCGGCCGCGAAGAAGGCCGCGCCGGCGAAGAAGGCCGCTTCCAAGACCTCCGGTGCCGGGAAGGCCTCGCAACGCGCCCTCGTGAAGAAGGCGCCCGCTGCCAAGAAGGTCGCGGTCGCGCCCAAGAAGGCCACCGCCCGCGTCAAGGGCGCCACCCCCGCCAAGGCCGTCGTCCACCCGCCGCGCGACGAGTCGCCCACCGCCCTGGTCCGCCGGGCCCGCCGCATCAACCGCGAGCTCGCCGAGGTCTATCCGTACGCGCACCCCGAGCTGGACTTCGACAATCCCTTCCAACTGGTCGTCGCCACCGTCCTGTCCGCGCAGACGACCGACCTGCGCGTCAATCAGACGACCCCCGCCCTCTTCGCCAAGTACCCCACCCCGGAGGACCTGGCCGCCGCCAACCCCGAGGAGGTCGAGGAGATCCTGCGCCCGACCGGCTTCTTCCGGGCCAAGACCAAGTCGGTCATAGGGCTCTCGAAGGCTCTGGTGGAGGAGTTCGGCGGGGAGGTGCCCGGCCGGCTGGAGGACCTGGTCAAGCTGCCCGGCGTCGGACGCAAGACCGCGTTCGTCGTGCTCGGCAACGCCTTCGGGCGCCCGGGCATCACCGTCGACACGCACTTCCAGCGCCTGGTGCGCCGCTGGCAGTGGACCGCCGAGACCGACCCGGACAAGATCGAGGCCGCCGTGGGCGCGCTCTTCCCGAAGAGCGACTGGACGGATCTCTCGCACCACGTGATCTGGCACGGCCGCCGCATCTGCCACGCCCGTAAGCCCGCGTGCGGCGCCTGCCCGATCGCCCCGCTCTGCCCGGCCTACGGCGAGGGCGAGACCGATCCGGAGAAGGCGAAGAAGCTCCTCAAGTACGAGAAGGGCGGCTTCCCCGGCCAGCGCCTGAAGCCCCCGCAGGCGTATCTGGACGCGGGCGGCACACCGGCGCCGCCGCTGGGGGCCGGATGAGCCGCCCGAGCCGCCTGATGCGCCGTCCGAGCCGCCCGACGCGCCGTCCGAGCCGTCCGGCGCGCCGGTTGACGGGCCCGGCGCGCCCCCCGACGGGCTCGGCGCGCCGCTCGTTCAGGGGACCCCGGGCGTCCATGGAACGATCTCGGGCCCGTCGCGCGTTGGACGCGGCAGGACGACGGGGGTGGCGATGACGCGGGCGAGCGACACACAGGGCGGCCCGATGGTGCTGAGCAAGGAGGGGCTGCCCGGCTGGCTCGACCCGGTGGTGCACGCCGTGGAGACGGTCCGGCCGAGACAGCTCAGCCGGTTCCTGCCGCCCGAGGACGGCCGGGGGCGCCAGTCGGCCGTGCTCGTCCTGTTCGGTGAGGGCGCGCGGGGGCCGGAGCTGTTGCTCATGGAGCGCGCCAGCTCCCTGCGCTCGCACGCCGGCCAGCCCTCCTTCCCGGGCGGCGCCCTCGACCCGGAGGACGGCGACCCGTCCGGCGACGGCCCGCTGCGGGCCGCCCTGCGCGAGGCGGAGGAGGAGACCGGCCTCGACCCCTCCGGCGTCCAGCTCTTCGGTGTCCTGCCCCGGCTGTACATCCCGGTCAGCGGCTTCGTCGTCACGCCGGTGCTGGGCTGGTGGCGCGAGCCGAGCCCGGTCGGGGTCGTCGATCCGAACGAGACCGCCCGGGTCTTCACCGTCCCCGTGGTGGATCTCACGGAGCCCGCCAACCGGGCGACCGCCGTCCACCCCAGCGGCCATCGAGGTCCGGCATTTATGGTCGAATCGGCCCTTGTCTGGGGTTTCACGGCCGGAATCATCGACCGGTTGCTGCACTTCGCGGGCTGGGAGCGGCCCTGGGACCAGGAGAAGCAGGTCCCGCTCGACTGGCGCGCATGACAGGGTGGCCTTCGTGAACGTGCTGGACATCTTGTTGCTGGTCGCCGCCGTGTGGTTCGCGGTCGTGGGGTACCGCCAGGGGTTCGTCGTCGGCATCCTGTCGGTGATCGGCTTCCTGGGTGGCGGCCTCGTCGCGGTGTACGTGCTGCCCGTCATCTGGGACGCGCTGACGGACAACGCGGAGGTGAGCACGACCGCCGCCGTCGTCGCGGTCGTCGTCGTCATCGTCTGCGCCTCCGTCGGCCAGGCGCTCACCACCCACCTCGGCAACAAGCTGCGCCGGCACATCACCTGGTCCCCGGCCCGGGCCCTGGACGCCACCGGCGGCGCTCTGGTCAACGTCGTGGCGATGCTCCTGGTCGCCTGGCTGATCGGCTCCGCGCTCGCGGGCACCACGCTGCCCACGCTCGGCAAGGAGGTCCGCAACTCCAAGGTGCTGCTGGGGGTGTCGCGGGCCCTGCCGGAACAGGCGGCCACCTGGTTCGCGGACTTCTCCTCCGTCCTCGCGCAGAACGGCTTCCCGCAGGTCTTCAGCCCGTTCTCGAACGAGCCGATCACCGACGTCCGGCCGCCCGATCCGGCGCTCGCGAACAGCGAAGTCGCGCACCGCGCCCAGCGTTCCATCGTCAAGGTCATGGGCACCGCCCCGAGCTGCGGCAAGGTCCTGGAGGGCACCGGCTTCGTCTTCTCCGACCGCCGCGTGATGACCAACGCGCACGTGGTGGGCGGAGTCGACGAGCCGACCGTGCAGATAGGCGGCGAGGGCAGGAAGTACGACGCCAAAGTCGTGCTCTACGACTGGCGGCGCGACATCGCCGTCCTCGACGTGCCGGACCTCAAGGCGCCCGTGCTGCGGTTCACCGAGAAGGACGCGACCAGCGGCGACGGCGCGATCGTCGCGGGCTTCCCGGAGAACGGGGCGTACGACGTGCGGGCCGCGCGCGTACGCGGCCGCATCACGGCCAACGGCCCGGACATCTACCACCGCGGCACGGTCCGCCGTGACGTCTACTCCCTCTACGCCACCGTCCGCCAGGGCAACTCCGGCGGCCCGCTGCTCACGCCCGACGGCAAGGTCTACGGCGTCGTCTTCGCCAAGTCGCTCGACGACGCCCAGACGGGATACGCGCTGACCGTGGACGAGATCCAGCAGGACATCACCAAGGGACGCGCCGCCGACCAGCAGGTGGGCAGCGACAGCTGCGCCCTTTGAGGCCGGCTCAGGAGCGTTCTCGGTGCGGGAGGTGGCGGGGTGTCACTCGCGCGAGTGATGCCTCAGTCGCGTGTGTGACGCAGGCGTACGGAGACCCAGCGGGCCCGGCGGCGGAGGATCAGCGGAATCCCGACCCGGGGATCCGCGGTCGCCATCTGCGGTGCGCCGCTTCGCCGGTGGGGATTCGCACCGCCCGCCGAGCGGCGATTGCGGGTTGCGTCACTGTAGTCGTGCGTCCAGCCCATACCCCGACGTGTGCCCCCGCCCCATGGTCGATAACCGCTCCCGGAGCGTCCAATTGGCCTATGCGCCAGGCAATTGGCCGTTCGTCAGACAATCGTTCCCGTGCCGGTGAGCGGACGGGAACGACCGGTCACCGGTCGGGCTCGGGATCCCGCAGCCAGTTGATGAGCTCCGAGGAGAACGCGACCGGGTCCTCCTCGTGCGGGAAGTGGCCGAGCCCGTCGAACAGGCGCCAGCGGTAGGGGGCTTCGACGTACTCGCCGGACCCGGCCGCGCTGCGCGTGCGCATCACGGGGTCCAGCGAGCCGTGCAGATGCAGGGTCGGCACGCGCACGGGCCGCTTCATCCGCCGGTTGAACTGGATGCCGTCCGGGCGGGCCAGGGAGCGCACCATCCAGCGGTACGGCTCGACCGCGCAGTGCGCGGCGGAGGGGATGCACATGGCGCGGCGGTAGTTCTCCAGCGCCTCGTCCTCGGGCGGCCTCGGCCCCGACCACTCCTGGATCAGCTCGGCGACGAGCGCCCCGTCGTCGGCGGTGAGCTGCCGCTCCGGGATCCAGGGCCGCTGAAACCCCCAGATGTGTGAACCGGCGCGGCTCTGCTTGACGTCGCGGAGCATGGCCGAGCGCCAGCGCCGCGGGTGCGGCATGGACGAGACCGCGAGCCGCCGCACCAGCTTGGGGCGCATCGCGGCGGCCGTCCAGGCGAGGTATCCGCCCAGGTCGTGGCCGACGAGCGCGGCGTCCGACTCGCCGAGGGAGCGGATGACGCCGGTGACGTCGAGCGCGAGGTTGGCGGGGTCGTAACCGCGCGGCGTCCGGTCACTGCCGCCGACTCCCCGCAGGTCCATGGCGACGGCCCGGAAACCGGCGTCGGCGAGCGCCACCAGCTGGTGCCGCCAGGCCCACCAGAACTGCGGGAAGCCGTGCAGCAGCAGGACCAGCGGCCCCTCACCCAGCTCCGCGATGTGGAAGCGGGCGCCGTTGGCGGCGACGTCGCGGTGGCTCCAGGGGCCGTCCAGGAGGACGGCCGAGGCCGGTTGAGCCGGGGGCGGTGCGGGGTCCGTCATGACGACGAGCGTGCCACAGCCTCGATGGCCTCGGGGACCCGGTCCTGCGCGAGCTCCGGGCGCGGGTGCGGCTTGGCCTTCTGCAGCACGACCGCGGTCTGCTTCATCGAGGCGGCGACCTTCTGCGGGCCCTTGCTCTTCTTGGCCTTCTTCGCGAAGACCACGCCGATCAGCGCGAGGCCGCCCGCGACCAGCACGTTCGCCGCGAAGGACAGCAGGAAGCAGACCGCGAGGTTCCAGTCGCTCCAGGTGCGGATGCCGTACGCCAGCGCGAAGTTCAGCATCGGCAGGGAGAAGATCAGCACGGCGCCGGCCGCCGAGAAGGCGCCGCCACTGGTCGCGCCGCGCTTGACGTCCTGCTTGAGCTGCGCCTTCGCCAGCGCGATCTCGTCGTGCACCAGCGCCGACATTTCCGCCGTCGCCGAGGCGAACAGCTGGCCGATGCTGCGTTCGGCGCCGACCGGGCTGCCGTCGGGTGCGCTCATCGCGGTCTCCCTCTTCTGCGTACGGTCCGATGTCCGTGTCTTCTGCCTGACTCGTGCGCAGTCGTCCGACTGCGTCCGGCATGACTGCGTACGGTCCCGTCTTTTGTACCGTCTCGTCAGATCATGCCGGACGGTGGTGGTCCTCGCCTGCCCCGCCCGGTACTTCGGCAAGCCCGTGGCGCGCGGCTGCCTTCTCCTGGGCGATCCTGCGGTGTTCGGCGGCCTTGCGTTCGTGGAGCGCGGCGAGCCGCAGGTGGTACGCCGGGTCGTCCTCCTCGTAGATGTCCGGGATGCCGTCGGCGTCCTCGTCGCGCTCCTCGTCCTCCCACAGCCGGCGGTACTTGGTGTTGCGGATCTTCAGCAGGACGGTCGCGAGTATCGCGGCGATGAGCGAGCCCAGCAGGACGGCCGCCTTGACCTGGTCGGTCATCGTCCGGTCTCCGGCGAAGGCGAGTTCGTCGATGAGCAGCGACACGGTGAAGCCGATGCCGGCGAGGCTCGCCACCGCGAACACGTCCGCCCAGGCCAGGTCGTCGCTGAGCGAGGCGCGGGTGAAACGGGCCGTCAGCCAGGTGCCGCCGAAGATGCCGAGCGCCTTGCCGACGACGAGACCGAGGACGACGCCGAGGGTCTCGGGCGTGGTGAACACGTCGGCCAGGGCCCCGCCGGACACCACGACCCCCGCGCTGAACAGCGCGAACAGCGGGACGGCGAGCCCCGCCGACAGGGGGCGTACGAGGTGCTCGATGTGCTCGCCGGGGGAGCGGTCCTCGCCCTCGTGGCGGTGGCAGCGCAGCATCAGGCCCATGGCGACACCGGCGATGGTGGCGTGGATGCCGCTGTTGTACATCAGCGCCCAGACGACGAGGGCGAGCGGGACGTACACGTACCAGCCCCTGACACCCTTGCGCAGCAGCAGCCAGAAGAGCACCAGTCCGGCGACGGCGCCGCCGAGGGCGGCGAAGTTCAGGTCGGCGGTGAAGAACACCGCGATGATCAGGATCGCGAAGAGGTCGTCGACGACGGCGAGGGTGAGCAGGAAGGCCCGCAGCGCGCTCGGCAGGGAGGTGCCGATGACCGCGAGCACGGCGAGCGCGAACGCGATGTCGGTGGCGGTCGGCACGGCCCAGCCGGCCAGGGAGCCTCCGCCGGCGACGGTGGTGACGGTGTAGACGAGCGCCGGCACGGCCATGCCGCAGAGCGCGGCCACGACCGGCAGGGCGGCGGCTTTCGGGTCGCGCAGGTCGCCCGCCACGAGTTCCCGTTTGAGTTCGATCCCGGCGACGAAGAAGAAGACGGCCAGCAGTCCGTCGGCGGCCCAGTGGGCGATGGAGAGGTCGAGGCCGAGGGCGGCGGGGCCCAGGTGGAAGTGGGAGACGCTCTCGTAGCTGTCGCGCAGCGGGGGGATGTTCGCCCAGAGCAGCGCGGTGACCGCGGCGGCGAGCAGCAGCACCCCGCCGACGGTCTCGGTGCGCAGCGCGTCCGTCACGTAGGTCCGCTCGGGCAGCGACAGTCGGCCGAGGACCTTGCGGGGGGTGGTGGGGCGGGGCGCTGTCACGGGCGAACCTCCGGTCGGTGGGCAGGACGGAACACATGCCGACCAGACTTCCCGGCGCACCATGGAGCACTTGTATTGCTTAGCTTAGCTAAGGGAGTGGCCGCCCGCACCCCCTGATCTGCGGCGGGGGTGCGCGGAGGGCACCCGGTATCAGCTCACCGGGTGCCCTCCGCGGCCTCCGCCATGCCTGTGCGCGATCAGTCCTCGCTGGGCGCGGCCGGCAGCTTGGCCTGGATGAGGTCCATGACCGTGGAGTCGGTCAGCGTGGTGACGTCACCCAGCTGACGGTTCTCGGCGACGTCCCGCAGCAGCCGTCGCATGATCTTGCCGGAGCGGGTCTTGGGCAGCTCGGCCACCGGCAGGATCCGCTTGGGCTTGGCGATCGGGCCGAGCGCGTTGCCGACGTGCGCGCGCAGCTCGTCGACCAGCGTCTCGGTCTCGGCGGCCGTACCGCGCAGGATCACGAACGCGACGATCGCCTGCCCGGTCGTCTCGTCCGCCGCACCGACCACGGCCGCCTCCGCGACCGACGGGTGGGAGACCAGAGCGGACTCCACCTCGGTGGTGGAGATGTTGTGCCCGGAGACGAGCATGACGTCGTCGACCCGGCCCAGCAGCCAGATGTCCCCGTCGTCGTCCTTCTTGGCACCGTCACCGGCGAAGTACTTGCCCTCGAAGCGCGACCAGTAGGTGTCGAGGAACCGCTGGTCGTCGCCCCAGATGGTGCGCAGCATCGACGGCCACGGCTCGGTGAGCACCAGGTAGCCGCCTCCGCCGTTCGGCACCTCGTTGGCCTCGTCGTCGACGACCGTCGCGCAGATGCCGGGCAGCGGCGTCTGGGCCGAGCCGGGCTTGGTGGCGGTCACGCCCGGCAGCGGCGTGATCATCATCGCGCCGGTCTCGGTCTGCCACCAGGTGTCGACGACCGGGGTGCGGTCGGCGCCGATGTTCTTGCGGTACCAGATCCACGCCTCGGGGTTGATCGGCTCGCCCACCGAGCCCAGCACGCGCAGGCTGGACAGGTCGAACTTGGCGGGGATGTCGTCTCCCCACTTCATGAAGGTGCGGATCGCGGTCGGCGCGGTGTAGAGGATCGTCACGCCGTACTTCTGGACGATCTCCCAGAAGCGGCCCTGGTGCGGGGTGTCGGGCGTGCCCTCGTACATGACCTGCGTCGCGCCGTTCGCCAGCGGGCCGTAGACGATGTACGAGTGGCCGGTGACCCAGCCGACGTCGGCCGTGCACCAGTAGACGTCGGTCTCCGGCTTGAGGTCGAAGACGGCGTGGTGGGTGTAGGCGGTCTGGGTCAGGTAGCCGCCGGAGGTGTGCAGGATTCCCTTCGGCTTACCCGTGGTGCCCGAGGTGTAGAGGATGAACAGCGGGTGCTCGGCGTTGAACGGCTGAGCGGTGTGCTCGGCGCTCTGCCGCTCCACCAGGTCGTGCCACCACACGTCGCGGCCCTCGGTGAAGGCGACCTCCTGGCCCGTGCGCCGCACGACCAGGACGTGCTCGACGTTGCCCGCCTTCTCGACGGCCTCGTCCACGGCCGGCTTCAGCGCGGACGGCTTGCCGCGCCGGTATCCGCCGTCGGAGGTGATGACCACGCGCGCGTCGGCGTCCTGGATGCGGGTGGCGAGGGCATCGGAGGAGAAGCCGCCGAACACCACCGAATGGGCGGCGCCGATGCGGGCGCAGGCCAGCATGGCGATCGCCGTCTCGGGGATCATCGGCATGTACACCGCGACCCGGTCCCCGGCCTGAACCCCCAGCTCCAGCAGGGCGTTGGCCGCCTTGGAGACCTCGTCCTTG
This sequence comes from Streptomyces sp. NPDC050674, assembly GCF_040654575.1. Classification (NCBI taxonomy): domain Bacteria; kingdom Bacillati; phylum Actinomycetota; class Actinomycetes; order Kitasatosporales; family Streptomycetaceae; genus Streptomyces; species Streptomyces sp. NPDC050674. The sequence continues at coordinate 620,347 of NZ_JBFAIG010000002.1, forward strand.
AGCTCGGCGTAGGTGATGGCGCGGCTGTCGCCGGGCTCGCCCTCGAAATGGATGGCGACCCGGTCGCCGTGGCCCGCCTCGACATGCCGGTCGACGCAGTTGTAGGCGACGTTCAGTTCGCCGTCCTTGAACCACTTGGCGAACGGCGGGTTCGACCAGTCGAGGATCTCGGTGAACTCCTTGGCCCAGGTCAGTCGGCGGGCCTGCTCGGCCCAGAAGCCGAGCCTGTCAGCCTTGGCCTGTTCATACGCCTCCGCGGTGACGTTGGCGTTGTCGGCCAGGTCGGCGGGGGGTGCGAACCTGCGCTCTTCCTTGAGCAGGTTGGCCAGGCTCTCGTTGCTCACGGCATCTGCCTTTCCCAGGGTGTCCGTTGTGTCCCAGGCCACAGCTCATCAGACCCGGGGGTGCGATGACAAGGGCCGACCGGCGATTGGTTTAGACCTTTCCGGCGGTCTGCCGGCGGCCGGGGTCATCCGTACCCACGGACGCCGACCAGGGAAAGTTCACCGTGGAGGCAGCCCTTCACTTGGCTCGCGCCGGGGGGAGGGGCTGAGGGGATCGGGCGGGCCGCTCGGCCCCGGGGCCGCCGTTCGGCCAGGGGCCGGGCCGTTCGGGCCAGCCGGGCCGTTCGGGCCAGCCGGGCCGTTCGGGCCAGCCGGGCCGTTCGGGCCAGTCGGGCCGTTCGGGCCAGCCGGGCCGGACCTCCAGGCCGGGTTCGGCCGGAGCCCCGGGCCGAGTCCGGCCGGAGCCGCAGGGCGGACCCGGCCGGAGCCCCGGGCCGGACCCGGCCGGAGCCGCAGGGCGGGCCTGAGGTTCCTCGGGCCGGGCCCGATGAGCCCCCGGGCCCGACCCGCTGACGTACAGGGTGTGCCCCCGCTGTCGGTCGGGGGCACACCCTCATCCGGTGCCGGGCGGGAGCACGCCCCGGCCCGGCGCCGGGGTCATGCCGTCAGGTCCGGCTCCCGTACGCGGTCGAAGACGCCTCCGGTCTCCGACTCGGTGAGCAGGTACGCCTCGGCCTCGCCCACGTGGAAGTACATCCCGTGCAGCTCCAGGGAACCCTCGCCCAGGGCCCGGGCCACCGAGTCGTGGGCGCGCAGGTGCTCCAGCTGCTGGACCACGTTCGTCAGGCAGAGCTGCTCGACCGCGTCCTCGGGGGACCGCCCGGCCAGCCCGGCCCAGGACCGGCTGTCGTCGGCCATGCGTTCCAGGCTCGGCAGGCCGTGCCGCAACCACCGCTTCAACGGGGTCCGGGCGCCCCCGGGCTCGGCGTTGAGCAGCGCCTGCATGGCGCCGCACCCCGAGTGCCCGCACACCGTGATCGACCGCACCCGCAGGACGTCCACGGCGTACTCGATCGCGGCCGACACCGAGTCGTCGCCGTCCTCCTCACCCGGACGCGGGACGAGGTTGCCCACATTGCGCACGACGAACAGGTCGCCCGGACCACTGGAAGTGATCATCGAGGTGACCAGCCGTGAGTCGGCGCAGGTCAGGAAGAGCTGCGAGGGCCGCTGCCCCTCACGCGCCAGCCGGGCCAGCTCGCTGCGCACCAGGGGCGCGGTGTTGCGCTGGAACGCGCTGATGCCACGCGCCAGTTCGCTCCCCCTGGATCCGCCGGGGCCCTGCGGGTCCGGCTCGGAGCGGTCCGCCCCTTCCGCCCTCTTCTCGGCGAGGGGCACAGCCTGGGGGCCGTCGCACTGGTGGTTGCGCCAGGGCGTCCAGGGCCGGCAACGGCAGTCGGTGAGGGACTGCGGTTCGGAGATACGGGTGCCGGGATTCCGGCCGGTGATCTCCACGGTGCCGCCCTGCGCGGTGTGCGTCTTCTGCCAGTCCTGCAACGTCTCGTACGCCGCGTGGTCCATGAACGACCCGTCCAGCTCGACGACGGTGTCGGCGCCGTGGGGCACGCGGTGCAGGGCCCGGCTGAGCCGAGGCACCGCCAGGAACGTCAACTGGCCTCTGACATGGACGTGATGGACTCCTTCCCTGTCTTCGTGCGTGATGCGGGTGCGGGTGAGGCGGTGCAGGGCGACACCGACGGCGGTGGCGATGCCGAGCGCCACGCCCTCCAGGACGCCGAGCGAGACCACGCCGAGGGTGGTGACGGCGTAGACCCACACTTCGCGGTGGCGGGTCACCGTGCGGATGTGGTTCAGGGACACCATCTGGATGCCGACGGCCATCACCAGGGCGGCGAGCGAGGCGAGCGGGATGAACTCCAGGATCGGGACCATCAGCAGCGTGGCGATCACTACGAGAACGCCGTGCAGCATCGTGGAGTTCCGGCTGACCGCTCCCGCGTGGACATTCGCCGAACTCCGCACGGCCACACCGGCGATGGGCAGACCGCCGAGCGAGCCGGAGACGATGTTGGCGGCGCCCTGACCGAGCAGTTCGCGGTCGAGGTTGGAGCGTCCGACCCGGGCGGACGCGCCCTGGCGGCCGGCGACCAGCTTGTCCACGGCGACCGCGCCGAGCAGCGACTGCACGCTGCACACCAGCGTGGTGGTGAGGACGGCGGCGACCAGGCCGAGCACGGGGCCCTCGGGCAGCCCGGCCAGGGCGTGGTTGCTCCAGGACGGCAGGTCGACCTTGGGCAGGCGCAGACCGGCGAGGGCGGCGACCGCGGTGGCCCCGGCGACGGCGATGAGCGCGGCCGGGACCTTGCGCAGCAGCTTTCCGGCCCGGCCGGGCAGGCGCGGCCAGAGCAGCAGCAGTGCCAGGGTCAGCACGCTCACCGACACGGCCTCGGGGCGCATCTGCGCCAACTGGGCGGGCAGCGCGCGCAGGTTGTCCGGGACGGAGCTCTGCGGTGTGCCGCCGAGCACGATGTGCAGCTGGGCGACGGCGATGGTGACGCCGATCCCGGCGAGCATGCCGTGCACGATGGCGGGGCTGACGGCGAGGGCGCCACGGGCCACGCGCAGGCACCCGAGCCCGAGTTGGGCGAGGCCGGCGAGGACGGTGATGGCGCAGGTCGTCCGCCAGCCGTAGCGCTGGATGAGGTCGGCGGTGACCACGGTGAGTCCCGCGGCGGGTCCGCTCACCTGGAGCGGGGAACCGCCGAGCCGCCCTGCGACCAGTCCGCCCACGGCGGCGGCGACGAGGCCGGCCTGCAAGGGGGCGCCGGTGGCGAGGGCGATGCCCAGGGACAGGGGCAGGGCGATCAGGAAGACCGCGATCGAGGCCGACACGTCGGCACCCGCGATGCGGAATCGGCGGGGCCCGGTCGGTGGCGGACTGTGGGGCGGATGGGTTCGTTCGGTTCGGTTCGGATCGGCGGCGCGTGTGGGGACGCAGGCTGACATGGTTTCCCGTCTCCTCCGGGGCTGCGCGGTCGCGTAACTGGGGGGTCCCGCCTCGGGCGGGGTTCGGTCGCGGCGGTCACGGCGTAAATCGGCGGGATGAATCAACGCTCGGTAAACGGATCGTAATGCAGAGTAAAGGACGAGCATAGACTTTACGGGCAAATGGGTGAATGGATCACCTTGAAGAGTGAAGTGGCCATTTGATCGGCTTGTCGTACTAATTCCTTCTCGGTCTCGTGCGAATTTGGCGGCGCTGTCCGCACCCGAGAGAAGGAAGAAGGTGGGCGGAACATGGCCGCCACCCACAGGATCGCCGCGGGTTCCGTGATCGCCGCGGTCTGCGCCGCATCGCTCGCCGGTTGCGCGACCGGCACCCCCCGGCAGGAGCGTCCCGACCCGCAGAAGGCCACCCCGGCGCAGGCGCCGAAGAGCGCCGTCCGGCTGATCGGAGACGGCTCGACCGCCTACACCGGAGCCCAGCCCCACCTGCCGCGAGCCGAGCGGCTGCGGCCCGGCCAGAAGCCCCCGCAGTTCGTCGTCTTCTCCTGGGACGGCGCGGGCGAGGACAGCCAGAAGCTGTTCTCCCACTTCCGTGAGGTCGCCAGGAAGAACAACGCGACCATGACGTACTTCCTGAGCGGCGTGTACATGCTGCCGGACGACGAGCGCGACCGGTACCGGCCGCCGGAGCACTCCCCGGGCCGCTCCGACATCGGCTTCAACGACCGCCGGGGCATCGCCGCCACCGTGAAGCAGCTGCGCCTGGCGTGGCTGGAGGGCAACGAGATCGGCACCCACTTCAACGGCCACTTCTGCGGCAGCGGCGGCGGTGTCGGCGAGTGGTCCGTGCAGGACTGGAAGGACGAGATCTCCCAGGCCAAGCGGTTCGTGAAGACCTGGAAGACCAACACCGGCCTGAAGAACGCCGCCCCGCTGCCCTTCGACTACGACAAGGAGCTCATCGGCGCCCGCACGCCCTGCCTCGAAGGCCAGCGCAACTTCATGAGGGCCGCCCGCGACCTGGGCTTCCGCTACGACACCAGCGGCGTCAACGACCAGGTCTGGCCGAAGAAGAAGCAGGGCCTGTGGGACGTGTCCATGCAGCTGGTGCCGTTCCCCGGCCACTCCTTCGAGCAGCTCACCATGGACTACAACTTCATGGTCAACCAGTCCGGCACCGCCACCCAGGGCGATCCCGCCAAGTTCGACTACTGGGGCGACCAGATGCGCGACGGCCTGCTCAAGGGCTTCTCGAGGGCCTACGACGGCAACCGCGCGCCGTTGATCATCGGAAACCACTTCGAGTCCTGGAACGGCGGCACCTACATGCGTGCCGTCGAGGAGGTCATCGAGACGGTGTGCACCAAGAAGGAGGTGCGCTGCGTGTCGTTCCGCCAGCTCGTGGACTGGCTCGACGCGCAGGACCCGAAGACGCTGGAGAAGCTGCGCAGTCTGCCGGTCGGCCAGGCACCGAAGGAGGGCTGGGCGTCCTTCCTGTCGGACCGGCCGGCCCCGGCACCCAAGGGCGTGCCCGGCGCTCCGGCGGCCAAGGGGTAGTCCTTCGGGAGGACGTGGCCCGGCGCACGCGCGCGCGTGAAGAAGGCCACTCCGCCGTGGGACGGCGCCCCGGGGTGCGTAGGGTCGTACTCATGAGTACAGCAGGCGCGAGCGCCGATCCCCTCGCGGCCCTGGGGGCGCTGCCCGGAGTGGCCGAGTCCGTGGAGTCCGTACGCAAGGCCGTGGACCGGGTCTACGGGCACCGGGTCATGCGGCGGCGCAGCAACGCGATCACCTCCGAGGCCGCCCTGCGCGGCGCCCGTGGCTCGGCCGCGCTGTCCGGCGCGGACTGGGCCCTGGAGGAGGTGCGCCGGCGTACGGACTTCAGCGGCGACGACGAGTCCCGCACCGTGGGCGCCGCCCTGCGGCTGACCGCGGAGGCGGGTCAGCTGCTGTCGATCTGGCGGCAGTCGCCCCTGCGGGTGCTGGCCCGGCTGCATCTGGTGGCGGCCGCGGACAAGGGCGACCAGGTGGGGCGGCCCCGCAAGGAGGGCGAGTCAGTCGACGAACCGGTCGTCGCGCTACCGCTGCCGAGCGCCGCCGAGACGCACGGCCGACTGGACGGGCTGGCCGAGCTGATCATCGCGGGGGGCTCCGCTCCGGCGCTGGTGACGGCCGCCGTCGTACACGGCGAACTTCTCGCCCTGCGCCCCTTCACGTCCCACAACGGCCTGGTCGCGCGCACGGCCGAGCGCATCGTCCTGGTCGGCAGCGGGCTGGACCCGAAGTCGGTCTGCGCGGCCGAGGTCGGTCATGCGGAGCTGGGACGCGACGCCTACCTGGAGGCCCTGAGCGGGTACGTCTCCGGGACTCCTGAGGGTGTCGCCGCCTGGATCGCCCATTGCGGCAGGGCGGTCGAACTGGGGGCCCGCGAGTCGATGGCGGTGTGCGAGGCGCTGCAACGCGGAGCGGCCTGAAATCTTTCACCGGGAAAAGTGATGCGGCGGTACGAGTTCTCGTACCGCCGCTGGCATGAGCATCGGGTTACCAAGCGTCCTCGATATGTGCCCATCAGGCCGGGAACTTTGCCCGTGACCTGGTGCGGCTGGCCCGTATTCGACGGGTCGACGTCGCGTGGGTGCCCGGTGTTCATGCTCGGTCCGTGGGGCCAAATGCGTTTAAAAGGTGATCCTCTCGGATGTCCTTGGTCTCGCGGGCCGTTGAGTCCTTTGTACTCCTGACCCGCAACAAGCGGAAGTCCAGGCTGCACTTCTTTACTTTCGGATTCACCTAGTGCGAGCCGTCGTTCCAGGTCAAGCGACCGTCGCCCGGCGCCTGTTCGCGTACCAGACGAGTCCCGCCGTCGCCGCCGCGGCGCTTATCGCGGCGACCGCCACGAGGGCCGGGCGCGGCGGTACGGAGAACGCGGGAATGCGCTGCTTGAGCCGGACGGGGCGGTGGAAGTCCAGGATCGGCCAACCACGCGTCAGCGCCTCGCGGCGCAGCGCCCGGTCCGGGTTCACTGCGTGCGGATGGCCGACGGACTCCAGCATCGGCACATCGGTCGCCGAGTCGCTGTAGGCGTAACAGCGGCTCAGGTCATACCCCTCGGACTCGGCCAGTTCCCTGACGGCCTCGGCCTTGGTCGGGCCGTACGCGTAGTACTCCACCTCACCGGTGAAGCAGCCGTCGTCGCCCACGACCATGCGGGTGGCGACCACCCGGTCCGCGCCGAGCAGCTCTCCGATCGGCTCGACCACCTCCGCGCCCGAGGTGGACACGATCACGACGTCGCGGCCCGCGGTGTGGTGTTCCTCGATCAGCGAGGCGGCCTCGTCGTAGATGATCGGGTCGATCAGGTCGTGGAGCGTCTCGGCGACGATCTCCTTGACCTGCTGCACGTTCCACCCGCGGCACAGGGCGGACAGATATGCGCGCATGCGCTCCATCTGGTCGTGGTCGGCGCCGCCGGCGAGGAAGACGAACTGGGCATATGCGGTGCGCAAGACGGCCCTGCGGTTGATCAGACCGCCTTGGTAGAACGACTTGCTGAACGTGAGCGTGCTCGACTTCGCAATGACCGTCTTGTCCAGGTCAAAGAAGGCGGCTGTGCGGGGCAACGAGTGGTTTTCCACGCCCCGAAGCATAGGGGCAGCCCATTCGGCGTAAGGTGGGGCGCGTGGGTTTGCCTGAGAAGGCTCTCGGGTACACCATGGAAGTCACGGATCGTTCGCGACCGTGCTAACCCGGCCCGACTCCTCCCCCCCCCGAGTCGGCCGTGGGGACGACCCCCGCTCTCCCCCCCGGCGGGGGTCGTCGCATGTCCGGGTGGGTTTTCTCCTTCTTTTTCGGCCTGACAGCCGCTGAGATGTTCACGGTGGCGCGCTGTTGGCATGCCCATGACCAGTAACACCGTGTAGCCGCCGGACTGCTCTGTGGAAGTCGCACAGAGGGTCTGAGCGGCTCACCGGTATGGGTGACGGCGATATTCACAACCCCCGGCACGTCCACAGTTATCCACCAAGATCCACACGATTTCCGGGATCGCTGCACCGTGATTCCAACGCGTCCCGCTCGCGGCGAGTTCATGGCCGGTTCCGAGGAGCGGGGGCGTTCGGCCGGTTTCTGTCCGGCCGTTCACAGGGAGGCCGCTCGCCGGTTCTCCCAGGTTTGGCAATCGCGGGGCCGCTGGAGCCGCGCGAGTCACGCAGCGAAGGGGGATGGAAACCGTGGCCGGAACCGTCACACACGACCCGCCGCCGGCCGCCGGAGGGCGGCAGGGCGGACCACTGATCCTCACCGAGGACACCGAACTCCTAGACGATCTGCTGCGCCTGTGCGCGGCGGCGGGCGCCACACCCGAGGTGCACCACGGTCTGCCCGAGCGCAGAGGCAGCTGGGAGGCCGCGCCGCTGGTCCTGGTGGGCGACGACGCCGCCCGGAGGGTGCGCGGGGCCGCGCGCCGAAGGGGTGTCGTCCTCGTCGGCCGGGACCAGGACGACTCCGGCGTGTGGCGGCGGGCCGTCGAGATCGGCGCCGAGCACGTCCTGATGCTGCCCGACGGTGAGCAGTGGCTGGTCGACCGGATCGCCGACGTGGCCGAGGGCGTCGGCCGGCCGGCCCTCACCGTGGGGGTCATCGGCGGGCGGGGCGGGGCCGGAGCGTCCACGCTCGCCTGCGCCCTGGCCGTCACCTCCGCGCGGGAGGGACTGCGCACCCTCCTCGTGGACGCCGATCCGCTGGGCGGCGGACTCGACGTACTCCTCGGCGGTGAGACGGCCGAAGGACTGCGCTGGCCCGCGTTCGCCTCCTCCCGCGGACGGGTCGGCGGGGGAGCCCTGGAGGAGTCGCTGCCCGAACTGCACGCGCTGCGGGTGCTCAGCTGGGACCGCGGCGACCGCATCGCCGTCCCGCCGCAGGCGGTGCGCGCGGTGCTGGCGGCGGCCAGGCGCCGGGGCGGCACGGTCGTGGTCGACCTGCCGCGCCGGATCGACGACGGTGTCGCCGAGGTCCTCTCACAGCTCGATCTGGGCGTGCTGGTGGTGCCCGCCGAGCTGCGGGCCGTCGCGGCCGCGGGACGGGTGGCGTCCGCGGTCGGCATGGTCCTGCGGGATCTGCGGGTGGCGGTCCGCGGGCCGTACCCGCCGGGGCTCGACGACCGCGAGGTGGCCCGCCTGCTCGGACTGTCTCTGGTCGGCGAGGTACCGGACGAGCCGGGGCTGTCGCGCCCGGACCAGGCCGCAGCGCCCCCGGGCGCCGCCCCGCGCGGACCGCTCGCCCGGTTCTGCGCGGAGTTCTGGGAGCGGGCGCTCGTCGAGGCGGGTACGGCATGAGCACCCTGGCCGGACTCGAGGGCGCGGCGCTGCTCGACGGGGTGCGGCGGTGGCTGGCCGAGAGCGGGGGCGAGCCGACCCCCGCACGCGTGGCGCAGGCCCTGCGGGAGCAGGGGCGGGTCCTCGGGGACGCCGAAGTGCTGGGGGCGGCCGCGCACTTGCGGTCCGAACTGGTCGGCAGCGGACCGCTGGAGCCGCTTCTCGCCGACCCGTCGGTGACGGACGTGCTGGTGTCGGCCCCCGACCGGGTCTGGGTCGACCGGGGCGGCGGACTGGAGCTGACGCCGGTGCGCTTCGCGGACGCCGCGGCCGTACGCCGGCTCGCCCAGCGTCTCGCGGCCGTGGCCGGACGCCGTCTGGACGACGCCCGGCCCTGGGCGGACGCCCGGTTGCCCGACGGGACGCGGCTGCACGTGGTGCTGCCGCCGGTGGCCGTGGGCTGCGCCTGCCTGTCGCTTCGGGTCGTGCGTCCTCGTGCCTTCACACTCGGCGAGCTGGTCGCGGCGGGCACGGTTCCTCCGGGTGGAGACCGCGTGCTGCGCGCGCTGCTCGACGCCCGGTTGTCCTTCCTGGTCAGCGGAGGAACCGGCACCGGCAAGACCACGCTGCTGAGCGCCCTGCTGGGACTGGTGGGACCGGACGAGCGGATCGTCCTCGCCGAGGACTCGGCGGAACTGCGACCCGACCATCCGCACGTCGTGCGGCTGGAGACCAGGCCCGCCAACCAGGAGGGGGCGGGCCTGGTCACCCTCGAGGACCTGGTGCGCCAGGCGCTGCGGATGCGGCCCGACCGGCTGGTGGTGGGTGAGGTGCGCGGGCCCGAAGTGGTGCATCTGCTGGCCGCGTTGAACACCGGCCACGAGGGCGGCTGCGGCACCGTGCACGCCAATGCCGCCGCCGACGTACCTGCCCGGCTGGAGGCGCTCGGCACGGCCGCCGGGCTCGACCGGGCCGCGCTGCACAGCCAGCTGGCGGCCGCGCTCTCCGTGGTGCTGCACCTGGTGCGCGACCGGTCCGGGCGGCGGCGGATCGCCGAGGTGCACGTGCTGGAGCGGGACCCGTCGGGGCTGGTGCGGACGGTACCGGCACTGCGATGGGGAGAGCGGGCCTTCGTGCGTGAGCCGGGGTGGGAGCGGCTGAGGGGGCTGCTCCGGGGCGGGGAGAGCGGGAGCGGCCCGGAGGAGGCCGCGGTGGAAGGGGGCGAGGCGAGGCATGACGGGGGTGGCTGAGATGTCGACGGGTACGGCGGTGGTCTGCATGGGAGCGGCCGTCTGGTTGCTGGGCGAGCGGGAGGAGGCGGCGCGACGGGCGCGGCTGCTGCTCGCGGACGGCGGAGCCGTCTCGCACGGGTCGCCCGGGTGGCGGCGGCTGACCCATGGGCTGTGGCGTATCCGTGCGCGACTGGGGGCCGAGTGGTGGGCGCCGGTGGCCGGGCTGGTGCCGGCGGTGCTCGGGGCGTCGGTGCTGCCGGTCGTCCTGGGGGCGGCCGGGGTGCCGCTGCTGCGGCGGGCCCGGCTGGCCGGCCGGGCGCGGCGGGAGCGGGAGCGCCGGGCCGACGCGGTGATCGCGTTGTGCGGGTCGCTCGCCGGGGAGGTGCGGGCCGGACGTCAGCCGGGTGAGGCGCTGCTGCGGGCCGCGCGGGACTGCGGCGGGCTCGCGGGCACGCGGGCGACGGTGCTGGCGGCGGCGCGGTTCGGCGGTGACGTGCCGGAGGCGCTCGCGATGGCGGCACGGCAACCGGGCGCCGAGGGACTGCGGGGACTCGCGGCCTGCTGGCGGGTGGCGGTGGACCAGGGCGCGGGGCTCGCCGCCGGGCTCGACCGGCTCGCCACCGCCTTGCGGGCCGAACGGGACCAACGGTCCGACCTGAGGGCTCAGTTGGCGGGTGCCCGGGCCACGGCGGTGATGCTCGCCGCTCTGCCGGCCCTGGGCCTCGCCATCGGCATCGCCCTCGGCGCCGATCCCCTTCACGTCCTGCTGCACACCGGGGCGGGGCTGGGCTGTCTGGCGGCGGGCGGGGTGCTGGAGGGCCTGGGCCTGTGGTGGGTGCGGCGGATCGTTCGGGGCGCGGAGGAAGCGGCATGAGCGGGGACGTTGTCCACAGGCTGGGGGTGGCCCTGGGGATCGTGGCGGCCTGCGCCTGGTCGGCGCGGTGGCTGGTGGAGTCGCGGCGTCGCCGAAGGACGCGCCGGCGGCTGGCCGAGCTGTCGGGGGCCCGGGAGGCCACCGCTCCTGCCCCACGCCATGCCATCCGTGGGATCGCACGCGCCTGGCTGGCCCCGGTGGGCGTGGCGTGCGCCGTCTGGGCGCTGGTCGGGGGCCTCACCGGGGCCGCCGTGGGACTGGCCGGCGCGGTGGGCCTGTGGCGGTGGCAGTTGCGGCAGGCGGCTGCGGGAGAGGACCCGCGGGCACCTGACCACGCCGAGGCAGCGCGCCAACTGCCCCTCGCCGCCGACCTGCTGGCGGCCTGCGCGGCGGCGGGCGCCGGCCCGGTCATCGCTGCGCAGGCGGTGGGCGAGGCCCTGGGCGGCCCTGTCGGCGAGGCGCTCGCCCGGGGCGCCGCGGAGGTGCGGCTGGGCGGTGAACCGGGGGCGGCCTGGCGGAGGCTGGACGCGCTCCCGGGCGCCGGAGGTCTGGCCCGGCTGCTCGAACGGGCCGATGTGTCAGGCCTGCCGGCCGCCGGACCGGCCGCACGGCTGGCCGCCGAATCGCGCGCCGACTGGAACCGCGCCGCGACGACCAGGGCCCGCCGGGCGGGCGTGATGGTCAGCGCGCCGGTCGGGCTGTGCTTTCTGCCCGCATTCATCGCGGTCGGCGTGCTGCCGGTGGTGATCGGGCTCGCGGGCGGGGTGCTCGGAGGGGGTGACGGCTGACGCGGGGACGGACCGGAAGCGAGTGAGCGACAAGTGAGCGAAGACCAAGAGAAGTTCGGACTCTTTCCTACGGGGGTTGAGATGTATCAGGCGGTTCGGGCACGGCTGCGTGCCCTGGTGTGCGGGTTGCGTGCGGCGCGGCGGGACGGGGGGATGGTCACCTCCGAGTACGCGATGGGAATCGTCGCGGCCGTGGCGTTCGCGGTGGTGCTGTACAAGGTCGTCACGAGTGGGCCGGTCAGCGCGGAGCTGCAAGCCGTGGTGAAGGGGGCCCTCAATGCGCGGATGTGAACGGGGCGCGGACCGCGGGTTCGTCACGGCGGAGTCGGCGGTGGTGCTGCCCGTCCTGGTGATGTTCGCGATGGCCCTGGTGTGGGGGCTGCTGGTCGTGGCCGCGCAGATCCAGTGTGTGGACGCGGCGCGGACCGGGGCGCGTGCGGCGGCACGCCAGGACCCGCCCGGCGCGGTCGTGCGGCTGGCCCGCGAGGCGGCACCGCCCGGTGCGAAGGTGACGGTCAGCCGGGACGCGGAACACGTCCGGGTGACCGTGGTGGCCGAGCCGCCGGTGCTGCGCGGTCTGTCCTTCGCCGTGCGCGAGGAGGCGGTGGCGTCCGTGGAGGAGGCGGTGGGCACGTGAGACGCCGCCGGGCGGGGGCCGGGGTCAGTACCGGTGGTGGGCATGTGTGGTGCCGCCGGGAGGGGGCCGGGGCCGGGGTGAGTACCGGCGGTGGGCACGTGCGGTGCCGTCGGGCGAGAACCCGGCCCGAGACAGGTAGCGGCGGTGGGCGTGTGAGGCACCGCCGGGCGGGGGTCGGAGCCGGTATCGGCAGGTGGACGGCCGTGCGCTTGAGCGCCGGTTCGGACCGCGGGTCCGCCACCGTCTGGAGCGTGGGGGCGATCGCCGTGCTGTGCGTGGTGTTCGGTGTGGTCCTCGCGCTGGGACAGGCCGTCGTGATCCGGCACCGGGCGGCGGGCGGTGCGGATCTCGCGGCGCTCGCCGCGGCGGACCACTGGGCCGAAGGGGGCTCGGCGGCCTGCGCTCGGGCCGGCCGGGTGGCCCGGGCGCAGGGCGTGCGGCTCGTGCGGTGTGAGATCACCGGGCAGATCTCGGATGTGACGGCGGCGTCGGGACGGGGCCCGTTCACGGCGCGGGTCAGGGCGCGGGCGGGTCCTCCGATGGCCCCGCCGGGCCTTCCGCCGGCTGCTCTGCCACCCCGTCCGCCGTCCCCTCCATGACAGGAGCGCCTTCCTCCTCCGGAGCGCCCTCCTTCTCCTCGGGAGCCCCCTCCAGCAGCACCGTGAGGAGGCGCACCGCCCCCCTCTTGTGCAGCGGGTCGTTGCCGTTGCCGCACTTGGGGGACTGGATGCAGGACGGGCAGCCGGCCTCGCATTCGCAGGAGGCGATGGCCTGGCGGGTGGCGGTCAGCCAGGTGCGGGCGGTGTGGAAGGCGCGCTCCGCGAAGCCCGCGCCGCCCGGATGGCCGTCGTAGACGAAGACCGTGGGCAGCAGCGTGTCGGGGTGGAGCGGGATCGACACGCCGCCGATGTCCCAGCGGTCACAGGTGGCGAAGAGGGGCAGCAGGCCGATGGACGCGTGTTCGGCGGCGTGCAGGGAGCCGCCGAGGATCTCCGGGTTGATCCGGGCCCGGTCCAGCTGGTCCTCGGTGACGGTCCACCACACGGCGCGGGTGCGCAGCGTACGGGGAGGGAGGTCGAGTTTGGTCTCGCCGAGCACTTCGCCGGTGATGAGCCGTCTGCGCAGGAAGGAGACGACCTGGTTGGTGACCTCGACGGAGCCGTAGCAGAGACGGCCGTCACCCCAGGGGATCTCCACGTCCGTCTCCAGGACGGAGATCGACGTCGTGTCCCGGGCGACGGTGGAGTACGGCGGGGCGGCCTCCTCGACGAGGGCGACGGAGTCCTCCAGGTCCAGCGACCGCACCAGGTAGGTGCGGCCCTGGTGGAGGTGGACCGCCCCTTCGTGCACCGTCGAGTGCGCGGCGCCGGCGTCGACCGTGCCGAGCAGCCGGCCCGTGCCGGTCTCGACGACCTGGACCGGGCGTCCGCCCTCCCCTCGGATGTCCGTCAGGTCGGCGGCGCGCTCCCGGCGGGTCCAGTGCCAGGCCTTGGTGCGGCGGCGCAGCAGCTTCGCGGCCTCCAGCTGCGGCAGCAGGCTCTCGCCGGCCGGGCCGAACAGGGCGAGGTCCTCGTCCGTCAGGGGCAGCTCCGCGGCGGCGGCGCACAGATGCGGGGCCAGCACGTAGGGATTGTCGGGGTCCAGGACGGTCGATTCGACGGGCTGGTCGAACAGGGCCTCCGGGTGGTGGACGAGGAAGGTGTCCAGCGGGTCGTCACGGGCCACCAGCACGGCCAGCGCCCCCTGCCCGGCCCGTCCGGCCCGGCCCGCCTGCTGCCACAGGGAGGCGCGCGTGCCCGGGTAGCCGGCGATGACGACCGCGTCGAGGCCGGAGATGTCGATGCCGAGTTCGAGGGCGTTCGTCGCGGCGAGGCCCAGCAGTTCACCCGAATGGAGGGCATGTTCGAGTGCGCGTCGCTCTTCCGGCAGATAGCCGCCCCGGTACGCCGCGACACGCCGGGCCAGCGACCGGTCGACTTCGGCGAGGCGCTCCTGGGAAATGACCGAGATCAGCTCGGCGCCGCGCCGGGAGCGGACGAAGGCGACCGAGCGCACGCCCTGCACGGTGAGGTCGGTCAGCAGGTCCGCGGCCTCGGCGGTGGCCGTGCGGCGGACGGGAGCGCCCTTCTCGCCGTGCAGCTCGGTCAGCGGCGGCTCCCAGAGGGCGAACACCAGTTCACCGCGTGGGGAGGCGTCGTCGGCCACCTCCAGCACCGGCACGCCGGTGAGGCGGCGGGCGGCCACCGCGGGCTCGGCGGCGGTCGCGGAGGCCAGCAGGAACACGGGCGAGGCGCCGTAACGGGCACAGAGCCGCCGCAGGCGGCGCAGCACCTGGGCGACGTGGGAGCCGAAGACGCCGCGGTAGGTGTGGCACTCGTCGATGACGACGTACTTGAGCGACTTCAGGAAGGAGGACCAGCGGGGGTGGGACGGCAGGATCCCGCGGTGCAGCATGTCCGGGTTGGTCAGGACGTAGTTGGCGTACTGCCGGATCCACTCGCGTTCCTCGAACGGAGTATCGCCGTCGTACACGGCTGCGCGTACGGCGTTGCCGAGGGGATGTGAAAGTTCCTTCACCGACCGGCACTGGTCCGCCGCGAGGGCCTTGGTCGGAGCCAGGTAGAGGGTGGTCGCGCCCCGGCCGTTCGGGGCCTCCGCGCCGTCCATGAGGGTGGACAGCACCGGCACGAGGTAGGCCAGGGACTTGCCGGAGGCCGTGCCGGTGGCGACGACGACCGAGTCGCCGTCCAGGGCGTGCTCGGCCGCCCGTGCCTGGTGGGCCCAGGGGTGTTCGATGCCCGCGGCCCGCACGGCGGCGACCACCTCCGCCCGGATCCGGTCCGGCCAGACGGCATGCCGACCCGCGCGCGGGGGCAAGTGCTCCGTATGAGTAATGCGCGAAGCCCTGCCCGGACCGGACGCGAGCCGGTCCAGGACCGTGCCCGGAGCGGGCCGGGAGGCGGGTTCCGTCGGGGTTCGATCGGATCGGTGATTCTTGGCCATCGGCACCGAGTGTGTCACTGGCGTGACGGACAATGGAGCCAAGGCGTCGTGCACGCCTGCCGGTAAGTGATTGAATGCCATCGCGGCTGGCGAAGCGTCCAGGGGCTGAAGCCGAATGCCCCTAGGGCGACCGCTCGATAGCAAGGTGCTGGAGGATCCGTGGACCTGTCCCTGTCGACCGAAACCATGGGCGATCGCACGATCGTCAGGGTCGGTGGCGAAATCGACGTATATACCGCGCCCAAGCTGCGCGAGCAGTTGGTCGAGCTGGTGAACGACGGCAGTTTCCACCTTGTCGTCGACATGGAGGGCGTGGACTTCCTCGACTCCACCGGGCTCGGCGTGCTGGTCGGCGGCCTGAAGCGTGTGCGGGCCCATGAGGGCTCCCTGCGCCTGGTCTGCAACCAGGAGCGCATTTTGAAGATCTTCCGTATCACCGGCCTCACCAAGGTGTTCCCCATTCACACCTCGGTCGAGGAAGCGGTTGCGGCCACCGACTGACACCGGTCCCGGGCCTCGTGCCCGGGCCGGCCGACATTCGGCAAGAGTGAACACCGAGGGGGCCCGGGTTTCGTCGGCCCGGAGCCTCTCGACAGCACGCCCGCTAGTTGCGAGGGGGATGCATGGCCACCGTTGAGCTCCGCTTCAGCGCGCTGCCCGAGCATGTCAGGACCGCCCGGCTGGTGGCGGCCGCGGTGGCGCGCAGGGCCGGAGTGGACGAGGCCGTCCTCGACGAGGTCAGGCTCGCCGTCGGCGAGGCGTGCAGCCGGGCCGTCGGGCTCCACCAGACCGTCGGGATCTCGGCACCGGTGAAGGTGCTGCTGATCGAGGAGGAGAAGCAGTTCTCCATCGAGGTCGGCGACGAGGCCCCGCACGCGGTCTCCGGCGAACGCGCGTCCGGTGCCGGCGGCTCCGACGGCGAGGCCGACGAGGACGAGATGGGCCTCGCGGTCATCAGTGGACTCGTCGACGACGTCGAGGTCAGCGCGGGAGAACACGGCGGGCTGATCAAGATGACCTGGCCGACCACACCGCCGCCGACGATCCTGGTCTGATTCCGCCACCGCGCACACCGTTCTTCCGAAGGGCCCCACCCGTGGGGCCCTTCGTCATGTGCGGGTGTCAGTGCTCGCCTTTACAGTAGTTCCTGTGCCGTTCATCGCGTGAATTCGTTCACGATCATTCGCGCGCCCTCCGGCAGCGTCAGAATGCTTTCAGGGCATTACCTCGGACGTCCAATTCCGTTTATCGCGCTCTGTTTTGATCAGGTTCCGGTACCTACAATCCCGTCCACATCTTGAGCTCAGCCCAAGCGTCAAGGAGGACGAATGGCGGGGCTTTCCCTCTCACAACAGTCGGGTCATCACACCGACTTCGCAGCCGCGGTCCTGACCGACGGCAACCGCGTTCTCATCGTGGTCATCGCGGTCGTCGCACTGGCGGCGCTGGCGGTCGCGGGCGTCCTGGTGCGCCAGGTGCTAGCGGCCGGCGAGGGCACCGACAGCATGAAGGAGATCGCGGCAGCGGTCCAGGAAGGCGCGAACGCCTATCTGGCGCGTCAGCTGCGCACGCTCGGCGTATTCGCCGTCGTCGTGTTCTTCCTGCTCATGCTGCTGCCCGCGGACGACTGGAATCAGCGTGCCGGACGTTCGGTGTTCTTCCTGATCGGAGCGGCGTTCTCGGCGGCCACCGGCTATATCGGCATGTGGCTCGCCGTGCGCAGCAATGTGCGTGTCGCCGCGGCGGCACGTGAAGCAACCCCGGCACAAGGCGAGCCGGAAAAGGATCTGACCTCCGTCTCGCACAAGGCGATGAAGATCGCATTCCGTACGGGCGGCGTGGTCGGCATGTTCACGGTGGGCCTCGGCCTGCTCGGCGCCTCCTGCGTGGTGCTGGTGTACGCGGCCGACGCGCCGAAGGTGCTCGAGGGCTTCGGCCTCGGAGCCGCGCTGATCGCGATGTTCATGCGGGTCGGCGGCGGCATCTTCACCAAGGCCGCCGACGTCGGCGCCGACCTGGTCGGCAAGGTCGAACAGGGCATTCCGGAGGACGACCCGCGCAATGCCGCGACCATCGCCGACAACGTGGGCGACAACGTCGGCGACTGCGCGGGCATGGCGGCCGACCTCTTCGAGTCCTACGCCGTGACGCTGGTGGCCGCGCTCATCCTGGGTTCGGCCGCCTTCGGCGACGCAGGGCTGGGCTTCCCGCTGCTCGTGCCGGCGATCGGCGTGATCACCGCCATGATCGGCATCTTCGCGGTGGCGCCCCGGCGCGCCGACCGCAGCGGCATGAGCGCCATCAACCGCGGGTTCTTCATCTCCGCGGTGATCTCGCTGGTGCTGGTGGCGGTGGCCGTCTTCGTCTACCTGCCCGGGAAGTATTCCGAGCTCGACGGGGTCACCGACGCCGCGATCATGGGCAAGGACGGCGACCCACGGGTCCTCGCGCTGGTCGCGGTGGCCATCGGCATCGTGCTCGCCGCCCTGATCCAGCAGCTGACCGGCTACTTCACCGAGACCACCCGCCGCCCCGTCAGGGACATCGGCAAGACCTCGCTCACCGGCCCGGCCACCGTCGTCCTCGCCGGAATCTCCGTCGGTCTCGAATCCGCCGTCTACACCGCCTTGTTGATCGGCCTGGGGGTGTACGGGGCGTTCCTGCTCGGCGGCACGTCCATCATGCTGGCGCTCTTCGCGGTGGCCCTGGCCGGCACCGGCCTGCTCACCACGGTCGGCGTGATCGTCGCGATGGACACCTTCGGGCCCGTCTCCGACAACGCGCAGGGCATCGCGGAGATGTCCGGTGACGTCGAGGGCGCGGGCGCGCAGGTGCTCACCAACCTGGACGCGGTCGGCAACACCACCAAGGCGATCACCAAGGGCATCGCGATCGCCACGGCCGTGCTCGCGGCGGCGGCGCTGTTCGGGTCGTACCGCGACGCGATCATCACCGGCGCGCGGGACGTGGGCGAGAAGCTCAGCGGGGAGGGTGCCCCGATGAGCCTGATGATGGACATCTCGCAGCCCAACAACCTCGTGGGTCTCATCGCCGGCGCGGCGGTCGTCTTCCTCTTCTCGGGGCTGGCGATCAACGCCGTGTCGCGGTCGGCGGGTTCCGTGGTCTACGAGGTGCGGCGGCAGTTCCGTGAGAAGCCCGGGATCATGGACTACAGCGAGAAGCCGGAGTACGGCAAGGTCGTCGACATCTGCACCAAGGACGCCCTGCGCGAGCTCGCCACGCCCGGTCTGCTGGCCGTGATGGCGCCCATCTTCATCGGGTTCACGCTGGGCGTGGGAGCGCTCGGCGCGTTCCTGGCGGGCGCGATCGGCGCGGGCACGCTGATGGCGGTGTTCCTCGCCAACTCCGGTGGCGCCTGGGACAACGCCAAGAAACTCGTCGAGGACGGCCACCACGGTGGCAAGGGCGGCGAGGCCCATGCGGCGACCGTGATCGGAGACACGGTCGGCGACCCCTTCAAGGACACCGCGGGCCCCGCGATCAACCCGCTGCTGAAGGTCATGAACCTGGTGTCGCTGCTCATCGCGCCCGCGGTGATCAAGTTCTCCTACGGCCCGGACAAGAGCATCGGGGTGCGGATCCTGATCGCCGCCCTCGCGTTCGTCGTGATCGTCGGAGCGGTCTACGTGTCAAAGCGGCGGGGAATCGCCATGGGTGACGAAGACAACGCCGGATCGAAGTCCAAGTCGGCCGACCCGGCGGTGGTTTCGTAGGGAGGTTCTCCGAGCCCCAGCTCAAGGTGCGGGCGGGCGGCGCGCGTTGACGCGTCGCCCGCCCGCTCTTTGTGGGTAGACGCTCACGCGTGAGCCTTCTCTCGATTGGTGCAAAAGGTTACAAAACGGTCTTAATAGACGTTCGACGTGCGGTTGCCGTGCATCTGGCGTGTATGTTCCGGGGCCGAGAGCCATGGAAGGGACCAAACCGGTGAACAAGAAGCTCGCGGCCGCACTGTCCGGCGGTGCGGTACTGGTACTGGCGCTGTCGGGCTGCGGCGGCGACGACGGCAACGACAAGCTGGACTCCTGGGCCAAGCAGGTCTGTGACGCCGTGCAGCCGCAGGCCAAGAAGATCGAGTCGGCCAATGCCGCGATCCAGAAGGAGACCTCGGACAACAGCACGCCGAAGGACGTCCAGAAGACCGACGCACAGGCCTTCCAGGACATGTCCGACGCCTACAAGGCGATCGGGACGGCTGTGAACAAGGCCGGGGCGCCTGACGTCGAGAACGGCGAGAAGAAGCAGCAGGACGCGGTCAAGGAGCTCAACTCGATCTCCGCCTCGTACGCCTCCCTGAAGAAGCAGGTCGACGGGCTCGACACCAAGGACCAGGGCAAGTTCGCCGACGGCCTGAAGGACATCGCCACCGAGCTGGACAAGCTGAGCCAGAGCGGGAACGACGCCCTCAGGAACCTGGAGGAGGGCGAGGTCGGCCAGGCCATGGCCCGGCAGTCCAGCTGCAAGGCGGCCACGGCGTCGGCGGGCGCGACGCAGAGCTGAGCGTGCACCTCATGCCGCTGGTGCGCCGAGTGGCGGGGAACGCACGGACTGCCGCGCACGGTCACGCGCGGCCCCGCACCGGCGGCCACAATGGACGGCGTGAGTAACGCCAGCCAGTCATCCCTGCCCCCGCTGCCCGCCTCCGACCGTCCCGATGTCGCCGCCCGGCTCCGGGACGCCCTGCTCGCGGCCTCCTTCACCGCCGACGGACTGCTCGAACTGCTCGGCGCCCCCGCGTACGCGGCGCTGGCCCGGAGCGAGACCGTGCCCGCGCTCCGGGCGACGCGCGGGGACACGCCCCTGGAGATGCTCGTCCGGCTGTTCCTGCTCCAGCAGCCCGTGCCGCACGCGCGCGTGGCGGACGTCCTGCCCGTCGACGCCTGCATGGAGAGCGGCTGGCTGGCCCGGGCCGGCGGGGACGAACTCGCCGCCACGGTGGACGTCCGGCCCTACGGCGGGCCCGGCGGCGAGGACTGGTTCATCGTCTCGGACCTCGGCTGCGCGGTCGGCGGCGCCGGCGGCATCGGCCGGAGCGACGAAGGGGTCGTCCTCGGAGTCGGCGGCGCCTCCACGACCCTCGCCGGCATCACCGTCCGCACCCCCGTCGCCGCCACGCTCGACCTCGGTACCGGCTCCGGCATCCAGGCCCTGCACGCCACACGGCACGCCACGCGGGTGGCGGCCACCGACCTCAACCCGCGCGCCCTGCACATCACCGCCCTCACCCTGGCACTGTCCGGCGCCGCGACCGCCGACCTGCGCGAGGGCTCCCTCTTCGAACCGGTCCGGGACGACGAGACGTTCGACCTGATCGTGTCCAACCCGCCCTTCGTGATCTCTCCCGGCACACGACTCACCTATCGCGACGGCGGGATGGGCGGGGACGATCTGTGCCGCACGCTCGTTCAGCAAGCGGGCGACCGGCTGAACGAGGGCGGGTTCGCCCAGTTCCTGGCCAACTGGCAGCACGTGGAAGGGGAGGACTGGCAGGACCGGCTCAGGTCATGGGTGCCGCGAGGCTGCGACGCGTGGATCGTGCAGCGCGAGGTGCAGGACGTCAATCAGTACGCCGAGCTGTGGCTGCGTGACGCCGGTGACCACCGGGGTGACCCGGCGGAGTACCAGGCGCGGTACGACGCATGGCTCGACGAGTTCGAGGCGCGCAAGGTGAAGGCCGTCGGGTTCGGCTGGATCACCCTGCGCAGGACGAGTGCCGCCGTTCCCTCGCTCACGGTGGAGGAGTGGCCGCACCCGGTCGAGCAGCCGCTCGGCGACACCATCCGGGCCCACTTCGACCGGCTCGACCACCTGCGCGACCACGACGACGCCGCGCTGCTCGAAGGGCACTTCCGGCTCGCCGCCGAGGTCGTGCAGGAGCAGGTGGGGCTGCCGGGGGCCGAGGACCCCGAGCACGTCGTGCTGCGCCAGAACCGCGGCATGCGCCGGGCGACCCGGGTGGACACGGTCGGCGCGGGCTTCGCGGGTGTCTGCGACGGCACGATGAGCGCGGGCCGCATCCTCGACGCCATCGCCCAGCTGATCGGCGAGGACCCGGTGCTGCTGCGCGACCGCACACCGGCCCAGATCCGGCTGCTGGTCGAGCAGGGGTTCCTGGAGCCGGTGCGCTGAGCGCCCGCGCGAGGGGTGTCGTCGGAGGGTGCCGGGAGGCGCGCCAATAAATTCGAGTCGATTTGGACACCCCGTCCGAGACGGGTCACGCGGAACCGGACGCCCTTGATCCACCGCCGTGTCGCCCCGGCGTTCACCTCGGGTTCGCCTGCCCGCCGCCCGCGCGTGTCAGCCTCCCGGGGCCGACACGGCGCGGGCGGGGGAGAAGGGGGACGGCGGCCATGGAGAGCGAACCGGCGATCTTCACGGGAGCGGTGTTCTCCCTGTTCGGAGGCGGGCTGCTGGCCTGGACCGTGTCACGGGTGCGCCGGCGGCTGCCTGTCGCCGAGGGGGTGAGGCCGGCCCCATCCGCGGCCCTCGCGAGCGTCGCCGCGGTGATCGCGCTGGCCCTCGCGGCGTGGTGCTTCACGCGCCTGTGAGACCCGCGTCGGCCTCGCACCCGCCGGTGACCGGGGGGTCGCGCTCCGCACAGGGCCCGGCCTGCTCTCGATACGCCGGGCGGCAGGATCGGTGGTAGTCGGGTTACCGTTCGAGTGGCCGTTGCGGGCTTTTCCCGTTTGACACGGGGGCGGGATGTACCGTCACACTCCGCAGCGTCACCACGTTTCCAGCCCCGGTGAGCGACTCCGGGGAGGCCCCAGTGTCGACCGGAGAGAAGAGCGAAGTTGTCCCCGACCAGCGAGACCGCGAAGGGCGGCCGCCGACTCGTCATCGTCGAGTCGCCTGCCAAGGCGAAGACGATCAAGGGCTATCTCGGCCCCGGCTACATCGTCGAGGCGAGCGTCGGGCACATCCGCGACCTTCCCAACGGCGCCGCCGAGGTGCCCGACAAGTACACCGGCGAGGTCCGCCGCCTCGGTGTGGACGTCGAACATGACTTCCAGCCGATCTATGTGGTCAACGCCGACAAGAAGGCGCAGGTCAAGAAGCTCAAGGACCTGCTGAAGGAGTCCGACGAACTCTTCCTCGCCACCGATGAGGACCGCGAGGGCGAGGCCATCGCCTGGCACCTCCAGGAAGTGCTCAAGCCCAAGGTCCCGGTCAAGCGGATGGTCTTCCACGAGATCACCAAGGCCGCGATCCAGGCCGCCGTGGCCAATCCGCGCCAGCTGAACCAGAAGCTCGTCGACGCCCAGGAGACCCGCCGCATCCTCGACCGCCTCTACGGCTACGAGGTCTCGCCGGTCCTGTGGAAGAAGGTCATGCCGCGGCTGTCCGCGGGCCGTGTCCAGTCGGTCGCCACCCGGCTCGTGGTGGAGCGGGAACGCGAGCGCATCGCCTTTCGTTCGGCTGAGTACTGGGACCTGACGGGCACCTTCGCGACCGGCCGCGCGGGAGACCCGTCGGACCCGTCGTCGCTGGTCGCGCGCCTGCAGACCGTCGACGGCAGGCGGGTCGCGCAGGGCCGCGACTTCGACTCCCTGGGACAACTGAAGAGCGCGAACACCCTCCACCTCGACGAGGCGAACGCCCGCGCCCTGGCCGCCGCACTGGAGCAGACGCGGTTCGCCGTCCGCTCCGTCGAGTCCAAGCCCTACCGCCGCTCGCCGTACGCCCCGTTCCGTACGACGACGCTGCAGCAGGAGGCCAGCCGCAAGCTCGGCTTCGGCGCGAAGGCCACCATGCAGGTCGCGCAGAAGCTGTACGAGAACGGCTACATCACCTACATGCGTACGGACTCCACGACGCTGAGCGACACGGCGGTATCCGCCGCCCGCGCCCAGGTCACGCAGCTGTACGGCGCCGACTACCTGCCGCCGCAGCCGAGGACGTACGCCGGGAAGGTCAAGAACGCGCAGGAGGCCCACGAGGCGATCCGCCCCTCGGGCGACCGTTTCCGCACTCCCGCCGAGACCGGACTGACCGGTGACCAGTTCAAGCTGTACGAGCTGATCTGGAAGCGGACCGTCGCTTCCCAGATGAAGGACGCCACCGGCAACAGCGTCACGGTGAAGATCGGCGGCACGGCGGCCGACGGACGGGACGTCGAGTTCAGCGCGTCCGGCAAGACGATCACTTTCCACGGCTTCCTGAAGGCCTACGTGGAGGGCGCCGACGACCCGAACGCCGAGCTGGACGACCGGGAGCGCCGGCTGCCCCAGGTCGCCCAGGGCGACGCCCTGAGCGCCGAGGAGATCACGGTCGACGGGCACGCCACCAAGCCCCCGGCCCGCTACACCGAGGCGTCCCTGGTCAAGGAGCTGGAAGAGCGCGAGATCGGCCGCCCGTCGACCTACGCGTCGATCATCGGCACGATCCTGGACCGCGGCTACGTGTTCAAGAAGGGCACGGCCCTGGTGCCGTCCTTCCTGTCCTTCGCCGTGGTCAACCTCCTGGAGAAGCACTTCGGGCGGCTCGTCGACTACGACTTCACCGCCAAGATGGAGGACGACCTCGACCGCATCGCCCGCGGTGAGGCGCAGTCCGTGCCGTGGCTGAAGCGCTTCTACTTCGGCGAGGCCAACGGCATCGGCGGCGCGGCCGAGGCGGGCAACGGCGACGGGGACCACCTCGGCGGCCTCAAGGAGCTGGTGACGGACCTGGGCGCGATCGACGCGCGCGAGGTGTCGTCGTTCCCGGTGGGCAACGACATCGTGCTGCGGGTCGGCCGCTACGGGCCGTACATCGAGCGCGGCGAGAAGGACACCGAGCAGCACCAGCGCGCCGACATCCCCGACGACCTGGCGCCCGACGAGCTGACCGTCGACCTCGCGGAGGAGCTGCTCGCCAAGCCGAGCGGTGACTACGAGCTGGGCACGGACCCGGCCACCGGCCACACCATCGTCGCCAAGGACGGCCGCTACGGCCCGTACGTGACGGAGGTCCTCCCCGAGGGCACCCCGAAGACGGGCAAGAACGCGGTCAAGCCGCGCACGGCGTCCCTGTTCAAGACGATGTCGCTGGACACGGTGACCCTCGACGACGCCCTGAAGCTGATGTCGCTGCCGCGTGTCGTCGGCACCGACGCCGAGGGCCAGGAGATCACCGCGCAGAACGGCCGCTACGGCCCGTACCTGAAGAAGGGCACCGACTCCCGGTCCCTCCAGGCCGAGGAGCAGCTCTTCACGATCACGCTGGAGGAGGCGCTGGCGATCTACGCCCAGCCCAAGCAGCGTGGCCGGGCCGCGGCGAAGCCGCCCCTGAAGGAGCTGGGCACCGACCCGGTGAGCGAGAAGCCGGTCGTGGTCAAGGACGGCCGCTTCGGCCCGTACGTCACCGACGGGGAGACCAACGCGACCCTGCGCTCCGGTGACAGTGTGGAGGAGATCACCCCGGAGCGCGGTTTCGAGCTGCTCGCCGAGAAGCGCGCCAAGGGGCCGGCGAAGAAGACCGCGAAGAAGGCGGTCAAGAAGGCGCCGGCGAAGAAGACGACGACGGCGAAGAAGACCGCGGCGAAGAAGACCACCACCGCGAAGAAGGCGACCGCGAAGAAGACGACGGCGAAGAAGACCACCGCCGCCGCCAAGACGGCAGCCACGGCGGCGGCCGCCGCCAAGTCCGTGGAGGACTGAGGTCGTTCGAGTCCTGTTCGAAGTCCGCGCCGCCGCGCGCGGATCTTCGCCCAGGGTTCGGAAAGCGAACGCCCCGGCAACACTTCGGTGTCGGGGCGTGCGCATGCCAGGCCGCGCCCTCCAGCGTGCCGGTGGCTCCCGATAGGCTGAACGCATGACGCGAGCCGACCACCCAACGGCCCCTCAGCCCGCCCCCGACGATGCCCTGGTCGCGGACTCCCGCGAGCGTGCCGTCCGTGCCCTGCTGCGGCGACCGCAGTTGAAGCGGTTGTGGAGCGCACAGCTCGTGGGGGGCGTGGGGGACACCCTCGCCCTTCTCGTCCTGGTCGTTCTCGCACTCCAGGCGGCCGTCGTCGAAGGCTCGTTCGGGGGCGGTTACCGGGGTGTGGCGTTCGCAGTGGCGACCGTTTTCGGGGTGCGCATCCTCGCGACGCTGCTGTTCGGCGCCGTACTGCTCGGTCCGCTGACCGCACTCACCTCGCAGGACGGTCCGCTGGACCGCCGCTGGACCATGGTGGGCGCCGACGGGCTGCGCGCGGCGCTGCTCATCGTCGCTCCCTTGTGGATCGACTGGACGCCCGACGACGCGCTGACGCTGCTGCTCGTCACGGCCTTCGTGACCGGGGTCGCCGAGCGGTTCTGGACGGTGTGCCGCGAGAGCGCGGCCCCCGCGCTGCTGCCCGCCCCGCCGCCGGAGGGCGCGACGGTCCGGCCGCTGCCCGACCACATGGACGCCCTGCGCCGCCTGTCGCTGCGCACCGGCTTCGTGGCGATCCCCCTCGCGGCCGTCGCCCTCGTCGTCGCCTCCCTGTTCAACAACCTGCTCGGCGCCGGCATCGACTGGTTCGGCCAGCACCAGGCGGCCCTCGCCTCCTACGTCGCGGCCGGCCTGTTCGCCGCGTCCCTGTCCGTGCTGACGTTCCTGGAGCTGCCCGACACCCGCACCCCGCGTGCGCGATCGCCGCTCGAGGGGCTGCGCCGCCCGAAGACCGGCACCGGCACCGACAAGGGCCGCACCGGTGCGTTGCCCCTGCTGGTGCTGGCCAGTGCCGCCGTCGCCGCGGCGGTGTCGGCCGCCGTCGCCGTCGCCGTGCTGCACGCCAAGGACCTGGGCGGTGGCCCGGTGCTCTACGGCCTGTTCGTGGCCGCGCTGACCGGCGGTGTCGTGGTCGGCATCCGCACGGCGCCCGCCTTCATGCCGGCGCTGTCCCGGCGCAGGCTGCTCGCGCTGACGATCGCCTTCACCGGTATCGCCCTGCTGGCCGCCGGGCTGGTCCCGGACGTCACCACCGTGCTGCTGATCCTCGCGCTGGCCGGCGTCGGCGCGGGCATGTCCGCCAACATCGGTCACACCCTGCTCGACCAGGAGACCGAGGAGTACCGGCGGCCCCGCACGACGGAACACCTGCACGCGGTCGTCCGGGTCTTCGTGGCGCTCGGCGCGGTCATCGCCCCGCTCGTCGCGGCGGCGATCGGTCCGCACCGGCTGGAGAGCGGCAAGTTCGTCTTCGCGCACGGCGGCGCGGCCTTCGCGCTGATGCTGGCCGGCGCCCTGCTGCTGCCGGTGGCCGCGCTGGTGCTGGCCAAGGCCGACGACCGTTCCGGTGTGCCGCTGCGGCAGGACCTGAAGGACGCGCTGCTCGGCGGCGACGACCCGGAGCAGGGCCCGTCGGCCTCCGGTTTCTTCATCGCCCTGGAGGGCGGCGACGGGGCCGGCAAGTCGACGCAGGCCGAGGCGCTCGCCGAGTGGATCCGCGGCAAGGGCCACGAGGTCGTGCTGACGCGCGAGCCGGGGGCGACGCCCGTCGGCAAGCGGCTGCGGTCGATCCTGCTGGACGTGTCGAGCGCCGGTCTGTCCCACCGCGCGGAGGCACTGCTGTACGCGGCCGACCGGGCCGAGCACATCGACACCGTCGTACGGCCCGCCCTGGAGCGCGGTGCTGTCGTCATCTCCGACCGGTACATCGACTCCTCGGTCGCCTACCAGGGAGCCGGCCGCGACCTGTCGCCGACCGAGATCGCCCGCATCAACCGCTGGGCCACGAACGGGCTCGTGCCGCATCTGACCGTGCTGCTGGACGTCGCGCCGGAGACCGCGCGCGAGCGGTTCACGGAGGCGCCGGACCGGCTGGAGTCGGAGCCCGCCGAGTTCCACGCGCGCGTACGGGCCGGTTTCCTCACCCTGGCCGCGGCCGACGCCGGCCGGTACCTGGTGGTGGACGCCGGCCAGGAGCCCGAAGCCGTCACGACCGTCATCCGGCACCGGCTCGACCAGGTGCTGCCGCTGTCCGAGGCCGAGATCAAGGCCCAGGAGGAGGCGCGGAGGAAGGCCGAGGAGGAGGCCCGCCGCAAGGCCGAGGAAGAGGCCGCCCGCAAGGCCGAGGAGGAGCGCCTGGAGCGCGAGCGCCAGGAGCAGCTGGCCAAGCTGCGCGCCGAGGAGGAGGAGCGCAAGCGCCGCGAGCTGGAGGAGGCGCAGCGCCGCGAGGCCGAACGGCAGGCGGAGGAGGCCCGGCGCCGCGCCGAGGAAGCGCGCAGGAAGGCCGAGGAGGAGCGGGCACGTCTCCTCGCCGAGGAGAAGGCCCGCGCCGAGGAGGAGGCCCGCCGCAAGGCGGAGGAGGAGCGCCGCCGCAAGCAGGCCGAGGAGGAGGCGCGGCTGCGCGCCGAGGCCGAGGCGCTCCGGCTGGAGAAGCAGCGCAAGGCCGAACAGGCGCTGCTGCGGGCCGAGGAAGCCCGGCGGCTCGCGGAGGCGGCGGCCGCCGCGGCCGAGGTCGGCCCGAAGAACTCCGCCCCGAAGGGTGCCGCGGGTTCCGCCGCCCCCGCTCAGGACGCGCCGACCGTGCCCACGCCGGTGGTGTCCCCGGGCGGCGGTGCCGGAGACGACACGACAGTGCTGCGCCCGGTGCGGGAGGAGGAGCGCGGTGCGGGCCGGGTTTCCGGTGAGTCCGACGCCGAGGTGACGGCCGAGCTGCCGATGCCGCCGCCGGTGGCGCCGGAGGCCGACGACCGGACGGAGCTCCTGCCGCCGGTGTCCCCCCGCGCCGGGGACGAGACCGAGGTGCTGCCTCCGGTCCGGCCGACAGACGCGGAGGAGACGGCGGTGCTGCCTCCGGTCCGGCCGGCAGACGTCGAGGAGACGGCCGTTCTCCCTCCCGTGCGCGGCGATGACCCGGCGGACCGGGTTCCGCCCGGCTACTTCCGCAAGGACGCCCCGGCCCCCCGGCCCGACGGCACCGAGGACCGCACGCGGGAGATGCCCCAGGTCGACGCCGACGGGGCGCCGCGCCGGCGCCGGTCCGACTGGGCCGAGGAGACGCCGCTGGACGACCTGCCCTCGCTGGCGGACGAGCTGCTCGGACCGCACGACGACGAGCCGGACGAGGGGCGCGGACGCCGGGGCCGAGGCGGCCGGGGGCGCTGACGCCTCCGGCCGGCGGGCGCGGGACCCAGGGCTCCGGCCGCGCGGTCGGACGGGGCGGCAGGCGTTGTCAGTGGTCGCCCCCACAATGGAGCTCGCAACGCGGAACGTGACGGAAGGACGGCGTGACCCATGACCGTGTGGGACGACCTCGTCGGGCAGGAGAGGGTGAGCGAGCAGCTGGCCGCCGCCGCTCGGGACGCCGACGCGCTGGTCACCGCGGTCGCCACCCACGTCCCGCCGCCCGAGGCGTCGAAGATGACGCATGCGTGGCTGTTCACGGGCCCGCCGGGGGCCGGGCGCAACCAGGCGGCGCGGGCGTTCGCGGCGGCCCTGCAGTGCGTGAGCCCCGACCGGGCCCTCGGCGGCTCCCCGGGCTGCGGCTTCTGTGACGGCTGCCACACGGCACTGATCGGGACGCACGCCGATGTCACCACCGTGGCGGCCGTCGGCACGCAGATCCTCGCCGACGACATGCGCGACACCGTCCGCAAGTCGTTCACCTCGCCGGCGAACGGCCGCTGGCAGATCATCCTCGTCGAGGACGCCGAGCGGCTGAACGAGAAGTCGGCCAACGCCGTCCTCAAGGCCGTGGAGGAACCCGCCCCACGGACGGTCTGGCTGCTGTGCGCGCCCTCCATCGAGGACGTCCTGCCGACCATCCGCTCCCGCTGCCGCCACCTCAACCTGAGCACGCCGAGGGTCGACGCCGTCGCCGACATGCTCGTCCGCCGCGAGGGCATCGAGCCGGACGTGGCCGCCGCGGTGGCCCGCGCGACCCAGGGCCACGTCGACCGGGCACGCCGCCTGGCCACCGACCCGGCCGCGCGTGAACGCCGCGCCGCCGTGCTGAGGCTGCCGCTGCGGGTCGGGGAGATCGGCGGTGCGCTCAAGGCCGCGCAGGAACTCGTCGACGCGGCCGCCGAGGACGCCAAGCAGCTCGCCGAGGAGACGGACTCCAAGGAGACCGAGGAGCTGAAGACGGCTCTCGGCGCCGCCCAGGGCGGGCGCATGCCCCGGGGCACGGCGGGTGTGATGAAGGACCTGGAGGACAAGCAGAAGCGCCGCAGAACGCGCACGCAGCGTGACAGCCTCGACCTGGCCCTGACCGACCTCACGGCCTTCTACCGCGATGTCCTCGCCCTCCAGCT
This sequence comes from Streptomyces sp. NPDC050674, assembly GCF_040654575.1. Lineage (NCBI taxonomy): Bacteria > Bacillati > Actinomycetota > Actinomycetes > Kitasatosporales > Streptomycetaceae > Streptomyces > Streptomyces sp. NPDC050674. The sequence continues at coordinate 649,726 of NZ_JBFAIG010000002.1, forward strand.
CGGCTCCCGCGTGGCCATCGCCAACGCGGATGCCGAGGACGCCCTGGAGCGCCTCGCTCGCGGCAGCTCCCCGGAGTCCACACTCCGCCGCATCGAGGCGATCGCCGCCTGCCGGGACGCCCTCGACCGCAATGTAGCGCCCCTGCTCGCGGTGGAGGCCATGACGATGGCGCTCAGAGCGGGCTGAACAGGCGCGGGAGGCCGCGGGGCCGGGGCGGACGCGGGGTGTCGGTGCCGCGGGGCTGATGCGGGCACCATGCCGGATGCCGGATGCCGGATGGTGTGGCGCCGCTGGAGCCGATGCCGCAATGACGGGTCGGGCAACGGACAACGACGCCGCACGACGACGCCGGGGCAGGGCACCCCCATCGCCCGAGCCGGACGGGCGCCGCCCGAGCCGGACGGACGCCGCCCGTCCCGGACATGGCATGGCATTGACCCCGTCACTCGTACGAGGCACGACACGCACGCAGGGCACTCATCCCGTCGCCCAGAGTTACGCTCGCTGGATGGACACAAGGCGCACCCCCCGCTCCGCCTCCGCCTCCGGCGGTCTCCACCGCAGGACACGCAACCGTGCCAAGACCGCCGCCGGTCTCCTCGCCACGGCCGCGCTGCTCGTCTCCGCCTGCTCCTCCGGGAGCGCGACGACATCCGCCGCCTCAGCGGCGGCGGAGGCGGCGCTGATCGCGTTGCCGCAGGCCACGCCCGAGGCGCTCTCGTCGTACTACGGGCAGAAGCCGGCCTGGCGCGCCTGCGGTACCCCCGGCTTCGAGTGCGCCACCCTCAAAGCCCCGCTGAACTACGCCGAGCCCTCCGCCGGAGACGTCCGGCTCGCGATCACCCGCAAGAAGGCCACGGGCCCGGGCAAGCGGCTGGGCTCGCTGCTCGTGAACCCCGGCGGGCCGGGCGGCTCGGCGGTCGGCTACGTGCAGGCGTACGCGGGCATCGGCTACCCCGCCGAGGTGCGCGCCCGCTACGACATGGTCGCCGTCGACCCGCGCGGTGTGGCCCGCAGCGAGCCGGTCGAGTGCCTGGACGGTCCGGACATGGACACGTACACGCAGACGGACACCACGCCTGACGACGCGAAGGAGAAGGACGGCCTGGTCGCGGCGTACCGGACGTTCGCCGAGGGCTGCGGCGCGGACGCGCCCCGGCTGCTGCGCCATGTGTCCACCGTGGAGGCGGCCCGGGACATGGACATCGTGCGGGCGGCGCTCGGCGACGAGAAGCTGAACTTCGTCGGGGCCTCGTACGGCACCTTCCTCGGGGCGACGTACGCCGGGCTGTTCCCGGAGCGGGCGGGCCGGCTGGTGCTGGACGGCGCGATGGACCCGTCGCTGCCGGCCCGGCGGCTGAACCTCGAACAGACGGCGGGTTTCGAGACGGCCTTCCGGTCGTTCGCGAAGGACTGCGTAAGCCAGTCCGACTGCCCGCTGGGCGGCAAGGGCACCGCGCCCGAACAGGTCGGCAGGAACCTCAAGGCGTTCTTCGGGAAGCTGGACGCGCGGCCCCTCGCCACCGGCGACGCGGACGGCCGCGAGCTCACCGAGTCGCTCGCCACCACGGGCGTGATCGCGGCCATGTACGACGAGGGCTCGTGGGAGCAGCTGCGCGAGGCGCTGACGACCGCGATGAAGGAGAAGGACGGCTCGGGGCTCCTCGTCCTCTCCGACGCCTACTACGAGCGGGACGCCGACGGTGCGTACAGCAACCTGATGTTCGCCAACGCGGCGGTGAACTGCCTGGACCTGCCGCCCTCCTTCGACACCGCCGACGAGGTGGGCAAGGCGCTGGCCGACTTCGAGAAGGCGTCGCCGGTCTTCGGTGAAGGCCTGGCGTGGTCCGCCCTGAACTGCGCGTACTGGCCGGTGCAGGCCACGGGCGAGCCGCACCGCATCGAGGCGAAGGGCGCGGCGCCCATCGTCGTGGTCGGCACGACCCGGGACCCGGCGACCCCCTACCGCTGGGCGCGGGCCCTGGCCGGTCAGCTCTCCTCGGGGCGTCTGCTCACCTACGAGGGCGACGGCCACACCGCCTACGGCCGCGGCAGCGCCTGCGTCGACCGGACGATCAACGCCTACCTGCTCCGCGGCACCCCGCCGACGGACGGGAAGCGCTGCTCATAACCCTGCTCCCAGCCCCGGAAAGCCCGCCTCCGGGGCTGGTGCGGAGCACCCTCGGAAACTGTGTAGACTTACCGTCGTTGCTGATCGCACCATAGTGCGGACAGCGCGCCGCCTTAGCTCAGATGGCCAGAGCAACGCACTCGTAATGCGTAGGTCTCGGGTTCGAATCCCGAAGGCGGCTCACCTGAAACCCCAGGCCGGATGCAATCCGGCCTGGGGTTTCTGTGTGTCAGTGGCTCGTTTCCCGCTCCACCGGCAGCCACAGTTCCGCGTCCGCCCGCGTGCCGTCGGGTGACAGGCGGGCGCGGAGGATCTCCGGGCCCGGGCGGGTGCGGTAGGGGTTGGACGGGAACCACTCCGTGAACACGTCGCGCCAGAGTTCCTGGATGGCCTCCGGGGCCGGACCCGACGTGGTGAAGACCGCCCAGGTGCCCGGCGGGACCGGGAGCGTGGTCGTGCCCTCGGGGGCCGGGCCGGGGGTCGGGGCCGATGTGATCACTGCGTGGTAGTAGTCCAGTTCCGTGCCCTCCGCGCGGCTCGGGTCCAGGTCGTCGCAGACCGCGACGAGGCCTTGCGGATCCTGGTCGGAGAGTTTCTCCAGGCGTTCCACGGCCGGCTTGTCGAGGCCGCGGACGAAGTCGGTGATCGCCGGGTTCGGGCCGGAGTGGATCAGGGGGATCCGGGTCTTGAAGCCCAGGACGGTGAAGGCCGGGCGGTCGGTGACGCGGTAGTGCATGCTGCTGCTCCCTTCGACGGTGAGGCGGAAGGTCAGCCGGGGCTGGGAGACGAGCGCGGCGCCGGTGCGCCGGGCCTTGCCGGGGCCCACGCCGTGCATCGCGCGGAAAGCCCGCGCGAACGCCTCTCCGGATCCGTAGCCGTAGCGGACCGCGATCTCCAGCAGCGTCGCGTCGCCCGCCAGGACCTCCGCGCCCGCGACCGTCAGCCTGCGGCGGCGGACGTACTCCGACAGGGGCATGCCTGCCAGGGCGGAGAACATGCGGCGCAGGTGGTACTCCGAGGTGCACGCCGTCCGCGCCAGGTCCGCCACGTCCACGGTGTGGGTGAGGTTCCGTTCGATCCGGTCCATCGCCTGGTTGAGCCGGTCCAGCACGCCGGGCTCCTTCCTTTTCGTGCCCTCACGCTAGGCAGCGCGCCCCCCGCCGCACCCGACATCCTGTGCCCGCTCCGGTCGGGTGCGGCCCGCCCCGACCGGCGTGGGGCGAACCGCCGTCGGACAGACGTACACCGGGCGTCCCCGCCGTGAACGGCTAGCATCGCCCGTCGACCCGTAGGCGCCGACCGGATGAGGTGAAGGACATGGGGGCACCCAGGATCGCGGTCGCCGTGGTGACGATGGGCAACCGGCCCGAAGAGGTCGACGCCCTGCTGGAGTCCGTGGGCAAGCAGGATGTGCCGCCCGAGCGGATCGTCGTCGTCGGCAACGGCTGCCCGCTGCCCGACTTCGCCCGCCGGCTGTCGCTGCCGGGTGAGGTCACCACCGTCGAACTCGACGAGAATCTCGGCTGCCCCGGCGGGCGCAACGCGGCCCTGGCACGGCTGCGGGAGTTCGGCGACATCGACGTGGTGGTGGATCTCGACGACGACGGTCTGCTCGTCGACGCCGATGTGCTGCGCCGGGTGCGCGACCTGTACGCCGCGGACGAGCGGCTGGGCATCGTCGGCTTCCGCATCGCCGACGAGCTCGGTGAGACGCAGCAGCGGCACGTGCCCCGGGTCGGCAACGCGGACCCGCTGCGGGGCGGTTACGTCACCGGCTTCCTCGGCGGCGGGCACGCGCTGCGCATGGCGATGCTCGACGAGATCGGGGACTGGCCGGCCGAGTTCTTCTTCGCGCACGAGGAGACCGACCTCGCCTGGCGCGCGGTCGATGCCGGGTGGCGGATCCTGTACGCGCCGGAGCTGCTGCTGCGGCATCCGAAGACCTCGCCCGCCCGGCACGCCATCTACTTCCGCGTCAACGCCCGCAACCGGGTCTGGCTTGCCCGCCGCCGGCTTCCGCTCGCCCTCGTGCCCGTCCATCTCGGCGTGTGGGTGCTGCTCACCCTCGCCCGGAACCGGTCGGGCGCCGGACTGCGGGCGTGGTTCGGAGGGTTCCTGGAAGGTGTGCGGGAACCGGCGGGGGAGCGGCGGCCCATGCGGTGGCGGACGGTGTGGCGGCTCACCCGGCTCGGGCGGCCGCCCGTCGTCTGACGCGTCGGAGAGATTGAGGGGCCCCGGCCGTTCACCTCCGCCGACCGGGACCCGGATCCGGCCGCGGCGGCGACACTCCCCCGAGTTGCGCGTCCAGACGCGCGTACCGTCGGGCCAGATCCGATGAAGTGATCACATCAGGTTTTGCCAACCGATCGCTAACATGTGGCCAATGGTTCGCCGTTGTGTCATCCGCTGCCTGGCCTGAAGTCGCCGGACCGGGATCGGGGCGGCCGGTAGGGCTGCCGGTGGGACCGCCGGTGGGACCGCCGGTGGAGCGGTCGGCAGGGCGGCCGGATCCGGCGGAGCGGGCCGCGGGCCGAGGTGGCGGAAATCCGCTGCGTGGGGATGGAAACTCGTCAGGGCTGGGGGCACGGGGGTATGCGATTCGGGCTGCTGGGGCCGCCTGCGCTGTTCTACGACGTCCGGGGTGGCGGCCCGGTCGAGGCCAGGGCCGTCGCTAGCCCCAAGTCCCGTGTGCTGCTGGCCGTGTTGCTCCTCGACGCGGGGCGCGTCGTCTCCGTCGAGTCGCTCAAGGACGCCCTGTGGAGCGGGGCGCCGCCCGTTTCCGCCCAGGCCTCGCTGCACAACCACATCGCCCGGGTGCGGCGGCTGCTCGACGATCCCGAGCGGTTGCGCACCGTGCCGTCCGGGTACGTGCTGAGGCTCGACGAGGGCGAGTTGGACGTCCATGTCTTCGACGCCCGTGTCGCCGCCGCGCGCGCCGCGCACGCGGGGCGGGACTGGGAGCGGGTGGTGCGTGAGTGCGAGGCCGCGCTCACGCTGTGGCGGGGTGCGCCGCTCGCCGGGTTGCCGCCCGAGGCGGGAGGGTACGCCCTCGCGCAGCGGCTGCGCGAGGCCCGGATGATGCTCCTGGAGTGGCGCTACGACGCCGAGTTGGCGCTGGGCGGCCCACGCCTGCGCGAACTGGTGCCGGAACTGGCCGCGTTGACCGGCGAGCACCCGCTGCGGGAGATGTTCCACCGGCAGCTGATGCTCGCCCTGCACCGCACCGGTCGCCAGGCCGAGGCCCTGGCCGTCCACCGCGACCTGCGCACCCGCCTCGTCGGCCGACTCGGCGTCGAGCCGGGTCCCGGGGTGCGTCAGGCCCATGTGGAGGTGCTGCGGGGGGCCATGGGGGAGGGGAGCCCGGCGGAAACACGCGAAGCGGTGCCCTCGCCCGCTCAACTGCCCCCGCCACCTGCCCATTTCGTCGGCCGCACCGCCGTACGCGACCGTCTGCACCGCGTCCTCGCGGCGCCCGATCCGCATCCCGCCGTCGTCATCAGCGGTATGGCGGGTGTCGGCAAGAGCGCCCTCGCGCTCCAGGTGGCCCACCGTTTGGCGGACCGTTTCCCCGATGGGCAGCTCCACCTCGACCTGCACGGTGCCACGCCGGGCATGACCCCCCTCACCCCCGGTCAGGCGCTCACCGCCCTGCTGCGTGACCTCGGCACGGAGCCCTCCCGCATCCCCGAACAGCCGGACGCGGCGGCCGCGTTGCTGCGCTCGCTGCTCGCGCCGACCCGCACGCTCCTGGTGCTGGACGACGCCGTGAGCGCCGCGCAGGTGCGTCCGCTGCTGCCGGGCGGTGCCGGATGCGGGGTGATCGTCACCAGCCGTTCGCCGCTGGCCGCCCTCGACGGCGCGGCCCGGTTCCCGCTCGCTCCGCTGTCGGAGGAGGAGGGCGCCGAACTCCTGCGCGCCGCTTCGGGCCGCGACGGCCTGGACGGTACGGACGCCGCCCGCCGCCTCGTCGCCCTCACCGGCCGTCTCCCGCTGGCCCTGCGTGTCGTCGCCGCGCGGCTGGCCGCCCGCCGGGCTCTGTCCCCGGACGTCCTCGCCGGTCAACTCGCGAATGCCGACAGGCGGTTGCACCACCTGGAGTACGACGACCTGAGCGTCCGGCGCTCCCTGGCCGTCGCCTATGACGCGCTCGCCGCCTCCGAGCGCGAGGCGGACCGGGACGCGGCCCGCACCCTGCGCCGCATCGGCGCGCTCGACCTGCCCGCGTACGGCGCCCCCCTGCTCGCCCGCCTCACCGGCATCGGCGAGGCCCGCACCGAGGCCGCCCTGGACCGGCTCCTCGACGTGGCGCTGCTGGAGGAGACCACGTACGGCCGCTGGGCCCCGCACGACCTGGTACGTGACTTCGCCCGTGAACTCGCCGGGCGGGAGGACGCCGGTGCCTGCGCCGACACGGCACTGCACTGGTACGCCGCCGTCGCCGAGCGCGTCCTCACCGCGATCGTGGAGCCCGGCCCCGACCAGGACGACCGCCGCCGCCCGACCGCGGGCCTGCCGGGCTGCCACGCGGCCCACCTCGGCACCGTCGCCCCCTTCACCGGCCCCGAGGAGGCCTTCGCCTGGGCGGACGGTGAGCTGGAGAACGTCGTCACCCTCGTCGAGCGGTACGCGGACGACCCCTGCGAGCGGCGGGCGGGCCTGATCTGCACGCTGGTCCGGCTGATCGTTCCCTACGTGCACCGCCGGGGCCGCGTCGCCGAGATGGAGGTGCTCGGGCCGGCCGGGCTGCGGGTGGCACGGCGGCTCGGTGACGCGGCGGCGGAGGCGTACGCGCTGGTCGACCTCGCCGGGCTGCACTTCCTCACCGGCCGGCACACCGAGGCCCTCGCCCTCAACGACCTCGCGCTCGTCATCTGGCGGCGGCTGGACCACCCCTCCTGGATCCGCCGCTGCCTCAACAACCGCGGCCTGCTGCTGGACGGCCTCGGCCGGCACACCGAGGCGGGCGAGGCGCTGAAGCGGAGCCTGGAGTACGCCCGGCGACTGGACGATCCGTACGGCGAGGCCGTCACCCACAGCCACCTCGGCAACCTCTTCGAGCACACCGACCCGCGGGCCGCGATCGAGGAACACCGGCGTTCACTCGCCCTCGGGGACGAGATCGACGCCGTGATCGTGCGCCACTCCGCACACCGCAACATCGGGTACGCGCATCTGCGGCTCGGTGAACCGGCCGCGGCGCTGCCGCACTTCGAGGAGAGCCTGCGCATCCTCGGCGGGCACGGCGACTGGCACGGCGAGTCCCGGGCCCGGCTCGGTCTGGTGCGCGCTCTACGGCTGCTGGGCCGCGGTCGCAGGGCCGCCCGCGAGTGCGCCGAACTGCTCGTCCTCGCCGATGCCCGCGCCGACCGCTACACCGGCGCTCTCGCCCGCCACCAGCACGGACTGCTGCTGCGCGAGCGGGGGCGTCTCGGTGAGGCGCGGGCGCAGTGGGGCTCGGCGCTCGCGGCGCTGGAGGGCACGGACGAGCGGTCGGTGGTCACCGAACTGCGTGCGCTGCTGGCCTGCTCCGCCTGATCACTTGGCGTCCGCGTAGCACTCCACCACCGCCGTGGTGAACGGGAACCGGACCGGCGTCTCGCCGAAGGTCAGCCGCCCGGCCAGGGCCGCCGCCTCGCGGATGGCGGCCACCACCGCCTCCGTCTCCCGCTCGGGGCAGTGCACGATCACCTCGTCGTGCTGGAAGAAGACCAGCTCGGCCGACAGCTCGGCGCAGCTCTTGCGCAGCGCGGCGAGCAGCAGCAGCGCCCAGTCGGCCGCACTGCCCTGCACGACGAAGTTGCGGGCGAAGCGGCCGCGGGCGCGGGCGTTGGTCGAGGCGTAGCCGGGGACCCAGGCGGCGCCGGCGGTGTCGGACCGGTCGTCGTCCTCGGCGGCAGCGGAGGGGATGCCGGCCTCCTCGGTCGCGTCGTCCGTCCCCCGGGCAGCGGGCGGGCAGGTCCGACCGAGCCAGGTCCGCACCAGCCGGCCCTCCTCACCGGCCCGGGCCGCGTCGTCGACGTACGCCACCGCCCTGGGGAAGCGGCGTCTGAGCGCGGCGAGGTTCTTCAGGCCGTCACCGGAGGTCTGGCCGTAGACCGCGCCGAGCACGGCGAGCTTGGCCTGGTCGCGGTCACCGGAGAAGGCGCGGTCGGAGACCGACTGGTACAGGTCGCTCTCCCGGCCGGCCACCTCCATCAGGCCCGGGTCGCGGGAGATCGCGGCGAGGACGCGCGGTTCCATCTGGTCGGCGTCGGCGACGACGAGCCGCCAGCCGGGGTCGGCGACCACGGCCCGCCGGATCACCTTGGGGATCTGGAGCCCGCCCCCGCCGTTGGTGACCCAGCGCCCGGTGACCGTGCCGCCCGCGAGGAACTCGGGTCTGAACCGGCCCTCGCGGACCCAGTCCTGGAGCCAGGACCAGCCGTGGGCGACCCAGATGCGGTACAGCTTCTTGTACTCGATCAGGGGCTTCACCGCCGGGTGGTCGACGGACTGGAGCTCCCAGCGGCGGGTCGAGGAGACCTTGATGCCGGCCTGGGAGAAGGCCTTGACCACGTCCGCGGGCAGGTCGGGGCGGACCCGTCTGCCGAACGCGGCGGACACCTCGTCGGCCAGCTCGGCCAGCCGGCGCGGCTCGCCGCCGCCCGTGTAGCGCTCGCCCAGCAGGTCGTGCAGCAGCGCGCGGTGCACCTCGGCGCTCCAGGGCAGCCCGGCGCGGTTCATCTCGGCGGCCACCAGCATGCCCGCCGACTCGGCGGCCGTCAGCAGCCGCATGCGCTCGGGGTGCTCGGCGCGCGCGTGCCGCCGCTGCTGCTCGGCGTAGACCGTGAGCAGGTCCGGCAGGGGCAGGGGGACGCCCCGGGGCTCGAACAGGGAGGACTGGGAGCCGGGCTCGGCGGAGCGCTGCGGTGGGTCGGGCGGTACGGGGCCGCCGCGCAGCCGGGCCAGGGCGGCCGCGGCCGAGCGTGGTTCCCCGTACCGCCCCTCGTGGCCGAGGAGGAGCGTCTCGGCGGCCTCGACGTCGTAGCACCGCTCGACTCGCACCCCCGTGGCGAGCAGGCGCGGGTAGACCTCGGCGGTGGACCGCCACACCCACCGCGTGACGCCGGGACGGCTCCGGACGGCCTCGGCGGGATCGGCCTCCCGCCGCACCGGCCCGGCGGGCAGCCCGTCCGGACCGAGGGGGGCGACGTCCACGCCACCGTCCTCGGCCGGAGCGAGTGCCCACCGGTCGGCCATGCTGCGAGTGTGCCAGGGGGGTCTGACAACGCCCCGTCGCCGCGGGCCGCCGTCAGGATTCCTCCGGCGTCCCCTTCTGCGCCTGCACGATCAGGACGCCCGCGCGATCAGGATTCCTCCAGCGCTTCCTTCTGCGCCTGCGCGATCTTCTCCAGCACCGCGGCGACATACCGCTCGGTGCGTTCCTTGTCGACGCCGAGGCCGCTGAGGACGCCCTCGCCGTTCTCGTGCTCCAGCAGGGCGAGCAGGATGTGCTCGGTGCCGATGTAGTTGTGGCCGAGGCGCAGGGCCTCGCGGAAGGTGAGCTCCAGGACCTTCTTGGCGGCCTGGCCGTACGGCACCAGCTCCGGGACCTCGTCGACGGCGGGCGGGAGCGCCGCCGTCGCCGCCTCGCGGACCGTGTCGAGCGAGACGCCCTGCTCGACGATCGCCTTCGCGGCGAGGCCCTCGGGCTCGGCGAGCAGTCCGAGGACGAGGTGCTCGGGCACGCCCTCGGCGTTGCGCGCGGTCTTGGACTCGTTGTGGGCGGTCATGACCACGTTCCGGGCGCGCACGGTGTAGCGGCTGAAGCCCTGGCTGGGGTCGAGGTCGGCCGACTCCTTCGGCACGAACCGCTTCTGGGCGGCCTGCCGGGTGACGCCCATGCTCTTGCCGATCTCGGTCCAGGAGGCGCCGGAGCGCCGGGCCTGGTCGACGAAGTGGCCGATCAGGTGGTCGGCCACGTCGCCCAGGTGGTCCGCGGCGATCACCGCGTCCTGCAACTGGTCAAGCGGTTCCTCGTGGACCTTCTTGATGGCCGCGATGAGGTCGTCGAGACGGATGGATGACGTGGTGTCGGGGTTCGTCATGTGTCAACCGTAGGTTGCGCCCCCTGAGGTGTCAACCTTGAGTTGACAGCCGTCATCGGGTTCCGGATCCTCCGCCACGGCGTGGCACCATCGGCCCGTGAGTACGTCCAGCACCGTCGACCGCGCCTTCGCGGCGGCCCTCTACGCGACCGGCGAGAGCGCCCTCGACACCGGCGCGTCCCTGCTCGCCTCCGACCCGGCGGCGGACGCCGAACTCGCGCGCCGCGGGCAGGAGTTCATCGCGAGCGCCTGGCGACGCGGCTGGCAGCCGGCCGATGTCGTGCGGATCGTCCGGCGCGAGCTGGACGACGCCCACGTGCTCCTCGCCGCCGAGCTGATCCGCGCCCAAGTGCCCGACGACGGGCCCCGCGGCCGCCGCTGGAACGAGCAGCTCGCGGACCTGCCCGGCGACGCCCTGCCCCGGACCGACCGTTTCTCACACGCCACCGCCGTGCTGGAGCTGTATCGGCTGCTGCTGCGGCTGCCGGCACTGGAGGCCCTGGACGAGGCGCCCGGGCCCGCGCGGACCGAGTCCCGCATGCTCACCCGCATCCGTGCCCTGCTCGCCAAGGCGGAGGCCACCGGGTTCCCGGAGGAGGCCGAGGCGCTCAGTGCCAAGGCGCAGGAGCTGATGGCCCGGCACAGCGTCGACGAGGCGCTGCTCGCGGCGCGGGCGCCCTCGCCGGACACGCCCGGGGCCTGCCGGATCGGGGTCGAGCCGCCGTACGAGCAGGCCAAGGCGGTGCTGCTGGACGCCGTCGCGGGCGCCAACCACTGCCGGGCGGTGTGGAACGAGCCGCTCGGGTTCTCCACCGTGGTCGGCTTCGACACCGACCTGGAGGCGGTCGAGCTCCTCTACACCTCACTGCTCGTCCAGGCCATGAGCGCGATGACCAAGGCGGAGGCCGCGCAGCGGGCGGGTGGCCGCAAGCGCACGAAGACGTTCCGGCAGTCGTTCCTCGCGGCCTACGCCCATCGCATCGGCACCCGTCTGACGGCGGCGGCGCGGACCCAGGTCACCGACGACCTGCTGCCGGTCCTCGCCTCCCGCGAGGTCGCCGTCACCGGGCGGCTGGACCGGATGTTCCCCGAGACGACCACGACCCGGCTGCGGGCGGTCCGGGACGAGGCGGGCTGGACGGAGGGCGCGCGGGCGGCGGACCGGGCCCAGGTCCGGCACCGGCCGCCCTTGCGCTGACCTGCCGGGAGCTCCGCCCGGTTCGGTCCGGTTCCGCCCGTGCCGTCAGTCGCCCGACGTCTCGAAGCCGCTCACCGAGGGCTTGTGCGTCGTCCAGTCGACCTCGCCGTAGGACCACGTCAGTTCGTGCGCCGTCCTGGTGTCGCCGGGCAGGGTGAAGGACGCCTTGCGCACGTCGAGGCTCTCAGCGGAGCCCGCCTCGCCCCGGACGTAGGTGATCGTGAAGGACGTGGTGCCGCCCTTCCCGAGGGTCAGCGACTGGGCCTTCGCGCCCTCGTCGGGGGAGACGGACGTCGTCTTGTCGTCGGCCAGCAGGTCCACGCCGGGGAAGCCCTTCAGCGTGCACGTCGCGCCCTTGTTGGTGAGCGTGACGGTGACGGTGCCGGTGTCCCCGGCGGCCGGGGCGGCACCCGCGCCGACCTCGACGCCCATGTCGCCGAGCGCGCAGGCCGCATCGCTCTTCGGCCGGTCCGCGTTCTTGACGTCGTCGCCACCACCGGAGGCGTCGTCGCTGCAGCCGGTCAGCAGGACCGTCGCGGCGAGGGCGGCGGCCAGGGTGAGGGGAAGGGTTCGCATGGGGTCCTCTGGACGTGTCGAACGGAAGCGTCATCGGGCCCCTGGATCATCACGCACGCGACTGCCGCAGGAGCACGCACCCCCTGCGATTCCCCCGAACGCCGGACGGTCCACGGTGCCCGGGGCGATCCAGGGCCCGCCTGCACGGCGCCGAGTGCCAGTTGGGCTGCTGCCCCGGGTTTCGGGTCAGCCGGGTTGTTGTCCGGGTTCGGTCAGCCGGGCCGCCGCCCAAGATCGGGGACAGCCAGGCTGCTGTCCGGGGTCCGGGGCAGCCGGGCTGTCGTCCGGGACCGGGGTAAGTCGGCCTGCCGTCCGGGAGCCGGGGCAGCCGGCCGGCCGCCCGGGTTTCGGGTCGGCCGGGCCGCCGCCCAAAATCGAGGCTAGCCGGGCTGCCGTCCGGGACCCGGGTCAGCCGGGCTGCCGCCCGCGATCAGGGGCAGCCCGTCTGCCGCCCGGGACGCCGCCCAGGACCCGGATCAGCCGAGGCCGGCCGTCGGCAGGTCCGTCGGGAGTTTGCCGCCCTCGGCCTTCCGGTAGGTCTCCGCACCGAGGCCGCCCTTCCAGGTGACCTTCAGGCTGCTCCCGTCCACGGAGTCGACCATGCCGCTCGTCCGGTCCTTGGAGCCGTCCGTGCACTTCAGGCGGATCATGCGCATCCCGGACTCCTCGCCCGCGGTGCCGCTGCACACGCTCCCGCCGGTGGCGAACAGCGCGGCCTGCTTGCCGGTGATCACCAGGGCCACGGCCTTGCCGCCGGTCGTCGCGAGCCAGCTGCCCTCCAGTTCGCCGGCCGCCGGCTTCCCGGAGCCGGAGCCGGAGTCGCCGCCCGTGCCGGCGGAGGCCGAGGCGGACGGAGCCGGGCTGGAGGCCGAGTCGTCGCCCGAGTCGCCGTCGCTGCTGCACGCGCTCAGCGCGAGCACGCCCGCCAGCCCCGCGGCCGCCGCCGCGACACGCACGGCGCCGGAGCGGCGCGAGAAGATCACCGAAGTCACTGCAAGCCCCCAAGCTGTAGCCGGGCGGGCGGCCCGGACGGCACCGGCCCCGCCCCGTGGCCGGAACGATCGCAGCAAGCTACCAGGGGCCGTCAAGAGCCTCTGCGAACGCCTCTCACCAGGACGACTTGCGCACCCCGGGCAGATACCCCGCGTGCGCCTGCTCGCGCAGACTCACCCGGGACAGCCCGAACGCCCGGAAGTAACCGCGCGGCCTGCCGTCCACCTGGTCCCGGTTGCGCACGCGCGTGGCGCTCGCGTCGCGCGGCTGCCTGCGCAGTTCCGCCTGTGCGGCGAGCCGTTCGGCCTCCGTCGACGACGGCCGCCGGATGATCTCCTTCAGTTCGGCCCGCCGGGCGGCGTACCGCGCGACGACCTCCTGCCGGCGGTCGTTCTTGGCGATCTTGCTCTTCTTGGCCATCAGACCCTCACTCCCCGGGCCCTGATCCGGGCGACGGCGGCCTCGACCCCGATCGTGTCGACGGTCTTGATCCCCCTGGCGCTCAGCCGGAGCCGGACGTACCGGCCCTCGCTCGGCAGCCAGTAGCGCTTGGACTGGATGTTGGGGTCGAACCGGCGCGACGTGCGCCGGTGGGAGTGCGAGATGCGGTTGCCGAAACCCGGCTGTGCGCCGGTCAGCATGCAGTGCGCGGACATGGGTGGTGACGTACCTCTCTGCTCAGGCAATGGAAATGGGATTCATTTTCAGTATCATAGCGGCATGGCACGCAACGAACTCCGGCCGGTCATCAAGCTCCGGTCCACCGCCGGGACCGGCTTCACCTACGTGACCCGCAAGAACCGCCGTAACGACCCGGACCGGCTGACCCTGCGCAAGTTCGATCCGGTCGCCGGCCGCCACGTCGACTTCCGAGAGGAGCGCTGACCATGCGCCAGGGAATCCACCCGCAGTACGGGCCCGTCGTCTTCCGCGACCGTGCCGCGAACTACGCCTTCCTCACCCGCTCGACCCTGTCCGCCACGGCGGGCGAGAAGACGATCGAGTGGGAGGACGGCAACACCTACCCGGTCGTGGACGTCGAGATCTCCGATGTCAGCCACCCCTTCTACACCGGCACGGCCCGCGTCCTGGACACCGCCGGCCGCGTGGAGCGCTTCGAGCGCCGGTACGGAAAGAAGGGCTGACCCGGTGGCCGTCCCTCCTGGGCTCCCCGTCGTGATCGTCGGCGGGCTGCACGCCGACGCCCGCCGGGCGGCCGTCGCGCGGCTGCTCGCCGACGTCCCCGGCAGCGTCGTCCTCCACCACGACCTGTCGACGGCCGCCGCGGGCACCGTCGTACGGACCGTCAGGGACGCCTCCGGCCTCCTCGACCTGGGGGAGGCGCCGCTCGTCAACGACTGCGCGTGCTGCGCCCTGCGCGAGGACCTGGTGCCGGAGCTGGAGCGGCTGCGCGACGCCGGGGCCACCCGGCTCGCGGTCGTCGAACTGTGGGACTCCGTCGAGCCCAAGGCCATGGCCGAGGTCGTCACGGCCGGAGGGCTCACCGTGAGCGGCGTGATCACCGCCGTCGACCCGGCCCTGGTCCTGCCGTACCTCGGCAACGGCGACGACCTGGCCGACGGCGGTCTCGCCGCGGCGGCGACCGACCAGCGCACGGTGGCCGACACCTTCGCACGCCAGCTGGAGTACGCCCCCGTCCTCGCGGTCGCCGATTCCCCGGAGGCCGACGACGAGGACCGTGAGCTGCTCGCGCAACTGCACCCGACGGCCCGCCTGGCCCCCATCGGGTGCGAGGCTCCCGCGGATCCGGCCGGTGACGGTCTGACGGTGCCGGCCCCCCGCCGGCGCCCGCTGTCGTCCCTGGCCGAGGCCGCCCTGGCCGGTTTCGACGTCGAGGCGGCCGCCGCCGCCCAGCACCCGGCCTGCGCCCTGCTTCCCGCGGAGGCCGACGCGCACGGTGTCTCCACCCTGGTCTGGAGCCGCCGCCGTCCCTTCCACCCGGAGCGGCTCTACGCCGCGCTGGAGGACCTGACCTGTGCGGCCGCCCGCAGCCGGGGCCGGTTCTGGCTCGCCGACAAGCCCGACACGCTGTTCCACTGGGACGCGGCGGGCGGGGCCCTGTGCGTCGAGAGCGCGGGCCCGTGGCTGGCCTCCCTGCCCGACGCGGCCTGGGAGATGGTCCCGCCGGTGCGCCGCGCCGCCGCCGCGCTGGACTGGCACCCCGAACACGGCGACCGGGGTCAGCACCTCGTCTTCACCTCGCCCGGCCTCGACCGGGACGGTCTGGAGCGACTGCTGGAGTCCTGCCTGCTCACCGACGCCGAATACGCCGCCGGGCGCGATGCCTGGCAGCGGCTGCCGCACGCCTTCGACACCCTCCTGGAGGTCTGACCCCTCATGCCGCGCAAGCCCGACCGCAAACCCGCCAAGGACCGGCCCAACCCCCTGGACCAGGCCGGGATCACGTACATCGACTACAAGGACACCGACCTGCTGCGGAAGTTCATCTCCGACCGCGGCAAGATCCGCAGCCGCCGCGTCACGCGGGTGTCGTCCCAGCAGCAACGGCAACTGGCCAGGGCCATCAAGAACGCCCGCGAGATGGCCCTGCTGCCCTACAGCGCCCGCTGATCCCCGCCCGAGGAGCTGAGGTCCCCGACGATCGCTGGAGCTCAAGCGTCGCCTCGGGGGCCTCAGCTCCTCATCCCCCCGGGGCGGGACCGGCCTCGCCCCGGGTGACGTTCCCCACGCTTGACGACCGGCAAGTCTCCCGTCCGGGCAACGGGAGGTCCTGCGAGCGGTCTCTCGCGGCCCGGGCCGCAGCCCCCGGCGGACCGTCGGGACCGGGTCCGATGTCGGCCGGGCGGTCGTGCGGAGGCCGTTCGCGGCAGCGTCCCGGGGGCGTCTGCCGACCGGGTGGGCGGGGACGGGAGCCGGGCGCGTGTCCGGCGATGGGCCGAGGACGGTACCGGTCACGCGGAGGACCCCGCCCTCCTGCGACCGGCCCAATTTTCCCCGTACCCGCAGGCCGGGGCCGTCTTCCGGATGCGGGTCGGCCGGCCGAACGGCCGCGGCCGGGCCCCGCGCCCCAGCTCACGCTTCTCCGGTGCGGCCCCCCGCCCGGCCCCTCGTCCGGCGGTCGACCGGATGCTCCGCCTCCACCCGGCCTCCCCCGGAGCGGCGAGTTCGCCGCGCGCCGGGGGAACGTGAGGCGGGCCGAAGCCGTCAAACAGTCAAGAACTTCGGTCGAGCGGGGCCAGCGCTGTAACCGCGGGACCACCCCGCGTGCACGTGCATCTGCTCCTGCATCTGCACATGAACAGAGCTATGATCCGGGTCAGTTGACCACTGCATCAATGGCCACACCAGCCAGTGCACCACCGGGGAGCGACCTGTGGACCACGACGTGTACAACGGTATGGCGGCCGCGCGGCTGCACGGTGTGGCCTGGCAGAAGAGCCGGCACAGCAACTCGCAGGGCTCGTGCGTGGAGTTCGCCCGGCTGCCGGGCGGAGACGTGGCCGTGCGCAACTCGCGCTTCCCCGAC
Source organism: Streptomyces sp. NPDC050674 (assembly GCF_040654575.1). NCBI lineage: Bacteria > Bacillati > Actinomycetota > Actinomycetes > Kitasatosporales > Streptomycetaceae > Streptomyces > Streptomyces sp. NPDC050674. The sequence continues at coordinate 666,220 of NZ_JBFAIG010000002.1, forward strand.
GGGCCCGCGCTGGTCTACACCCGTGCGGAGATCGAGGCGATGCTGCTCGGGGTGAAGGACGGCGAGTTCGACCACCTGGTGGGATGAAGGCCCTGCCTCCGCAGGGCCGTCAGGTGCGCGCCGCGCGGTGACGCGCGTAGAACCGCGGCGCGAGAAGGCGCCGCGGTGTCTCATTCCCCGTGCGGCCGGGTACCGGAGCGCGGCAGCCGGAACAGTGCCCAGACCACCTTGCCGTCGAGCGCGCCCGCGAGCGGGTGCCAGCCCCAGCTGTCGCTGAAGGAGTCGACGAGGAACAGCCCGCGGCCCGACTCGGCCGAGAAGTCGTCGGTCTCCCGGGCCACCGGACTGTCGTGACTGGGGTCGCGCACCGCGCACACCAGCCGCTCGGTCCACCGCATCAGGTGCAGCCGCACGGGAGCCTCACGGCCCCCGGCGCACGCGCTGTTCGCCGGCAGGCCGTGCCGCAGGGCGTTGGTGACGAGTTCCGAGACCACCAGACAGACGTCGTCGAACCGGTCGCCCATGTCCCACCGGTCGAGGGTCTTTCGGGTGAACCGCCGTGCCTCGCGCACCGCTTCGTAGCGGGCGGGAAGGGCGCAGGAGGCGGCGTCGGACACGGCCGCGGGATCCAGCGGCGGAAGGCCCTGCCGTAACGGCTCGAGCATGGTCGATCCATTCGTCCCCATGCGAGGCACTCCCGGGAATTCGCGGTCGGTGCGATGCGGCGGTGGTGCGGGACCATGGTTTCGGATGCGTACAGCAGATGCAAGGGCAGATGCACGTGCACGTGACCGGATTGCGACGTCCCGTACCGCTTGTTGGCCAATTTTTCCGTCATCTTCGCGTCTCCCTTTGGTCGTTCGCTTGCCTCTTTCTTGCTCACCCGCGCGAGCGCCGACCGACTGGATTCCGTTTCCGTAACCGGGCGAGTACTGCTCGGAGTGTTTTAGTGGCAGACTGCGGCCCCTGGAGACGTTGGGGAGGCTGGCGAACGTGAGCGCGGGAGAGCCGGGATCGGTGGTGCGGCGCATGCTGCTCGGATCACAACTCAGGCGACTGCGTGAGGCGCGGGGCATCACGCGCGAGGCGGCGGGCTATTCGATCCGCGCCTCCGAGTCGAAGATCAGCCGGATGGAGTTGGGCCGGGTGAGCTTCAAGACCAGAGACGTCGAGGACCTGCTGACCCTGTACGGCATCACGGACGAGCAGGAGCGCGCCTCCCTGCTGTCCCTGGCGAAAGAGGCCAACGTCGCGGGGTGGTGGCACAGTTACTCGGACGTGCTGCCCAGCTGGTTCCCGACCTACGTCGGCCTGGAGGGCGCGGCGTCGCTGATCCGGGCCTACGAGGTGCAGTTCGTGCACGGACTGCTGCAGACCGAGGCGTACGCCCACGCGGTGGTCCGGCGGGGCATGCAGGGCGCGAGCGAGGCCGACGTCGAGCGCCGGGTCGCGCTGCGTCTGGAGCGCCAGAAGCACCTCGTCGACGAGCGCGCCCCCGACTTCCACATCATCCTGGACGAGGCCGCCCTGCGCCGCCCCTACGGCGACCGCGCGGTGATGCGCGGCCAGCTCCAGCACCTCATCGACATCTCCGAGCGGCCCAACGTGCGCCTCCAGGTGGTGCCGTTCAGCATGGGCGGTCACTCCGGCGAAAGTGGCGCGTTCACGATCCTCAGCTTCCCGGAGTCCGACCTGTCGGACGTGGTGTACCTGGAGCAGCTCACCAGCGCGCTGTACCTGGACAAGGCCGAGGACGTCGCCCAGTACGAGAGGGCACTCAAGGAGCTCCAGAGCGACAGCCCGGGCCCCTCGGAGAGCCGGGACCTCCTGCGGGGGCTCCTCCAGCTCTCCTGAAGGCCCAAGGACCCCTTCAACTCACCTGAAACATCAGTACGATGACGTGTGATCAGATCGTGAAGGCGCGATCAGAGGCCTGCCAGGGATCGAGGGGTCACACATGTCGTCGTCCTGCTTCACCGACCTTGCACAGCAGTACATCGACGGTGAGTGGCGCCCGGGTACCGGCTCCTGGGACATCATCGACTTCAACCCGTACGACGGCGAGAAGCTGGCGTCGATCACCATAGCCACGGCCGACGAGGTCGATCAGGCGTACCGGGCCGCCGCCCGTGCCCAGAAGCAGTGGGCGGCGACCAACCCCTACGCCCGCCGGGCGGTCTTCGAGAAGGCGCTGCGCCTGATCGAGGAACGCGAGGCCGAGATCTCCGAGGCCATCGTCGCCGAGCTCGGCGGCACCCGCCTGAAGGCCGCCTTCGAGCTGCACCTCGCCAAGGAGTTCCTGCGCGAGGCGGTCCATCTGGCGCTTGCTCCCGAGGGCCGGATCATCCCCTCACCGGTGGACGGCAAGGAGAACCGCGTCTACCGCGTGCCGGTCGGTGTCGTGGGCGTGATCAGCCCCTTCAACTTCCCGTTCCTGCTGTCGATCAAGTCAGTCGCCCCGGCGCTCGCGCTCGGCAACGCCGTGGTGCTCAAGCCGTACCAGAACACGCCGATCGTCGGCGGTTCCCTGGTCGCGAAGCTCTTCGAGGACGCGGGGCTGCCCGGCGGTCTGCTGAACGTCGTCATCACCGACATCGCGGAGATCGGCGACGCCTTCATCGAGCACCCGGTCCCCAAGGTCATCTCCTTCACCGGCTCGGACGCGGTCGGCCGGCACGTAGCGACGGTCTGCGCCCGGCTGTTCAAGCGCTCGGTGCTCGAACTGGGCGGCAACAGCGCGCTGGTGGTCCTCGACGACGCCGATGTCGACTACGCGGTCGACGCGGCCGTCTTCAGCCGGTACGTCCATCAGGGCCAGGTCTGCATGGCCGCCAACCGGATCCTCGTGGACCGGTCGATCGCGGACGAGTTCACGGAGAAGTTCGTCGCCAAGGTGAAGTCCCTCAAGACGGGCGACCCGCGCGACCCGGAGACCGTCATCGGCCCGGTCATCAACTCCTCTCAGGCGGACGCCGTCTCCGGTGTGGTCGAGCAGGCCCTCGCGGAGGGTGCCACGGCCCTGGTGCGCGGCGGGCGGAGCGACAACCTCGTCGAGCCGTCCGTGCTGACCGACGTGCCCGCGGACTCGGCGCTGCTGCGCCAGGAGGTCTTCGGCCCGGTCGCGTTCCTCGTCCCGTTCGACGGCGAGGAGGAGGCCCTCCACCTCGTCAACGACACCCCGTACGGGCTGAGCGGTGCCGTGCACACCGGGAACATCGAGCGGGGCGTCGCCTTCGCCCGGCAGATCGACACGGGCATGTTCCACGTGAACGACGGCACCGTGCACGACGAGCCGATCGTCCCGTTCGGCGGCGAGAAGCACTCGGGCATCGGCCGGCTCAACGGCGACACGATGCTGGACTCCTTCACGACGACCAAGTGGATCTCGGTGCAGCACGGCCGCAGCGGCTTCCCGTTCTAGCCCTTCCGAGCCTTCGCCCGGCCCGCCGGACCCTTGCGGACAGAAGCTGACCGCAAGGGTCCGTAGCGTGGTCGTTGTCAGGGGGAAAGGCCCCCGGACCCGGTGAAAGGCGGCAGTCATGGTCACTCACGTTCCGGCTGAGGCGCACGGCGACGAGCGCGGAGCCCTCCTGTCCTTCATCGCCGAGCAGCGCGGAGGCGTCCGCCGGGCGGTGCTCGGGCTGACGGACGAGCAGGCGGCTTCCCGCCCCAGCGCCAGTGAGCTGTCCCTGGCCGGGCTGGTCAAGCACGTCGCCGAGGTCGAGCAGATGTGGGTCTCCCTGGCCAAGGGCGAGCCGCCGGCCGTGGTGCGGGACCAGAGCAACTGGCACGAGTGCTTCCGACTGGTCGAGGGCGAGACCGTCGCCTCGCAGCTGGAGTACTGGGAGAAGGTCGCCGCCGAGACGGAGGCGTACATCCGCTCGGTCCCGAGCCTGGACGACACGTTCGCGCTGCCTGCCCAGCCCTGGTTCCCGCCGGACGGCCGGGTCTCGCACCGCTGGCTCTGCCTGCACCTCATCCGCGAGACGGCCCGGCACGCCGGACACGCCGACATCATCCGCGAGTCGCTGGACGGCAGGACGGCATTCGAACTGGTGGCCGAGGAGCAGCGGGTCGTGGCCGGGCCATAACCTGGACCGCATGTCAACCATCCGCCTCCTCGTGCTCGGCGCGGTCCGTATGCACGGCCGCGCCCACGGCTACCAGGTGCGCAACGACCTGGAGTACTGGGGTGCGCACGAGTGGTCCACCGCCAAGCCCGGCTCGATCTACCACGCCCTGAAGCAGATGGCCAAGCAGGGCCTGCTGCACGCGCACGAGATCGCCCCGTCGACGGCCGGCGGCCCGCCGCGCACGGAGTACGAGATCACCGGGCAGGGCACCGAGGAGTACTTCCGGCTGCTGCGTGAGGCGCTGGTCACCTACGACCAGCGCGGGGACATGAAGACGGCCGCCGTCGGCTTCGTCGTCGACCTGCCCCGGGCCGAGGCGGTCGCGCTGCTGAAGGAGCGGATCCTGCGCATCGAGCAGTGGCGGACCTCCGTCCTGGAGCACTACGTGCCCGAGGAGGGGCCCGAACAGCTCGGCCACATCGGCGAGATCATGAACATGTGGGTGCACACGGCCGACTCCGAGGCCGAGTGGACCCGCGGTCTCGTCGCGCGCGTCGAGGGCGGCGCCTACACCTTCGCCGACGAGGGGGACCCGTTCGTCGGGGTCCTGGCCGACGGCGAGGAGAACCCCTACGCGACGGGGGAGCGGCACCCCGGGGATGCGGACTGATCAAGTTTGACGAATGGCCTCCGCCTGCTTACCCTCGACCTTGTAGTCAAGTTTGACTAGCGAGGGGGCTCATGACCGACACGGCGATCACCGTCGAAGGCGCGGAGAAGACGTACGGCGACAAGAAGGCGCTGGACGGGCTCGACCTGACGGTCGCGCGCGGCACGGTGCACGGGGTGCTCGGCCCGAACGGCGCGGGCAAGACCACCCTGGTGAGGATCCTGTCCACCCTGCTGCGGCCGGACGCGGGCCGGGTCCGGGTCGCGGGGCACGACGTGGTGCGCGAGGCGTACGCCGTGCGGTCGCGCATCGGCCTGCTCGGCCAGCACGCCGCCCTCGACGAGGAGCTCGGGGGCCGGCAGAACCTGGAGCTGTTCGGCCGGCTGCACCACCTGGGCGCCAGAGGGGCACGCGCGCGTGCCGGTGAGCTCCTGGAGCGCTTCGGCCTGGCCGGCACGGGCCGCAAGGCGGTCCGGCAGTACAGCGGTGGCATGCGGCGGCGTCTGGACCTCGCCGCCTCCCTGATCACCGAGCCGGAGGTGCTGTTCCTGGACGAACCCACCACCGGACTCGACCCGCGCGGCCGCGCCGAGGTGTGGGCCTGCGTGCGCTCCCTGACCGACGGCGGTACGACGGTCCTGCTCACCACCCAGTACCTGGAGGAGGCCGACCAGCTCGCCGACCGCATCTCGGTCGTCGACGCCGGCCGGGTCATCGCCGAGGGCACGCCGGACGAGCTGAAGGCGCGGACGGGCGGCGACCGCATCGACGTGGTCCTGCGCGACGCCGGCCGACTCGGCGCGGCCGTCGCCCTGCTGCCCCTCACCGGGGTCAGCGTGGATGCCGACCGCCGGCTGCTGAGCGCCCCGGTCACCGACCGCATGGAGGCGCTCTTCGGGGTCGTACGGGCCCTCGAGGAGGCCGGGATCGAGGCGGAGGACGTCGCCCTGCGCCGTCCGACGCTGGACGAGGTGTTCCTGCATCTCACCGGAGACGACCGCCGGATGAAGGAGGCCGCGTGAGCGCCCACGCACTGACCGACTCCTGGACCATGACCCGCCGGGAACTCGCCCGCTGGGGACGGCAGCCGGCGCAGCTGGTCGTCGGCCTGGTCTTCCCGGTGATGCTCCTGCTGATGTTCGGCTACCTGGTCGGCGGCGGCCGGGGCGTGAGCGGTGAGTACCGCGACTACCTGATCCCCGGCATGCTCGCGCTCACCATGGCCTTCGGCCTGGAGGGCACGATGCTCGCCGTCACACAGGACCTCGGCAAGGGCGTGATCGACCGCTTCCGGTCGATGCCGATGGCCGACGGGGCCGTGCTGGTGGGCCGTTCGGCCGCCGACATGCTCCAGTCCGCGCTGGCCCTGGCCGTGCTCATCGGCGTGGGCGCCGCGCTCGGCTGGCGGCCGGGAGGAGGCCCGGTGGCCCTCCTCCAAGCCGTGGGCCTGCTGCTCCTGTTCCGGTTCGCCATGCTGTGGATCGGCATCCACCTGGCGCTGGTGGCCGGGAAACCGGAGATGGTCCAGGCCGTGCAGATCCTGGTCTGGCCGGTCGGCTTCCTCTCCAACGCCCTGGCCGCTCCCGGCTCCATGCCCGGCTGGCTGGGCACGGCCGTCGAGTGGAACCCGATGTCCCACACCGCCACCGCCGTACGGGACCTGTTCGACGTGCCCGGCACGCAGTCCGGGCACGTCTGGGCGGCGGTCGTCTGGCCCCTGGCGCTGCTGGCGGTGTTCTTCCCGCTGGCGGTGCGGAGGTTCGCACGCCTGAGCCGTTAGTGGTGGAAGCCGGTCGCCGCGTCCTTGTCCTTCGTCAGCGGGCGCGGCTGCCGGCGCAGGTCCGGCAGCAGCCGTTCCAGGTCCTCGGCGAGCAGCTCGGCGAGGTCGGCGGAGAAGCCGTTGCGGCACACCACCCGCAGCACGGACAGGTCCTGACGGTTCTCCGGGAAGGTGTACGCGGGCACCAGCCAGCCGTGCTCGCGCAGCCGCCGCGACACGTCGAAGACGTCGTACGCCGTGACGTCCGGCGCGGTCGTGAAGGCGAACACCGGCAGTTCGTCGCCCCGGGTCAGCAGCCGGAAGTCGCCGAGCGCCTCGATGCGCCCGGCAAGCCCCGTGGCCACGTCCCGCGCGGCCTGCTGGACGACCCGGTAGCCCTCCCGGCCCAGCCGGAGGAACGTGTAGTACTGCGCCACGACCTGCGCGCCCGGCCGGGAGAAGTTCAGCGCGAACGTCGGCATGTCGCCGCCCAGGTAGTTCACCCGGAAGACCAGCTCCTCGGGCAGCGCGTCCGCGTCCCGCCACAGCGCCCAGCCGACGCCCGGGTAGACCAGCCCGTACTTGTGCCCCGAGGTGTTGATCGACGCCACCCTCGGCAGCCGGAAGTCCCACACCAGGTCCTCGTCGAGGAACGGCGCGACCATGGCGCCCGACGCCCCGTCGACATGCACGGGGATGTCGAGCCCGGTCCGCTCGTGCAGCGCGTCCAGCGCGGCGCACAGCTCGGCGATCGGCTCGTAGGAGCCGTCGAAGGTGGAGCCGAGGATGCCGACGACCCCGATGGTGTTCTCGTCGCACAGTTCGGCGGCGGCCTGCGGGTCGAGGTGGAAGCGCTCGCCCACCATGGGCACCAGCCGGGCCTCCACCTCCCAGAAGTTGCAGAACTTCTCCCAGCAGACCTGCACGTTGACGCCCATCACCAGATTGGGCCGGGCCCCGGGGTAGCGGTCGGCGTTGCGCTTCGCCCAGCGCCGCTTCAGCGCCATGCCGGCGAGCATGCACGCCTCGCTCGACCCGGTCGTCGAGCACCCGACGGCGGTCGCCGGGTCGGGCGCGTTCCACAGGTCGGCGAGCATCGCCACGCAGCGCCGCTCCAGCTCGGCGGTGCGCGGGTACTCGTCCTTGTCGATCATGTTCTTGTCCCGGCACTCCGCCATCAGCACCCCCGCCTCGGGTTCCATCCAGGTGGTGACGAAGGTGGCGAGGTTCAGCCGCGCGTTGCCGTCGAGCATCAGCTCGTCGCGCACCAGCTGGTGGGCGGTCGCCGGGGCCAAGGGCTGGTCCGGGAGCCGGTGGGTGGGCGGGGCCTCGGCCATGTCGCCGAGCGGGTTGGCCGGGCCGTAGAAGGGGTTGACGGACAGACGGCGTCCGCCGGGCCGGGGGGATCCTTCGTGGAGCGGCATGGGTGCCTCCGGGGGGTGGGGTCGAGAGGGGGACGGCTTCAGCGGACGGGGGTGCCGTCCTCCCGCAGCTGCATCTGCGGCCGGCCGGTCACCAGCAGCCAGGCCCCGAGCGAGGCGACGCAGAGCAGGGCGAGGATCCCGGCCTCGGCGACCAGGACCGCGGCGACGAAGAGGCTCACCCAGCCCTGCCGGGTGATCGCCAGCAGCATCCCGAGCACCCCGGCCGAGACGCCCACCGAGGCATGCACCCCGGGCACCAGGGCGTGGGCGCACAGGCCGAGGGCGGTGCCGATGAACACGGCCGGGAAGATGCGCCCGCCGCGGAACCCGCAGGACGCGGCCACCAGCAGCGCGGCCAGCTTCACCAGGGTCAGCAGGGCGTACTCCCCGGCCGAGCGGCCGTCCGGGTCGCGGGCCAGCTCGGCGATCTCGTCGAGCCCCTTGAACAGCGTCAGGTGCCCGCCCAGGGCCGCGAGGGCGCCCAGCACGGCCCCGCCGGCCGGGAGCATCAGCATCGGGTGCCGCAGCCGCCGGAACGCCCCGTGCACGTACGGGAGCGCCCGCACGGCGCACATGCCGAGCAGCGCGCCCGCGCAGGCGACCACGACCACCGCCAGCAGGTCGGCCCAGCCGGGGCGCCCGAAGGACGGCAGGTTCAGGTCGAAGCTCGGGTGTTCCAGGAGGGAGGCGGTCAGCGCGCCGGCCGCGGCGGCGGTCAGCGGCGCGAAGAGGTTGTCCCAGAGCAGGCCGCGCGTCTCCTGCCGGGCCAGCACCTCGGAGATCACCAGGGCGGCCGCCACGGGCGTGCCGAACAGCGCCCCGAGCGTCGCCGCCTCCGCCAGGGCCGGCCAGATCCGGCCCGGCGCGCGCGGCACGGCCCGGCCGCCCAGCCAGACCGCCAGCCCGACGTTCACGGCGATGATCGGGTTCTCCGGACCGAGGCTGGGCCCGCCGGCCAGCATCAGCGCGGTCGCCAGCAGCAGCCCGGGCAGCACGGCGGGCGGCAGGACGGGCGCGTCCAGACCGACGGTCGCCGGGTCCGGGCCCGCGTGCCCGGGCGCCTTCCACACCACCAGACCGACCGCGACGCCGGTCCCGACGAGCATCACGAACATCCACGTCACGGAGTACCGGCCGACGCCGAGCGCGTCCGGCACGGTCTGCCAGAGCACGTCCTGGAGCTCCTCGGCGGCGGCACTGACCCCCACCAGGATCAGGCTGGAGATCACCCCCACGGCGAGGGCGGGCAGGATCGCCGGCAGCAGGGCGCGCGCGGGGGTCGACGGGGTGACGGAGGATGCCCGCTCTTCGGTGTCCTGGACCACGGGCCCACGATAAACGGATCAAACGGTACAAACGGGAAACACGCTTGCACCTCACGTGGCGTGAGGCCCGACCGTGGAGCACGGAAGAAGAAGGGAGCGGTAGTGAGCTACTCCGTAGGACAGGTCGCGGGATTCGCCGGCGTCACGGTGCGCACGCTGCACCACTACGACGACATCGGCCTGCTCGTCCCGAGCGAACGCAGCCCGGCGGGACACCGGCGTTACAGCGACGCCGACCTCGACCGGTTGCAGCAGATCCTGTTCTACCGGGAGCTCGGCTTTCCGCTCGACGAGGTCGCCGCCCTGCTCGACGACCCGGACGCGGACCCGCGCGCACACCTGCGCCGGCAGCACGAACTGCTGACCGCCCGGATCGAGAAGCTGCGGAAGATGGCGGCGGCCGTGGAGCAGGCCATGGAGGCACGCACGATGGGACTCAACCTCACGCCCGAGGAGAAGTTCGAAGTCTTCGGGGACAACGACCCCGAGCAGTACGACGAGGAGGTGCGGGAACGCTGGGGCGGCACCGAGGAGTACGCCGAGTCGCAGCGCCGCACCGCGAGCTACACGAAGGAGGACTGGAAGCGCATCCAGGCCGAGGCCGCCGACTGGGGCGAGCGCTACGTCGCCCTGATGGCGGCGGGCGAGCCACCCACCGGCGAGGCGGCCATGGCCCTGGCCGAGGAGCACCGGCAGCACATCTGCGCGTCGTTCTACGAGTGCTCCTACGAACTGCACCGCTGCCTCGGCGAGATGTACGTCTCCGACGAGCGCTTCACGGCGTTCTACGACGCCATGCGCCCGGGGCTCGCCGAGCACCTGCGGGACGCGATCGTGGCGAACGCGGACCGCCACAGCGCCGGGTAAGAGTCACGCAAAAGGGAGAGCGCTTAAGTTGCGGACATCCGCCCGCCTCTTTCCCGTCCTGTGCCGGGGGGCCGATCGCCGGTCACTTTACTCATAAGTTGAGGCCGGACGAGCGTGTTAGCTTCGAACGCCTTGACGACGGGACTCGTGCGGCGCAGCTGTCTTTCCGGCGCGTGCCGAGGGGTGTGACCGTCGGCAAAGCGGGGGGAGCGCTGATGGCGAGTCACGGGACGGATCACGGGAAAGAGGCGAGCCCGCGGGCCCGGGGAGCGAACGGCGCGCAGTCGGTGGCGAGCGTCGCCCGACAGCACACCGGACTGCTGCTCACGGGCGTGCTGCTCGGGTTGCTGGGAGTGGCCGCCTCCCTCACCCAGCCCTGGGCCATCGGCAACCTGATCGAGGCGGCGGGCGCGGGAGCCTCGATGCGGGGCCCCGTCGTCCAGCTGGTCGGCCTCTTCTGCGCGGGCGCGCTCTTCTCCGCCCTCCAGGCCTACGTCATCGGGCGGGCCGGGGAGAACATCGTCTTCGACGTCCGCGAGATCCTGGTCGGGCGGCTTCTGCGCGCCGACCTCACGGCGTTCGCGAGGGAATCCCAGGGCGACATCTTCACCCGCACCGTCACCGACACCTCCCTGGCGAGGATCGCCCTGGCCCAGAGCCTCGCCCAGCTGATCGTCAGCGGCGCCACCGTCATCGGCGGTGTCGTGCTGATGTGCCTCATCGATCTGTGGCTGATGGCCATCACCATGAGCTGCCTGGCGGTCGCCGGTGTCCTGTCCGTCACCCTCGCCCGGAAGCTGCGCAAGGCCGCTCTGCGCAACCGCGACGACACGGGGGCCTTCGCCGCCGGCATCCAGCGCGTGCTGTCCGCGCTGCCCACCGTGAAGGCCTCCCGCGCCGAGTCCCGTGAGGCCGCGCGCATCGGCGAACTGGCCGGCACGACACGGCGCTCGGGCATCCGGGTCAACGCCTTCAACGCCCTGCTGATGCCGTCCATGAACGTCGGGACGCAGGGCGCACTGGCCGTCGTCGTGGGCGTCGGGATGGCCTGGGTGGCCCGCGGCGAGATGGACATGGCCAGTCTGACCACGTTCATCATGTACCTGTTCCAGCTGGTGTCCCCGCTGGTCATGCTCTTCATGGGGGTGGGGCAGCTCGTGCAGGGCCGGGCCGCCATCCAGCGCGTGGACGAACTCGCGCGCCTGCCCCAGGAGGACGACGTCCCGGCCGGTGCGGCCGGCACCGCGCCCCTCGCGCAACTGGCCCCGCATTGGCCGGCGGTGGAGTTCCACGACGTCCGCTTCGCCTACCGGCGGGGCAGGGAGGCGGAGCGGGCGCAGGTCCTCGACGGCGTCTCGTTCAGCGTGCCCACGCGCGGACTGACAGCGGTGGTCGGACCGTCGGGCGCGGGCAAGACCACCCTGTTCCAGCTGATCGAACGCTTCTACCCGGTGGACGGCGGACAGATCCGGCTCGGCGGGCGGAACGTCCAGGCGCTTCCCCTCGACACCGTCCGGGGGCTGGTGGGCTACGTCCAGCAGGACAGCACGGCCCTGCGCGGCACCATCCGGGAGAACCTGACCTACGCCCGTCCGCACGCCGGTGAGGACGACATCCGGGAAGCGGTGGAGATGGCCGGACTCGCCTCGGTGATCGCCCGGCTCCCGCACGGCCTCGACACCGAACTCGGCGACCAGGGCAGCGGGTTGTCCGGCGGGCAGCGCCAACGCCTGTGCATCGCCCGCACACTGCTCCAGCGGCCCGCGGTCATGCTGCTCGACGAGGCCACCTCCAACCTGGACTCCGACTCCGAGCGGGACTTCCGCGAGGTGCTGCGCCGGGTCTCCCGGCGGTGCGCGGTCATCACCATCGCCCACCGCATCTCCACGGTGATCGACGCCGACCAGATCGTGGTGATGGAGGCGGGCAGGGTCCGGGCCGTCGGCGTGCACCGGGACCTGATGGAGCACGACGAGCTCTACCGGCGCCTGGCCGGCTCCCAATTGCACGCCGGGCCCGGCCCCGCCGCCCCGGCGACTCGCCCCGGGCCGGGGGAGGCGTGGGCTGCCGTGCCCGCGCCCCCCGTCGCCGCCGGCCGGCCGCCGTTCACCGGGTTCGCCGAGCAGACGTTGCGGCTTCGGCCCGTCAACAGTGAGGAGCAGCGGTGAGCACCACCGATGTCGCCATCGTGGGCACCGGACCCAACGGCCTCGCGGCCGGTGTCGTCCTGGCCCGGGCCGGTCTGCGCGTGGAGCTGCACGAGGCGGCCGAGACCATCGGGGGAGGGCTGCGCACCGCTTCGCTCTTCGACTCCGACGTGGTGCACGACCTCTGCTCCGCCGTCCACCCCATGGCCGCCGCCTCCGCGTTCTTCCGGGCCTTCGATCTGCCGGCCCGCGGGGTCGAGCTCCTCCAGCCCGAGATCAGTTACGCCCATCCGCTGGACGGGGGACGCGCCGCCCTGGCCTACCGGTCCCTGGAGCGGACCTGCGAACACCTGGGCGCCGACGGCCCACGGTGGCGCCGGCTGATGGGGCCGCTGCTCGACCACAGCGCGGCGGTCGTCGACCTCGTCCTGTCCGGGCAGCGCCGGCTGCCGCGGGACCCCGTGGCGGCCGTGCTGCTGGCGAGCCGGGTGGCCCTGCACGCAGGCCCGCTCGGCGCGGCGCGCTTCCGGGGCGAGCAGGCTCCCGCCCTGCTCACCGGTGTCGCCGCGCACGCGCTCGGCAAGCTGCCGAGCGTGGCGTCCGCCGGGGTGGCCATGCTGCTGGGCCACCTGGCCCACGGGACCGGGTGGCCGCTGCCGCGCGGTGGCAGCGGCCGGATCGCACAGGCGCTGGCCGACGACATCACGGCGCACGGCGGCGTCTTCCACACCGGGCACCACGTGGCCGACCTGTCCGAACTGCGCGGCGCCCGCGCGGTGTTGCTCGACACCAGCCCCAAGGGTGTGCTGGCCCTCGCGGGCGACCGGCTGCCGGCCGGCTACGCGCGCGCTCTGCGGCGGTTCCGCTACGGCCCGGGCGCCGCCAAGGTCGACTTCCTGGTCTCCGAGCCGATCCCCTGGGCCGATCCGGCGGTGGGCCGTGCCGGAACGGTCCATCTGGGCGGCACACACGCCGAGATGGCGCGCCAGGAGACGGCGAACGCCCGCGGTGAGCGCACCGAGGAGCCGTTCGTCCTCGTGGTGGACCCGGCGGTGGCCGACCCCGGGCGGGCCCTGCCGGGCAAGCGCCCCGTGTGGGCGTACGCGCACGTGCCCAACGGCGACCCCACCGACCCCTACGACCTGGTCCGGGCACGGATCGAGCGGTACGCCCCGGGGTTCTCGGACACCGTGGTCGCCCACCGTTCCGTCGCCGCCGCTCAGTACGAGGCGTACAACCCCAACTACGTGGGCGGGGACATCGGTTCGGGAGCGATGACGCTCTACCAGAGCATCGCGCGGCCCGTACCGCGCCTCGACCCCTACCGCACGCCGCTGCCGGGCGTCTTCCTGTGCTCCTCGGCCACCCCGCCGGGTCCCAGTGTGCACGGAATGTCTGGATACCTGTCCGCTCTTTCCGCTCTCCGCCATTGTTTCGGGATATATGATGCGCCCGACTTGACGTTCGACCCGTCGACACTCGAATTCGGACGCCGTGGCTAATCGGGAGCCCCGCTGATCCGCCTTGTCCTTCAACTCTCGCTGCCGCAACCCGATGTGACGAATTCGGCCCGGAAAATTGATGGATCCGTTGATAACCGGTTTGGTACGGTGGAGGTAACGAAGGCCGCCCCACCGGCCCCGTTGAGGCGTTACCGCTGATGCTTGACCAATCACGCGGGTGGTTGCGGTGCTTCCGCGGCCGATGCAGCCGACATCCAGTTGTAATCGGTTTCAGTTCCTCGGCTTCATGGCGCTCCCATCGGTAAGGCAGTGGGGACAGCATGAGGGGGAATATCTGTGGATACCGGAGTCGACGACATAGGCTACGGCAGACAGTTCGATGGCTGGTACGACCGGCTCATCCCGGACGACAGACTCACCGCGGAGGCCGTCGCGGGACTGCGCGACCGCCATCCCGCTCCCGAACTGGGAACCCTTGAATTCGGAGTCGGCACCGGGCGGATCGCCATCCCGCTCTCCCGGAGCGTCGGCCACGTGACCGGCGTGGACTCCTCACCCGAGATGCTGGACGCGCTGCGCGTCAAGCTGAAGGACGGCGGGGACGTCACCCCGGTGCACGGGGACATCCGCTCGTACACCTCGGAATCCCGCTACGGAATGGTGTATTCCGTATGTGCGACCCTGTCCTGCCTCACCACCGCCGAGGACCAGCAGCGGGCCGTCCGGCGCGCCGCCGACCTCCTGGTCCCCGGCGGCCGGCTGGTGATCGAGACGCACAACAAGCCGGCGATCGTGCGACTGCACGAAGGCCTGGCCCGTACCACGTACTTCGTGCCCTACCCGGAGCCCGGGACCGGTGTGCAGACCCACTCCACCCTGCTGGACGGGGGTCTGTGGCAGTGCTCGCACATCCTGTACCAGAGCGACGGCACCACCCGGGTCGGCAACGAACTCACCCGGCTGACCACCCCGGACGACGTCGACGGCTACGCCCGCGCGGCCGGGCTGGTCCCCGAGTCCCGCATGTCCCGCTGGGACGGCACCCCCTACAGCGAGCAGGCACCCCTGTTCATGTGCTGCTACCTCAAGCGCTGAGCGCACCAGACACTGCACACGGTTGGTCATAAGGGGGTTGCACATGGGGCGTCCGCCAGTACTTCCGGTGGACAAGAAACTCGGACTGGTGGTCCGGGTGATGAGCGGTGACCTGACAGCGGCGGAGGCCGCACGGGAAGCAGGAGTCTCCGAACAGTCGGTATCGAACTGGCGGAGACAGTTTATTGAGGGTGGCCGTAACGGCCTGGCCGGCGAAGGTGGAAAAGACACCGAGGAAGCATCCCGGATGGCCGAACTGGCCAAAGAGAACGCGATGCTGAAGACAACGATCGGTGAACTCTACCTGGAACTGCGCAAGTACGGCCGCAGTGCCGCCCTCCGTCCGCCGCAGCCCCGGGGCAGAGTCCGCCCGGGACGGCTGGTCAATTAACTCATTAATTGAGCCCGGGATCTCCTGTTAGTGTTTCGGGCAGACAGTCACTCCACATCACGGGGGAGGGAATGTGGCGTCTCTGGAACGCCAGTTTACCGTCGGTATTGCTGGATTGGCCGGCGCAAGCCTTCTGACCGGTGCGGTAACCCGATTCACCGGTGCGCGCGAGCGTGCGCGGCGTTATCAGATGCATGAAAGGCCGGACGGCAGCCTCGTCGAGGTCGACGTCCATATTCCTCCGCAGGCGCAGCGAGCCGTTCTGCTGGACAACGGAATGGGCGCACCCCAGGAATACTGGGACTGGGTCTGCCGCGCACTTCCCGCGGACATGGGATACGTACGCTTCAACCGCCCCGGCTACGGGCTCAGCACCCCGGGCACCCGCTACGGCCTCGAGGCGCATTTCGAGCTGTTGCAGGAGCTGCGCGACACCTACATCGACGACCTTCCCGTCGTGCTGGCGGGGCACTCCCTGGGCGGGTACTTCGTGGCGGCCTACGCGTCGCTGCACCCGGGCGCTGTGCGGGGTGTGACCCACGTGGTGATGATCGACGCCACCGAAGTGGTCAGCCTGCGCCACGCCCGCCGAACCGACGTCGACCGCTGGTCCCACCAGCGGATGATGATGGAGCAGGTGTTCGCCGCCACGGGACTCTCGGTCTTCCGCCCGGCCATGAACACGCACCAGCAGTACCGTCCGGAGATCAACCGGAGCCACCGGGCGTTCCTGGCCACCCCGCGCAACTGGGCCACGGCGCACCGGGAGTACCGCGACGCCCAGACCTACCCGGAACTGACCCGCCTGGACTGCCCGTTGACCGTCATCACGGCGGAGAACAACATCGGCGACAACACCCTGCACGCCGGAATCCAGGCCAGGCTGGCCGTCATCTCCGAGCGCAGCCGGCATCACTTCGTGGCCGGCTCGGACCACGAGTCCCTGCTCTCGGTGCGCAAGCACGCCGAAGAGGTGACGGAACTGATCACCGGCGAACCGCCCTCCGAGTCGCTCGGGGAGTCGTGGCGGCCGTCCACCACGGCACGCCGGATCGTCGGCGACGCCGCGGTGCGGGAGGAGGAACCGGCGTGATCCCGAAGATGGACACCGAGCGTGTGAAGACCGCCGCCGTCACGACGTCACTGGCCGCATGGCTGGTCGCCACGGCCGTGGCACAGATCCCCGAGCAGCGCTTCGACGGTCTGCTGCGGCGCGGGAAGCTGCGCATTCCCACCCCGAACTGGCGCTTCTTCGGGCCGAACCCGGGCGTCAAGGACAACCACCTGCTCTACCGCGACATCACGGCTGGAAAGCCCGGTGAGTGGACGGAGGTCCCGATCGTCCAGGACCGGCCGTGGTACGCGCTGGCCTGGAACGCCCGCAACCGGAGCCCGAAGGCCCTGTTCGACGCGACCCAGCACGCCCTCGCCCACGCGGTCGCCTTCGGATCGGCGGTCCTCCCCGTGACGACCGCCTCCGGATACCGGCTGCTCGGGCGCTACATCCAGCTGCACCTGCCGCACGCCGAGGGCGCCACGCACAGCCAGTTCATGCTGCTGCACTCGTACCCCACCAGCCCGCAGGACCGGCAGATCGAACCCGTCTTCGTCTCCATGGAATTCCCCCTGGACGGAGACGTCACCCCCGCCGAGGCACCGTCGCGCATTCCCGCGTGAACGGGCGGCCCGAGCCTTTCGACCGGAAGCCGCGAGCTCACTCGGCACCCTCGTGCCGCGTGAGTCCGCGCCCTCCCGCCGAACGGCCGGAGAACTGTTCCGCGCATTACCGACAGGAAGAGGACAACCATGTCTGTTGTGGCTGATTTCGCCAACACCGAGCTGGCTGACGTGACTCCGGGCCGTATCGGCAACGACGCGACCCCGACCATGCTCACCCCGCTGGCCGCCCTCGCCACCCCGGAGGGTGTCGCGGTGACCGCCGCGACCGCCTACGCGCTGAACGAGGTCACCAACGACCTCGCCGGCTGACCGACGGGCCCTCAGGCGACGCTGACCGGCATCGCCGGCTCCGTCCTGTGAAAGCGGCGGCACGGTACGCCCGATACGCATACCGTGCCGCCGTTCGCCGTATCAACCGTACTCGCATCACACCGTCGGGAGCACCCATCCATGTTCCTCAGCGCTCCGCCCGAGGTCACGGCACGCCGAGTGGCTTCGCTGGGCACGTTGGTCTCCGCACTGGAAATGCTGAGCCAGTCGCGCAAGTTCGAAGAGGGCGAAATGCTGAGCGGCCAGGTGGCCAACATGCGCCCCAAGTTCGCCAAGCGCTTTCCCCGGCTGACGCGCGCCCTGGAGTCCAAGAAGGCGGCCGTCGCCCTGTACGGGGTGCAGGCGGGTGCCTCCGCCGCGACGCTGATCTGGGCCCACAAGCGCGGCGTGCGCACGGCGGGCAGTGCCGTCCTGGCGGTGACGGGCGCGGCCGGGCGGCTGCGCACCCCCTTCGGCGGTGACGGCGCCGACCAGCTCCAG
Source organism: Streptomyces sp. NPDC050674 (assembly GCF_040654575.1). Lineage (NCBI taxonomy): Bacteria > Bacillati > Actinomycetota > Actinomycetes > Kitasatosporales > Streptomycetaceae > Streptomyces > Streptomyces sp. NPDC050674. The sequence continues at coordinate 683,924 of NZ_JBFAIG010000002.1, forward strand.
CAGGTGATCAACATCGTCCTCGCCTCGACCGGCACCTTCAAGGACGGCGACAAGGCCCGCGACGTGGCCATGCGCGCCCTCGCGCTGGAGACGACCATCTCCTATGTCGCGTCCGGCGTGGTCAAGCTCGTCTCCCCGGTGTGGCTCAGCGGAGAGGCGTTCAACGGGGTCATCCGTACGCGCAACTACGGTGACCAGCGCGTGTACCGGCTGGTGCACAAGTACCCCACCGTGGGCAAGCTCGTGACCTGGGGGACGGTCGCCGCGGAGGTCTCCTTCCCGCTGGTCTTCGTCCTGCCCAAGCCCGCGGCGAAGGCGTTCCTCGGCTCGATGACGCTGTTCCACCTCGGCATCGGGCAGTTCATGGGCCTCAACCGTTTCGTGCTGGCCTTCGGCGCCACCCACCCGGCGCTCCTGTACGTCTTCGCCGAGAGCGACAAGCGGGCGGAACTGGCCGGCAAGACCGTCGCGGCCCTCGCCCCCGCCGCGGCCGCCGCCGGCGCGGCCCTCGCCCCCGCCGCGGCCGCCGCCAGGTAGCGGGCGGACGCGAGGCGGACGAGGGACGGCAGCGAGGGCGGACGAGCGGGTACGGCAGCCGGATTCCCGGGAGGCACGCGGCGGGTCTCCGGCTACCGTCGGCAGCGCTCCTGTCACGCCATGTGCGCGTCCTCGATCACCACCGCCGTGCCGTACGCGCACACCTCGGTGCCCACGTCCGCCGCCTCCGTCACGTCGAAGCGGAACGCCAGGACGCAGTTGGCGCCCCGCGCGCGTGCCTGTTCGACCAGTCGCTCCATGGCCTGGTTGCGGGTCTGCACGAGGGTCTTGGTGAGCCCGCGCAGCTCGCCGCCGACCATCGACTTCAGCCCGGCGCCGATCTGGCTCCCCAGGTGCCGGGAGCGCACGGTCAGGCCGAAGACCTCACCGATCACCTCGCGCACGTGGTAGCCGGGAACGTCGTTCGTGGTGACGACGAGGACGTCGGGCCGGGGGCCCTGTCCACCGCCGTATTCATCGATGCCCATGGTCCACAGCTTTGCCCGGGACGGCCCACGGTGCATCCTGAGTACCCCCATGGAACCTGGGCCGGGACGGCTGCGTTGATACTTTGAGGCAGCCAGCCCAGCCCGTCCCCCACTGCAGCAGGAGCCACATCCCCGTGACCACGCTTGCGCTCGGCCCCGAGTGGCTCAGCCCGGACTACCTGATCTCGACGTTCAGCCTGCCCGGGATCCTGCTCATCGTCTTCGCGGAGTCCGGTCTCTTCGCCTTCCTGCCCGGCGACTCCCTGCTGTTCACGGCCGGCCTCTTCGTCGCCGAGGGGACCTACATCAGCCAGCCGCTGTGGCTGGTCTGCACCCTGATCGTGCTGGCCGCCGTCCTCGGCGACCAAGTGGGCTACATGATCGGCAAGTTCCTGGGCCCGAAGCTCTTCAGCCGTCCCAACTCCAAGCTCTTCAAGCAGGAGAACCTGGACAAGGCCCACGAGTTCATGGAGAAGTACGGTCCCAAGGCGATCGTGCTGGCCCGCTTCGTGCCCATCGTGCGCACCTTCGCCCCCATCGTGGCCGGCGCCGGCCGCATGAAGTACCGCACGTTCCTCACGTACAACGTCATCGGCGGCGTCGCCTGGGGCACCGGCGTCACCCTCGCGGGCTACTGGCTCGGCCAGATCGCCTTCATCAAGAAGAACGTCGAGCCGATCCTGGTCCTGATCGTCCTGCTCTCCGTCGTGCCGATCATCTTCGAGTACCTGCGGGACCGCTCGAAGAAGAAGCGGGCCGCGGCGCAGGCCCCCGCGGAGCGGCAGCAGCCCCCCGCCATGGACGACGCCACCACGCAGCTGCGCCGCATCACCCCGCAGGACCAGCCGCCCCACCAGCAGCCGCAGCAGCCCCCGTACGGCCGGCAGAACGGCCACCAGGAGCAGCAGTACTACGGCCAGTACCCGCAGACCCCGGGCTACGGCCAACCCCAGCAGCAGGGCGGCGGTCACCAGCAGCAGGGGTACGGCCATCAGCAGCAGGGCTACGGTCAGCAGCAGGGCTACGGCCATCAGCAGGGCGGCGGTCACCAGCAGCCGTACAACGGCGGTTACTGAACCGCGAACGCCCCCGCCGGTCCGCGGCCGCCTAAGCCATCAGAAGCCCCTGGTGCGCTTGGCGGCCCTTCGCTTCTCCGCGGACCCGATGCGCAGGAACATCCGGGAGATCTCGGAACCCAGGTTCACCCCGATGGCGATGGCCATGGCGAGCGCCACCGCCTTGGACAGAGACACCAGCCCTTCGTCGATCTCGTTCTGCGCGATGGCCAGCAGCCCGAAGTAGGTCGCCGAACCCGGCAGCAGAGGCCCGATCGCCGCCGTCGTGTACGGCAGGGCGGAGGCGAACTGGTACCGGGACAGCAACTGCCCGAACAGCCCCACCAGCCCCGCGGCCGCCGCCGTGGACGCCACCGGCGAGATGTCTCCCACGTAGTGCATCGCGCCGTACACGATCCACGCGACACCGCCGTTCAGGGTCACCCACACCACGGTGGATCGTTCCTGCTGGAGCAGGACCGCGAACGCCAGGGACAGCAGCATCGACGCCCCGATCATCATCACCGGGTCGTCGGAGGCGCCGAGCGCCTGGTCCGGGTTGAGCCGCGCTCCCAGCTGCACGCCGAAGTACAGCACCAGCAGCACACCCGCGACGATGCCGACGAAGAAGTACAGGACCTCCAGCAGACGCGCGGACGCGGTGATGTAGAACCCCGTCAGTCCGTCCTGCACCCCCGCCACCAGGGCCCGCCCGGGCAGCAGCGCGAACAGCCCACCGGTGATGACCGCGGAGGCCTTCACGTCGACATGGCCCAGCGTCAGCGCGACCCCGATCGCGGCCGGCGGCATCGCGGCCACCGTGAACTGGTAGAACTCCGGCAGCCCGCGCCCCGCGCACAGCCACGCCAGCCGGTCACCGAGCATCGCGCCCAGCGCCGCCGCGACGAACACGACCACGTCACCGCCCACCAGGACGGAGGCCGCACCCGCCAGCAGGCCGCTCGCACCGGTCAGCGCCCAGCCGGGGTAGGGGTGCCGGTTACGGCGGATCTCCGCCAGCCGCCGGTAGGCCTCCTCCAGGGAGACGGCCGTCTCGTCGTCGCTGAGGTCGTCCACCAGCTGGTATACGGCCGCGAGCCGCGTGTAGTCGGTGCCCCGGCGGCGCACGGTGCGTGACGCCGTGACCGGGTCCTCGACGAGGGACGGCTGGTACGAGATGGCCAGCAGCGTGAAGGTGACGTTGGGCTCGCAGCGGTCCAGGCCGTAGGACCGGCAGACGGCGAACATCGCCGCCTCCACGTCCTCGGCGCCCTCACCGCCCGCCAGCAGCAACTCGCCGATACGCAACGTCAGGTCGAGCACGCGCGGCACGGCGGGCCCGCTCTCGTCGCCGCCGCGCTGGATCGTCTCCGGCGCCGGCCGGTCCGCCACCGGCATGCGCAGCATCGTGCGCATCCGGTCCTGCCAGGGCACGTCCTTGGTCAGACTGACCACGGGGATCCCGCTCGGCGGTGTGAAGGCCGTCGGAGGGTGCTTCGCGCTGTACGTGCTCGGCGGGGTGAACGCCGACCCCTCCTGCTCCACCGCGGGCGCCGCATGGACGTCCAGCCCCTGCGGCACCGCGAACTCGGAGGTCGTCTCGGACTCCGTACCGGCCGCTCTGTGCAGGGCCAGACCCTCGGGGATCGCGAACTCCGACGTCGTCGACATGTCTCCGTCGACGCCGGTCCCGGCCGGAGGCAGGAAGGCGCTCCTGGCCTCGTCCGACTTCGGCTTGCGGTCCTCCGCGTCCATCACTGCCTGGCGCTCCCTGTACGACACGTCAGCCTCGTACCCCCCACAGGCTCAGTATGCGCACAGACGGACGAACGGGCCGCACACGCAGGCGTGCGGCCCGTGAGCACCAAGGGGAGGGGGTCAGTGACCGCCCTGGTCCTTGAATCGCTTGTACGACCGCTCGATCTCGGCCTCGGCCTCGGTGCGGCCCACCCAGTCGGCGCCCTCGACGGACTTGCCCGGCTCCAGGTCCTTGTAGACCTCGAAGAAGTGCTGGATCTCCAGGCGGTCGAACTCCGACACGTGGTGGATGTCCCGCAGGTGCTCCACGCGCGGGTCCGTCGACGGCACGCACAGCAGCTTGTCGTCGCCGCCGGCCTCGTCCGTCATGCGGAACATGCCGATCGCACGGCAGCGGATCAGGCAGCCCGGGAACGTCGGCTCGTCGAGGATGACCAGCGCGTCCAGCGGGTCGCCGTCCTCGCCGAGGGTGTTCTCGACGAAGCCGTAGTCGGTCGGGTAGGCGGTCGAGGTGAAGAGTCGCCGGTCCAGGCGGATACGACCGGTCTCGTGGTCCACCTCGTACTTGTTGCGCGAACCCTTCGGAATCTCGATCGTGACGTCGAACTCCACCGGTGGCTCCTCCATGATCAACACATAGTTCTGGTGGTTAAGTGTCCCTCACGCAGGTGTGTGATCGCGAAAGGGGCTGGTGGTCGTGCCAGAGCTGAGGCCTTGGCGGGCCGCGAGACCGCATGTGGTGCGGCTCGCGGATGCCGTACGACCGCGCCTGGCCCGGGCCGCAGCGGCCACGAAACCACGGCTCGCCCGGCTCGCACCAGCCGGGAAACCGCAGGTCGCGCAGGTCACGCGGCCCTGGCAGTACACCGCGGGGGCCGCCACCGCCGGTCTCGCACTGGCGGCCGGTGTGGTGACCGCCGCCGGTCCCTGGGACTCCTCGGGTCAGCGTACGGCCGAGCGGGACCGGGCAGTGGCACTGGGCCGCCCGGGTGGCACAGATCACGGCAGCGCCCCCGGCGCGCCCGGCCGGCCCCGGCCCGCCCCCAGCGCCGGACCGGTGCTGACCGGCCTCGGCGGCGTCAGCACCGTGAAGTCCGGCCCGGACGGCAAAGCCCTCACCGACGCCCTCACACCGCTGCTGAAGGACCCGGCCCTCGGCCCCCGGCCCGCCGGGGCGGTCGTCGACGTCACCACCGGCAGGCGCCTGTTCGGCAGGACCCCGGACGCCGCGCTCACCCCGGCCTCCACCACGAAGGTCGCCACGGCCGTCGCCGCGCTGTCCGCGATGGGCCCCGACCACCGCCTCACCACCCGCGCCGCGCTGGAACCCGACACGAAGGAAGTCGTCCTGGTCGGCGGCGGCGACCCCACGCTCACGGCCCGCGAGAAGGCCGGGGACTCGGCGAGCCTGCGCACCCTGGCCGCCTCCACGGCCGCCGCCCTCGCCGACCGGGGCGTCCGCGAGGTGACCCTGTCCTACGACACGACCCTCTACGCGGGCGACGAAATGCACCCGATCGGGGTCGACGGCAACATCGCCCGCATCACCCCCCTGATGGCCGACGAGGGCCGCACCGACGACTCGACCAGCGGCCCGGTCGACCGCGTCGAGGACCCGGCGGCGGACGCGGCCCGCCGGTTCGGCGACTTCCTGAAGTCCCACGGCATCAAGGCCACGGCCCCCGGCCCGTCCAAGGCCACGACCCGCGCCCAGACCCTCGCCTCGGTCTCCTCGCCCCCGCTGTCCGCCCTCGTCGAGCGCATGCTGACCAACAGCGACAACGACATCGCCGAGGCCCTGGCCCGGCAGACCGCGATCGCCACGGGCGGCCGGGCCGACTTCGCCGGCGCCGGGAAAGCCGTCAGCGCGCGGCTGCGCAAGCTGGGCCTGCCCCTGAAGGGCGCCGCCTTCAAGGACGGCAGCGGCCTGAACCGCGCCGACCGGCTGTCCCCCGGCCTGCTCACCGCGCTGCTCGCCAAGGCGGCCGACCCCTCCCACCCCGAGCTCCGCCCGGCCCTCACCGGCCTGCCCGTCGCCGGTTTCACCGGCACCCTGACCGGCCGCTACGCGGACGGGGCGGCCGGCGTCGTCCGCGCCAAGACCGGCACCCTCTCGGGCGTGCACGCCCTCGCGGGCACCCTGGTCGACGAGGACGGCCGCCTGCTGGCCTTCGCGTTCATGGCCGCCGACACGGACCCGGGCCGCCGGGCGGCGACCCAGCAGGCCCTGGACCGCATCGCCACGGCCCTGGCGGCATGCGGCTGCAGGTGACGGCGACCCGGTCCCCGACCCCCCACGGCACACCCACCGGCTGCGCGGCCGTCACCGCCTGACCGTCCGGCCCCGGCGCTCCGGCTACCGGAGCAGGTCCGGCCGTGTCTGCTCGGGCCCGGCCGTCGCGGCTGCGGCTACCGGTGGCCCGGCAGGCCATCGGCTGCGCCCGGTTGCCCGGCCGTCGCGGCCTGGCTGTCCAGTTACCGGCTCGGCGTTCCGGCTGCCGGAGTGGGCCCGGCCATGTCTGCCCGGGCCCGGCCGCCGCGGCCACGGCCACCGGCCACCCCGTCGCGCCGCCCCGGGCGGTCGACCGGGCGGGGTGGGACACGGTGGGTGCGGCCGTCGGCACCGGGTGACCGGGAACGGACCCCGCATCACCCCGGCCCTCGCCGCCCTGCCCCAGCGGCGAGCGCTCACGTACGGTTGACGCATGACGAGCATCGGTGGTGCTTCAACCGGCATGGTCGACTGGAATCTCGCGGTCGCGACCGCGACCCGGCTCGTACGGCCGGGCCCCGAGGTCAGTCGCGACGAGGCGAGGGCCGTCGTCGCGGAACTGCGCCGGCACGCCAAGGCATCGGAAGAACACGTCCGCGGATTCACCCGGCTGGGCACCGAGGAGGGGCACGACACCCCCGTCCTCGTCGTCGACCGGGCGGGCTGGATCCGGGCCAACGTCGCCGGCTTCCGGGAAATCCTCAGGCCCCTGCTCGACAAGATGCAGGAACGGCGCGGCGACAGCCCGGGCGGCGCGGTCATGAGCGCCGTCGGCGGCAAGGTCACCGGCGTCGAAGTGGGCATGCTGCTGTCCTTCCTGGCCTCCCGCGTCCTCGGCCAGTACGAGACCTTCGCCCCGGCCACCGGCGACCTGCCGTCCGGGCAGAACGGCGGCGGCCGGCTGCTGCTCGTCGCCCCCAACATCGTGCACGTGGAGCGCGAACTCGACGTCGACCCGCACGACTTCAGGCTCTGGGTGTGCCTCCACGAGGAGACGCACCGCACCCAGTTCACCGCCGTGCCCTGGCTGCGGGACCACCTTGAGGGTGAAATCCAGTCGTTCCTGGGCGAGACCGATGTCGACCCCATGACCGTCCTGGAACGCGTCCGGGAAGCCGCCCAGAGCCTCGCCGGGGGCCGCCCCGAGGGCGAGGAGGACGACGGCGGCCGCTCCCTCGTCGAGATCGTCCAGACCCCCGCCCAGCGCGAGATCCTCGGCCGCCTCACGGCCGTGATGTCCCTGCTGGAGGGCCACGCCGACTTCGTGATGGACGGCGTCGGCCCCTCCGTCGTGCCGTCCGTCGGCGAAATCCGCGAGAAGTTCCAGCAGCGCCGCGCCAAGGGCGCCTCCCGCCTGGACCTCGCCCTGCGCAAGCTGCTCGGCCTGGACGCCAAGCTCCGCCAGTACCGGGACGGCGAACGCTTCGTGCGGGCCGTCGTGGACGAGGTCGGCATGGACGGCTTCAACCGGGTGTGGACCTCGCCCAACACCCTCCCCACCAAGTCGGAGATCGCCAAACCGGCGGACTGGGTCGCGCGGGTGCACCGCAGGGCCGAGTAGTGAACATCGCGGGAAGGTCGTGAAAGGAAACCGGCCGACGGCAGGCGAACGCCCCTCCAATCACCCGTCCGAGGGACCGTGAGGCAGGGGTAGGCGTGCGATGCTCGGGGAACGGCCCGGTTCTGTCACCATCTACACACTCGGCGTGACCGACACGCGGGCTCACCCCCCGATAACTTCATGAAGGGAACCGGACATGGGTCCCCATCCTGCGGTCGCGGCGATACGCCTGGCGGTCCGCCGCGTCCTCCACGACCTCCTCACCGAACACCACCGCGCCCCCGTCGCGGCCCCGCACGCCCCCTCGCACGAGCCCCCGCCGCTCGTGCTCGTGGCGTGCTCCGGCGGCGCCGACTCCATGGCCCTCGCCTCCGCCCTCGCCTTCGAGTCGCCCAAACTCGGCATCAGGGCCGGCGGCATCACCGTCGACCACGGCCTCCAGGCCGGCTCCGACGCCCGCGCCGCCGAAGTCGTCCAGCGCCTGCGCGAGCTCGGCCTCGACCCCGTCGACTCCGTCGCCGTCACCGTGGGCCGCGCCGGCGGGCCCGAAGCCGCCGCCCGCGACGCCCGCTACGCCGCCCTCGACGCGGCCGCCGAACGCCACGGCGCCGCCGCCGTCCTGCTCGGCCACACCCGCGACGACCAGGCCGAAACCGTCCTGCTCGGGCTCGCCCGGGGCTCCGGCACCCGCTCCCTGTCCGGAATGGCCGCGGTCTCGGGGGCCGACGGCCGTTACCGCCGCCCCTTCCTGGAACTCGACCGGCAGACCGCCCGCAAGGCCTGCATGGTCCAGTCCCTGCCCGTCTGGGACGACCCCCACAACGCCGACCCGGCCTACACCCGCTCCCGGCTGCGCCACGAAGGCCTGCCCGCCCTGGAGAAGGCCCTCGGCAAGGGCGTCGTCGAAGCCCTCGCCCGTACGGCCCAGCTCTCCCGCGACGACGCCGACGCCCTCGACTCCTGGGCCTCCCAGGCCGAGGCCACCGTCCGCGACGCCTCAGGGCAGCTGGAGTGCGCCAGGCTCTACGCCCTGCCGCCCGCCGTACGCCGCCGCATCCTGCGCCGGGCCGCCGTCGCGGCCGGGGCACCCGCCGGATCGCTGTTCGCCCGCCACATCGAGGAAATCGACCGGCTGATCACCGGCTGGCGCGGCCAGGGGGCCATCAACCTCCCCGGCAAAGTCGTGGCCCGGCGGCAGGGTGGCAGACTGGTGATTCGGCAAGGCTGAACCACGACCCCTCCCCGCAGTCGCCAGGAGGGGCCGTTCGGCCGGTGGGACGACCGAAAGTGATGCGGGTGGACGCGAAAGACATGGGTGCCGACCTCGAGAAGGTGCTCATCACCAAGGAAGAGATCGACGCCAAGCTGGTCGAGCTGGCAGCGAAGATCGACGCGGAGTACGCGGGCAAGGACCTGCTGATCGTCGGAGTCCTCAAGGGCGCGGTGATGGTCATGGCCGACCTCGCCCGGGCGCTGTCCACCCCCGTCACCATGGACTGGATGGCCGTATCCTCGTACGGGGCGGGCACCCAGTCCTCCGGTGTGGTGCGGATCCTCAAGGACCTCGACACCGACATCAAGGGCAAGCACGTCCTGATCGTCGAAGACATCATCGACTCCGGCCTGACCCTGTCCTGGCTGCTCTCCAACCTCGGCTCGCGCGAGCCCGCCTCCCTCAAGGTGTGCACGCTGCTGCGCAAGCCCGAGGCCGCGAAGGTGGCCATCGACGTGGAATGGGTCGGCTTCGACATCCCCAACGAATTCGTCGTGGGATACGGACTCGACTACGCCGAGAAGTACCGCAACCTCCCGTTCGTCGGTACGCTCGCGCCCCACGTGTACGGCGGCTGAAACCCCGGAAGGGATGCCGTCACGGTGATCGGGAACCCCAGCGGACTTCCCGCCGTTGGAGCATGCGTAGGCGGATCGCCAGCTGTCCCACGCGGCTTCAGGTGACAATGCTGGGGTACCGTCCGAAGAACAGTCTTTATCAAACTCACTATGGCAGGAGGGACGGGGCGGCACCGCTCCGTATGGATGGACGTGAAGCGATACTTCCGTGGGCCGGTCATGTGGATCGTGCTGGCCGTCCTTGCCGTGGTCGTGTTGATGCAGGTCGTCGGCTCGTCCGGCGGCTACAAGACGGTGGACACCGGCCAGATCGTCCAGGCGATCAACCAGAACAAGGTCGAGTCGGCCAAGCTGACCACCGGTGACGAGCAGACCATCAAGGCCACGCTCAAGGACGGCGTAAAGGTCGAGGGCAGCTCGAAGATCCAGGCGAGCTACATCGGCGATCAGGGCGTGGACATCGCCAACACGCTGCAGAACAAGTACCAGGACAAGCAGATCCCGGACGGCTACACCGTCTCGCCGTCCAAGCAGAACCCGTTCATCGGGATGCTGATCTCCTTCCTGCTGCCCCTTGTTCTCATCGTGATCATCTTCCTGTTCCTGATGAATCAGATGCAGGGCGGCGGCTCCCGGGTCATGAACTTCGGGAAGTCCAAGGCCAAGCTCATCACCAAGGACACCCCCAAGACGACCTTCGCCGACGTCGCCGGGTCCGACGAGGCCGTCGAGGAGCTCCACGAGATCAAGGAGTTCCTCCAGGAGCCGGCCAAGTTCCAGGCCGTCGGCGCCAAGATCCCCAAGGGCGTCCTGCTCTACGGGCCTCCCGGCACCGGCAAGACCCTCCTCGCGCGTGCCGTCGCGGGCGAGGCCGGCGTCCCCTTCTACTCGATCTCCGGTTCCGACTTCGTCGAGATGTTCGTCGGTGTCGGTGCCTCCCGTGTCCGTGACCTGTTCGAGCAGGCCAAGGCGAACGCCCCGGCGATCGTCTTCGTCGACGAGATCGACGCCGTCGGCCGTCACCGCGGTGCCGGACTCGGCGGCGGTCACGACGAGCGCGAGCAGACCCTGAACCAGCTGCTCGTCGAGATGGACGGCTTCGACGTCAAGGGCGGCGTGATCCTCATCGCCGCCACGAACCGGCCCGACATCCTCGACCCGGCGCTGCTGCGCCCCGGCCGCTTCGACCGGCAGATCGCCGTCGACCGCCCGGACATGCAGGGCCGTCTGGAGATCCTCAAGGTCCACCAGAAGGGCAAGCCGGTCGCGCCCGACGTCGACCTGTCGGCGATGGCGCGTCGCACGCCAGGTATGACGGGTGCCGATCTGGCCAACGTGCTGAACGAGGCCGCCCTGCTGACGGCCCGCAGCGACAAGAAGCTGATCGACAACCACATGCTGGACGAGGCGATCGACCGTGTGGTCGCGGGCCCGCAGAAGCGGACCCGGATCATGTCGGACAAGGAGAAGAAGATCACCGCGTACCACGAGGGCGGACACGCCCTGGTCGCGGCGGCCTCACCGAACTCCGACCCCGTCCACAAGATCACGATCCTGTCGCGCGGCCGTGCCCTCGGCTACACGATGGTGCTGCCGGACGAGGACAAGTACTCGACCACGCGCAACGAGATGCTCGACCAGCTGGCGTACATGCTGGGCGGCCGCGCGGCCGAGGAGCTCGTCTTCCACGACCCGACCACGGGTGCCGCCAACGACATCGAGAAGGCCACCGGCCTGGCCCGCGCCATGGTCACGCAGTACGGCATGACCGAGCGTCTCGGCGCGATCAAGTTCGGCGGCGACAACACCGAGCCCTTCCTCGGCCGTGAGATGTCTCACCAGCGCGACTACTCGGAAGAGATCGCCGCGCTCGTGGACGAAGAGGTCAAGAAGCTCATCGAGACGGCGCACAACGAGGCCTGGGAGATCCTGGTCGAGAACCGCGACGTCCTCGACAACCTCGTGCTGCAGCTGCTGGAGAAGGAGACGCTGGGCAAGGAGGAGATCGCCGAGATCTTCGCCCCGATCGTCAAGCGTCCGCCCAGGCCCGCCTGGACCGGATCCTCCCGCCGCACGCCGTCCACCCGTCCGCCGGTGCTCTCCCCCAAGGAGCTGGCCCTGACGAACGGCGCGAACGGCGCGACGCCGGCCATCTCCACCGCGAAGAGCACCGCGGCGGAGCCCACCCCGGCGCCCGAGCCGACCCCGGAGGAACGCCCCGAGGGCTGACCCGGGCCCCCAAAGGCCCCGCCGCCCCCGGAATGGATGCCGCGCCCCCCAGGTTTTAGCCTGGGGGGCGCGGCTTTTCGCCATTTCCGCAGGCCGCTCCGTGAAGGACACAGGAACGAGGCACCACATGACCGACCCCGTGACGCTGGACGGCGACGGCCGGATCGGCGAGTTCGACGAGAAGCGCGCCGAGAACGCCGTCCGCGAGCTCCTGATCGCGGTCGGTGAGGACCCGGACCGCGAGGGCCTCCGGGAGACGCCGGCACGGGTGGCGCGGGCGTATCGCGAGCTGCTGGCAGGGCTGCGGCAGGAGCCCGAGGATGTTCTGACGACGACGTTCGATCTGGGGCACGACGAGATGGTCCTGGTCAAGGACATCGAGATCGTGAGCCTCTGTGAACATCACCTGCTGCCGTTCCACGGCGTTGCTCATGTCGGCTACATCCCGGCGGAGACCGGCAAGATCACCGGTCTGTCGAAGCTGGCCCGTCTCGTCGAGGTGTTCGCCCGGCGTCCGCAGGTGCAGGAACGACTCACCACCCAGATCGCCGACTCCCTGATGAAGATCCTCGAAGCGCGGGGCGCCATCGTCGTGATCGAGGCGGAGCACATGTGCATGTCCGTGCGCGGCATCCGCAAGCCGGGGGCCAAGACCACGACATCGGCGGTCCGAGGCCAGCTTCGGGACGCTACGACCCGGTCCGAGGCGATGAGTCTGATACTGGCGCGCTGAACCCACTGTCAGTACTGCCCGATATCGTCCCTGATCGGTGATTCATAACTGATCGGGGGGCGCGGTGGGATACGGGCTGCCGAGTCGGCAGACGGTGAACGTCGTCGGTGGCCGTCAGCAGGCGCGGAGCGTTCAGGTGGGCTGCCGTCTGTGGACCTTGGACGAGGGGCGCACGGTCCCCACGACGGTCACCGGCGTCTCGACCGCCCAGGCGCGTGAAGTCGTCGACGTGGTGACAGATCACCTGACGTTCGCAGTGTCCCCAGATCAGATGCTGGGCACGCCGGACGGGTGGGTTCACGCCCGAGATGCCGAGGGGACCGTCCTGGCTTGGACACCTGCGCGGAAGTTGTGCCGCGAGCGGTTGACGATCAAGTCGGGATATGAGTTCGGCTACTTCATCGGCGCCACGTGTTCTGACGGAACAGTCGGTAGGAACTACGTCTCACTTGTGGTCAACGACGAGGGTTTCGCTTCTCGCTATGCGGCTTGCCTGGCGTCTGCGACCGGGCTGCCTGCCCGGCTGCAAGCGGTGTCACGGCCGTCCGGCTACCTTCAGCGTGACGTCCCTGGTTTTCGCGTACGCGTGGTCTCGTCGTACTTGGCGGATCTTGTGAGGCAATACGTGGGCGGGGACGCGCACCATATGAGGCAGCGGTTCCCTCGCGTTGTCCTCCGGGACAGGGAGACGTTCGAGGGTTTTCTGGACGGGTATGTGGACGGCGACGGATTCAGGCCCAAGAACTGGTCCGGGCGCTTGCTGGTCAGTGCCAATGTGCCGTTCCTCGCGGAACTGGCCAAAGTGGTCGGTGCCCGCTTCACCCCCCGTCCCCGAGCGTCTGCCGCACATCTCGTCGTGACCGACAGCTGGCCCGCACGAGGAACGTTCAGGTCCGAACGGCACCCCTTGCAGCTTCGGGAGTCCGGGTGGGTTCAGGTGCGTGAGGTGCGGCGGCGGGCGACTGCGAACAAGCCGTTCACCCTTTACCGCTACCGCCTCCACCCCTACCCGGGTTTCCTGATCAACGGGCATCTCGCCCGGCAGCCCTGGTGAGCCCGGGTGGGTCACACCGTCGGGGCAACCCCCGTGCCGTCGTTCTCGTCGTCCTCCGGGAGTTTGCAGACGCGCTCCAGGAAGAGGGCGGCCGCTATGACGGCGATGCCCGCGAGGACCGAGAGGCCGGCGTAGATGGCCTGGTCGCGGCGGGCGGGGATCTCCAGGTACTCCAGGAGGAAGACGCCGGTGCCGCCGTACATGCCGGCCACGAGGGCGGCGACCAGGGCGCTGGCGTGGCCGAAGACGACGGCTCGGGCGGCCATGAGGGGGTCGACGCCCTTGGCGTCCGGAAGCCGCTCGCGCTGGGCCTTGAGGCGGGCGCGGATCGAGAGCGCCGTGGCCAGCAGGACCACGGCGATCGCGGCGAGGACGATGGGGGCGGGCAGGGGGACGCTGGGGAGCGTTCCGATCGAGTTCCACAGGCGGGCGCCCGCCCAGGACAGGACAGCGGCCACGGCGAAGACGCCGGCCAGCACCCGGATACGCAGCTCTCTCACGGTGTCCCTTCGGTTCCCCCGGCTTCCGGCCCGGTTCGCGGCCGTCTTGACCTTAACGGCTACTCGGGCAGCCGGAGTTCCAGGTCCTCGCGGGGTGTCACGCCCTCGCGGGTGACGGCCTCCAGCAGACCGGCGACCGGGCCGTGGCCGGGCAGCTGCGCCTCGGGGTCCAGGTCGTGCCAGGGGGCCAGGACGAAGGCGCGTTCATGGGCGCGGGGGTGGGGGAGGGTGAGCCGCGGGTCGTCGGAGACGACATCGGCGTAGGAGACGATGTCGACGTCGAGGGTGCGGGGGCCCCAGTGCTCGTCCCGGACGCGGTGGAAGGCCTCCTCGACCGCGTGCGCGCGCTCCAGGAGCGAGGAGGGCGGGAGGGTGGTCTTGAGGACCACGACGGCGTTGAAGTAGGCGGGCTGGCTGCCGGGATCGACGCCCCAGGGCTCGGTCTCGTAGACCGGGGAGACGCCCTTGACGCGGACGCCGGGCGTGTCCCCGAGGGCGTCCACGGCTCCCTGGAGGGTCTCCAGGCGGTTGCCGAGGTTGGAGCCGAGGGCGACCACGGCCCGTTTCGGGTTGGACAGGGTCGTGTCGGCGGCGTCGACCTTCTCGACGACGGAAGCGGGCACCGGCTGGACGGTCGGGTCGGTCGGGCCCTGGATGAAAGGCGCGGTCATGCTCGGCTCCGGGTGATGGTGACGGTCACGTCGTCGAAGGGGACGGTGATCGGGGCCTCCGGCTTGTGGACGCAGACCTCGACCTCCTGGACCGCCTCGTGCTTCAGACAGACCTGGGCGATGCGCTCGGCGAGCGTCTCGACGAGGTCGACGGGCTCGCCCTGGACGACGGCCACGACCTCCTCCGCCACGATGCCGTAGTGCACGGTCTTCGCCAGGTCGTCGTCGGCCGCGGCCGGGCGGGTGTCCAGGCCGAGGACGAGGTCCACGACGAAGGTCTGGCCCTCCTCGCGTTCCTTCGGGAACACCCCGTGGTGCCCGCGGGCCTTCAGGCCGCGCAGCGCGACACGATCCACGCGAATCACTCCTGCAATCGTCGGTCAGGGCCGGTCGGTGCCGGGTGCGGCCGGCACCCCGGCCTCGGTCGAATCTACCTGCGAGCACGGGCGGGGCCGGGCCATGGGGTGGGGGCCTCGGCCGGATCCGTCAGGATTCACCGGGCGTTCGTCCGGGGGAACCCGCCGGCTCACGGGCTGGTAGCCGCCCCTACCCGTGGGGTGGTGTTTCCAACCACTTCCTGGCGCGTACCCACTCAGGTGGGGGTGTCGTCCTGCTCGTCCTCGTCGGTTTCGGCGAGGACGGGGGAAGCGTGGTGCGACCAGAGTTTCCACCCCTGGGGCGTGCGCCGGAACACATTGGTGGCGACCACGAGCTGCCCGACGAGGGGGCCGAGTTCCTCGTCGGCGCCCTCGGGGGCGGGGCCGCCGCTGAGGATGTTCTCGGTGCAGTTCACCAGGGCGGTGTCGCCGGTGACCGAGACGTGCACGTCGGTCAGGAAGAACTGGATGTAGTCGGTGTTCGCCATGATCAGCGCGTACGACCTGAGGACCTCGCCGCGGCCGGTCAGCACGGGCCAGCCGGGGTGCACGCAGGAGACCACGCCGGTGTCGGCGGGGTCGTGGTAGGTCTCGTCGACGCCCAGGTCGGAGGGGGTCAGCCAGAGGGAGGCCAGCTCCTCGAAGTCACCTTGCTCGAGTGCCTCGTAGAAGGCGGTGTTGGCGGCCTCGACCTGTTCGACGTCGGTGTGGGGGGCGCTCACCGGGCTCCTTCCGCGCCGGTGTGCGTCCCGCGCGCTCCCGCGATGGCGCGGGCGACCCGGACCGCGTCCGCGGTGGCGCGCACCTCGTGGACGCGGACCGCCCATGCGCCGGCGTGCGCCGCGAGCGCGGACACGGCGGCGGTGGCGGCGTCGCGTTCGCGTGCGGGCGGTGGCGGGCCGTCGGGGGCGGCCAGGACCCGGCCGAGGAAGCGCTTGCGGGAGGCGGCGACGAGCAGCGGATGTCCGAGGCCGAGGACCCGGTCGAGGCCGGCGAGGAGGGCGAGGTCGTGCTCGGCGTCCTTGGAGAAGCCCAGGCCGGGGTCGACGACGACACGGTCGGGGGCGATGCCGCCGGCCAGGACGGCCTCCACGCGCGCGTGCAGTTCGTCGACGACTTCGGTGACGACGTCGGTGTACTCGCCTCGGACGTTGCCGCCCTGGAGGAAGCCGCGCCAGTGCATGACGACGAAGGGGGTTCCGGCGTCGGCGACGGCCGGGATCATGCGGGGGTCGGCCAGGCCGCCGCTGACGTCGTTGACGAGGGCGGCACCGGCCGCGAGGGCCCGTTCGGCGACGGAGGCGCGCATGGTGTCGACGGACACCGTGACGCCCTCGGAGGCCAGACCGCGCACGACGGGGACGACACGGCGCAGCTCCTCGGCCTCGTCGACCCGGGTGGCTCCGGGGCGGGTGGACTCGCCGCCGACGTCGACCAGGTCCGCGCCCTCGGTGACCAGGTCGAGGCCGCGTTTGACGGCGGCCGTGGTGTCGAAGAAGCGGCCGCCGTCGGAGAAGGAGTCGGGGGTGACGTTCACGACACCCATGACCGCGCAGCGGTCCCATTCGGGTAGGCCCGCCACGCGCCCGCGTCCGCTCTGGTTGCTCATATGGTCAGCGTAGGCCCCGGCGGGGGCCGCCCGGCGCTGCGGCCCGGGGCGACGCCCCCCGGGGGCGGGTCATGCCGCCCGGACGTCGCGTTCGGCCGTGGTGGCGTGGGCGCAGGGGCGGGAGGTGGTGGCGCGCCGGGGGCGCAGGAAGCGCGGCAGGGGGAGGGCGAGGTTGACGAAGCCCTCGGCCTGCATGGCGGCGAAGCCGATGCGGGGCAGGTCGGCGGAGGCGCGGTAGACGACGAAGCGCGGCTCCCAGCGCGGCTGGAACTTGGCGTTGAACTTGTACAGGGACTCGATCTGGAACCAGCGGGAGAGGAAGACCAGCAGTCCGCGCCAGGCGCGCAGCACCGGTCCGGCCCCGATCTTCTCGCCGCGGGCCAGCGCCGCGCGGAACATGGCGAAGTTGAGGGAGACGCGGGCGATGCCGAGCTTGGGGGCGGCCTGGAGGGCGGCCACGATGAGCAGCTCGTTCATGCCGGGGTCGGCGGAGCGGTCGCGGCGCATCAGGTCCAGGGAGACACCGTCGGTGCCCCAGGGCACGAAGTGCAGGATCGCCTTCAGGTCGCCGTAGGGGCCGGGGTGCTCGTCCTGCTTGTGGGCGGTGGCGATGAGGCAGTCGCCGTCGGCGGGGTCGCCGACGCGGCCCAGGGCCATGGAGAAGCCGCGTTCGGTGTCGGTGCCGCGCCAGTCGTCGGCGGCCTGGCGGATGCGCTCCAGTTCGGTTTCGCCGAGGTCACGGACACGTCGTACCCGGGTTTCGTAACCGGCGCGCTCGATGCGCTTGACCATCTGGCGCACATTGCGCATCGCGCGGCCGGCGAGGGAGAAATCCGCGACGTCCACCACCGCCTCGTCACCCAGTTCGAGGGCGTCGAGCCCGGTCTCGCGGGTCCACACCTCGCCGCCGGTCTCGGAGCAGCCCATGACGGCGGGGGTCCAGGAGTGGGCCTTGGCCTCGTCCATGAACCGTTCGATGGCGCCGGGCCAGGCCTCGACGTCGCCGATCGGGTCGCCGCTGGCGAGCATCACGCCGGAGACGACGCGGTAGGTGACCGCCGCCTTGCCGCTGGGGGAGAAGACGACGGCCTTGTCGCGGCGCAGGGCGAAGTGGCCGAGGGAGTCGCGGCGTCCGTGCTTGTCCAGCAGGGCGCGCAGCCGGGCCTCGTCCTCCTCGGTGAGCTGTGCGGCCGGGTGCTCGGGGCGGAAGGCCAGGTAGATGGTGGTGACGGCGGTGAGCAGACCGAGGGCGCCGAGGGAGAAGGCGACGGTCCAGGAGGTGTTGCCCTGGTAGTCGACGGGGCCCTCGAAGCCGAACAGGCCGTAGATGACGTGGGTGATGCGGTCGGCGAGGCTGGGGTCGCCGACGATGCGCTCGCCGTGGACGCTGACGATGAGCAGCCCGAGCAGCAGCGAACCGGCGCTCATGAGCACGAAGTTGGCCAGCGCCCGCCAGCGGCTGCGCGGGTCGGGCAGGGCGTTGAACTGGTCGCGGTGGCGCAGCAGGGGCGCCAGCAGGGCCAGCGAGATCAGCATGCCCACCAGTGAGTGCCGGTAGGTGAACTGCGCGACGGCCCCGGCGGGCAGGAGCGCCACGGCGGCCCGCCAGGCCCGGCGCTTGCCGCGCTTGAGGCCGTGCGCGAGCAGCAGCAACAGCACGCCGGTGCTGAGCGACAGGGCGGCCGCGAACGGGCCGAGGGCGCCGGGCAGGACCTCGGCGATGGCGTGCATCCGGCTGTGCCGGAAGCGGGGGAAGACGCCCGCGGCGATGTCCAGGACGCCCACCAGGGCGCAGGCTCTGCCGACGAGGGCGGGGACGGCCTCGGGGCGTGGCCCGCTCAGTATCCGGTTCATCCGGCCCGGGCCGGCCGTGCCGCTGAAGCGACGCGGAACCTCGCCCGACATTTCCTCATCTGTCCTGACAGACATCGCATCCCGTAGTTCTGCGAGAGACCTTGGATCCGGTGCCGATTCGGGCATCCGGCGACATTGCGCCCTCTAGGACGGTGTCTCGGGGGGAGAGGTTCACTCCCCACGTCAAAGCCGTATCAAAGGCCGAGGAAAGTCCGGGACAAGCCCGTGCGAAGGTGTGATCGCGGGCGGGCCGGGCGGAGAGTGCGCACAGGTGACCGACCCATGGGTCTGACAAGCGAAAAGGTGCTGGTGCTGGCGGTGGCGTCGGCGGTGCTGCTGTTCGTGGGCACGGTCTGGCTGTGGCCACGGCTGGCCCGGCGCACCTGGCGTGCCGTGGGCGGGCGCGTGGGTCTGCTGCTGGGCACCCAGCTGGCGCTGTTCGCCGCGGTGGGCCTCGCCGCCAACCAGTCCTTCGGTTTCTACGCGAGCTGGGCGGACCTGTTCGGGCAGGAGAAGGACCAGGGCGTGGTCGTCGACCACACGCCGGGCGGCGGCCCGCTGGAGGTGGTCGCCTCGCGCCGGGTGCCGGGGGCGGCCGGGGCGCTGCCCCGGACCGGTGGCCGGGTCCAGCAGGTCGACATCGTGGGCCGGACGACCCACATAGCCACGCCCGCGTACGTCTATCTGCCGCCGGAGTACTTCCAGCCGCGGTACCGCACCCACCGGTTCCCGGCGGCCGTCGTGCTGACGGGGTATCCGGGTACGGCGTCGGCGCTGGTGGAGAAGCTGCACTATCCGCGTACGGCTCTGGAGCTGGCCCGGGAGGGCCGGGCGAAGCCGATGATCCTGGTGATGCTGCGGCCGACGGTGGCGCCGCCCCGGGACACGGAGTGCGTCGACATCCCGGGCGGGCCGCAGACCGAGTCGTTCTTCGCGAGGGATCTCCCCGACGCGTTGCGCACGCACTACAGGGTGGCCGAAAAGCCCGGCGGTCTGGGCATCATCGGCAACTCCACGGGCGGCTACTGCGCGTTGAAGATCGCCTTGCACCATCCCGATGTGTACGCGGCCGGGGCGGGCTTGTCGGCGTACTACAAGGCGCCGATCGACGCCACGACGGGTGATCTCTTCCAGGGCGACAAGGGGTTGCGCAATCGCGCCGATCTGGAGTGGTACCTCGCGCACATGCCCGCCCCCGATACGTCCCTGCTGGTCAGCAGCAGCAAGCGGGGAGAGAGCAACTACAAGGACACGCTCCGGTTCATCGAGGGGGTGGAGCGCGGTGGGAAGACGCGGATCTCGTCGATCATCCTGGAAAGCGGCGGGCACAACTTCAACACCTGGCGGCGCGAGATTCCGGCGGCGCTGGAGTGGATGAGCGAGCGGCTGAGCCGCCCCTGAAAATGATCTTGGGAATTGCTTGAGCGATCCATTCCGCTTCTTGTCGAGATCTGATGCCGTGTGAAGGTTTCGGTGTGGCTTTGTTTTTGCGGGGTGGGTCACCATGATTCGCCTACGCGCGGTAAGTTTCTGGCCATGCCACGTGGACGTCATCGCCATTCCCCGCCCCTGCACAGGCTGCTGCCCCCGTCGGCGATCGCGGGCGTCTCCCTCGTCTGCGCCCTGGGGCCTTGGTTGTTCACGGAGCCGATGGTGCTCCGCGGTCTGGCCGCGGCGGCCGCGGCGACGGCGGTCATCGGGGCGATCGTGCTGCGCCGTTGGGACACCCAGGCGGGCAAGCGCGTCGCCGACCTCACGCGCGCGCGGGCGAGCGACGAGTGGCGCTTCGAGGAGCGGGTCGCCGAACTGGAGGCCGACCTCGAGGAGTCGCGGGAGCTGCGCGGCAAGCTGGAGCAGCGGCTGCGCGCCAAGCGCACGGAACTGGCCGGGCTGCGCAACGAGCACGCCGCGCTGCTGCGCCGGTACGCCACGGCGGAGACCGAGCGCGCGAGCGTCCTGGAGGAACGCCGGGTGCTCGAGATAGAGGCGACGGTTCCGGCGCGGGCCGCGCTGCCGGCGGGGGTGTCGGAGGCGGCCGGGGCTTCGCCCGTACGGGACGGGGCGCCCGAGGCGCTCGCCGTCGAGGAGGAGCCCGCGGTTCCCGCCGTGTTCTCGCCCGAGGGTTCCCGGCTTTTCCTGCGGGCCGCTGCCGCGCTCGCCCGGTTCGACGGTGCGACCGTCCCGGACCCGGACGGCGGTGGTGACGGCGACGGCGACGGCGTGCCGGAGGGTGAGGACGCCGAGTCCGCGCGGGAGCCGCGGCCGGAGCAGACGGAGCAGGAGGAACGGCGCGAGCAGGCGCCGGAGGACGAGGCGGCACGGGAACGGTCCGAGGCGGCCGACGGACACGACCGCGCGAGGGCCGCGACGTCCGTGCGGGGCGACGGGACCTCGGCGCCGGGCGGTGCGGCTTCCGTGCGCGGCGGTGCGGTTTCCGGCGAGGCTTCCGCGCGAGGCGGTGCGGCTTCCGGCGAGGCCCCCGCGCGGGATGGCAAGGCTTCCGTGCCGGGCGGCGGGGCCTTCGCGCCGCGCGGTGCGGCCTCGGTTCCGGGCGGCGGCACCTCCGCCCCGCTCGCGGACACCTCCGCACCGGCCGTCGACACCTCCGCCCCGGCCGCGGACACCCCCCTTCGGGGCGGCGAGTCCGGTCGGCTCCAGGAGGCCGCGCGGCGCGAGCAGTCCGCGGGGCGGGACGGCCACTACGCCGTGCCGACCGCCGTGGCCGTCCCGCCGCAGGTACCGGCCCGGCGCCCGCTGACCGAGGGCGGGTTCGACTTCTTCGGCACCAAGGCGGGCACCACGCGCGCCGCCCTGGAGGCCGTGCAGAACGAGGACCTCGCCGATGTCGTCGGCCAGGAGGCGCTCGCCCTGCACAAGGCCGAGGCCGAGGCCCGGTACAAGCCGGCCGACGAGGAGTCGCGCGGCATCGGCCAGGTCATCGACCTGACGGCGCACGACGAGACCGAGCAGATCGACGTCCAGACACTGCGCAGCGCGGTGTCCTGACGCCGGTGCGGACCCAGGGCCCCTCGGCTACGGCCGGGGGGCCCTCGGCGTGCGGCCGGTCATGCCATCCAGCGGTCCGGCCGCGCGTCCCTGCGCCCCGTCCGGGACCGCTCCGCCTGGGAGGCCAGCAGTTCGCGTGCCTCCCCGGCCTCCCGCAGCCGGGCCCGCACCGTCTTGTTCGCGCCCGTGTCCACACACACGTCGGCGAGGCCCCGGGCCCGCTCCCACGGCCCCTGCGTCAGCCGTACGCTCTGCACCTTGGCGTGCGGCACCAGCGCCAGGCTCCGCCGCAGCAGTCCCGAGCGGGAGGCGAACACCGCGTCCGTGACGGCGAGTTTGTAGCCACGCCACCACAACGGCACGCACCAGCGGGCGACTCGCGGCGCCGGCGACAGGGCCGAGGCGGGCGGCACGCTCACCCCGGGCAGCACGCGCGCGACGACGTCCGCGGCGATCTCGCGCGGAGCGACCGGCACCAGCACGGAGTTGGACGAGCCCGCCACGTCCAGTTCCACCCGCACCCAGCCGCGCCGCCGCCACAGCAGCGGTTCCACGATCCGCACGGTCTGGACGCGGCCCGGCGGCACCGTCTCGTGCGCCCGGTCCAGCAGCCCGTGATCGATGCGCAGCCCGTCGGGCGACTCACCCACCGTCCAGTCGTACTCGGCGACGAACCGCCCCACGCTGCTCGCGCCCGCCGCGCCCAGCAGCGGCAGGGCGACCGCGAGGACCGTCCACAGGCTGTGGGTGAGCAGCCACAGCACCGGCGGGACGACGAGCGCCGCGGCCAGCGACATCCAGGTCGCGCCCGTCAGCACCAGCGACAGGGCGAGCACCCCGGGCGGCACCCGCAGCAGCTGCCGGGCCGGGGCCTCCCCGACCTCGTGCGCGGTCTCCGGGGCGAAACCGGCGGCCCGGGCGAGCAGTTCGGCCCGCAGCGACCGGGCCTCGTCCGCGCCGAGAAAGGCCAGTTCGTCCTTCTTGTCGGTGCCTATGACGTCGAGTTTGAGCTTGGAGACACCCGCGACCCGGGCCAGCAGCGGCTGGGTGATGTCGATGGCCTGGATCCGCTCCAGCCGGATGTGCGCGGTGCGCCGGAAGACGAGCCCGGTACGGATGCGCAGTTCGCTCTCGGTCACCGCGAAGTGCGTGAACCACCAGGAGCAGAAGCCGTACAGCGCGGCGGCCGGGACGAGCACGGCGAGGCCGATCAGCAGGGTGGTCGTGGTGAGCCGGGCCAGATGGCGCTGCGCCCCGTCGGGGTCGTGCACGGCCCAGCCGATGATCACGGCGACCGGCGCCCAGGCGCGGCGCAGCGGGGTGACGGGGTGCAGCCGCCGCTCGACGACCTCGGCGACGGCCCGCTGGGCCTCGGCGGCCCCGGGCGCCGTCACAGCCCCGCCGATCGGGCCTCGCCCAGCTCGGTGAGCCGGTCGCGCAGCCGCTCCGCCTCGGCCGGGTCCAGTCCCGGGATGGTCGCGTCGGTGGCCGCGGCGGCCGTGTGCAACTGCACGCTGGCCAGCCCGAAGTGCCGCTCGACGGGCCCGGAGGTGACCTCGACCAGCTGCATCCGCCCGTACGGCACGACCGTCTCCTCGCGCCACAGCACGCCCCGGCTGATCAGCAGGTCGTCGGCCCGCTCGGCGTACCGCCAGGAACGCCAGTTGCGCTCGGTCATCACCCAGCCCCAGGCCATCAGCGCCAGCGGCGGCAGCGCGAAGGCGGCCCAGGCGGGTCCGGCCAGCAGCCCCGGCAGCAGCCCGGCGGCCAGGGCGATCAGCCCGAGCCACACCACCAGCAGCAGCCGGCGCATCCTCAGCAGGCCGGGCGGCAGTCCGGTCCACACCGGCTCGTCACCGGCCGCCTCGATCGTGCCCCGTGGCCCGTCCGGCCCCACCTCGTGCGGACTCCCCGTATCCATGGGGCCAGCGTACGTAGGAGAGACTGTGTCCATGACTCCTACGACGGAGACCATGGTCGGAATCGGCGGCGCGGCGGAGAGCACCGACATGGTGCTCAACATCGGTCCGCAGCACCCGTCCACCCATGGCGTGCTGCGGCTGAAGCTCGTTCTGGACGGCGAGCGCATCAGGCACGCGGAGCCGGTGATCGGCTATATGCACCGCGGCGCGGAGAAGCTGTTCGAGGCGCGCGACTACCGCCAGATCATCATGCTCGCCAACCGCCACGACTGGCTGTCGGCGTTCTCCAACGAGCTGGGCGTGGTCCTCGCCGTGGAGCGGATGCTCGGCATGGAGGTGCCCGAGCGCGCGGTCTGGCTGCGCACGCTGCTCGCCGAGCTGAACCGGGTGCTCAACCACCTGATGTTCCTCGGCTCGTACCCGCTGGAGCTGGGCGGCATCACCCCGATCTTCTACGCCTTCCGGGAGCGCGAGGAGCTCCAGCACGTCATGGAGGAGGTCTCCGGCGGGCGGATGCACTACATGTTCAACCGGGTGGGCGGCCTCAAGGAGGACCTGCCGGCCGGGTGGACCACACGCGCGCGCGGCGCCGTCGCCGACGTGCGGTCCCGCATGGACCGTTTCGACGACCTGGTGCTCGGCAACGAGATCTTCCGCGGCCGCACCCGGGGCGTGGGCGTCCTCACCGCCGAGGCCGTGCACGCCTACGGGGTGAGCGGGCCGATCGGGCGCGCCTCGGGCGTCGACTTCGACCTGCGCCGGGACGAGCCCTACCTCGCCTACGGCGACCTCCAGGACACCCTGAAGGTGGTCACCCGGCAGGAGGGCGACTGCCTCGCCCGCTTCGAGTGCCTCCTGGAGCAGACGCACAACGCGCTCGACCTGGCCGACGCCTGCCTCGACCGGCTCGCCGAGCTGCCGCCCGGGCCGGTCAACCAGCGGCTCCCCAAGGTCCTGAAGGCACCCGAGGGCCACACCTACGCCTGGACCGAGAACCCTCTCGGCATCAACGGCTACTACCTGGTCAGCAAGGGCGAGAAGACCCCGTACCGGCTGAAGCTGCGCTCGGCGTCGTACAACAACATCCAGGCGCTGACGGAGCTGCTGCCGGGGACGCTGGTGGCGGACATGGTGGCGATCCTCGGGTCGATGTTCTTCGTGGTCGGGGACATCGACAAGTAGGGGCTCACGGCCGGAAGGGGTCCGGGACGCCGACCGGCTGCACCAGCCAGCCGAAGTCGCCGAGGCCGGCCCCGGCGGTGAGTTCGGCGGCCTCTCCGGCGCTCGCGAGGGCGCGCACATAGGCGGCGGGGTCGGTGGAGGCCAGTGTGAGCGGGGGGCGTGCGCCGTGCACGCCCAGGGCGTACAGCGCCTCGCGCTGGGACAGGACGCGTCCGCCGGGCAGCGCGCACGCGTCCAGGGCGACATGGGCGGTGAGGTCGCAGGAACCGTCCGGCACCGGTGTGGTCTCGCGGCCCTCGCGGAAGCCGGTGAGCGTCCCGAAGGGCGGCCGGGTGGCCGCCGTGTGCGCGTAGTCCACGGCGACGGCGAGTCCCCGGCGCAGCGTCCCCACCGCCCGGGCCCAGGCCTCGTCCCGGGGCAGACCGATCTCGGCCCGCAGCCCCTCCTCGCCGGGCAGCGGCCACCACCGCTCCAGCCACCGCGCCGCCGCCCCGGCCACCGGCTCCCCGAGCCGCTCGGTCCCGTCCTCGCGCACCAGCACCAGCCTCGCGACGCCCGCGGCGTCCACCTCCGCGACCTCCACGGGCACGTTGTCCAGCCACTCGTTGGCGAACAGCAGCCCCGTCGTCCCCTCGGGGGGCGCGGCCAGCCACTCGATCCGGTGATCGAGCCCGGCGGGACGCTCGGCGATCTCGACGGCGTACGCGCGCGTGCGGGCCGCCACGTCGGCGGGGAGGGCGGCGAGCACCCCGCCGGCCAGCTCGCCGCGTCCGGCGGCCATGTCGACGAAGTCCAGGACCGGCGGCCGCCCCAGCGCCTCGTCGACCCGGCACAGCAACCGCGCCACGGCTCCGGCGAACAGCGGCGACGCGTGTACGGATGTCCGGAAATGCCCGGCGGGCCCTTCCGCGCGCCGGTAGAAGCCCCCCGGCGCGTACAGGGCGTGTTGCGCCGCCGCACGCCACCCGCGCCCCTCACGCCCCTCGTTGCTCTTGCCTGCCGTCACCGGGCCAGGTTAAGCGGACACAACGAACGCAACTCCACCTTGGGGAGTAGGCGCACCCGATGCGGATCGGCCCTCCGGTTGACCCCTGCACCTATCCCGTATCCCTACGCTGGGTTACGTGCAGCGCCTCTATGACTTCCTCCGCAGGCACCCGACATGGGTCGACGGCTTCTGGGCCGTGGCCCTCCTCGGGATTTCGGTTGTGGGCGGGGCGGCGGGCGAGCAGTTCGGCCCCTGGGCCACCGTCGTCCCCATCACGCTGCTGCTGTGCCTCGTGGTGGCGCTGCGCCGCCGTATGCCGGAGAAGATGCTGCTGCTCGCGGCGGCGGTCGGCGTCGCGCAGCTGGTCACCGACGTCGCGATCCTGCCCGCCGACTTCGCCATGCTGGTGGTCGTCTACACCGTCGCGGCGGAAGGCGCCCGCTGGGCCTCACGCTTCGCGCTGATCGCCGGCCTGTGCGCGGCCC
Organism: Streptomyces sp. NPDC050674; assembly: GCF_040654575.1. Lineage (NCBI taxonomy): Bacteria > Bacillati > Actinomycetota > Actinomycetes > Kitasatosporales > Streptomycetaceae > Streptomyces > Streptomyces sp. NPDC050674. The sequence continues at coordinate 710,056 of NZ_JBFAIG010000002.1, forward strand.
CCCTGGCCCAGCTGCGCTGGTCGAACGAGCAGACGGGGGTGGCCGGGGACATCGCCCTGGCGGTCCTGCAGACCGTGCCCTTCGCCCTGGCCTGGGTGCTCGGCGACTCCATCCGCACCCGCCGCGCCTACTTCGCGCAGCTGGAGGAGCGGGCCGCCCGCCTGGAGAAGGAGCGCGAGGCCCAGTCCAAGGTCGCCGTCGCCGCCGAACGCGCCCGGATCGCCCGCGAACTGCACGACGTCGTCGCGCACAACGTCTCGGTGATGGTGGTCCAGGCCGACGGCGCCGCCTACGTCCTCGACGCCGCGCCCGACCAGGCGAAGAAGGCCCTGGAGACCATCTCCTCCACCGGCCGCCAGGCCCTCGCCGAGATGCGCCGCCTGCTCGGCGTGCTGCGCACCGGCGAGCACCAGGAGGCCGGCGAGTACGTGCCGCAGCCCGATGTGCGCCAGATCGAGGACCTCGTCGAGCAGTGCCGCGGTTCCGGACTGCCCGTCGACTTCAAGGTCGAGGGCACGCCCCGCCCGCTGCCCAGCGGCGTCGAGCTCACCGCCTACCGCATCGTGCAGGAGGCGCTCACCAACACCCGCAAGCACGGCGGTGCCAACGCGGGCGCCAGCGTGCGCCTGGTCTACTTCGACGACGGCCTCGGCCTGCTCGTCGAGGACGACGGCAAGGGCGCCCCGCACGAGCTGTACGAGGAGGGCGGGTTCGACGGTCAGGGCCACGGCCTCATCGGCATGCGCGAGCGGGTCGGTATGGTCGGCGGCACCCTGGACGCCGGTCCGCGCCCGGGCGGAGGATTCCGCATCAGCGCCCTGCTGCCGCTCAAACCAGCGCACTGAGCCCCGCGCACGCCCCACTGACACCTGTCACGACCCCCTATGGAAGAGGCCCGATGACGATCCGCGTGATGCTCGTCGACGACCAGGTGCTGCTGCGCACCGGGTTCCGGATGGTGCTCGCCGCCCAGCCGGACATGGAGGTCGTCGCGGAGGCGGGCGACGGGGTCGAGGCCCTCGCGGAACTGCGCAGGACCGAGGTCGACGTGGTGCTCATGGACGTCCGCATGCCGAAGCTCGACGGGGTGGAGACGACCCGCCGGATCTGTGCGGACACCGACCCGCCGAAGGTGCTCATCCTGACCACCTTCGACCTCGACGAGTACGCCTTCTCCGGGCTGAAGGCGGGTGCCTCCGGCTTCATGCTCAAGGACGTGCCGCCGGCCGATCTGCTGGCAGCGATCCGGGCCGTGCACAGCGGTGACGCGGTCGTCGCGCCCTCCACCACCCGGCGGCTCCTGGACCGCTTCGCGCCGATGCTGCCGGGCACCAAGCAGCCCCAGCACAAGGAGCTGGAGCGGCTCACCGAACGCGAGCGCGAGGTCATGGTCCTGGTCGCGCACGGCCTGTCCAACGGCGAGATCGCGGCGCGGCTGGTGCTGTCGGAGGCCACCGTCAAGACGCACGTCGGGCGCATCCTGACCAAGCTCGGGCTCAGGGACCGGGTGCAGGTCGTCGTGCTGGCCTACGAGACGGGGCTGGTGCGGGCCGGCGGGCACGGCTGACCGGTGCGCCGGGCGGCTACCTGAGGATCCCTTCCAGGAACTCGCTGCCGAGCCGCGCCACCACCGTCACGTCCAGCTGGTGCAGGACGTAGCGGCCGCGGCGGCGGGTGGTGATCAGGCCCGCCTTCTTCAGCACGGCCAGGTGCCGGGATATCTCCGGGGCGCTCATGCCGTGCACCTGCGCCAGCTCGCTGGTGGTGTGCGCGCTGCGGGCCAGGTGCCGGCACATGCGCATACGGACCGGGTGGGACAGCGCGGTCATCCGCATGGCCAGCTGTTCGAGCGTCTGCGGCGCGGTGAGCTCCGGGGAGCCGACCGGGTAGTGCAGCACCGGCTGCCAGCCGTGCCGGTGCAGGACCATCAGGTGCGGCCAGCCCAGGCTGGTCGGGACCAGCAGCAGGCCGCCGTCGCGGGTGGCCGTACGGCCCTCGCCCAGCTTGTCGACGGTGATCCGCGCGGCCTCCTCGTCGAGCGTGACCGCCGGGGACACCGCGCCCAGCGCCTCGGCCAGGCCCTTGCGCCGCAGCAGGTCCGTCTTGTGCCGGGCGTCCGCCGCGAGCTGGTGGCGCAGCCGCTGCCAGGCCTCCGCGAAGAACGCCTCGTCGCAGTCCCGCAGGAACTGCCGCATCCAGGCCCGGATCCTGGGCGGATCGGCCAGCAGCCGCTCACCGAACCGCAGCTGCCGCGGCCCGCGCGCGGCGGCGAGGTCCAGCGCCCGGCGGCGCGTCGCCGGGTCGGACAACGGGGTCGGCGCGCACTCGCCGTAGCCGAGGCCGCAGGTGAACTCCAGTGCCGCGTCCACGAACTGCTCGTCCGACAGCTTGTCGAGCTGGTCCAGTTCCTCGGCGAGGGACGCGCCCGGGAGGGAGCGCCGGTCCGGCAGGCCCGCCCAGGGCAGGAACAGGTCCGAGAACGTGGTCCGCCACAGGAAGTCCGCCTCGCACATCCGGTCGGCCAGATGCGAGTCGAGCCGTGCCGTCACGCCCGTCACCCAGCCCTGGAGGCCCGGGTGGTGCGCCGGCTCGGACAGCGCGTGCAGCGCCATGCCGAGCTCGGCCAGGGGGGAGGGCACGACGGCGATCTCCTCCGGCCGCAGACCCGCGATGTCGATGTGCACGCTCATGACCTCATGGTGCACCCGGCCACCGACAACGCCCCCGCCGATTGACGGACCCCGTCAATCGGCGCGACGCCACCCCCGGCGCGGGCGCACGGTGGGATCACCGGGGCCACCGCGGAGCCTTCGGACCTCCACCACCCCGTCGCGCGAAGGCGAACCACCATGAGCATCACGCAGCAGCACCTCCTCGACACCTACCGCGCCCGGACCCTCGGCGAGCCCGCCCCGCCCGCGCCCGGCGCCCACGACCGGCAGGTCGTACGGGAGTGGCGCGAGGCACGGCGGTTCCGCGCGGTCCTCGCGGGCCGCCCGGCCCGGCACCGGTTCCAGGACGCCCTCAGGCGGTGGCGGCGGCGCCCTGTCTGACCCGCTCCGGCAGCCGGGCCACGAACTCCGCCACGGCCGCCTTCACGTCCTCGGCGCTCCACTCCAGCGCCTCGGCCCGCACATGCACGTCCGTGAAGGCCAGCCCGGGGCCGCCCCGTTGCCAGGCGCTGCCGAACAGGACGTCCCCCGTCTCCTCGGCCGTGCGGACCGCCGCCTCCCCGAGCACCTCCGGCTCGTGGGGCAGCCAGACCCGGAAGTCGTGGGTGTGCGGCACCTCCGGGTGCACACGCGCCCACGGCACCCCGGCCGCCGCGAACCCCTCGCGCAGGGCGGTGGCCACCACGCGCGCGTGGGCCACGTACTCCGGCAGCCTGGGCAGTTGCCGCTCCAGCCCGACCAGCGCCGACAGCACCGTCGGGAACTGCTGGAAGGCCATCCCGCCGTACCGGTGCCGCCAGGTCCTGGCCTGGCCGACGAGCTCCTCGGGGCCGGCGAGCGCCGCGCCGCCGTACGCCTCCAGGGACTTGTAGAACGACACGTAGACGCTGTCGGCCAGGCCCGCGATCTCCTCCAGGGGGCGGCCGAAGTGGACGGTGGACTCCCACAGGCGGGCCCCGTCGAAGTGCACCACCGCGTCCCGTTCCCGGGCGGCCTCGACGACCGCGGTGAGCTCCTCCCAGGTGGGCAGCAGGTAACCGGCGTCCCTGAGGGGCAGTTCCAGCATCAGCGCCCCGAAGGGCTCCTCGAAGTCGCGGACCTCGGCGGCGGTCGGCAGCCGCGGCTCGCTCGTCAGGCGCACCGGGCGCAGCCCGCCGACCTCGCTGAACGCGTTCCGCTCGTGCACCTCGGGATGGCTGAGCGCGTGCAGGGCGACCGTCCGGTTCCCGGTGCGCTCCGCCCAGCAGCGCAGGCCCACCTGCTGGGCCATCGTGCCCGTCGGGAAGAACGCGGCGGCCTCGGTGCCCAGCAGGCCGGCCACCTTCCTCTCCAGCTCCTCGACGACGCCGTCGCCGTACACGTCGGACAGCTCGTCCAGGTCGTGCACGCCGCCCGCCTCCTCCAGCAGGGCCAGGCGTTCCCTGAGGGTCCGGTGGAAGCCGAAGCGCGCGAACACGCGCCGTGCGGTGCGATGCGCGGCCAGCCGTCTCTCCCGCAGCCCCGCGCCCCGGTCCTCGTCCGCCGCCTGATCGTCGTGCTCCGCCGTATCGGTCATGCCCGGGATCCTCTCCCGCGCGCACGGCGCCGGGCACCCGACTTTTCCGTACGCCGTGCCGGGCGTGCCGCACGCGCGTGCACAGCCTGTGGACGACCGGACGCCCCCCGAACCGATCGCGTTAACATGACGAGAAATCGTCCGGTACCCGGAGCGGACTGGAACGGGAAGGCCGCCGTCGAGTGAACACAACCCCACAGCCGGATCCCAGGGACCGCCCCGCGCGGCTCACCGTAGGCGTGGTCGGCGCCGGCCGGGTGGGCCCCGCGCTGGCGGCGTCCCTCCAGCTCGCCGGGCACCGCCCGGTCGCCGTCTCCGCGGTCTCGGAGGCCTCCCGGCGCCGCGCCGGGCTGCTGCTGCCGGACGTACCGGTGATGCCGCCCGCCGACGTCCTCCAGCGGGCCGACCTGGTGCTGCTCACGGTCCCCGACGACGCCCTGCCCGAGCTGGTCAGCGGCCTCGCCGACACCGGGTCCGTCCGGCCCGGGCAGCTCCTCGTCCACACCTCCGGGCGGTACGGGGCGCGGGTCCTGGACCCGGCCCTGCGCGCCGGTGCCCTGCCGCTCGCGCTGCACCCCGCGATGACCTTCACAGGCACCCCCGTGGACGTCCAGCGGCTGGCCGGCTGCTCCTTCGGCGTCACCGCCCCCGAGGAGCTGCGCCTGGCCGCCGAGGCCCTGGTCATCGAGATGGGCGGCGAGCCGGAGTGGATCGCCGAGGAGAACCGCCCGCTCTACCACGCGGCCCTCGCCCTCGGCGCGAACCACCTGGTCACCCTGGTCGCCCAGTCCATGGAGCTGCTGGCCGCGGCCGGCGTCTCGGCCCCCGACCGGATGCTCGGCCCGCTGCTCGGCGCGGCCCTGGACAACGCCCTGCGCTCCGGCGACGCGGCCCTGACCGGCCCGGTCGCGCGCGGGGACGCGGGCACCGTCGCGGCGCACGTCACCGAGCTGCGCCGGCACGCCCCGCAGACCGTCGCCGGCTATCTGGCGATGGCCCGGGCGACCGCCGACCGGGCCCTCGCCCAGGGCCTGCTGAAGCCGGAACTCGCCGAGGACCTCCTCGGGGTACTCGCCGACGGCACCGAAGGGGACGCCCGATGACCACCGCCCTGCTGCGCACCGCCGGGGACCTGCACGCACGCGCGCGTACGGGCCGCCGTGCCGTGGTGATGACCATGGGCGCCCTGCACGAGGGCCACGCCACGCTGGTGCGCACCGCGCGCGAGCTGGCCGGGCCGGACGGCGAGGTCGTCGTCACCGTCTTCGTCAACCCGCTTCAGTTCGGCGCGGGCGAGGACCTCGACCGCTACCCGCGCACCCTGGACGCCGACATCGAGCTCGCCGGGCAGGCGGGCGCCGACGTCGTGTTCGCCCCCGCGGTGGACGAGGTCTACCCCGGCGGCGAGCCCCAGGTCCGGATCACCGCGGGCCCCATGGGCGAGCGCCTGGAGGGCGCCTCCCGCCCCGGCCACTTCGACGGCATGCTCACCGTCGTCGCCAAGCTGCTGCACCTCACGCGCCCCGACGTCGCCCTGTACGGGCAGAAGGACGCCCAGCAGCTCGCCCTGATCCGCCGCATGGTGCGGGACCTGAACTTCGGCGTGGAGATCGTCGGCGTGCCCACCGTCCGCGAGGAGGACGGCCTGGCCCTGTCCAGCCGCAACCGCTACCTCTCGGCCGCCGAGCGGCGCACCGCCCTCGCCCTGTCCGGGGCCCTGTTCGCGGGCCGTGACCGGCATGCCGCACAGGAGGCGCTGCGCGCCCGGGCCCGTGAAGTGCCGGCCACGCGCGCGCGTGCCGAAGCGCTCAGCGCCATAGGGGAGTCCCGCGCGGCGGCCGACGCGCACGCCGTGGCGACGGCCGTCCCGGGCGGCCCCGCGGCCGTGCGTGCCGCCGCCCGCCAGGTCCTCGACGAGGCCGCCCGCCTCGATCCGCCGCTCGCCCTGGACTACCTCGCCCTGGTCGACCCCTCCGACTTCACCGAGATCGCGGACGACTTCACCGGCGAAGCGGTCCTCGCCGTCGCCGCCCGGGTCGGCACGACCCGGCTGATCGACAACGTCCCCCTCACCTTCACACGCTTCGGAGCCGCCTCGTGACCACCACAGGCATACGACTGCACGCGCCCGCCCCCGGGTGGTCCATCGCCGCGGACGTGGTCGTCGTCGGCTCCGGCGTCGCCGGGCTGACCGCCGCCCTGCGCTGCGAGGCCGCGGGCCTGCGGACGGTCGTCGTCACCAAGGCCCGGCTCGACGACGGCTCCACCCGCTGGGCCCAGGGCGGCATCGCCGCGGCCCTGGGCGACGGTGACACCCCCGAGCAGCACCTCGACGACACCCTCGTCGCGGGCGCCGGCCTGTGCGACGCGGACGCGGTCCGGCTCCTGGTCACCGAGGGCCCCGGCGCGGTACGCCGCCTGATCGAGACCGGTGCCCGGTTCGACGAGTCCGAGGGCGAGCTGGAACTGACCCGCGAGGGCGGCCACCACCGCCGCCGCATCGCGCACGCGGGCGGTGACGCGACCGGCGCCGAGATCTCCCGCGCCCTGGTCGAGGCGGTCCGCGCGCGGGGCATGCGCACCGTCGAGAACGCGCTCGTCCTGGACCTCCTCACCGACGCCGAGGGCCACACGGCCGGCGTGAGCCTGCACGTCATGGGGGAGGGCCGGCACGACGGCGTCGGGGCCGTCCACGCCCCCGCGGTGGTCCTCGCCACCGGCGGCATGGGCCAGGTCTTCTCGGCGACCACCAACCCGTCGGTGTCGACGGGCGACGGCGTGGCGCTCGCGCTGCGGGCGGGTGCGGAGGTCAGCGACCTGGAGTTCGTCCAGTTCCACCCGACCGTGCTGTTCCTGGGCCCCGACGCCGAGGGCCAGCAGCCCCTGGTCTCCGAGGCCGTGCGCGGCGAGGGCGCCCACCTGGTCGACGCCGACGGCGTGCGCTTCATGGTCGGACAACACGAACTCGCCGAACTCGCCCCCCGCGACATCGTCGCCAAGGGCATCACGCGCCGTATGCAGGAGCAGAACGCCGAGCACATGTACCTCGACGCCCGGCACTTCGGCGCCGAGATGTGGGAGAGCCGCTTCCCGACGATCCTCGAAGCCTGCCGCGCCCACGGCATCGACCCGGTCACCAGCCCCATCCCGGTCGCCCCGGCCGCCCACTACGCCTCCGGCGGCGTCCGCACCGACTCCCACGGCCGGACGACCGTCCCCGGCCTGTACGCGTGCGGCGAGGTCGCCTGCACCGGGGTGCACGGCGCCAACCGGCTGGCGTCCAACTCGCTGCTCGAAGGTCTCGTCTACGCCGAGCGCATCGCGGCCGACATCGCGGCGAACGGCCTGCCCGCGCGCGTGCCCGCGCCGGTTTCGCACCCCGAGATCCCCGAGCACCCCCTGCAGACCGCTCAGGCCCGCTTCACGATCCAGCGGATCATGACGGACGGGGCGGGCGTCCTGCGCTCGGCCGGGTCCCTCGCCAAGGCCGCCGACCAGCTCCAGCGCCTGCACACCGACGCCCGGGAGGCCCTCGCCGAGAACGGCGCCACGGCCGAGGCCGGCGTCGACACCTGGGAGGCCACCAACCTCCTGTGCGTGGCCCGCGTCCTGGTCGCCGCCGCCCTGCTGCGCGAGGAGACCCGGGGCTGCCACTGGCGCGAGGACCGCCCCGAGCGCGACGACCCGGCCTGGCGCCGCCACATCGTCGTGACCCTGAACCCGGACCGCACCCTGGCCGTGCACACCACGGACACCACAGACTTCCCCCCGACCCTCCCCACCCAGGCCCCCCAGGAGCAGTGACCGACGTGAGCACCCCCGACCTTCCCCTCGCCTCCTCGGGAGGCTGCGGAGACGGCTGCGCCTGCGGCGCGGACGACGAGGCATACCTGGAGTGCGGCCTGGACCCCGCACTCGCCCAGCTCCTGGCCGACGCCGGCCTCGACCCGGTCGAGGTCGAGGACATCGCCAACGTGGCGCTCCAGGAGGACCTGGCCCACGGCGTGGACGTGACCACGGTGGCGACCATCCCCGAGGACGCGGTGGCCACGGCCGACTTCACCGCCCGCGAGGCGGGCACCGTGGCCGGTCTGCGCATCGCCGAGGCGGTCATCTCGGTGGTGTGCGAGGAGGAGCTCGAGATCGAGCGCCACGCCGAGGACGGCGACCGCGTGGAAGCCGGGCAGAAGCTCCTGTCCGTCACCACCCGCACCCGTGACCTCCTCACGGCCGAGCGCAGCGCGCTGAACATCCTGTGCCGCCTGTCGGGCGTCGCGACGGCCACGCGCGCGTGGGCGGACGTCCTGGAGACCACCAAGGCCAGGGTCCGCGACACCCGCAAGACCACTCCGGGCCTGCGCAGCCTGGAGAAGTACGCGGTGCGATGCGGCGGCGGCGTCAACCACCGCATGTCGCTGTCGGACGCGGCCCTGGTCAAGGACAACCACGTGGTCGCGGCCGGCGGTGTCGCCCAGGCCTTCCAGGCGGTCCGCGAGCGCTTCCCCGAGGTCCCCATCGAGGTCGAGGTCGACACCCTGGACCAGCTCCGCGAGGTCCTGGACGCGGGAGCCGACCTGATCCTGCTGGACAACTTCACGCCCGCCGAGTGCGAGGAGGCCGTCGCGATCGTCCAGGGCCGTGCCGCCCTGGAGGCGTCGGGCCGTCTCACGCTCGACAACGCCAAGGCGTACGCGCAGACGGGTGTCGACTACCTGGCCGTCGGAGCCCTCACCCACTCCTCGCCGATCCTGGACATCGGCCTGGACCTGCGGCCGGCGGAGTAGGGGCGGTACGGGTCATGCTGCTGACGATCGACGTAGGAAACACCCACACCGTCCTCGGCCTGTTCGACGGCGACGAGATCGTCGAACACTGGCGCATCTCCACCGACGCCCGGCGCACCGCCGACGAACTGGCGGTCCTGCTCCAGGGCCTGATGGGCATGCACCCGCTCCTCGGCGACGAGCTGGGCGACGGCATCGACGGCATCGCCATCTGCGCGACCGTCCCCTCGGTCCTGCACGAGCTGCGCGAGGTGACGCGCCGCTACTACGGCGACGTGCCCGCCATCCTCGTCGAACCGGGCGTCAAGACGGGCGTGCCGATCCTCATGGACAACCCCAAGGAGGTCGGCGCCGACCGGATCATCAACGCGGTCGCGGCGGTCGAGCTCTACGGCGGCCCCGCCATCGTCGTCGACTTCGGCACGGCGACGACGTTCGACGCGGTCAGCGCGCGCGGCGAGTACGTCGGCGGGGTCATCTCGCCGGGCATCGAGATCTCCGTGGAGGCCCTGGGCGTCCGCGGCGCCCAGCTCCGCAAGATCGAGGTGGCCCGGCCCCGCAGCGTCATCGGCAAGAACACGGTCGAGGCGATGCAGTCGGGCGTCATCTACGGCTTCGCGGGCCAGGTCGACGGCGTGGTCAACCGCATGGCCCGCGAGCTGGCGGAGGACCCGGACGACGTCACGGTCATCGCGACGGGCGGCCTGGCGCCCATGGTCCTGGGCGAGTCGTCGGTGATCGACGAGCACGAGCCGTGGCTGACGCTGATCGGCCTGCGGCTGGTCTACGAGCGCAACGTCTCGCGCATGTGAGCCTGCGCCGGGGGCGGTGCACACCCGGCCCGGGGCCTGCCGTGCGCAACGGAACACTGCGGCGGGCCCTAGGCGGGACGGGTGGTCCCCCGCGCCACACCCGTCCCCTATGTCGAATTTGTCTGATTAGCGCGTATCGTCGCCACATGCCCACGCCATACGGATCCCGCGGCGGCATGGCGTTCGGCGTGGAGGAGCTGCGTGTGCTCCGCCGCGCTCTCGCCCTCGCCCTCCACCCCACCCACGCCTCGGCCGACGACGTCCAGGACTGTCTCCGCCTCGCAGAGTCACTCGACGAGGCCGTGCGGGAGGGAGCCAGGCTGCGCGCCTTCCTCGTGGCCGACCTGGGCCGCTACCGCGCCGCCCTCCCCGGTACCGCCGCCGGTTACCTCGCGCTCCTCGAGGAGGCGCTGGGCGCCGGTTACCGCCCCCTGCCCGACGACCTCGCGGCCCTGCGCGCCCTGCGCGGCAACCCGGCCGCGGCGGCCCTCCTGGACCGCTGCACCGTCCCGTCCGTCACCGTCGCCGCCGCCGTCCCCGCGGCCGTCGTGCCCGGCTCCCGCACCCGCACCCGCCTCATGGCCCTGCCCGGAGGCCGCCGCGCCGCCGTCGGCGCCGGGGACGGCCCGGGCAAGCAGCCCGAGAAGAAACCCGCCCGCAAGCCGGTGGCCCCCAAGCCCGCCCCGGGCCCGCCCCCGGCGCCCGCCCCGGGCACCCCGAAGCCGTCCCGTCCGATCCCCACCCCGGGCGAGGTCTTCCCGCGCCGCAAGCCGACACCGCCACCCCCGGCGAACCCCCAGCAGCTCGCCGCGGGCTGACGTGGCTACCCTGGATCCATGGACTACGTCTCCGCGCTCCTGCCCCCGGTCGTCATGGCCGTCTTCTTCATCGGCGTGATCCGGGTGATCGTGAAGACACAGGGCGGCGCCAACAAGGCCAAGGAGGACGCGGCCGTCGACGCCGCCCTCGCGCGCGCGGAGAGCGCCCCCGGCCCCGCCGCCGCGCCCCCGAAGGCCGAGGCCTGACCCCACCCCCGAGAGGGCGTACGACTCGGCGAGCCCGCCCCCGCGGCGCTCGTACTTTCGAGTCGTACGCCCTTTTTGTTCCCGTTCGCCGGTGAAGCGCACGTCCGCCACGCCATTACCGGGATCTCCCACTATTGTTCTGAGCTGTGCCTCGCCCATTGGGAGAACTCGAAGACGCGGTCATGTCGCGGGTGTGGAAGTGGAACCGCCCGGTGACCGTTCGAGAAGTCCTGGAAGATCTTCAGAAGGAGCGGTCCATCGCGTACACCACCGTGATGACCGTTTTGGACAATCTCCATCAGAAGGGCTGGGTGCGCCGCGAGGCGGAAGGCCGCGCCTATCGATATGAGGCGGTCTCCACCCGCGCCGCCTACGCGGCTGCCCTGATGAACGACGCCTGGTCGCAGAGCGACAACCCCGCCGCCGCTCTCGTCGCCTTCTTCGGGATGATGAGCGAGGAACAGCGGCGGTCTCTCAGTGATGCCGTACGCATCGTCCAGGGTCCTCAAACGCAGGAACCGACCGAACCGTCGGAATCCGCGGAACCGGCCGAAGGAGCGGAACCCCCACAAGACCCTGCGCAGAACCCCGCCTCCGCTCAGGACCACGACGGGCGATAGCGTCCCGTCATGTCCGCGAAGAGCCCCGAACCCACCGCAAAAGCCATCACCGTCCGGCGGGCCCGCACCAGCGATGTCCCGGCCGTGCGCCGTCTCCTCGACGCCTACGTCCGCGGCGGCATCCTGCTCGACAAAGCGATGGTGACGCTTTACGAGGACATCCAGGAGTTCTGGGTCGCGGAACGGGACGACAACGCCGAGGTCGTCGGCTGCGGTGCGCTGCACGTGATGTGGGAAGACCTCGCGGAAGTCCGCACTCTGGCGGTGAAGCCAGGACTGAAGGGCGCGGGCGTCGGACACCGGGTGCTGGAGAAGTTGCTTCAGACCGCCCGCTGGCTCGGTGTTCGCCGCGTTTTCTGTCTGACCTTCGAAGTCGACTTCTTCGCCAAGCACGGCTTCGTGGAGATCGGCGAGACGCCCGTCGACCGGGATGTCTACGCGGAGCTGCTGCGTTCCTATGACGAGGGCGTCGCGGAGTTCCTCGGACTCGAACGAGTGAAACCGAACACCTTGGGCAACAGCCGGATGCTTCTGCATCTGTGATCGCCGGACGCCAGTCGCCCGCAAGACGCGCACGCTTGTCCCGGCATATTCCGCCGTGCCGACCCTGCCCAGGTGCCCTATGTCCGAAACGCGCACGTTTCCGGACCGGGCCCGGGCTGCCGGTCTCTGCCGGGGGTTTGTGTTTTTCGGGCAAAAGCGGTTTGCTTTCCGACGTACTGCAGTACTGCATATAACAGGGGACGGCGATACGGCGGACGCCGGCACACCCCGGCCCTGAAGATATCGATGAAAGGAAATCCGGTGGCACAGAAGGTTCAGGTCCTTCTTGTCGACGACCTCGACGGTGGCGAGGCGGACGAGACCGTGACGTTCGCGCTGGACGGCAAGACGTACGAGATCGATCTCACCACCGCCAATGCGGACAAGCTCCGCGGCCTTCTCGAGCCTTACGTGAAGGGCGGTCGTCGTACCGGAGGCCGTGCTTCGGGCGGACGTGGAAAGGCGCGCGCCGCCGCGAGCGGCGGCAGCCAGGACACCGCGGCGATCCGCGCCTGGGCGAAGGAGAACGGCTACGAGGTCAACGACCGCGGCCGTGTTCCCGCGACCATCCGCGAGGCTTACGAGAAGGCCAACGGCTGAACAGCGGCTTCACCGACCCTGCGCACGCAAGGCCGGCGGCTGGGCGCACGCGCGCCGCAGCCGGAGCCGGTGGCACTGGGTCGCCACCGTGTTCACCAGCCGCACGAGATCGGGGGCGTTCCCATCTGCCCCCAGCGCCGACAGCGTCGGCAGCGAGGCCTCGACCTCGCATCCCGGCTCGGGGGGCCGCAGCCACACGGCGGCCCCCTGGGAACCGGCCGGGCACGGCACGGAGAGCGGAACGCCCGCCTCGCGGGACGCCGCGGCGTGCGACGCGCGCGCCGGCAGCGCCGCCCTCTCCCGCCGAGGCTCCGGGGGCGACGGGGCGTCCATGACGCCGCCCGCGCCGATCGCCGCCAGATCCAGGGCCAGGCACCCCCAGTCGAGCCACTCCAGCAGCCCGGGAAGCTCCTGCGCGCTGCCGGCGGCCACCAGCAGCAGCATCCGGTCGCCGTGCAGGGCGACGGGCCCGGTCGGCACCGAGCGCCGCAGCGCCGCGTGACCCGCCTCCGCCGGCACGTCCAGGACGTCGTAGCGCGGCCCCACGGCCAGCCGCAGCGGATCGCCGGGCACCGTCGGCCACCGGAGTTCGTTCTCGTACCACCGCCGGACCTGACCGCTCGCACCGGCCGGGTCGAGCGGCCGGCGGGGGAGCGGGACGGGCGGGGCCGAGGATGCGATCACGGGCTGAGGGGCGCCGAACATGCCAAGCGCAACAGCCGGAAGGGCGTGCGGGTTACGCTGGGTGGCGCCTCGAACGCACGGTGTGGCGAAATGGGGGCGCGCGGGGGGTGCGGGGAGGCGCAAGGTTGTTCGCCCGTAGCGGAGGGAACGGGGGCACTCGGCATGGTCTTCCGGTCCGCGCGGGTAAGACATCCCTAGTGGGAGGGGGCGACACGCAGAAAAGGCCGTCTCACGTTCGCCATCGGCGTACTGGCGAGTGGGGTATCTGCCTGGCCTGCGGGAACATCGTCTCGCACCATCGGGTTGGAGCAGATGTCGGCGTTCGGGGTCAGGAGGCAGTGTTGGTTCTCGGTCCGGTGTCGGCAGTTGGAATGAGCGGTCCCCGCTTGCGGGACTAAGCTGCGGAAGGACAGGGAGGGGAAGTTCCCCCCACTGCCTGACCGCTCTGAGGAGCGATTAACGATGTTCGAGAGGTTCACCGACCGCGCGCGGCGGGTTGTCGTCCTGGCTCAGGAAGAAGCCCGGATGCTCAACCACAACTACATCGGCACTGAACACATCCTCCTGGGTCTGATCCACGAGGGTGAAGGTGTCGCCGCCAAGGCCCTTGAGAGCCTCGGGATTTCGCTCGAGGCGGTCCGCCAGCAGGTGGAGGAGATCATCGGCCAGGGCCAGCAGGCCCCGTCCGGGCACATCCCCTTCACCCCCCGAGCCAAGAAGGTCCTGGAGCTGTCGCTCCGCGAGGCCCTTCAGCTGGGCCACAACTACATCGGCACGGAGCACATCCTGCTCGGCCTGATCCGCGAGGGCGAGGGCGTGGCCGCCCAGGTCCTCGTGAAGCTGGGCGCAGATCTGAACCGCGTGCGGCAGCAGGTCATCCAGCTGCTCTCCGGATACCAGGGCAAGGAGACCGCCACCGCCGGCGGTCCTGCCGAGGGCACGCCCTCCACGTCCCTGGTCCTCGACCAGTTCGGCCGGAACCTCACCCAGGCCGCTCGTGAGTCCAAGCTCGACCCGGTCATCGGGCGCGAGAAGGAGATCGAGCGGGTCATGCAGGTGCTGTCCCGCCGTACCAAGAACAACCCGGTGCTGATCGGTGAGCCCGGCGTCGGCAAGACCGCCGTCGTCGAGGGCCTCGCCCAGGCCATCGTCAAGGGCGAGGTGCCCGAGACCCTCAAGGACAAGCACCTCTACACCCTGGACCTCGGCGCCCTGGTCGCCGGCTCCCGCTACCGCGGTGACTTCGAGGAGCGCCTGAAGAAGGTCCTCAAGGAGATCCGCACCCGCGGCGACATCATCCTGTTCATCGACGAGCTGCACACGCTGGTCGGTGCGGGTGCCGCCGAGGGCGCCATCGACGCCGCTTCCATCCTGAAGCCGATGCTGGCCCGCGGTGAGCTCCAGACCATCGGTGCCACCACGCTCGACGAGTACCGCAAGCACCTGGAGAAGGACGCGGCCTTGGAGCGCCGCTTCCAGCCCATCCAGGTCGCGGAGCCGTCCCTGCCGCACACGATCGAGATCCTCAAGGGTCTGCGTGACCGGTACGAGGCGCACCACCGCGTCTCCATCACCGACGAGGCGCTGGTCCAGGCCGCCACCCTGGCCGACCGGTACATCTCGGACCGCTTCCTGCCGGACAAGGCGATCGACCTGATCGACGAGGCCGGTTCCCGGATGCGCATCCGCCGGATGACCGCGCCGCCGGACCTGCGCGAGTTCGACGAGAAGATCGCCGGTGTCCGCCGGGACAAGGAGTCCGCGATCGACTCGCAGGACTTCGAGAAGGCCGCCTCCCTGCGCGACAAGGAGAAGCAGCTCCTCGCCGCCAAGGCCAAGCGGGAGAAGGAGTGGAAGGCCGGCGACATGGACGTCGTCGCCGAGGTCGACGGCGAGCTGATCGCCGAGGTCCTCGCGACCGCCACCGGCATCCCGGTCTTCAAGCTGACCGAGGAGGAGTCCAGCCGCCTGCTCCGCATGGAGGACGAGCTCCACAAGCGGGTCATCGGCCAGAACGACGCCGTCAAGGCGCTGTCGAAGGCGATCCGCCGTACGCGTGCCGGTCTGAAGGACCCCAAGCGTCCCGGTGGCTCGTTCATCTTCGCCGGCCCGTCCGGTGTCGGTAAGACCGAGCTGTCCAAGGCGCTCGCCGAGTTCCTCTTCGGTGACGAGGACGCGCTGATCTCCCTCGACATGTCGGAGTTCAGCGAGAAGCACACGGTCTCGCGCCTCTTCGGTTCGCCCCCCGGATACGTGGGCTACGAGGAGGGCGGCCAGCTGACGGAGAAGGTCCGCCGCAAGCCGTTCTCGGTCGTCCTCTTCGACGAGGTCGAGAAGGCCCACCCGGACATCTTCAACTCGCTGCTGCAGATCCTGGAGGACGGTCGCCTGACCGACTCCCAGGGCCGGGTCGTGGACTTCAAGAACACGGTCATCATCATGACGACCAACCTCGGCACCCGGGACATCTCCAAGGGCTTCAACCTGGGCTTCGCGGCCTCGGGTGACACGAAGACCAACTACGAGCGCATGAAGAACAAGGTCTCGGACGAGCTCAAGCAGCACTTCCGGCCCGAGTTCCTCAACCGCGTCGACGACGTGGTCGTCTTCCCGCAGCTGACCCAGGGCGACATCCTGCGGATCGTCGACCTGATGATCGGCAAGGTCGACGAGCGCCTGAAGGACCGGGACATGGGCATCGAGCTCTCCCAGTCCGCCAAGGAGCTGCTGGCCAAGAAGGGCTACGACCCCGTGCTGGGTGCGCGTCCGCTGCGCCGCACCATCCAGCGCGAGATCGAGGACTCGCTGTCGGAGAAGATCCTCTTCGGCGAGCTGCGCCCCGGTCACATCGTGGTCGTCGACACGGAGGGCGAGGGCGAGACCAAGACCTTCACCTTCCGCGGCGAGGAGAAGGCGGCCCTGCCGGACGTCCCGCCGATCGAGCAGGCGGCCGGTGGCACGGGTCCGAACCTGAGCAAGGACGCGTGATCCCTCCGGGACACGTGTGACACGACAGCGGGGCCACCACCTTCGGGCGGTGGCCCCGCTTCGCGCTTCTCCGGGGTCTCAGCGCCGGACCGCGGTGACGTCCGCACCCGGGAACAGCGGCTGGAAGTCCGACACCGGGAAGGAAAGCCCGGGCAGGGGCCCCAGGATCACCGAGTGCAGTCCGGGCAGCCGGGACGCCAGTGCCGCGAGGTGCTCGGTGCCGTCCATGCCGGAGAGCCGCACCGTCCCGACCTGGGGCAGCTCCGGCATGCAGCCGATGGAGGCCGGCAGATCCCGGATGATCGACGCGTTCAGGTAGAGGCTGGTGAGCCCGAGGAGCGCGGCGACCTCCCGCCAGTCCTCGGCCGTCAGTTCCGTGGTCAGCGGTCCGAGGCTGAGCGTGTGCAGCGCGTCCCAGTGGCGCAGCCCCCGCAGGCCGGTCGCGTCGGTGCTGTGGCGGCCCAGGAAGAGGTAGCCCAGCGGCGCCTCGGTCGGCAGGGTGTCGGTGAGGTCGGCCCCGGGCAGTTCCTGGGCCACGGAGAGCAGGGTCAGTGACGACAGGGACCGCAGCCCCGCCGGATCCGCGGCCGTGTGGAGGACGAGTTCGGCGAGCGGCAGCGGCCGCAGGTGCTCCAGACCCGTCGCGTACGGGCACTCGAAGAGTGTCAGTCTGGCCAGCGAGGTGAAGCGCCGCAGGGCGCCGAGGTCCGTCAGCCGCTGGTTCAGCTGGATGCCGAGGTCGGTCACCGCCCCGGGCTCGGGCACGGCGGCCACGATGTCCTCGGCGCTGTGCGGGCCCTCGAAGGTCAGCTCGGGCCAGGGGCGCATCCGGCCGAGGGCCGTGAGCTGGGCGGACGACGCGCAGGTGACGAAGAGGTCCGAGCGGTCGAGGTGGTCCAGTACCTCGACCGCGTACTCCTCGGCGTCGAACCGGTGCCAGGTCCCCGCGAGCTGCCGCCGCACGCCGTGGTCGGGATGGTCGCGGAAACGGCGCAGCACGGCGAGGGCGCCGCCCGGTTCCTCCGATCCCACGACCGAGGCGGTGGCCACGACTCCCAGCGCCTCCTCGTCCGTCAGGTCCTCCGGCCCCGGCAGCAGCTCCAGCACCAGCGGGCCCGCCTCCGCCAGCTCTCGGGCGGCCCTGGTCGTGCGCGGCGGGATCAGCGCGGCGGCCCGGGCCTCCACCTCCCCGCGCACCGCGGGATCGAGCGCCGTGGCGTGTTCCAGGCAGGCCAGGGCCAGCAGGGTGAGCCGGGGCGTGTCCCGGGCCAGCAGCTCCCGCAGCACCAGGACCCGCTCGTGGGGCCGGGCGTGGGCCACGGCCATGCGGATGACGTCCTCCCACTGGGTGTCGTCGGCATGCCGGATCAGCACGTCGAGGTGTCCCTCCTCCACGGCGTGCCGGGCTCCCAGGTAGTCCTGGAAGGTGCGGTGGACGAAATCCATCACGTCCTGGGCCGGGCGGCGCAGCACTCCGCTGCGCAGCAGGAGGGCCCGCAGCACCGTCGAGGCGTCCCCCTGGTGGGCCTCCGGCGCCAGGACGGGCAGCGCGCGCTCCACGATCCGCTCGGCCGTCTCCAGGGTCATCTCGTTCCGGCCGCTCAGCACCAGGGCGTAGGCGAGGCGCTGGAGCAGTTCGAGCCGGGCCGCCTCCCCCAGCTCCGGTCCTTCGACCGGGCCCATGCCGCGCTCCCGGTCCCGGCGGGAGAGCAGCATGGCGAGGGCGGCGTCGTACAGCTCCTTGCGCCCGGTCGGCAGATAGCCGCGCCGCTCGCGGTGCAGGGCGCAGATCAGGCCGCACATCAGGGGGTTGGTGGCGAGGCGGGCCAGGTCCCGTTTGGTGCGCAGGGAGTCCAGCAGCCGCTGCTCGTACTCCGGGGCGCGTGCCGCCCGGTGCCAGCGGTGGACGAAGGTGGCGACCTCGGCCCGGCCCATCGGTGCCAGGGACAGCTCCCGGAAGCCCTCCTGGGCGAGCCACTCGGTGCGTACGGCGGTGGGCCGGGTGGTCAGCAGCCAGCGGTTGCCGGGGTAGGCGTGGATGAGGGCACGCAGCCAGTCACGGGTGGCGTGACGGTCGGCGGCCGGGACCTCGTCCAGACCGTCGACCAGGACCAGCGCCCGGCGGGTGGCCAGTACGCGTTCCGCCCAGCCGTCCGGTGGGGACAGCGGGCAGCCTACGGCGCTCAGGAAGGCGGCCGGTGCGGGCAGCGGGCCGGTGCGGATCAGGGTGCGCAGCGGGAGGACGAACGGGATGTGCGTGCCCGCGCGCGCCGCGGTCACCGCCAGCCACTGCACCAGGGTCGTCTTCCCCGAGCCCGCGTCGCCGCGCAGCAGCACCCGGGAGTCCTGCTCCAGCGTGCCGTCGGCGGGCATTCGCCCGGTGCGCGCCGGCTGGTCCTCGCCGGGTGGGCCGGCCCGGTCGGGTTCCTGGTCGGCCGTCGCCTCCAGCGTCAGATAGGCGACCTCCAGAGGCCAGCGGTCGGGGGAGTCCCGCAGGTCGATGCCGTAGATGGTGAGGTGGTTGTGACGCTCGGCGACGTACGGCAGGTAGCGGCGTTCGAAGGCGGCGTCGCGTGCGTCCGGGCGGGGGGCGCGGGTGAGCAGCTCGTCGACCTTGGCGATCAGTTCCGCCTGGTCGCGGGTCTGCTCGACGAGGGTGCGGGCGACAAAGGTGGAGCGGCGGGTGAAGAACTCCAGGATGTTGAGGCACGCCCACTCGGTCGCGTGGTCCAGGAAGTGGCAGGCGTCCGCGGACAGGCCGTCGGGGTAGGGGCCCGAGTGGTGCAGCTCCCTGGCCAGCTCGCGGTGGCCGAGGCGGACCGCCTGGACGTCGTCCATGCCGAGGTCGCCCAGGGCGAGCAGCCGGCGGGCCAGGGTGTCGGTGACGGCGATGTGCTCGTCCGCCGGGAAGGGCGGCTCGCCCGGGGAGTCCACGGCCTGCGCCACGATCCGCGCGGCCAGCTTGTGCACGTCCGCCTCGGTCAGGGTGCGCTTCTCGCCCCGGAAGGACACGAGAGCGGCCAGGCGTACGGGCTTGTCGACCAGGCCCGCTCCCGGTCCCTCCGGGCGGAAGAGCTTTTTCAGCAGCGGGGCGACCAGTCCGGACGCCAGCTTGCCGCCGAGTACTGTCGGATCCAACCGCCGCACCCCCGTGATCGCGTGAACGGGGCCGAGAGTACCCGGAGTTGATCCGTCGGGGTCAGGACAGCTGCCCGTCGTAGTCCGGCAGCTTGTACGTCTTCTCGGCGTGGCCGCCCGACAGGTCGGTGGCGCTGTTGCCGATGTTCGCGATGATCGTGTAGCCCTTGCGCTCGATGTCGACGCGCTGGGCCGTCTTGTAGTCGGCGACGTTCTTGAAGAGGTCGCCGAAGCCGCGGACGTAGAGCCCCGAGACCCGGTAGCCGGCCTGCTTCAGGTTGTACTGGGTGAACGAGGCGATGATGTCGGGGCGGGCGGTCACGAAGAACAGGGCGACGCCGTGGTCCTGCGCGTATCTGGCGGCCTCCAGGACCGGCTTGTTCGCCGGCTGCGGGTAGCTGAAGCCGAAGTCGGTCTCCAGCGCCGTGTTGTCGATGTCGAGGACGACGGCCTGCTTCTCGCCCGGGTTCGTGGCCGCGATCCGCTGCTTGAGGTAGGGCAGCGCCTGGTCCATCACGGCCCGGCAGTCCTTCTGCCAGGTGCCGTAGTCGACGTCCGCCGCGGTGGCGGACGGGGAGGAGGCCGGGGCGGCGGTCGTGGCGTCGGCCGGGGCGGCCATCGCGACCAGGGCTGCCGCCGAGACGGCGGTCACTGAGGCACGGCGCAACCAGGGGCGTCGGATCTGCATGTCGTGGGGGTCCTCTCACGTCCGTGACGCTGCCAACATGTCGTGTGCATGCTCGTGCTCGAGGGTGGCGCGAGGGGAACCGTAGGGTTACCGGACGGTAGGTGCCTAGAGGCGTGCGCCACATTTCCGGAATGGCCGAAGAGGCGTCCCGGTGACATGGCGCACAGGCGATATGTCCCTTACTAACCGGAATAGTGGCCAACGGGCCAGGAGAAAAGGGATTCCTGGTCTTCCCCGAGGGTGGAAGTGCTAGCCAGTGCCCTATTCGTCCGGAATGGCTGCCCTGTCAAGAGACGTAGAACACTGAACCACATTACTAACTAACGCCGTAGATCACGCTTTTGGGCGTATGTCGGACTTCGGGTTACCAAGGGATGGCCACACGGCGAGCGTCAATGCGCCGGGTGGTTTTCTCCGTCCCCTTCCACACGAGGTTTCGATGTCCCAGCGCGTCACGTCCCGTTCTTCCCGTACGTCCCAGCTCCGCACCCGTGCGACCGTGCTGGCCGCCGGCCTTGGTGTCTCGGTCGCACTGGGAGCCGGGGTCGCGTCCGCCGCCGACACCACGGCCGCGTCCGGTGCCGCCAGTGCCGTCCAGGCGCAGGCCGCCGCCCAGGCCAAGGCCGCCAAGGCCGAGGCCGTGAAGGCCGAGAAGGCCGCCAAGACCGCCGCCGCGAAGAAGGCGGCCGAGAAGAAGGCCGCTGCCAAGAAGGCGGCCGCCAAGAAGGCCAAGCCCTCCTGGGTCGACCCGGTGAAGAAGTACACGCTGTCCGCGAGCTTCGCCCAGAACGGCGGTATGTGGGCGCACAAGCACAGCGGCCAGGACTTCGCCGTGCCGAGCGGCACCCAGGTCGTCGCCACCCACGGCGGCACCGTCGTCAAGGCCGGCGGCAACGGCGCCGGTGACGGCCCCGCGTACGGCAACGCCGTCGTGATCAAGCACGGCAACGGCACGTACTCCCAGTACGCCCACCTGTCGAAGGTCGAGGTGCGGATCGGCCAGATCGTCAAGACCGGCCAGGAGATAGCCAAGTCCGGCAACACCGGCAACTCGAGCGGTCCCCACCTGCACTTCGAGATCCGTACGACCCCGAACTACGGCTCGGCGGTCGACCCGGTGAAGTTCCTGCGCGCCAAGGGCGTGACGGTCTGACCGAAGGTGTGACCCCCAGGCCCTAGGAGCCCCCGGCTCCCCGGTGGGCCTGGGTCACCAGGTCCGTGGCGACCTCGAGGACGGCTTTGTTCTTCTCCTCGGGGTCGTTTCCCATGTCCTGGAGCAGGAACATGCCGGCGTGCAGCGTGAAGATCGCGCTGGCGCAGCGGACCTGGTCGGCCAGCTCGGCGTCCGGGTCGACGATGATGTCGCGCAGGCTGGTGATGCGCGCCTTGAAGGAGTCGCCGATCCGCAGGTCCCGCACCGTCGCCTGGTTCTCGTGCATGAAGCGGAACAGCGGTGCCGCCTCGGCGAGGGTGTCGGCGTAACGGCGGATGATCTCCTGCTTGGTCGCCAGGGTGGGCGGCTGCTGCCGGCCCCACTCGATCAGGTCCTCGATCGGCTGGGTGAGGTCCTCGAAGATGCTGACGAGGATCTCTTCCTTGGTCTTGAAGTGGTAGTAGAGCGCCGCCTTGGTGACCTCGAGATGCTCCGCGATCTCGCGCAGGGAGGTCTTCTCGTAGCCGTGCTCCGCGAAGAGGTCGAGGGCCACGTCCTGGATGCGCCGGCGGGTGTCCCCGCGGCGCCGCTGCCTGGTGCCGTCCATGGTGCCGCCCATCCTCCTACGCCGCCCGCTTTCCATAAAACTTACTTGACGCCCGGCTAGTTCCGCGGCTAGCTTCCGAGTGTAGTCACTAGCCGGTCGGCAAGTAAGTAGCGGTAGCTGGGGGAGTGGGAAGCGATGACGGACACAACGGACACACCGGCGGCCGACGCCGGGGGGAAACAGCCGAAGAGCGTGCGGGTGGTCCTGCTCGCGCTGATGATCGCGATGATGCTCGCGATGCTCGACAACATGATCATCGGCACCGCGATGCCGACGATCGTGGGTGAGCTGCACGGGATCGAGCACCTCGCGTGGGTCGTCACCGCCTACACCCTCGCGACCGCGGCCTCCACCCCGCTGTGGGGCAAGCTCGGCGACATGTACGGCCGCAAGGGCACGTTCCTGGCGTCCATCGTGATCTTCCTGATCGGCTCCGCGCTCAGCGGCATGGCCCAGGACATGAACGAGCTGATCGGCTTCCGCGCGGTGCAGGGCCTCGGTGCCGGCGGTCTGATGGTCGGCGTCATGGCGATCATCGGTGACCTGATCCCGCCCCGGGAGCGGGGCAAGTACCAGGGCATGATGGCCGGCGTCATGGCGCTGGCGATGATCGGCGGTCCGCTGGTCGGCGGCACGATCACCGACAACTGGGGCTGGCGCTGGGCCTTCTACATCAACCTCCCCCTCGGCGCGGTCGCGCTGGTCGCCGTCAGTGCCGTGCTGCACCTGCCGAAGAAGCGCGCCCAGGCGCGGATCGACTACCTGGGTGCCGCGCTGCTGACCGTCGGCATCACCGCGATCGTGCTCGTCACCACTTGGGGCGGGACGGAGTACGCCTGGAGCTCCGCGCGGATCATGGAGCTGATCGGCATCGGCGTCGCCGCGCTCGTGGGGTTCCTGTTCTGGCAGACCAGGGCCGCCGAGCCGGTGCTGCCGCTGCACATCTTCCGCAGCCGCAACTTCACGCTGATGTCGGTCATCGGCTTCATCACCGGCTTCGTGATGTTCGGTGCCACCCTCTTCCTGCCGCTGTACCAGCAGTCCGTGCAGGGTGCCTCCGCGACCAACTCCGGGCTGCTGCTCCTGCCGATGCTCGGTGCGATGCTCGTGACCTCGATGGTCGCCGGGCGGGTGACCACGAACACCGGCAAGTACAAGATCTTCCCGATCCTCGGCAGCGCGCTGATGATCGTAGGGCTGTACCTGCTGTCCACGATGGACACCGGCACCTCCCGTCTGACGTCCGGCGTCTTCATGGCCGTGGTCGGGCTCGGCATGGGCTGTCTGATGCAGATCACCATGCTGGTCGCGCAGAACAGCGTGGAGATGAAGGACATGGGCGTCGCGTCCTCCTCCACCACGCTCTTCCGCACCCTCGGCTCCTCCTTCGGCGTCGCGATCATGGGCGCGCTGTTCAACCACCGCGTCCAGGACGTCATGAGCGAGCGGGCCGGTGCGCTGGGCTCCAAGGTGACCGAGCAGTCGGCGCAGCTCGACTGGAAGAGCATGCAGAAGCTGCCGGTGCTGGTCCGTGAGGCGTACCAGCACGCGGTCTCCGCCGGTACGCACTCGGCGTTCCTGCTCGGCGCGGTGGTGGCGGTGGTCGCACTCGTCGCGGCCGTGTTCGTCAAGGAGGTGCCGCTGAAGGGAGCCGGGCCCAAGGAGGACGGCACACCGGACGCCGCGACGGCGCAGGCGCCCATGGTCGAGGCCGTCTGACCGCGCGACGCGGCCCGGCCGGGCGACCCGGTCCGGCTGGGCGACGCGGTCCGGCCGGGCCACGCCGTCCGACGGCAGGAGACCGTCCGGCCCTGTGACGCGGTGCGGCCCGTGTGACGCCGTCCGGCCGGACAACGCGGTCCGCCCCGTGCGACGCCGCCCCGCCGCAGAGGTCGTCCCCCGCCCCACGTGAGGCCCCCGGGAGTGTCCCCCCGGGGGCCTTCGTCATGCGCGTCGGTCGTGCCCGGTTGCGAGCCGGGCCGTTGTCACACCCCCGTGCCACCATCGGCAGCATGGACAAAACGCGGTGTATCCGGCTCGCCAAGGACGCCATGGACCGGGACTGGGCCGACCCCGGGCTCGACCTGGACACCATGGCCGCACACGCCGGGTACTCGCGCTACCACTTCATCCGCGCCTTCAAGGAGGCCTACGGCGAGACCCCCGGCCAGTACCTGACGCACCGGCGCATCGAGCGGGCCGAGGACCTGCTGCGCACCGCGAACCTGTCGGTGACGGAGATCTGCCACCTGGTCGGCTTCAGCAGCGTCGGCACCTTCTCGGCCCGCTTCAAGACCTGGACCGGCCTGACACCCAGCGAGTACCGGACCAAGCACGTGGGCCGGGGAGCCGCTCTCATACCCGGTTGCTACGCCATGCTCTGGGCCGGCGGCTTCCGCCCCGCGCCCGGCGCCGGCAAGCAGCGCAATTCCGGAGAAGCGGGCTGACACCGCCGCTGCCTACCGTGACAGTGCGGGCACAACCGGCCGCACCCGCAGCGTCAGAGCAGGAGCACACCATGATCAAGGGTCTCGCCATCTCGACCGTCTGGGTCCTTGACCAGGACCGCGCCAAGGAGTTCTACACCGAGAAACTGGGCCTGGAGGTCCGTACGGACATGACCATGGGCGAGGGCGGCATGCGCTGGCTCACGGTCGGCTCGCCGAACCAGCCCGAGGTGGAGCTGACGCTCATGGTGCCCGGCGGGCCCGCGATGGACCCCGAGTCCGCCGAGATGCTCCGCAAGCTGGTCACCAAGGGCGCGCTCGGCGCGGGAGTGCTCACCACCGACGACATCCACGGTGACTACAAGAAGCTCAAGGACCGGGGCGTGGAGTTCCTCCAGGAGCCGCAGGAGCGCCCGTACGGCACGGAGGCGCTGTTCCGCGACGACTCCGGCAACTGGTTCTCCTTCACCCAGCCCCGCGAGGGCGGACTCGACATGGACCGGGACTGGACCTGCTGACCGCGTCGGTGCCGGGAGCCCGAGAGCCCTACGACCCCGGCAGCACCGGGTAGCTCCCCGTGTTGGTCGGCGCGTGCTCCGGCAGCCACAGCACGGCGACCGCGCCCTCGGCCGGCAGGTGCTCCGGCGTCCCCGGGGTGCGGACGTTGCGGAAGGTCAGCCGGGCGCCCAGCACCCGGGCCTGCCCGGCCGCGATGGTCAGACCGAGCCCGTGGCCGTGCCCGGCCCGGTCCGCGCTGCCGGTGCGGAAGCGGCTCGGCCCCTCGGCGAGCAGATCCTCGGGGAAGCCCGGGCCGTGGTCGCGCACCCGGATGACCCGGCCCTCGACGCTGACCTCGATGGGCGGCTTGCCGTGCCGGGCCGCGTTGGCCAGGAGGTTGAACAGCACGCGCTCCAGTCGGCGCGGGTCGGTGGTGACCTCCGACTCGTGCACGATGCGCACGTCGATGCCCGGATCCTTGGCCGCCACCCGCCGGGCGACGAACTCGCCCAGCATGATGTCCTGCAACTCCGCCCGCTCCGAGGCCCCGTCCAGCCGGGCCACCTCCAGCACGTCCTCGACGAGGGTGCGCATGGCCTTCGCCCGGTCCAGCACCAGCTCGGTCGGGCGTCCGGGCGGCAGGAGCTCGGCGGCGGTCAGCAGCCCGGTCACCGGGGTGCGCAGCTCGTGCGCGATGTCGGCGGTGACCCGCCGCTCGGCCTCGATGCGCTGCCGCAGCGCGTCCGCCATGGCGTCCACCGCGCTCGCCAGGTCGTCCGTCTCGTCGCGCACGACCCCGCCCATGGCGTCCCGCACGCGTACGTCCGTCTCACCGCCCGCGAGCTGGTTCGCCGCGACGGCGGCCTTGCGCAGCCGCCGCGAGAGGTGCCCGCCGATCAGCACCCCGAGCGCGCTGCCGCCGAGGACGACGGCGATGGATCCGATGAGCAGGGCCTGGTCCAGGTCCTGAAGGATGTCCGAGCTGCGGTCGGTGAAGCCCGAGTGCAGGGACATCACCTGCCCGTTCTTCAGCGGCACGGCGGCCCATATGTCGGGCACGCCCCCCGGCCGGTCGGCCACGTAGGTCGCCCGCCGGCCCGCCTCGACCCGTTCGCGCAGTGCGTGCGGCAGATTCGGGTCGTTGATCTTGGCGTTGGGGAAGTTCATCCGCCCCGACAGCTCGAAGTTGCGCTGGGCGATCATGATCCGTTCGTCGGCGAGGTCACGTGCGTTGTCCAGCATCGAGACCCGGGCGGCGTTGTGCACGACCAGGCTCAACGCGATCGCCACCAGTGCCCCGACCAGCGCGATGGCCGCGCTCAGCTTCCATCTGAGGCCGGTGCGGATGCCCGCCCGGTCCAAGCCCGTGGCGACCAGGCGCCGGAACTGCCCCCTCATACCCCTGCTCAGGCCTTCAACTTGTAGCCGAAGCCACGGACCGTCTCGATCCGGTCCTGGCCGATCTTCTGCCGCAGCCGCTGCACGTGCACGTCGACCACCCGGGTGTCCCCGCCCCAGCCGTAGTCCCACACCCGCTCCAGCAGCTTGTCGCGGGAGAGCACCGTGCCCGGCGCGGAGGAGAACTCCAGCAGCAGCCGCATCTCGGTCGGTGTCAGCCCCACCGGCTGCCCGGCGCGGCGGACCTCCATGCCCTCGGTGTCGACCTCCAGGTCCCCGAAGGCCAGCACCCCGCCGCTCGCCGGGACGGGCGCCTCCTCGCCCCGGCCGCCGCCCGCGTGCCCGAAGCGGCGCAGCACCGCGCGGATCCGGGCGACCAGGACCGCACCGTCGAACGGCTTGGTCACGTAGTCGTCGGCGCCCGCCTCCAGGCCCAGCACCACGTCGATGGAGTCGGCCCGCGCCGACAGCATGATCACCGGCACGGTCGACTCGTCCCGGATGCGGCGGCACAGGCTGACCCCGTCGAGGCCGGGCACCATGACGTCCAGCAGCGCGATGTCGGGGCGGTCCGCCCGGAACGCCTCCAGGCCCGACAGCCCGTCGGGCATGGCGGTGACCACGAAGCCGTCCCGTTCCAGGGCGAGCTGCGTGGCCTCGCGGATGACGTCGTCGTCCTCGACGAACAGGACGTGGGTCTGGTCTGCCATCCCGGTGCTCTCAGTCCTTCGTGGTCCGTGGGGGTGCGTTCTCACTGCTTCGACGCACGGGCCGTGCGGTGCGTTCACCGGGGGATCGGTCCGAGCGGCCCGATCGGTTCACGCGGCCCCGGGCCCGCGTCAGCTCGCGGGCGCCGGTGTCGTGCTGTCGCCGACGACCTTCCCGTAGTCGTTGTGCGTGCGGTACTTCTCCGCGAAGTGGCCGGAGGTCCATCTGTACGTGATCACGTTCTCCCCGGAGGGGCTCGACACCGGGTCGCCCTTCTCGTACACCTGCTTGGTCACCACCAGGTCGCCGCGGTCGATCTCCGCGTAGACCGGCGGCTCCTCGGCCTTGAACACATTCTCGTACGAGCCGCCCTGCTCGCGATACACGTAACTGCCCACACCCACCGCGTCACCGCAGGTCAGCACATTGACGACGACGTCGTCGGCGGAGCCGCCGGTCAGGTTGCCGTAGGAGACGTCGACCGGGTACTCGTCGGCGACGCACGGCTTCAGATCGCGCTTCACCTCGGGCGCGACCTTCGGGTCGTCCTTGACGAGCTTGACCGCGTTCACGGTGTCGGGCGACTGCGACGGCGCGGCGGACGGGGTGGCCGCCGCGGCGCCCGCCACCGAGTCGGCGTGCGCCGGGCCCTCGTCCCGGGCACCGGTCCCGCCGGAACCGCACCCGGACACCAAAAGGGCGAGGGCGGTGGGCACGGCCAGTGCCGCGCTCACCGCCTGGATACCGCCCCGGGTCCGCGCGGAACCCTCGCCGGTCAGGCCGCGCACCGCTCCCGCTCCTCACGCTCCAGCGCGCGTGCGTCCAGATCGCGGGACTCCAGCTCCTCGCGGAGCCGGGCGAGCGCCCGGTGCAGCGTGCTCTTGACCGTTCCGGCCGACATGCCGAGGGCGGCGGCCGTCTCCTCCGTGGACATCTGCTCCCAGTGTCGCAGCACCACGACACTGCGCTGTTTCGGGGCGAGCACCTTCAGGATGTCCATCAGCAGGGCGCGGTCCGCGTGCTGCTCGGTGGCGTCGTCGACCGAGGCGTCCGGGAGCTGCTCGGTCGGGACCTCCTCCAGCTTCCGCGCCCGCCACCACTCGGTGCGGGTGTTGATCATCACCCGGCGCAGATACGCGTCGGCCAGCCGCTTGTCCTCGATGGTCTCCCAGCGGCCGTACGTCCGTACCAGCGCCGTCTGGAGCAGGTCCTGCGCATCCGTCGGGTCCGGGACCAGGCGGCGGGCACTGCGCAGCAGCGCGTCCTGCCGGGTGCGGACGTACTCCTCGAACTCGAGCACCTCGCCCTGCGCCATGGTGAACCGCCTCCCGTTTCCCCGTTCGGGCCGGCTCCCCGCCGCCCGTGTACTGCCTGTGGCCTTCGTCGTCCCGTGTCTTCCGGGAACGAGTTCGAAGGTACGGAGGCGTTGTCACGGCGTTGTCCGAAGCAGCCTGCGGCCAGCGCTCGGCTGTCCGTCGGTTGTGTAACGGAAGTCGGAACGGGGTAAAGCCATGGGGGTGTTGGGGGTGGTTCGGGGTGATTTGCCCACCCCGGCTTCTGTGACGGACGGCGATCCGCGCTGTGAACTGTCCGTACGTCAGCTCATCGGCAGCCGGTACGAACCGTCCGCCAGCGGTTCCACCAGACCGTCGGCGACCAGACCGTCCAGCGCGCGGGCCCGCTGCACCGGCTCGTGCCACACCCGGTCCAGGGCGGCCTGCGGAACGGGCCCGTGCGCCTCCCGGAGCACGGCGAGCAGCCGCCCGCGTACCTGCCGGTCGGTGCCCGCGTAGGTCTGGCCGCGGCGCGGCGGCCCGTCGTGCTCCGGCTTGCCGGCCAGCCGCCAGGCGCACTGCGCGGCGATCGGGCAGCGGTGGCACGACTCGCTCTTCGCCGTGCAGACCAGCGCCCCCAGTTCCATCGAGGCCGCGGCCCAGCGGGCGGCGGTGGTCTCGTCCTCGGGCAGCAGCGCGCGGGCCAGTCTGCGCTCGGCGGCGGTGGTGGCGTTCGGCGGGTACCGCACGCCGGTGACCGCGCGGGCGAAGACCCTGCGCACGTTGGTGTCCAGCACCGGGTGCCGCTGCCCGTAGGCGAAGGAGGCGACGGCGGCGGCCGTGTACTCGCCGATGCCGGGCAGCGCCAGCAGCTGCGCGTGGTCGGCCGGTACGTCGCCGCCGTGCCGCTCCGTTATGGCGACGGCGGCGCCGTGCAGCCGCAGCGCACGGCGCGGGTAGCCGAGCCGGCCCCAGGCGCGCACGGCCTCGCCGGGCGCCTCCTTGGCCAGATCGGCGGGGCGCGGCCAGCGCGCCACCCACTGCTCGTAGACGGGCAGGACGCGGCTCACGGGCGTCTGCTGGAGCATGAACTCGCTGACCATCACCCCCCACGCCCCGGCCTCGGGACGCCGCCACGGCAGGTCACGGGCGTTCTCGCCGAACCAGTCGATGACGGGGGAGTGCAGGTCCTCGCCGGGGGGCGGGCCGGAGGGGGCGCCGGCGGAGGCGGGTACGGCGACGGCGGCGGTGTCGGTGGAGGGGTGCGGGGGTTTCGTGGGAGCAGTCATGGCCTTTCGATGGTGCCACGCAGAGCCGCCGAATCGGGCACACCGCCACCCCGCCGAGGGGGTTGCCCGACGATCGGCAGCTCTCCGTCCGAGCTGCCGATCGTGAGCGAGCGCCGCCTCGGCTTCCCGGGTTCATCCTCAACCGGCTGTGCGACGACAGCAGTTCGCCCGCCGGTGTCGTGAACCGCTTGCCTGCCTGGCCACTTACCGACCGGCGCACGGGCGTCCTGGCCCCGCGGCGCGCCGTGCGGCCCCGCTCAGTGGCGCGCGGGACGTCTCGTCGTGAGGCGAAGGGCGCCGCACCGGTGCTGCGGCCTGCCCGCCACGAGTGATCACGGACGGTAGGCGACGGGGCGATACCGTCACGCCCCGCGACCGTCGGAGCCGTGACGGACGAAAGACGAGGGCGGGCACGGGATTTCCGGAATGATGATCCGGAAAAGTTGTCGCTCCGAGCGGCGGGTGGGACGGGCGAACGCGCCGTTCTCTCGTAAGGTTTGCGGCGTGGGATCTTTGCGCAATCCGGTCGGGCCGCTTCCCTCCTCCATCTACTGGCGTCGGAGGGTCGTACTGGTGTCTGTGGTCGCCGTGTTGGCGCTGCTGACCGTCTGGATCGTGACGATGGGCGGCGGGGGCGGCAAGGACGGCGACAACGGCGCCAACGGCAAGAATCCCGCGCCCTCCATCACGCCCGGCCCGTCGAGTTCGGGCCCGGCCATCAGCCAAGCCCCCGGCGGTCGCGACGAGTCGGGCGGTGGCGGTTCCGGCGGCTCGTCGTCCGGGTCCGGCGGCGGGTCCGGTGACGGTTCGGGGGACGGCGGAGCCGGCGACGGTTCCGGGTCGGGCGGCGGTTCCGGCTCGGGCGGGTCCGAGGGGTCGGGCGGTTCGGGCGGTTCCGGAAGCGGCGGCACCGCGGGCGGCGTCGGCGCGGGCGACACCCTGCCGGCCGGTTCCACCCTGCCCAACTGCGCCGCGAGCGCGGTCAAGTTCAGCCTGCGCAGCCGGCACAACACCTACGACCCCGAGCAGACGCCCACGTTCCTGCTGACCGCGCGCAACGTCTCCGGCAGCGACTGCAAGATCGATCTCGGGCCGAAGAACGCGGTGTTCACGATCGCCCCCGCGAGCAGCGACGACGACTACTGGTCGTCCGAGGACTGCCCCAAGGCCGCCGCGCACCAGCTGTACCGGGTCGCCGCCGGCAGCGGCATCACCTACACCGTGAAGTGGGACCGCAAGCCGAGCGCTCCCGAGTGCGCCACACCTCCGGCGGGTTCGGCCAAGGCGGGCACCTACCTGGTGGAGGCCAAGGCGCCGGGCTTCGCGAAGGTGCAGACGTCGTTCGTGCTCTCGGCTGACTAGGGCCTGTCGTTTGGATCAGGTCGGCCGGGAGTGACTGCGCCTCTCGGCCGACCCGAGCGGGGTGTGGTGCGTGCAGCTGCAAGGCGGAGGAGGGCGTCAACGCGGAGCGTTGACAACCGACGACAACGCGGCAGGTGTGCGTGCCACGCCCCGCGACGCTGGCATGATCCAAACGACAGGCCCTAGACCTGGAGTAAGCCGGAGGGCGGTACCCCGTGCCGGGTACCGCCCTCCGTCGTTCCGTCCGGGGATCGTACGCGTCAGACGTACCGCTCCAGGATCGACGACTCCGCCAGCCGGGACAGGCCCTCGCGGACGCTGCGTGCCCGGGCCTCGCCCACGCCGTCGACCGTCTGGAGGTCGTCGACGCTCGCCGCGAGCAGCTTCTGGAGCCCGCCGAAGTGCTCGACGAGGCGGTCGATGATCGCGCCGGGCAGCCGGGGCACCTTGGCCAGGAGACGGAAGCCGCGCGGCGACACCGCCGAGTCCAGCGTCTCCGGCGCGCCGGTGTAGCCCAACGCCCGTGCCACCGTGGACATTTCGAGCAGCTCGGCGTGGCTGAGGGCGTCGAGTTCGGCGAGGGCCTCGTCGACCGTGCGGGAGCGCTTGGCCGTGGGTTCGGGGACGTAGTCCCGCACGACCAGCGAGCGCTCGGGCTCGACGCCCGCGATCAGCTCGTCGAGCTGAAGGGCCAGGAGGCGGCCGTCGGTGCCGAGCTCCACCACGTACTCGGCGATCTCGGTGGCGATGCGGCGCACCATCTCCAGGCGCTGGGCGACCGCCGAGACGTCCCGGACGGTCACCAGGTCCTCGATCTCCAGCGCCGACAGCGTGCCCGCGACCTCGTCGAGGCGGAGCTTGTAGCGCTCCAGGGTGGCGAGCGCCTGGTTGGCCCGGGACAGGATCGCCGCCGAGTCCTCCAGGACGCGGCGCTGGCCGTCGACGTACAGCGCGATCAGGCGCATCGACTGGGAGACGGAGACCACCGGGAAGCCGACCTGCTTGCTCACGCGGTCCGCCGTGCGGTGCCGGGTGCCGGTCTCCTCCGTCGGGATCGTCGGGTCCGGGACCAGCTGCACGCCGGCGCGCAGGATCTTCGACAGGTCCGAGGACAGCACGATGCCGCCGTCCAGCTTGCACAGCTCGCGCAGACGGGTCGCGGTGAACTCGACGTCCAGCACGAAACCGCCGCTGCACAGCGCCTCGACGGTCTTGTCGGAGCCGAGCACGATGAGCCCGCCGGTGTTGCCCCGGAGCACGCGCTCCAGGCCGTCACGCAGGGCGGTGCCGGGTGCCACGGCGCTCAGGGAGGCGCGCATCAGGCCATCGGTACCGGCGCTCCCGCCGGATTTTCCGGGAGCAGATGCCCGGTCGTTGGCTGCCACTGCACTCCTCCGGTCGCAGGTTCTGGGCGCCCCCGTGTCGCGCGCTCGGTTCGCACGGACGGGCGAGACCAGGGCAAAGTCTACCGGCGACCCTCCTCGTCCCGTGGGGCCTCTCTGCGACGGGACCGCGGAAGGACCCGCAGGGCGTCCCCTATGTCCGCGACCTCCAGCACCTTCATGCCCGCCGGGACCTTGCCCGGATCGCCCGGGACCAGCGCGTGCGTGAAGCCCAGACGGTGGGCTTCGGCCAGCCTGCGCTGCACTCCCGTGACCCTCCTCACCTCGCCCGCGAGGCCCACTTCGCCGATCGCGACGAGGTTCTTGGGGAGAGGTGTGTCACTCGCCGCGCTGGCCAGGGCGAGGGCGACGGCCAGGTCCGCGGCCGGCTCGGTCAGCTTCACACCGCCGACCGTCGCGGAGTAGATGTCCCTTTTGCCCAAGGCGCTGATCCGCCCGCGCTGTTCCAGCACCGCGAGCATCATCGACACACGGGAGGTCTCCAGGCCCGAGGTGGTGCGGCGCGGGGAGGGGATCTGCGAGTCCACCGTGAGCGCCTGGACCTCGGCGACCAGGGGGCGGCGGCCCTCCAGCGTGACGGTCAGGCAGGTGCCCGGGACGGGTTCGGCCCGGCGCGTCAGGAAGAGGCCGCTCGGGTCGGCGAGGCCCGTGATGCCCTCGTCGTGCAGCTCGAAGCAGCCGACCTCGTCGGTGGTGCCGTAGCGGTTCTTCACGCCGCGCACGAGACGCAGGCGGGCGTGCCGGTCGCCCTCGAAGGACAGGACGACGTCCACCAGGTGCTCCAGCAGGCGCGGGCCCGCGATCGCGCCGTCCTTGGTGACGTGGCCCACCAGCAGCGTGGACATGCCGCGCTCCTTGGACGCCCGGATCAGTGCCCCCGCGACCTCCCGCACCTGGGCCATGCCACCGGGCGCGCCGTCGATCTCGGGGGACGCCACCGTCTGCACCGAGTCCATGATCAGCAGCGACGGCTTCACCGCGTCCAAGTGGCCCAGCACCGCCGCCAGATCCGTCTCCGCCGCCAGGTACAGGTGGTCGTCGATGGCGCCGATGCGGTCGGCGCGCAGCCGGACCTGGCTCGCCGACTCCTCACCCGTGACGTACAGCGTGCGGTGCTCGTCGCTGGCGGACTTGGCCGCCACGTCGAGCAGGAGCGTGGACTTGCCGACGCCCGGTTCACCGGCGACCAGCACCACCGCGCCGGGGACCAGCCCGCCGCCCAGCACGCGGTCCAGCTCCGGCACGCCGGTGGGGCGGGCGGTGGCCTGACGGCCGTCCACCTGGCCGATCGGCAGGGCGGAGGTGGTGACCCGGCCGGGCGCCGTCGTACGCACCGCGGGCGTGCCGTACTCCTCGACCGTCCCCCAGGCCTGGCACTCGGGGCAGCGGCCGAGCCACTTCGCCGTCTGCCAGCCGCATTCCGTGCAGCGGTAGGACGGGCGGTCCTTGGTGGTCTTCGTACGGGCAGCCATGGACGAAACCGTAGCCGCCGGCACTGACATCGCGGGGAGCGGCCGACGACGGCCGGCTGCGCGCCAGGGGTCCGCCACCCCGCGCCAGCGGCGGAACGCCTGGTTCATGTCCCCGATTGAGGGATCGTTTCACCCGTACGGATTAAATGTGCTCAAGCCGCCTGAAGGTGCCACTCCCGGCCCCCTACGGTCGCCGAATGATGAGCAGTACTCCGGAGATCTCGACCCGCACGGCCGGCGCGCACCGGGCGCACCGGGAAGCGCGTGACCGAGGGGCTGCGCGCACGCTGGCGCAGCGGCCGCCCGCGCGCTACGAGCCCTACCTGGACGGCCTGTTCACCTACTGCCTGTCCGTGCTGTGCGACCACGAGGCCGCGACCGCCGCCCTGGGCGACGTCCTCGCACTCGCCGAACGGCGGGGCCGGCACGCGCCCGAGGCGCCCGCGGACCGCAGGGCCTGGCTGTACGCGCTGGCCCGCTGGGCGTGCCTGCGCAAGCTGGCCGAGGCCAAGCAGAAACGTCAGAGCAGCCACGCCGCGGGCCGCGCCGCACGGCAGCGCGCCGACCGGCCGGCCGGCCCGGCCCCTTCCGAGGAGGTCCAGGAGCGGCGCCGTCGCGAACTGGCCCTGCTCGCCTGGCCGGAGGCCGCCGGCACCACCCCGGAGCAGCGGGAGGCGCTCGAACTGGCCGTGCGCCACCACCTCGCCGCCCACGAGGTCGCCGCCGTCCTCGGCATGGACCCGGCCGCCGCCCGCGACCTGCTCGCCTCCGCCGCCTGCGAGGTGGAACGCACGCGTGCCGCCCTCGCCGTGGTCGAGACCCGGGCGTGTCCGAGCGTGGCGCACCTCGCGGGCGACGACCGGCTCGTGCTCGGCACGGCCCTGCGCCGCGAACTCGTCCGGCACGTCGACGACTGCCCGCGCTGCCGCCGCACCGCCGAGCGCGCCATCCCCGGCCGCTGGCCCGGCACCAGCGTCACGCCCGCCGAACTGCCCGTCCTGCCAGCGCCCCGGGCGGCCCTGCACGTCGCCATGTCGCACCACGCGCGGGGGCTCGCGCCCCGCTTCGACCGGCGCGGATTCCCGATGGACCCCAAGGACCACGCCGCCCGGAGGGACCGTCTCCGCGCGCGTGCCGTGACCACGACCGTCGTCGCCACCGTGGTGGCCGCCCCCGTGCTCGCCCTGTGGGCGGCCTACCGGGGCACCCCCGTCGGTGAGGGCCAGGACGGCCGCTCGGCCTCCGCGCGCGAGGCGGACGACCCCTTCGGCCTGGACGGCGAGATGGCGGGCGGCGGCTACGAGAACACCGGCAACGCCAGCACCCGGCCCGGCCCCCGCTTCGGCAAGGACGGCAAGGCCGACGTCTCCGTCGAGGTCATCGGCGTCGCCGGCGCCGGCCGCGAGACCACCCTCGAGGTCACCGCTGACCACAGCGGCGACACCACCCTCGTCACCCTGACCGCCACCGGCCCGGCCCCGGTCCGCTGGTCCGCGACCACGGGAGCCCCCTGGCTCTACCTCAGCCGGTCCTCGGGAACGCTGCGGCCCGGCGAGTCGTTGACGATCAAGGTGTACGTCGACCATCTGCGGGAGCCCGCCGGGCCCTGGCACGCGCAGGTGGCGATCGCACCGGCGGGCGCCGTCGTCCACATCGACGGCTACGGCACCGCGCCCAGTCCCTCCGGCCCCGGCCCGGACCCCCGGCCCAGTGACCCGGGCCCGACCCGGCCCGACCCGACACCCACGACCTCCGCCCCGGACCCGGACCCGACGCCGACCACCCCGCCCCCGTCACCCGACCCGGACCCCACCCCCACGGACACCGCCCCGACCGAGCCGACGGGCTCGACGCCACCGCCCTCGGACGGCGGCGACCCGAGCCCGGCCACCTCGTAACCGGCCGCTCAGATCCCCGGATCCGCAGGGTGCGGTGCCAGCAGCGGCAACTGCGAGGCCAGCCGCTCCTCGCACAGCTCGACCAGCCGGTCGTAGCCGGCCTTGCCCATCAGCTCGATCAGCTCGGGCCGGTAGGAGACGTAGACGGGGTCGCCCGCGCCGTGCGCCGAGGTGGCCGACGTGCACCACCAGTGCAGGTCGTGACCGCCCGGGCCCCAGCCCCGGCGGTCGTACTCGCCGATCGACACCTGGAGGACGCGGGTGTCGTCGGGCCGGTCGATCCACTCGTACGTCCGCCGCACAGGCAGCTGCCAGCACACGTCCGGCTTGGTCTCCAGCGGCTCGCGGCCCTCCTTCAGGGCCAGGATGTGCAGCGAGCAGCCCATGCCGCCCGGGAAGCCGGGCCGGTTCTGGAAGATGCACGAGCCCTGGAAGGGCCGGGTCTGCCGATCGCCGTCCTCGTCCTCGGAGACCCAGCCGTTCCGCGTGCCCTCGGCGTGGTGCTGCCAGATGTCCGGCGTGAGCCTGGCCACATGCCCGGCCACGCGCTTCTCGTCGTCCTCGTCGGAGAAGTGGGCACCCAACGTGCAGCACCCGTCGTCCGCGCGGCCCGCCTGGATGCCCTGGCAGCCGCTGCCGAAGATGCAGTTCCAGCGAGAGGTCAGCCATGTCAGATCGCAGCGGAACACCTGCTCGTCGTCCGCCGGATCGGGAAACTCCACCCACGCGCGGGCGAAGTCCAGGCCCTGCTCGTCGGGTACCGCGACGCCAGGTGATTTGTCGCGCTTGGCCTTTTTCGTCTTTGGCACGAGTCCAGGGTACGGGCCTCGTACCCCCACCGAGGACGGCGGACGGCCCGGTGGGCAGTAGCGTGCCGTACATGAGACTCGGTGTCCTCGACGTGGGATCGAACACGGTGCATCTGCTCGTGGTGGACGCGCACCCCGGCGCGTGCCCGCTTCCCGCGCACTCGCACAAGGCGGAACTGCGCCTCGCCCAGCTCCTCGAAGACGACGGCGCGATCGGCCCGCACGGCGTCGACCGACTGGTCTCGGTCATCCGGGAGGCCCTCCAGGCCGCCGAGGACAAGGGCGTCGAGGACCTGCTCCCGTTCGCCACCTCCGCCGTGCGCGAGGCCGGCAACGCCGACGACGTCCTGGCCCGGGTACGCGCCGAGACCGGTGTCGAGCTCCAGGTCCTCACCGGCGAGGAGGAGGCCCGCCTCACCTTCCTCGCCGCCCGCCGCTGGTTCGGCTGGTCCGCCGGAAAGCTGCTGGTCCTGGACATCGGCGGCGGATCCCTCGAGATCGCCTACGGCATGGACGAGGAGCCCGACGCGGCCGCCTCCCTCCCCCTGGGCGCCGGGCGCCTCACCGCCGGCTGGCTGCCCGGCGATCCGCCCGACCCGGACGACGTCCGCGCCCTGCGCCGCCATGTGCGCACCGAGATCGCCCGCACGGTCGGCGAGTTCAGCCGCTTCGGCGCCCCCGACCACGTCGTCGCCACCTCGAAGACCTTCAAACAGCTGGCCCGCCTCGCCGGTGCCGCCCGCTCCGCCGAGGGCCTCTACGTCCAGCGCGAGCTCAAGCGCGAGTCCCTGGAGGGCTGGGTCCCGCGCCTGGCGGCCATGACGGAGCGCGAGCGCGCGGAGCTGCCGGGCGTCTCGGAGGGCCGCGCCGGTCAGCTCCTGGCGGGCGCCCTGGTGGCCGAGGCCGCCCTGGACCTCTTCGGCGTGGAGCGGGTCGAGATATGCCCCTGGGCGCTGCGCGAAGGCGTGATCCTGCGTCGCCTGGATCACATGGAGTCGGTGTAGAGGACCCCACTGCTATGGCAAACACCACAACGGCGAAGAGAGCCCCCACTTCACCCCGACCACACCCCGTAACCTGTCCTGCATGGCAGAGCCAGCCGTGAAGATCCCGGACGCGAAGGTCGCCCTGTCGACGGCCTCGGTCTACCCGGAGTCGACGGCCACGGCCTTCGAGATCGCCGCGCGCCTCGGCTACGACGGAGTCGAGGTCATGGTCTGGACCGACCCGGTCAGCCAGGACATCGAGGCCCTGCGCAGACTCAGCGACTACCACCGCATCCCGATCCTGGCCGTGCACGCCCCCTGCCTGCTCATCACGCAGCGCGTCTGGTCCACCGACCCGTGGACCAAACTCCAGCGGGCCCGCACGGCGGCGGAGAAGCTCGGCGCGAGCACGGTCGTCGTCCACCCCCCGTTCCGCTGGCAGCGCCAGTACGCCCGGGACTTCGTCAACGGCATCTGGCGCATGGCCGACGAGACGGACGTACGGTTCGCCGTCGAAAACATGTACCCGTGGCGCTACCGCGACCGCGAGATGCTCGCGTACGCCCCCGACTGGGACGTGACGAAGGACGACTACCGGCACTTCACGATCGACCTCAGCCACACCGCGACGGCCCGCTCCGACGCCCTGGACATGGTCGACCGCATGGGGGACCGGCTCGGCCACGTCCACCTCGCCGACGGCCGGGGTTCCGCCAAGGACGAG
Source organism: Streptomyces sp. NPDC050674 (assembly GCF_040654575.1). Classification (NCBI taxonomy): domain Bacteria; kingdom Bacillati; phylum Actinomycetota; class Actinomycetes; order Kitasatosporales; family Streptomycetaceae; genus Streptomyces; species Streptomyces sp. NPDC050674. Next base: position 748,193 of record NZ_JBFAIG010000002.1, read on the forward strand.
CACCTGGTGCCCGGCCGCGGCACCCAGCCCTGCGCCGAGGTGCTGGAGCGGCTCGCCCTGACCGGCTTCGACGGGCACGTCGTCATCGAGGTCAACACCCGCCGCGCGATGTCGAGCGCGGAGCGCGAGGCCGATCTGGCGGAGGCCCTGGCCTTCACCCGCCTGCACCTGGCCTCGGCCGTGAAGGTGCCGCGGCGATGACCGAGCGGTCCCCGGCCGGAGGCGGGTCCGGCACGGCCGCCCGCCGCCGCGGCCGCCCCCCGCGCGCCGAGTCGGCCGACACCCGCGACCGCATCCTGGCCGCCGCCCGCGACGAGTTCTCCGAGCGCGGTTACGAGAAGACGTCCGTGCGCGGCATCGCCAAGTCCGCGGGTGTCGACTCCGCCCTCGTGCACCACTACTTCGGCACGAAGGAGCAGGTCTTCGAGGCGGCGATCACCCAGTCCTTCGGGCCCGCCCTGCAAGCCCCCAAGGCCATCGAGGAGGGCCCGCTCGACGGGGTGGGGGAGCGCCTGGCCCGCTTCTTCTTCGGGATCTGGGAGAACCCGGCGACCCGCGCGCCCGTGCTCGCCATCGTCCGCTCCGCCCTCACCAACGAGACCGCGGCCGCCGTCTTCCGCCGGATCGTCGCCACCCAGGTGCTGCGCCGCATCGCCGGCCGGCTGGAGCAGCCGGACGCCGAGCTGCGGGCCGAGCTGGCCGCCGCGCAGCTGGTCGGCACCGCGATCCTGCGCTACGTCGTCAAGGTCGAGCCGCTGGCCTCCGCGGACCCGGAGCAGATCATCGCGCGCATCGCACCGGTCGTGCAGGGACACCTGACCGGCCCGTAGGGCTCGCGGACGCCGCCGTCTCCGAGACGGCCGTCCCGCATTCCGGACACTCCGTCCCGCCCTCTGGATGACCGGCGTACGCTCGGTAGCAGTCAGAAGTGTCCGAATCCTCTGACGCAGTCTCTGAAGGAGCGAGCGACGATGCCCGAGCTGAGGTCCCGCACAGTCACCCACGGCCGCAACATGGCGGGCGCCCGCGCCCTGATGCGCGCCTCCGGTGTACCGGGCGGGGACATCGGCCGCAAGCCGATCATCGCGGTCGCCAACAGCTTCACGGAGTTCGTCCCCGGCCACACGCACCTGGCGCCGGTGGGCCGGATCGTCAGCGAGGCGGTGATCGAGGCCGGCGGCATCCCGCGCGAGTTCAACACGATCGCCGTGGACGACGGCATCGCCATGGGCCACGGCGGCATGCTCTACTCCCTGCCCTCGCGCGACCTGATCGCGGACAGCGTGGAGTACATGGTGGAGGCCCACTGCGCCGACGCCCTGATCTGCATCTCCAACTGCGACAAGATCACCCCGGGCATGCTCAACGCCGCCCTGCGGCTGAACATCCCGACGGTGTTCGTCTCCGGCGGCCCCATGGAGTCCGGCCGCGCCACCCTGGTCGACGGCACGGTCCGCACGCTCGACCTGGTCGACGCGATCTCCGACGCTGTGAACGACAAGATCTCCGACGAGGACATCCTCCGCATCGAGGAGAACGCCTGCCCGACCTGCGGCTCGTGTTCCGGCATGTTCACCGCCAACTCGATGAACTGCCTGACCGAGGCCATCGGCCTGTCCCTGCCGGGCAACGGCTCGGTCCTCGCCACGCACACCGCCCGCAGGCAGCTGTACGTCAACGCGGCCAAGACGGTCATGGACATCAGCCGCCGCTACTACGAGCAGGACGACGAGACGGTCCTGCCGCGCAGCGTGGCGTCCGTCGCCGCCTTCGAGAACGCCATGGCCCTCGACATCGCCATGGGCGGCTCCACCAACACGATCCTGCACCTGCTGGCCGCCGCCCAGGAGGCGGGCGTCCCCTTCGGGCTGGAGGAGATCAACGAGGTCTCCCGCCGTGTGCCGTGCCTGGCCAAGGTCGCCCCGAACGTGGCCAAGGACCGCACGTACTACATGGAGGACGTGCACCGCGCCGGTGGCATCCCCGCCCTGCTGGGCGAGCTGCACCGCGCCGGGCTGCTCAACGAGGACGTGCACTGCGTCCACAGCCCCTCCCTGGCCGACTGGCTGAAGACCTGGGACGTGCGCGGCGGCTCGCCGTCCCCGGAGGCGATCGAGCTGTGGCACGCGGCCCCCGGCTGCGTCCGCTCCGCCGAGGCCTTCTCCCAGTCCGAGCGCTGGGAGGCCCTGGACGAGGACGCCGAGGGCGGCTGCATCCGCTCCGCCGAGCACGCCTACTCCAAGGACGGCGGCCTCGCGGTCCTCAAGGGCAACCTGGCCGTGGACGGCTGTGTCGTGAAGACGGCCGGCGTCGACGAGTCCATCTGGACCTTCGAGGGTCCGGCGGTCGTCTGCGAGTCGCAGGAGGAGGCCGTGCAGAAGATCCTCACCCAGCAGGTGAAGGAGGGCGACGTCGTCGTCATCCGCTACGAGGGCCCCAAGGGCGGCCCCGGCATGCAGGAGATGCTCTACCCGACCTCGTATCTGAAGGGCCGCGGCCTGGGCAAGGTCTGCGCGCTGGTCACCGACGGCCGCTTCTCCGGCGGCACCTCGGGCCTGTCCATCGGCCACGCCTCGCCCGAGGCGGCCGCGGGTGGCACCATCGCCCTGGTCGAGGACGGCGACCGCATCCGCATCGACATCCCGAACCGCTCCATCGAGCTGCTGGTGGACGACGCCGAGCTGACCCGCCGCGAGCAGGCGCTCAACGGCGTCTACGCCCCGAAGAACCGCGAGCGCAAGGTCTCGGCCGCGCTGCGGGCCTACGCGGCGATGGCGACCAGCGCGGACAAGGGCGCCGTGCGGGACGTGTCGAAGCTGGGCTGACCCCGTCGCGGACTCAGGGCCGTCCCCCGTTGCCGGGGGGCGGCCCTCATCCGTGTGGCCAGGTGGCGGGATCGCCCGCGGGGACGGCGAAGACGGTGCCGTCGGGAGCGGCGGCGCACAGACGGCCGTCGGCGAGTACGGGGGCGGGGACCGCGTCCGCGACCCGTGCCGCGTTCGTGCCGAGCCGCGGGGGCGTCTGCCCGAGGAGCCGGCCCTCACGTGCGTCCACGCCGAGCAGGCGCCCGTCGGGGGCGGAGAAGTAGACGTACCGGCCGTCGGCCACCGGCGCGGAGCCCCGGGTCACCGCGGTCTCCAGGCTCCAGAGCTGCCGCTGCGCACGCAGGTCGACGGCCACCAGGGATCCGCCGTCCCCCATCAGATACACGACGTCGCCGCGCACCGTGGCCTGCGACCGCTCGAGCGGGACGGGCAGCACCACCCGACGGGATGTCCCGTCGTCCGGCGTGTATTGCACCACGGCCTTCGTCGATCCGTAGACCGCGTCGACGGAGACGAGGACGACGGATCCGCCGGCCGCGCCGACGGGCTGCAACGACCCCTTCAGCCGTACGTCCCATCGGACCTCGCCCGTCTCCGGGGCGACCGCGGTGACGCGGGTGCTCGACCCGTCGTCCGACGTGCTCGTCGCATAGGCCGAAGGGTCGGCGGAGAAGGACGTGAAGTACGGGGCCCGGTGCCCCTCGATGCGGCGGTTCCACTTCGTGCGCCCCGTAGCGCTGTCCACGCCGGTGACCGTGCCGTCGGCGCCGGTGACCAGGAGCATGCCCCCCGCGTGCGCCAGCCCGCTGTACGACGGCACCGTCTGCCGCCAGCGCGTCCTGCCCGAGGCCGGCTCGAAGGCCTCCAGTCGCGTGCCCCGGTCCAGGGCGGGCTGCACCAGGCCGCCTGACACGACCGGCCGTCCGCCCTGAGCCGTGGCGCCGGTGCGCTGCCACAGCCGGCGCCCGTCGGACGGGTCGAGCGCGAAGACACGACCCGTCTGCGCGCAGACCAGCACCCCTTCTCCGTGGGAGCACTGCGGCGTCCCCTTCTCGGGCGCCGACGTCGTCTCCCACGGGCTCACTCCCGCCGCCCTCGCGCGCGGCGCGCTGCCGCCCGCGGGGGCCGGATCGTCACCGCCGAGCAGCTGCACGGAGGTCAACGCGGCGATGGCGGCCAGACCGAGGAGGCCGGTCCCGACCAGCGGCCACCTGCCGGGGAGTCTCCAGGACCGCCGTCCGGGCTCGGGGACGCGCCGCTCCGGGCCCGGCTCGGGCTCCGGCGGGTCTCCCGCCCGTTGTGCCGGTATGAACACCTGGGTGTCGTACGAGGCCGCCACCGACCGCAGTTCCCGCATCAGCTCGTCCGGTGTCGGCCGGTCCTCGGGCTCCTTGGCCAGACACCGCGCCACGAGGGGCGCGAGACTCTCCGGTACCCCGGCCAGGTCCGGTTCGTCATGGACGACCTGGTAGGCGACGACGTACGGACTGTCGGAGTCGAACGGCCCGCGCCCCGTGGCCGCGTGCACCATCACCGACCCGAGCGCGAAGACGTCGGCGGCGGGCCCCACTTCCCGGGGGCGCCGGAACTGCTCCGGCGCCATGAACGGCGGGGTCCCGATCAACTTGCCCGTCTCGGTGCGCAGTTCGCTGTCCTTGGGCCGGGAGATGCCGAAGTCGATGACTTTGGGACCGTCCTCGGCGAGGAGCACATTGCTCGGTTTGAGATCCCTGTGCACCACACCGACCCGGTGGATGTCGCGCAGCGCCTCGGCCAGTCCGGCCATCAGGCGGCGCAACTCGGCGGGGTTCATGGCCCCGTTCCGCTTCACATGGCCGGACAGGGTCGGCCCGGGGATGAACAGGGTGGCCATCCAGGGCCGTTCGGCCTCCGAGTCGGCGTCGACGACGGACGCGGTGAAGGCACCGCTGACCTGTCGAGCGGCCGCCACCTCCTGTCTGAACCGCCCCCTGAACTCGGGGTCCCTGGCGAACTCGGCGTGGACGACCTTCACCGCGAGCTTCATCCCCGAGGTACTGCGCGCGAGATGCACGACACCCATGCCCCCGGAGCCCAGGATCGACTCCAGCCGGTAGTGGCCGGCGTATTCGGGAAGTTCCGCTTCCGGGCCCGTCCCGGTACCGCTCTGTGGCGCCATGGACCCACCCCCGTGCTCTTCGTCCGCGCGCGCGACGCACGGAGCCTAGTCGATGGCTCGTTCGGGACAGAGGCGGCTTGCTAGTCTCCGCGTGCGAGTCGCGCACGTGTGTTTCACGACGTGACGCGGGGGAATCAACGGGGCCCCATGGCAGTCATGGGGTGCAACGGGGGGAGTTTTCATGTCTGTCGACCGTGTCGAAGAGACGGTGAGCGGCCAGCTGACGGAAGCGGCCGGCGCCGAGGTCACCACCACGGCCCTGCGCTACTACTCGGTCGCGCCGGGCGCCCGTCTCAACGTCCGCAGCGGCCCGGGCACCAACTACACCGTGGTCCGGATCCTGCCCGAAGGAGCGAAGGTCCCGATCTACTGCCAGTCGCCGGGCACCTCGGTGACGGGCCCGTACGGCACGACGAACATCTGGGACAACATCGACAACGGCCAGTACGTCTCGGACGCCTACGTGAACACCGGCAGCGACGGCTATGTCCGTCCGCGCTGCTCCTGATCCGGCCGCCACGACTCCGAAAACCAACGGCGCGTTCGTCTCGGACGCCTACGTGAAGACGGGCAGCGACGGCTACGTCGCCTCGAGCTGCGGGTAGGTCGTGTCCGCGAAGTCCTCGGCCCGCACGGAGCCCGCGGCCCGGCAGTGGTCATAATCGACCTGTGAGTGCAGACGACAGCACCCCTGCCGCCCCCGCGGGCTCCCCGGCCGGGCGCCTCGGCCCCCGCCCCGAGCCCCTGCGCTTCTTCGGCACGACCTGGCTGCACCACGACAGCGGCTACACCGCCCGCCGCATCGCGGTCGCCGCCGGTTCTCTCGCCGCCGCGGCCGTCTCCTGCCTCGTCCTCCGCCTCGCCTACCAGGGGCTCCAGATCGCCGCGATCGGCGGTTTCGTCACGCTCCTCATGGTCGTGATGTTCGCGGTGTGCAGCGCGATGGCCTTCCGTCACACCTGGGACGGCTTCACCCGGCGCCCCGACCCCGACCGCCAGGCATCCCTGCGTGGCCTCCTGACGGTCGGCTTCGTCGGCTCCCTGCTCGCCTACTTCTTCCGCTCCCTCACCGAGGCGCCCGGGGAGAAGCTCCACCGCGAGGAGTACGAAGAGGCCCGCAGGCAGTACGAGCAGCGCACGACCCGACGCTCGGGCAACCCGAGGAACCGCCGCCGCAGGTAGCGCCCGGCGCATCGCCGCCAGGCCCGGGCCGCGCTTGAGCCTCCCGGCCCCCTACCGCGCCGCGACGATGCGCTCGACCGCTGCCGTGACCAGTTGTCCGCGCTCTGCCTCGTCGAAGACGTCCGGCAGGGTCAGCTGCTCGACGATCAGCCAGTTCAGAGTCAGCATGAGCAGCTTCACGGCCATGGCGTCGCCGGGGAGCCCGGAGGCCTCGTGGTGAGCGACATTGGCGTCGACGTCGGCGCGCACCCGCTCGGTGAGGACCCTGCGCAGTTCGGGGCGGCGGGTGGCCTCGAGGCGCAGTTCGAGCAGGGCGAGATAGCCGGTGCGGAAGCCGGCGACGCGGCCGACGAGTTCCCGCATCAGCGCCGCGTAGCTCTCGCGGTCACGGCCGGCCGCCTGCTGGCGTGCGATCGTCGCCTCGTCGGGCTGGAGCCGCTCATACACCCGGGCCCCTGCCTGGGTGAGCAGGTCGTCCCGGTTGGCGAAGTAGTTGGAGGCGGTCCCGGCCGGAACGGCGGCCGCGGCGTCCACCGCCCGGAACGTCAGCCCTCGTGCGCCCTCACCGGCCAGCACCTCGATCGCCGCATCGACGAGGGCGGCGCGCCGCTGATCGTTCCGCCTGACCATTGACACCACTCCATCTGTAGTACTAGTTTCAAACCACTACGAAGAGAGTACTACGTCTGGAGTTATCAACGTGCGGAAGCTCGTGTACTACATCGCCGTCACGCTCGACGGCCGCATCGCAGGCCCGCACGGCGAGTACGACTTCTTCCCCGCCGGGGACGAACAGCAGAGCGCCGCCTACGCCGCCTGGGTCAACGGCCTCTACCCCGAGACCCTTCCGACCGCCTACCGGGCCGCCGTCGGCCTCGCCGACGCACCGAACCGGCGGTTCGACACCGTCGTCATGGGCCTCGGCACCTACCGCCCGGCCCTCGACCAGGGAATCACCAGCCCATACGCCCACCTGCGCCAGTACGTGGTCTCCAGCACGCTGAACCAGGACATCGACCCGGCCGTCACCGTCGCTGCGGGCGATCCGCGCACTCTCGTCCGCGACCTCAAGCAGGAGCAGGACACCGACCTGGACATCTGGCTCTGCGGCGGCGGCAAGCTCGCCGGTACCCTCCTGCCCGAGATCGACGAACTCATCGTCAAGCACTACCCGGTGGTCGCCAGCGCCGGGATCCCGGCCTTCGACGGCACTTTCGACCCCACGGTTTTCGATGTCGCCGAGCGCACCACCTTCCCCAACGGCGTCACGCTCGCCCGCCTCACCCGCCGCTAGCGCGCCGGCCTGGCCATAGGTTTCCCCGGTAAGCGCCCCCTTCTGTCCCCCGCGTGCCGTCACCCCGGGCGCGATCCCTGCGCCTGAGTCCCACCCCCGCGCCCCCCTGCCCTCTCGAAGCCCGGAAGTTCCCAGCCCCCGCATTCCCGAAGCCCCTGCACCGCCCCCGCCCACCCCCAACCCCCGCCGATCTCACCGAAATCTCACCGCACCCCACCCCGCCCCCGGCCACCATGGCCCCATGACCACACCTCCCACCGCCCACCACCCCACCGGAGCCGACCGCACCCCCGAACCCCCCGCCGACCACCCCGCCCCCGAGCCCTCCCGGGCCGCCCGGGCCCACTCCTTCAACGCCGCCGCGGCCCAGTACGCGGCCAACCGGCCCTCCTACCCCCCGGCCCTCTTCGACGCGATAGAGGACCTGACCGGCCGCCCCCTCGCCGGCACGCGCGTCGCGGACGTCGGCGCCGGCACCGGCATCGCCACCGCCCTCCTGCACGCCAGGGGCGCGCACGTCGTCGCCGTGGAACCCGGTGACGGCATGGCGGCCCAGTTCCGCCGCGCCCTCCCCGGCATCCCGGTCGTCCGCGGCACGGGCGACGACCTCCCCCTCGCCGACGCCTCCGTCGACCTCGTCACCTACGCCCAGGCCTGGCACTGGACCGACCCCGCGCGCGCCGTCCCGGAAGCCCTGCGCGTCCTGCGCCCCGGCGGCGCCCTCGCCCTCTGGTGGAACACCGACGCCCTCGACGTGCCCTGGATCGCCGAGGCCGCCGCCCGCACCGCACACCACTTCGGCATCGACGTCTCCGCGGAGAAGCGCAACGTCAACGCCCGCGCCGCCGACCCCACCGGCCGCCTCGCCTTCACCCGCCGCACCGTCCGCTGGAGCCGCCGCGTCCCGGTCGACACCCACCTCGCCAACATCGGCAGCCACTCGGTGTTCCTCGTCCACGGCGCCGAACAGACCGCGGCGTTCCTGGCCGAGGAGCGCGAGCACCTCCTCCGCGCCTTCCCGGACGGCTTCGTGGAGGAGGTCTACGAGGTCGTCCTGCTCCTCGCCGCGACCCCGGCCTGACGCGCACCCGCCCGAAGGAGGCCCGGGCCCACCCACCACAGCCGCTTGACGCGTCCGGACCCCGGGAGCATTATTCATCACATGATGAATAATGCTCCCGGCTCGCCACGCCCGGGCCCGGACACCCCAGCCGTCCACGCCGAGAACCTCACCGTCGTCCGCAACCCCAGCACGGTCCTGCGCAACCTCGGCTTCACCGTCCCCCGGGGCCGGATCACCGGCCTCCTCGGCCCCTCCGGCTGCGGCAAGTCCACCCTCATGCGCGCCCTGGTCGGCAGCCAGGCCAACGTCACCGGCACCCTCGACGTCCTCGGCCACCCCGCCGGCCACCCCACCCTGCGCGCCCGCATCGGCTACGTCACCCAAGCCCCCTCCGTCTACGACGACCTGACCGTCCGCCAGAACCTCGACTACTTCGCCGCGATCCTGAACCCCGGCCGGGCGGCCGCCGGTCACCGGGCCGAGATCGTCACCCGGGCCATCGCCGACGTCGACCTCACCACCCACGCCGACGCCCTGGCCGGCAACCTCTCCGGCGGCCAGCGCAACCGCGTCTCCCTGGCCGTCGCCCTCCTCGGCACCCCTGAGCTCCTGATCCTCGACGAACCCACCGTCGGCCTCGACCCGGTCCTGCGCCGCGACCTGTGGAACCTCTTCCACGACCTCGCGACCCACCGCGGCGCGACCCTCCTCGTCTCCTCCCACGTCATGGACGAGGCCGAGCGTTGCCACCGCCTCCTCCTCATGCGCGACGGCGAGCTCCTGGCTGGGGGCACCTCCCGGCCGGAGGCGGGGGGAGACACCCCCGACGACCTGCGTGCCCGCACCGGCGCCGACACGGTCGAACAGGCCTTCCTCCACCTGGTGGACGAGGCGAAGGCGGCAGCCCGCACGAAGGAGACGACCCGATGACCACCAGCACCACCCCCGAGGCCCGGCCGGCCGGCCCACCGCGAGCCCTCAGCGCCTCCCGCACCACCGCCACCGCCGCCCGGGTCCTCCGCCAGCTCACCCACGACCCGCGCACCATCGCCCTGCTGATCCTCATCCCCTGCGTGATGCTGTTCCTGCTGCGCTACGTCTTCGACGGCAGCCCGCGCACCTTCGACAACATCGGCGCGTCCCTGCTGGGGATCTTCCCGCTCATCACGATGTTCCTGGTGACGTCGATCGCCACCCTGCGCGAACGCACCTCGGGCACCCTCGAACGCCTCCTCGCCATGCCCCTCGGCAAGGGCGACCTGATCGCCGGCTACGCCCTGGCCTTCGGCACCCTGGCGATCATCCAGTCCGCCCTGGCCACCGGCCTCGCGGTCTGGTTCCTCGGCCTCGACGTCACCGGCAGCCCCTGGCTCCTGCTGCTCGTGGCCCTCCTGGACGCCCTCCTCGGCACAGCCCTCGGCCTCTTCGTCTCGGCCTTCGCGGCCTCGGAGTTCCAGGCGGTCCAGTTCATGCCGGCGGTGATCTTCCCCCAGCTCCTCCTGTGCGGCCTGTTCACCCCGCGCGACGCCATGCACCCGGCCCTGGAAGCCGTCTCCGACGTGCTGCCCATGTCGTACGCCGTCGACGGCATGAACGAGGTGCTCCGCCACACCGACATGACCGCCACGTTCGTACGCGACGCCCTGATCGTCGCGGGCTGCGCACTCCTGGTCCTGATCCTGGGCGCGGCCACCCTCAGGCGCCGGACGGCGTAACCACCCCGGCGCGACCGCCCCGAGTGCCTCCCCGGGCGGCGACCGGGCCCGGCATCCCGCCCAGCGGACACCCGAGCCGCCCCCCACTCCCCGGTGCGAGGATGGACCCCGGACGACGCACCCTTCGGAGGCACCCCGCGCCATGACCCAGAAAGTCGCAGTCCTCGGCACCGGCAAGATCGGCGAAGCCCTGCTCAGCGGAATGATCCGCGCCGGCTGGACCCCGTCCGACCTCCTGGTCACCGCCCGCCGCCCGGAACGAGCCGAAGAACTCCGCACCCGCTACGGCGTCACCCCGGTCACCAACCCCGAAGCCGCCAAGACCGCCGACACCCTGATCCTCACGGTCAAACCCCAGGACATGGGCACGCTGCTCGACGAGCTCGCCCCCCACGTCCCCGCCGACCGCCTGGTCATCAGCGGCGCCGCCGGCATCCCCACGGCCTACTTCGAGGAACGCCTGGCCCCCGACACCCCGGTCGTCCGCGTCATGACGAACACCCCCGCCCTGGTCGACGAGGCCATGTCCGTCATCTCCGCCGGCACCCACGCCACCGCCGACCACCTCGCCCACACCGAGGAGATCTTCGGCGCCGTCGGCAAGACGCTCCGCGTCCCCGAGTCCCAGCAGGACGCCTGCACCGCCCTCTCCGGATCGGGCCCGGCCTACTTCTTCTACCTCGTCGAAGCCATGACCGACGCCGGCATCCTCCTCGGCCTGCCCCGCGACAAGGCCCACGACCTGATCGTCCAGTCCGCGATCGGCGCCGCCACGATGCTCCGCGACAGCGGCGAACACCCGGTGAAGCTCCGCGAGAACGTCACGTCCCCCGCCGGAACCACCATCAACGCCATCCGCGAACTCGAGAACCACGGCGTACGGGCCGCCCTCATCGCCGCCCTCGAAGCCGCCCGCGACCGCAGCCGCGCCCTGGCCTCAGGCAACAACGGCTGACCTGTGGGGGCGGGCCGGCGGCCCGCCCCCACACCGGCGTCACCTCACACCGCCACCACGGACCCGGCCCCCGCCGCCTCCGTCACGGCCGGCAGCAGCCCGATCGCCCGGTACGCGGCATCCACCGTCGGCCGGGCCATCCCCCGAGCCCGCTCCGCCCCGTCCCGCAGCACCCCCTCCACATGAGCGGGATCCGCGCACAACTCCTTGTGCCTCGCCTGAAGGGGCCGGAGCACCTCGACCACGGCCTCGGCGGTGTCCCGCTTCAGATCCCCGTACGACGTGTACGCCCCGGCCAGCTCCTCAGGGCTACCACCCGTGCACGCGGCGAGGATCTCCAGCAGATTGGCCAGCCCCGGCCGGTCCTCCCGGTCGTAGACGACCTCCCGCCCGCTGTCGGTCACCGCCCGCATGACCTTCTTCCGCACCACGTCCGGCTCGTCCAGCAGATAGACGATCCCCGGACCCACGTCGTCGCTCTTGCCCATCTTCGACGCCGGGTCCTGCAGATTCATCACCCGCGCCGCCACCCCCGGCCGCGTGGCCCGCGGCACCACGAACGTGTGCCCGTAGCGCTGGTTGAACCGCACGGCCAGATCCCGCGCCAGTTCCACATGCTGGCGCTGATCGTCCCCGACCGGCACCTCGCCGGCCCCGTACGCCAGGATGTCCGCCGCCATCAGCACCGGATACGTCAGCAGCGACAGCCGCACACTCCCGCCCCGCCGCTGCTCCCGCGCGGCCTTCTCCTTGTACTGGATCATCCGCCGCATCTCACCGTCGGTGGCCACGCACTCCAGCACGTACGACAGCCGGGCGTGCTCGTCCACGTGGCTCTGCACGAACACCGTGCAGAGCTTCGGATCAAGACCTGCCGCCAGCAGCAACGTCGCCGACTGCCGACTGAGCCTGCGCACCCGCGCGGGATCGTGGTCCACGGTCAGGGCGTGCAGATCGACGACGCAGAACAAGGCGTCGGCCTCGTGCTGGTCGACCGCGGCCCACCGCCGCATGGCCCCCAGGTAGTTCCCCAGCGTCAGATGCCCCGTCGGCTTGACCCCGCTGAAGACCCGTGTCATCTCTCCTCCACCTTCCGGTCGGGACCACCGCCCCGGGCGGCCGCCCCTCGGTGCTGCTGGAGGGAGAAACAGAAACGGCCGCCGAAGCGGCGGCCGTCGAGTGCGTACGTGAGCGCGGCCGCCGTCAGGCGGCCCACCAGGACTGGTGACACGTACGCGTGGTCATGGCCCCAGAGTACGCCGCGGCAGGGCGGTCCACCCGTGAGTTGACACGCCCTGCCCCGCTCCGTAGTGTTCTCCGAGTTGCCCGACGTGAGCGCCGACCCCGGTCGGTCCCCGGGCAGCCAATCCGCAAGTACCCACCACTACTCGATGGCAGAACTCTGTCGTCGTTTCATTGGTGTACGTATTCACGGAATGAGGAATCCCCGTTCGAAAGGACGAGGCCCCCGATTAGGTCGGGAGCCGGGGAATCCGCTAAAGTCTCACTCGTCGGAACGGCCCAACAGCCGCAAAGACAACTCCCGCTGACCGGGAATCAGGCCCGAAAGGATCTGATAGAGTCGGAACCGCCGGAAAGGGAAACGCGAGAGCGAGAACCTGGAAAGCACCGAGGAAATCGGATCGGAAAGATCTGATAGAGTCGGAAACGCAAGACCGAAGGGAAGCCCGGAGGAAAGCCCGAGAGGGTGAGTACAAAGGAAGCGACCGTTCCTTGAGAACTCAACAGCGTGCCAAAAGTCAACGCCAGATATGTTGATACCCCGTCCATCGGATCTCCGATGGTCGAGGTTCCTTTGAAAAAACACAGCGAGGACGCTGTGAACGGTCGGGC